>NZ_JAMYNB010000008.1:0-324077 GCF_040318795.1 Mesorhizobium sp. M1004
GCGGCCCTGCGCCAAAATCTCCATGCCTTGCGATATCGCTGGCGCGAACCACCACGAAAGCGCAAGTTTCAGTCCATGCCAAAGCTATCTTAGCGCCTATGCCGATAAGGCAGGGATCCCCCCTGAGGACGGCATGACATCGGCCCCGCCACCCGCGACCGGCGCCGAAAGTCCGCCGGAGGCGCAGGCGCCACCGAAACCAGCGCCGCCGCCCATCGACCAGGCGCAAAGCCCTCCTTCCGGCGGCGCCCTTCCACAACCCGAGACGGGCGCTGTCGAGGTGGTGCGCCATCCAACCATCGATGCGCCGGATGAGATTGTCGCCGGCGAGACGGTGACCGTTTCGATCGCCCTTACCGAAGAGCAATTCACGCCCGAAGTGAAGGTGAAGGCAGCGCCGGGCTCGTCGGTGACGGAAGATGGCGCCCTGGCCATGGCGATGCCGGCGGGAACCGAGCAATGGCCGATCGATATCGATCTGTTCGCCTCCGGCTTCGATCTCGCTGACGGCGGCAAATGGAGCCGACGGACGACGCTCTACCGCCAGGGCGACAGCGACTTCGTCCGCTTCGACGTCAAGGCGCGGCCGATCGCCAAGGACAGCAAGCCGGCCCAGTTCATCGCGCGCATCTACAGCGCCGGGAGGTTCCTGGGATCGGCATCGCGGTCGGTTATCATTCGCCGCACCGCGCCTGTCGAGGCAGCCGCTCTGAGCGCCACAGCCGAACGCTCCGCAGCACCTGCCATGCTGATGCTGGCCGCAGCGGCGCCGCAGCCGGCGGTAACTGGCAATGTGACGCTCGGCGGCGCAGCCGGCGATGACGTCCCCGATCTCGACGTGACCATCCTCTATGACGATCCGAGCGGGCTGGGTTCGGGGCAGATCATCATCCATTCGCCGCATCTGGCCGGTCCGGTGACCGATACGTTCTCGACGCCACCTGAGATGGCGGCATGGCTGGACTCCGAATACCGCCGCCTGCTGCAGCTCGGATTGAGCCTGCGCGGCGCCGTTTCGCTGCAGCAGCCTGCCGCAAGCAGCGATACGGGGGCGCAAAAGCGCTTTGTCACGCTCGCCGCCGAAGGTTTTGGCGATGCGCTCTACCGCGACTATGTGCCGAAACCGTTCAAGGACGTGTTCTGGTCGCTGCGCGGCAAAGGCGAACTCCATTCGATCCAGATCACCTCGAACAGCCCGACGCTGCCCTGGGAATTGATCCGCCCGCGCAGCGCCGACGGCGCCATCGCCGACGGTTTTCTCGGCATGGGCTACCGGCTGGCGCGCTGGGCTCCGCGCAGCAGTGCCTCACAAGTCGACAACCCGCTCGACCGCATGACCTTCACCGGCGTCGCGGCTGTCGCGCCCTCCTATGTCGACAAACGCTCGCTGCGCTTCCAACAGGACGAGATCGCGGCGCTGAGCAAGCTTTACGGCTACCGCCGCTTCGATGGCGATTTCACCTCTTTCGAGAAACTGGTCGGTGAAGTCTCGACCGGTTTCATTCATTTCTCCGGTCATGGCGAGGTCAACCAGCCGAGCAGTGGCCGGCCGGTCTTTGCCATCGATCTCGTCGACCAGTCGCTCGACCCGGATACATGGGCTGCGCTGGTCGCCACCGCGCATGGCAAGGGCAATCCGTTCTACTTCTTCAACGCCTGCGACACAGGCCGTTCCCAGATGCTCGGCGGCTTCGTGCAGGGCTGGGGTCCGGCGGTGCTGGCGGGCGGCGCTTCCGGCTTCATCGGCGGCATGTGGCCACTGACCGACCGCGCGGCAGCGGCCTTCTCGACCGATTTCTATGGCGGCATCAGCACGCGGATCAAGGACGGGCCGGTCTATCTGGCCGAGATCCTGCAGGATGTCCGCAGAGAATTCTACCGGACCGGCGATCCGACCTATCTCGCCTACACATTCTACGGCAACGCCAATCTGAGGATTGTCGGGCAGTAGGCGACGGATCGTCGTTGGCGGATTGGCTTCGCCTACAATGCGTTTTGCGGGCATGGCACGCCGGCGCCGCCGCAGCGTGAGGCCATCGGCCTGGAGCTCATGTCTTCGGACTGCCGCACAAGCTCCGCAAAGAGAAGGGCGAAACTTCCCATCACAAGGAAGACGATAATCAGGCGTGTCACCGGCAATAGACAGGTCTCGACTGGCTAGCCCCCCAGCCACCCATCCTCTGTCGGCTAACATGATCGATCAGGCTTTACGAGTGCTTAAGCTCGCACTTAACCATCACATTCGCCGTTCCGGCGACATGAAGCGCGAGCCGCCGATTTCGTTTCGCCGCGGCCGCAACTGCGCCGACGATGCCTCCCTTTGCAGATGCGCTTGCCCATGCTACCCCACGCAACCGCCGCCGACCGCCATCGGCCGACCGCCATCGGAATGTCATGAGCAAAGCCAATTTCGCCTTCGTCTCCTCCGACACTGCCGATGCCAAGGCGGCGATGGAGAGCCTGTCGGCCCGCTATGGCCAGGCATCCTTCGACGACGCCCAGGTGGTGGTGGCGCTGGGTGGCGACGGCTTCCTGCTGCAGACCTTGCGCGACACGATGAGCACGGGAAAGAAGGTCTACGGCATGAACCGTGGCACCATCGGCTTCCTGATGAACGAGTACCGCGTCGGCGGCCTCACCGAGCGCATTGCTGCCGCGGTCGCCGAAACGATCCGCCCGCTGGAAATGCTGGCGGTGACGCATGAGGGTGAGACGGTTTCGGCACTCGCCATCAACGAGGTGGCGCTGTGGCGTCAGTCCTACCAGACGGCAAAGATCCGCATCACCGTCGATGAGCAGGTCCGCATCGAGGAACTGAACTGCGACGGCGTGATGATCGCGACGCCGGCCGGCTCGACCGCCTACAATCTGTCGGCGCACGGTCCGATCCTGCCGCTGGATGCGCCGCTGCTCGCGCTGACCCCGGTAAGCCCGTTCCGGCCGCGCCGTTGGCGGGGTGCCCTGTTGTCCAACAAGGCGACCGTACGCTTCGATATTCTGGAGTCGGAAAAGCGCCCGGTGAACACCGCTGCCGACCATACCGAGGTCAAGGCGGTGGCTTCCGTGACGGTCCGGGAATCGCCGACTGCGACGGCGACGCTGCTGTTTGATCCCAACCATTCGTGGAACGAACGCATTCTCGCCGAGCAATTTCGCTATTGAGCCGGCGCAAAGAGTGACTACCTAATTAAGCATCGCGATTAAGCTTACGTTTTCACAATCGTGCCAATCCCGCCCGTTTCTGTTGACAAATCGCGGGCTTGCGCCTAATCGCAATACCAATCTTGCAGGCACGCTGTGCTTGCCGCGACGGATGCCGTTGCGCTTCCCCGAACCAGCCAAAGACAGCAACTCTTGTCCTCAGACACCACGACCGCTCCAGAAGCGTTGACCTTTTCAGACCTCGGCCTGTCGCCCAAGGTCCTTTCCGCAGTCACCGATGCGGGCTACACCGTGCCGACGCCGATCCAGGCTGGCGCCATCCCGCATGCCTTGCTCGGCAAGGATATTCTGGGCATAGCACAGACCGGCACCGGCAAGACGGCTTCCTTCGTGCTGCCGATGCTGACCCGCCTCGAAAAAGGCAGGGCCCGTGCCCGCATGCCGCGCACGCTGATCCTCGAGCCGACGCGCGAGCTCGCCGCGCAGGTCGAAGAGAATTTCATCAGATACGGCAAGAACCACAAGCTCAACATCGCGCTGCTGATCGGCGGCGTCTCCTTCGACGAGCAGGACAAGAAGCTGGAGCGCGGCGCCGACGTGCTGATCGCCACGCCCGGCCGTCTGCTCGATCACCGCGAGCGCGGCAAGCTGTTGCTCAACGGCGTCGAGATCCTCGTCATCGACGAGGCCGACCGCATGCTGGACATGGGCTTCATCCCCGACATCGAGCGCATCTGCGAGATGATCCCGTTCACCAGGCAGACGCTGTTCTTCTCAGCGACCATGCCGCCGGAGATCACCAAGCTCACCGAGAAATTCCTGCATGCGCCGGTGCGCGTCGAGGTGTCCAAGGCGGCATCCGCTGCCACCAACATCATCCAGCGCCTGGTCAAGTCCGGCTCCAAGCCGTGGGACAAGCGCGAGACGCTACGCAATCTGATAAAGGCCGAAGACGCCGAGCTGAAGAACGCTATCATTTTCTGCAACCGCAAGGTCGAGGTCGCGGAGCTGTTCCGCTCGCTGTTGAAGTATGACTTCGACGCCGGCGCCCTGCATGGCGACATGGACCAGCGCGCCCGCATGCAGATGCTGGCCAATTTCCGCGATGGCAAATTGCGCTATCTCGTGGCGTCCGACGTCGCCGCGCGGGGCCTCGACATTCCCGACGTCAGCCACGTCTTCAACTACGACGTGCCGATCCACGCCGAAGACTATGTCCACCGCATCGGCCGCACCGGCCGCGCCGGACGCTCGGGCAAATCCTTCACCATCGCCACCAAGTCCGACACCAAATACATCGACGCCATCGAGCGGCTGATCGGCAACAAGATCGAGTGGCATGACGGCGACCTGTCGACCGTGGTCGCCAGCGAAGGCGGCGAGGACGAAGCGCCCCGCCGTGGCCGTGGCGCTCCGCGCCGCGCCGGCCGCAAGGACGAGGACCGCAAGCCCCATGATCGCAAGGACGGTGGCGAGCGCAAGCCGCGCGAACGCCATGCCAAGCGCAGCGACGACGCGCCGGCGGCAGATGCCGCGCGCGAGGAACAGCCGGTGGTAGCCGAGGCCGCGGTCGCCGACATCGGCGAACGGCATCAGCGCAAGGAAGCGATCCGCTCCGAAAACAGCGACCGCAAGGTCTCCGATCGCAACAACGAGAACCGCGCCCCGGAACGCGGCGACACAAGGCCGCAGCGCGCCAGCAACAGCCGCCCTGCCCGCGGCAACAACCGCGGTGAAGACAATGACGGCACCGTCGGCTTCGGCGACGACATGCCGGCCTTCATGAAGATCGTCGCCAAGGTCTGATCCCATAAGCCGCGGCGTCCCGAGGACGCGCGGCTTGCCTGGACGCGACGGGGATGTGAGATCTGGAGCCCGCTCCAGGATCAGTCGGCGCCATGCGCGGTAATCGCAAGACAGGCTCGATCTACCCGATCGCTTCCGGCCTGGAGGGCTTAAATAGCCCGTCGATGCTACAGGCTTTTCAGTTCCAGGCGGGATGCCAATAAATCCAAAAATGCCCGAACCTTGGCCGAAGATGACCGGCCTTCCTGCCACAAGGCATGGATCGGCACCGGTGCCGGCTCGAATTCCGTCAAAACCAGTTCGACGAGACCGTCGTCGACCAAATGTCTTATCTGCCACAGAGGCGAGAAGCCCAAACCCAGTCCGTGGATTGCGGCGGCATAGACCGAGGTCATCAGATTGGAGCGAAAAGCGCCTGCGACCTTCACGGTCCGGGGTTTCCCGTCGATCTGAAACGTCCATTCACCTGGACGCTCGTTAGCGGTTCTGATGATGCAACTGTGCTCACTCAGCTGGAAGGGATGGGCCGGCCGGTCGCACCGCGCGAAATAGGAAGGCGCGCCGAACACAACGCGCCGCAACGCTCCCAGGCGTTTGGCTTTCAAGTTGGAATCCGGCAAATCGCCGATGCGTATTGCCAGGTCGAGACCTTCGGCGCCAAGATCGGCAAATCCATCGGAAAGTTGAAGATCGACCTCGACCCGGGGAAATGTCCGCATGTATTCCGCGATGACAGGCATCAGGACGTTCGGGCCAAACAGAACCGGCGCCCCGATGCGCAGGACGCCTGCCGGCTCCGATCGTTGATTGATCGCCTGAAGTCTTGCGTCGTTTATGTCGTCGACCGCGGGTTTGATCCGGTTGAAAAAGGCTGCTCCGACTTCACTCGGTGTCGAGCGACGCGTTGTCCTGTGGATCAGCTCGACGCCGACTGATTGCTCCAGTGCCGCCAGGGACCGGCTGACCGACTGCAGCGAGCGGTTCAGCCGATGTGCGGCAGTCGTCAGACTTCCATGCTCGACGATCGCGATGAAAGCCTCGAAATCGTCCATCCGGCTCATGCATTCTCCCGACATTCGACATAATATATCGCAAAAACGGGTAATTGTAACGACAATTGCGACGTCGTACCTCTCTGCAAGTTGTCCCGCGAGGACAGGCTTGATGGAAGGAAATCGTCATGCAAGTAGCCAATCCAACTGTTCTGGTTGTTGGTGCCACAGGCCGAGTTGCGGGACTTGTCGTGCCTGAACTTGTCCGCCGCAGTGCCAATGTTCGAGCGCTCGTTCGCGACCCTGCGAATGCCGAAAAGGCCCGGAAGCTGGGCATCCGAGGTTGCGACAGGAGATTTGCGAAATCGTCAGAGCCTCGAAAGGGCGGTCGCGGGCGTCGACGGCGTCTTTCACATTGGGCCGGCTTTTGCTCCCGATGAAGCAGCCATGGGCGTTGCCATGGTTGAGGCCGCCACGCGAGCAGGAGTTCGAAAGTTCGTCTTCTCGTCGGTGATCCAGCCTACCAATACGCGACTGAAGAACCATGCCAGCAAGGTGCCTGTCGAGGCTGCTCTCTACTCGACGACGATGGAATATACGATTCTGCACCCTGCCAATTTCATGCAGAACCTCGCAGCGGCCTGGCCGTCCGTCGTTGAACATGGTGTTTTCTCGGAACCGTTTCCAAAGACGGCGAAGCTGGCCCGCGTCGACTACCGCGATGTCGCTGAGGTGGCGGCGATCGCCCTAACCGAAGCGCGATTGTCCTACGCGACCCTCGATCTGTGCGCTGACGGCATGCACAGCCGGGAAGACATCGTTGCGATGATGAGTGAGGAACTTGGCCGACCCATCTCTTCTGGTGAGCCGACATTTGGCGAGTGGGCGGCCGAGGCACGCCTTCCCTACAATGACCGCCAAATGCAGGTGCTGGCCAAAATATACGCCCACTACGCCCGCTATGGCCTTGGTGGGAACAGTCTGACATTGCGCGCCGCCCTGGGCCGCGAACCGCGTTCGTTGCGCGGCTTTATTCGAAACCTGGCCCTGCAAATGGCGCAGGCCGCCTGACTGCGCCCAGCCGCGCATACTTCCACTTTTTGAGAAGGAGATATTTGATGCGACCGTCATCCCACAAGGTTTTGAAATCGAGGAAGCTACCGGCCTCTTACAATGTGCTGGTAATGCCATTCGTACTTTCCATCCTGATGTCGTGCATTGTTTCCGCGGTAGCGACGCTGATCAATGCGGGCTGGACAACCGGTTTCGTGGCGACCTGGCCGTATGCATGGGGAGCATCATGGCTAGTGGGCTTTCCAAGTCTGCTGCTGGTCTTGCCGATCATGCGCCGTATCGTGGCGGCAATTGTCGATCAGCCGACCTCGTAGGCCTTGATTACAGGGTCCGACATGCCAAACAAAACGGCCCTTGCGGGCCGCTTTTACCTTCGACTCACGGCTCGCAGCGCCATTGTCGGCTTCTGCGACCAGATACCTGTCTTCATGCGGGCAGCCTTCATGCGCGCCGGCCCTCATGCCGATCGTCGTCCGAGCCTGATCCCGAGCGCTCTCAAATGCAGCCGGCCAGCTTGCACTCTTGGCACGCTCCTATCCTGGCCCGTCCGTCACATCGGGCCGGGCATCATCTTGGTCGGTTTTTCCAGCATCGGAAACTCTGCCTTGCTGCATTTCACGTTCGGGTTGGTCGGACTGAACATGCCGTTCGGATTGTCTCTGAACAGCCAGGCATGAAGGTCGTAGTGGACGAACTCCCTCGGAATGAGCGGATAGTGCCCTTCCATCGGTCCCATGAAGGTCTGGCCAAATAGTTTTGGAGGTTCCTTGGTGTCTGGCGTCAGGGGCACCAGCCATTCCACGCCAACCAATTTCAAGCCTTTCTTGGTCGGCTCGTAGATCAGCACATTGGGGCGCATCGGATCGAGTTTCTGACCGACACTCGGGACGTTGACGAAATGGATGCCCATAGCGCCCTTCGGATAGTCCATTGCGCCCTCGATCCTGTCCCCGCTGTAATAGACGCACCCGACAGTCGACAGATAAAGGTCGCGGACGGCGACCGTGTAGTCTTCATATTTGGCGAGCGATTTCTTCAACGCTTCGATGTCGGCTTTGTTGGCGTCCTCGGCTCGAGCCGTGGCCGCTGCGCACCAAGCAGAGACCAGACCTGTCAAAATGAGGACGCCGCAACGCCCAAGACGAGCTGTTCTTGTCATGCATTCCTCCCAGATTTCCTATCTGGCCGTGCAGGACCGGGGCCGACTAAGTGACTGCGCGGCCGTTTGTATCGCCCCATCCCCTCTGGAACCGCACCAATGCTAATCCCTTCCAAGGCCTCCGGAAAGGAATTATTAGAAATCTCTAATGCGTTAGACCTTTTGACGGACCACAGGAGCCCAAAAAGAAAGCGGCCCCTTGCGGGGGCCGCCTTCGCATTTCGATGCCGAACAATTCAGGTCAGCGGCGAAAGCTGGATCTCGACGCGCCGGTTCTGCGCACGGCCGGCCGCCGTTCCGTTGGACGCGATCGGACGGGTCTTGCCGAATCCGGTGACGGCGAAGCGGCGCGAATCGACACCTTGGCCTGAGAGATAGTTGGCGACCGCCAATGCGCGGCGCTGCGACAGATCGAAATTGTGTTCGTCGCCACCGGTCGAATCGGTATGGCCGAACACGTCGACCGTGGTCTGCTTGAACTTCTTCAGCACCAGCGCAACCGAGTTCAGCACCTGGTAGAAGCCGGGCTTCACCGCATCCTGGTCGACGTTGAAAGTAATGTCGGACGGCATGTTGAGGATGATCTGGTCGCCGGTGCGGGTGACGCTGACGCCGGTGCCTTCGAGCTGGCGGCGCAGTTCAGCCTCGTTCTGGTCCATGGTCGCGCCGATGGCGCCGCCGGCCAGCGCGCCGATACCGGCGCCGATCAGCGCGTTGCGGCGGTCATTGCCGCCGGCAAGCAGGCCGAGGCCCGCACCCGCCAGGGCGCCAAGGCCGGCGCCGGCTGCGGTGTTCGAAACCTTCTGTTCGCCGGTGTACGGATCGGTCGTGGTGCAGGCGCTCACCAGCACAGCCGTCGCAACGGCGACGAGCACAGTCTTTTTCATAGAATCGTCCCTCTCCAAAGCGCGGCCTTTGCGGCTCGCGCATATAAGCCCTTCTCCGGTCTTGTAACATGAAATGCGGCGAAAAACCGAGCGGCGAAAGCGGCTTTTCCCCGCTCGCGCCACTCTTCCGCTTCGGTGGCTGGTGCTGGCCTACCAGAGGTTCTTGCCGTCAATGACGACCACCTCGACCTTGTCGAGGTCGAAATCGTCGAACAGCCGCGAATTGACTGATATCTTGGGATTGTCGAAGTCCGGTTTGCCGGTTGACCAGTCCGGCGTTTCGGTGAAGGTGCCGCAGCCGCAAATGGCGCAAAACCCGTGTTTGACGGTCTTCGATCCCCATTGATAGAAGGAAACGTTTTCCGGCGAGCTGGTGAGCTTGAATTGCGACGGAACGTAGTAAGCCCACAGCGAACCGCGCTTGGAGCAGAACGAGCAGGTGCATTGTGTTACCGTCTCGGGCGCCTGCGAAACCTCGAACGTCGTCGCCTTGCAATGACAGCTGGCCTTGATGGTCATGAAAAGCTTTCCTCTCCGTTGCCGCCACCCATGCGGCAAGGCACCATAAAGGAAGGCTCCTGACAACTGTCTGTCAGCAGGCTCCGATCGATCGAGCCGAGCGGCGCTCTGGCCGAAGCGGACCCGTCGTCACCTCCCAATCGTCGTCACCTGCCGATATAGGCGGCCAGTTCGTCCGGCGTCCCGTTTGGGAAAGCCTGTTTCAGAAAATCCAGGAACGCCGACACGCGCGCGCTGAGCAGCCGCCGCGACGGGTAGAGCGTCCATAGAGAAATTTCGGGGCCGTCAATATCCCCCCAATTCACCAGTGTGCCGTCAGCCAGGTCGTGGGCCACCAACGAAATGGGAAGCCGTCCTGCGCCTACGCCGGCTCGCACCGCATCGCGGACCATGATGAGTGTCGACAAGGCGAGGATCGGCTCGATTCTAAGTGTTGCCCAGCCACCTGGTGTCTTCACCTGCCATGTTTGCCGCTCGCCTGTCCCGCGCGCAACGCCAGGAGCGGCGAGCCCATCGGTCGGGCGAGGAAGGTCCGGGCTCGCCACAACGACCAGGCGGTCGCGGAGAAACGCCCGTCCGACCAGGCTTTCATCGGGATCCGGATTGACCCGGATTACCAGATCGTAGCCTTCCTCGATCATGTCGACATGCCGGTCTTCGGTGGTCACTTCAAGCCTCACCTCAGGATACCTCAGGGCAAATCCCGCAGCGATCCTCCCCATTGCAGTCTGCGAAAAATGCAAAGGCGCGCTGATCCGCAATCTGCCCTTGGGTCTCTGACCGCCCGAGGCAATCGCCGATGCCGTCTCGTCCAGCTCGGCAAGCAACGCCCCCGTCCGCTCGAAGAGCGCCCGTCCTTCTTCGGTCAGCTTCAGGTTACGCGCACCCCGTTCGAACAGACGCAGATCGAGACTGCTTTCCAATTCGCCAACGCGCCGGGACAACGTTGCCTTGGGCCGGCCGGTGGACCTTGCCGCTTTGCCGAAGCCGCCATGGCGAGCCACCAGGTTAAAATCGGCAAGGGCTAAAAGATCCATGACTGTCCCACCAGTGAGACGACGTGTCTAAAATTGCCGTCTACTGGGCTCTTTGTGAGCCACACATATTGGGGCTGTCAAGCAACCCAACAGGAGAAATTCCATGACCATTCTCGTTACCGGCGCCACCGGCAATATCGGCCGCCAAGTCGTCGAACAGCTCGCCAAGCGCGGCGCCGATGTGCGTGCTCTCGTGCGCGATCCGTCGAAAGCCAGTTTTCCGGCAGGCGTATCAGTCGTGCAAGGCGACTTTCTCGATGTCGATTCGCTGCGCAAAGCCATGTCTGGCGTTTCCACGCTGTTTCTCTTGAACGCCGTGGTGCCGGACGAATTCACCCAGGCTTTGATCGCCTTGAACGTCGCCCGATCGGCCGGCATCGAGCGGATCGTCTATCTCTCGGTGATCCACGCTGACGTCTATGTGAACGTGCCGCATTTCGCGGGTAAGTTCGGCGTCGAGCGAATGATCGAGCAGATGGACTTCAAAGCTACGATCTTGCGCCCGGCCTACTTCATCCAGAACGATCTGACGGTCGAAGACGTCATCACCGGCTACGGCACCTACCCAATGCCGATCGGCCCCAAGGGCCTCGCCATGATCGACGCCCGCGATATCGCCGAGATCGCCGCCCTTGAGCTGCTGCGTCGCGAACTGTCGAAGGAGCCGCTTGCGTTCGAGCGGATCAACCTCGTCGGTCCGCAGACACTGACCGGGACGGACATTGCCGCAATCTGGTCAGACGTACTCGCCCGCCCGATCAGCTACAGCGGCGACAATACGGAGGGTTTTGAGCAAAATCTCAAGCAGTTCCTGCCCGCCTGGATGGCCTACGACATGCGCCTGATGGGCGAGCGTTTCTTCACCGACGGGATGCTGCCCGAGGCCGGCGACGTCGAGCGCCTGACGGCACTTCTGGGTCGCCCACTGCGCCCGTATCGCGACTTCGCCTCGGCACTCGCTGCTTCCGTCTGACGCAAGCGCCTTCAGCACCACCAAGGCCGGCCTTCCGATGAGAACTGCCAACAGAACTCAGTAGGAACGCGGTGGCACGAACAGGCAGATCGTCTTGCCTGCGTCGAGGCCGGCCTGATGCGCGCACCAGTGGAAATCGCCGTCGGGTGAGTCCTTGACCCGCTTGTCGCTCATCGGAACGACCTCCCCCGTTCCGGCGATCACATAGCCCTCCGGCTTTTCCAGCACCTCGCCGGTATGGGTGGTGCGGCAGTCGTAGTTTGCGCAGCAGGCGAAGGGATAACTCCAGCCTTGCGGCTTCGCCGCCGTAGGCTTGGCGTCATGGGCGAAGGCGGGTCCGGTCAGCACCGCCGCAAGCATCGCGATTGCAAAGATCGGGGTGACGAACAAGGAAAACAGGAGTCGGCCAGCCGGTTGAACGGCTCTGGCCGATCGGAGAGTGGCAGCAGACATGGAAGCGTTCCTTTCAAACGAGCATCAAGCGTTTCGCTTGCCCGTTCCCGGAACGTGTCTTCCCAGTGGCCGGATCGTCAGGTCGCAGATATGCCGCGTCCGGCCATAAATGCTTTTTCTCTTCCAGCCCTCGGATGCTGGGCTGATTCCTTGGCTGGCGCAAGAAGTTGCTGCGCGAGGCCGCACATCTACGCCGCTATCTGCAACCGCTGACGAGATCCAAGGCCAGGCTCAACTCCCGGCAGACGGGCATCGAAACAACGGGATTGGCCGAATGTGGTTCCAGCCTATACTTCGCCTGGACCGGCGATCACATGCCCTTCATATTGCGGCAAGTCGTCGGCGATGGTGAACCATGGCGCTTTGGAGCCGACGAAGATGTGCGCGGTCGGCCGGATCGTCGGATCGTCGACCAGCGTGCCCATGGCGACATGGACATAGGCGCCGTCGCGGACCAGCGAATACAGCAACGAGCCGCAGCGGCTGCAATGCGCATCGTGGCCGCTGTCATCGCCGAAATGGATGAGCCCGTGATGCCCTTCGGCAAGGGCAAGTTTCTCGCGCTCGATGCCGGCGAAGGGCTTGAAGGCGGAACCTGTGGTGCGCCGGCAGTTCGAACAATGGCAGATCGCGGCATAGACGAACTCGTCCGCCACTTCATACTGAACCGTGCCGCAAAAGCATTTGCCGGTGAGCCTGCGAGTCATGGTTCCTCCTTCGCTCCCCCGCCAAGGGATGTTCTTATTCAAGTCAGCCGAGTCGAAAGTGGCGGAAGCGCAGGTATCATCCATTCGCAGGCCGGCCTCAGCTGAATATGAACATATCCTAGTCGAGGTCGGCCACGGCTTCACCGGCACCGCCCTCGATGCGCTGCGACAACGAGGCTTCCATGAAGTCGTCGAGGTCGCCGTCGAGCACGCTCGACGGGCTGGTGCTCTCGACGCCGGTGCGCAGGTCCTTCACCAACTGGTAGGGCTGCAGCACATAGGAACGAATCTGGTGACCCCAACCGATGTCGCTCTTCGACGCTTCTGTGGCATTGGCCACCGCTTCGCGCTTCTTCAGCTCTTCCTCGTAAAGGCGCGAGCGCAGCATTTCCCAGGCCTTCGCCTTGTTCTTGTGCTGCGAGCGTTCGGCCTGGCAGGCAACCGCGATGCCGGTGGCGATATGGGTGATGCGAACCGCCGAGTCCGTGGTGTTGACGTGCTGGCCGCCCGAACCGGATGAGCGGTAGGTGTCGATGCGTACATCGGATTCCGAGACGTCGATCTCGATCCTGTCATCGACGACCGGGTAGACCCAGACGCTGGAGAAGGACGTGTGGCGGCGCGCATTGCTGTCATAGGGTGAAATGCGGACCAGGCGATGAACGCCCGACTCGGTCTTCAGCCAGCCATAGGCATTGTGGCCCTTGATCAGGAGCGTGGCGGACTTGATGCCGGCCTCTTCGCCGTCATGGACTTCCAGCACTTCGACCTTGAAACGGCGACGCTCGGCCCAGCGCGTGTACATGCGCAGAAGCATCGAGGCCCAGTCCTGGCTCTCGGTGCCGCCGGCGCCGGCATGGACTTCGAGATAGGTGTCGTTGGCGTCGGCCTCGCCCGACAGCAGCGTCTCGACCTGGCGGGCCTTGGCCTCGCCCTGCATCGAGCGGAGGGCTGCTTCCGCCTCGGCGATCACGCTCTGGTCGCCCTCTTCCTCACCCAGTTCGATCAGGCCAATATTGTCTTCCAGCGCCTGCGTCAGGCTTTTGACGCCGGCGATCCCGTCTTCGAGGCCCTGGCGCTCTCGCATCAGCTTTTGCGCTTCCAGCGGATCATTCCAGAGGCTGGAATCCTCGGCGCGCACGTTCAGGTATTCAAGCCGCTTTATGGCCTGATCCCAGTCAAAGATGCCTCCTCAGCAGGGTGATCGCCTGCCTGATCTCGTCGACAATGTTCTGCGTTTCCGCGCGCATGGCTGGTTGTTCTGTCCTGTTTTTAAAGTGGCGCTTGGGTCGGCGCGATACATAGGCACGGCATTGCTGCCTGTAAAGCGAAATGGGCCGGCTCAACAAGCCAGCCCATTCGACGTAAAAATCAGGTCGTCAGTAGAGTCCGCCGCCGGGTGCCTGGATAGCTTCCGTAGCCTGCGGCGATAGCGGTCCGCCGGCGCCGTTGGACCCGTCGGCGCCCATGCCGATCACCCAATAGCTGTCGGCGGGGCCGGTGCCGGGCTTGAAGGCTTCGATTATGGTGCCGGGATCGCCCGACGCGGCACGCATGCCGGTCTTGCGGTTGATGGCGACCAGGTTCATGCCTTCCGGCACCTTGAAGTCGACATTGGGCGTGCCGTCCAGCGCAACGCGCATGAAGTCCTTGAAGATAGGCGCCGCCAGACCGCCGCCGGTGGCGCCATGGCCGAGACCGCGCGGCGTGTCGTAACCCATGTAAAGGCCGACGACGAGGTTCGGCGTATAGCCGATGAACCAGGCGTCCTTCTCGTCATTGGTCGTTCCGGTCTTGCCGGCGATGTGGCGGCCAAGCTCGGCGATGGTGGCGCCGGTGCCGCGCTGGACCACGCCTTCCATCATCGAGGTGATCTGGTAGGCGGTCATCGGATCGAGCACCTGCTCGGAATTGTCGACCAGTTCCGGTTCGGGCTGGTTGTTCCATTCGGGCGCATTGCAGCCTTCGCAGCCGCGCTCGTCCTGCTTGAACACGGTCTTGCCGTAGCGGTCCTGGATGCGGTCGATGAGCGAGGGTTTGATCGACTTGCCGCCATTGGCCATGATCGAATAGGCCGACACCATGCGCATCACCGTCGTCTCGCCGGAGCCCAGCGCCATAGGCAGATACGGCGCCAGATGGTCGTAGACGCCGAACCTCTCGGCATATTCCACCACCAGCTTCATGCCCATGTCGTTGGCGAGCCGCACCGTCATCAAATTGCGCGACTTTTCGATACCGGAGCGCAAGGTCGCGGGGCCGGCCACCGTGCCGTCATAGTTCTTCGGCGTCCAGGTCGTGGTGCCGCTCTGGATGGTGATCGGTCCGTCCATGATCACCGAGGCCGGCGTATAGCCATTGTCGAGCGCGGCCGAATAGACGATCGGCTTGAAGGACGATCCCGGCTGGCGCATCGCCTGCGTGGCACGGTTGAACTCCGACTGCGCATAGGAGAAGCCGCCGACCATGGCCAGCACGCGCCCGGTATGTGGATCCATGGCGATCAGGCCGCCCTCCACTTCCGGCACCTGGCGCAACGTGTAGGCGCCTTCCGACCCTTCGTTCTTCTGCACGAAGATGACGTCGCCGGGCTGCAGTACATCGGCCGGAGACTTGGCCTTGACCGTCTTGCCATCGACCACATGGCGCATGGCGAAGCTCATGTCTTCCTTGCTGACGGCGCCTTCGATGCGTTCCTTGACGATATCGCCCGAAATCTGCCGCGTCGGCTGCAGGCCGATGGAAAGGCCGGTCGCCGAGCTGTCGAGCACGACGGCAAGCGACCATTCCGGCACGTCTTCCAGCCCCTTGACGTTGCCCAGCGCCACGCCCCAGTCGCCGGAAGCATCGATATGCGTCACCGGTCCGCGATAGCCGCGCAGCGTGTCGTATTTGAGCAAGCCGTTCTGCATCGACTTGCGGGCGATGAGCTGGATCTTCGGATCGAGCGTCGTGCGCACCGAAAGGCCGCCCTCATAGAGCGCGTTCTCGCCATAGCGCGAGATGATCTGGCGGCGCACTTCCTCGGTGAAATATTCACCCGCAAACAGATAGGAGCCGTTACGACGCGGCGTCACGCCGAGCGGCTCGGCCTTGGCCTTGTCGCCTTCCTCGCGCGTCACGTAGCCGTTCTCGACCATCTGGTCGATGACCCAGTTGCGGCGCTCGATGGCGCGGTCGGCATGCTTGAAGGGATGGTAGTTGTTGGGCCCCTTCGGCAGCGACGCCAGATAGGCGGCTTCCGCGACCGTGAGTTCGTTGACCGACTTGTCGAAATAGGTCAGTGCCGCGCCCGCAACGCCATAGGCGCCGAAGCCGAAGAAGATTTCGTTGAGATAGAGCTCAAGGATGCGGTCCTTCGAATAAGCCTGCTCGATGCGGAAGGCCAGGATCATCTCCTTGATCTTGCGCTCGTAGGTCTGGTCCGAGGACAAGAGGAAGTTCTTCGCCACCTGCTGGGTGATGGTCGAGGCGCCGACCTGGCGCCTGCCCGAACCCAGATTCTGCAGGTTGACGTAGATGGCGCGGCCAAGCCCGGTGATGTCGATGCCGGGATGGTTGTAGAAATTCTTGTCCTCGGCCGACAGGAACGCCGCCTTGACCCGGTCCGGAACCGCCTGGATCGGCAGATAGAGCCGCCGTTCGCGCGCATATTCGGCCATCAGCGAGCCGTCGGAAGCATGGATGCGGGTCGTCACTGGCGGCTCGTACTTGGCCAGGACCTCGTAGTCGGGCAGGTCTTTCGAGAGATGGCTGATGTATATCGCCACGCCCGCGGCGACCATAAGCGCCAGCGTCGTGCCGATACCAAAGAAATAGCCGATAAGACGAATCATGCCCGCTCCAGTCCGAGGTTCGGGAATTTCCTAGACGAAGCCGCCTTTCGCGCAAGCCTTCGCAACTGTCCCGATCCGTGATGGAAAACCCATGTCGCCACCATGTGGGCAAAATACGGCAGTGCCCGGTTTAGGCATCCCCCACCTGAAATAAAAGCGCCTGGTGTTGTCGTCGTGCAACGCTGCCTCCGGTCGTGGGCGGCGGCGACCATCTCAGCCTCCGGTTCCCGTTCCCATCTTGGCGGAGGCAAACAGGGCGACGGCGTTGGTGATGCTCTGCGCCGCCTTGCCGCGCCAGTCGGCGTCGAGCAGTTGCGCTTCATCCTTGGCGTTGGAGAGATAGCCAAGTTCCACCAGCACCGACGGCACATCGGGCGCTTTCAGCACTTTGAAGCCGGCCGAACGCTGCGGATTATTGATCAGGCCGACGCTGGTGGACAACTGGCCGACCAGAGTGTGGGCAAAGCTCATCGAGAAATTATGCGTCTCGCGGCGGATCAGGTCGATCAGTATGTCGGTGACTTCCTTGTTGTCGTCCTTGATCACCATGCCGGCGAACTGGTCGGAGAGGTTTTCACGGTCGGCAAGCGCCTGCGCTTGCGGATCGGACGCCTTGTCGGAGACGGTATAGACGGTGGCGCCTCTGATACCCTTGACGCTGATCGTGTCGGCATGGATCGAGATCAAAAGGTCGGCCTCGTGCTGCCGGGCGATGCGCACGCGGTCATCGAGCCGCAGGAACTCGTCGGTATCGCGCGTCATGAACACGTCGTAGTTGGCGACGGCGGCGAGCTTGTCGCGCAATTCGGTGGCGAAGGCCAGCGTCACGTTCTTCTCGATGGTGCCGTTGAGGCCTTCGGCGCCACCGTCGATGCCGCCATGGCCGGGATCGATGACGATGGTGAAGCGATGCCCGGGATTGGAGATCGGCCCCGTGCCGACCCTGGAGCCCTTGTCAGTGGAGACGGTCGAGCCAGTGGTCAGCGCCTGGTTGGCAAGGGCTTCGTCGAACTCGCGGTCGGAGGCTGCCGACATGTCGATGGCGATGCGATAGCCTGCGCCGTCCTCGTTCTTGAGCACCTCGAGCTTGTCGACCGAGAACGGCCCCTTGCCGGTCAGGATCAGCCGCGATCCCTCGCCCTGATCGCCATAACGCACCGCTTTGACCAGGCCGCGGGCCTTGGCGTCCTTCGCGCCAATGGCGAATCGGGTGCGCGGCAGGTCCACGACCAGCCGGTTGGGGCCGCGCAGCAGGAACCATTTGATGTCGGGCTCGCGGTCGAAATCGATGACGATGCGCATCTTGGTTGCGTCGCCGGCCATCTTGTAGGCGGTGGCGCCGAGTGGCGCATCGGCGGCGCGTGAAACCGGCGCAAAAGCAAGGCAAAGCGCCAGCAGCAACAGCACACCGGCAGCGCGCAGGAAACGGCCTGCACGGCCATGGCCCTTGTCTGTGATGCCCGCCAGTCCCATTTCTTTGCAGTCGCTCCCGGTTTGGCGCTTGCGCCCGCGTGGTTGGTCGAAATGCCGGTCAGGCCGCAGACTCGATTAACGATTGGTATCCAGAGAAGGTTAACCAAGCCTTTTCATTGAGGATTAAGGCCTGTGCTTCCGTTACGGCACTGCTTTTTGCCGGCATCCGAAATCGGGGTTGCCTTCCACCCCGTCAAATCATAAAAGCGATGGTGGATCACTGCAATCCTGGAACCGCTTCTCCCGCAGCTTCCTGCTACAGGTCAGATGAAAGGCGGCTCCTTTCGCTCCAGCGAAAAGGCTTCAGGTGATCGCGACGAATTTCGCAGGTGTGCGCCCGTGGCGGGGGAATCGCCTGCGTGAGGAAAACGGCCGGGTTTGTTCCCGTGCCGGCTCTGTATGAGCAAACAAGCTGGTCCGGTTCGTCCGGGCTTTGGTTCAAAAGGTTCTGCTGGTGACGATGGCTTCAAGCGCAATCATGGAAAGGTCCGCATCAAACCGCGCCATTGTGGCTGCGGGCGGCACCGCCATGGCGCTCAAGCGGCGTCCGGCGGACATTCAGACATCCGGCACCCACATCCCAGACACGCAGCAGCGGGCTTTGCCTCGCAAGCTGCGGCTGACGGCTGCCGGGAGGAAACGAAATAATGCCCAACAAAATGCTGATAGACGCCTCCCACCCGGAGGAAACACGCGTTGTCGTTATCCGCGGTAACCGTATTGAAGAATTCGACTTTGAATCTCAGGACAAGAAGCAGCTCAAAGGAAACATCTATCTCGCCCGCGTAACGCGTGTCGAACCTTCCCTTCAGGCAGCCTTTGTCGAATATGGCGGCAACCGTCACGGTTTCCTCGCCTTCAGTGAAATTCACCCCGACTATTACCAGATCCCGGTCGCCGATCGTCAGGCTTTGCTGCGCGCTGAAGCGCAGGAAGCCGAGGACGAGGAGAACGAGGACAATGACGGCGACGACCGCCAGAGTCGCGATCGCGGCCGGCGCGGCCGCCGGCGCGGCGGCAAGGGTCGTGAGCGCGGCGAACACAAGCGCGACGCCGGCGCCGATGATGAGAACGGCGAACATGGCGATGCCGGCAGCGATGCCGTCTCCGAAGCGCCTGCTTCCGAGCATGCCGCGGCCAATACCGCCGGGCATGACGATCATGCCGGGCATGGCGACAGCGAAGCCTCCGACGCCGAGACATCCGGGACCGAACCGTCGGAAGGCGGCCCGACATCGATCGCGGCAAGCGTCGAAGCGGATGTGATCTCCGAAGCTGTCCCTGCGGCGGAGCCGGCTGACGAAAGGTCGTCCAGCGAGGCAAGTGGCGAAGCCACCTCCGAGGACAATGATCGCGGCATGCTGGAAGAGGTGCAGTCCTCGCATCCGGACGACCACGAGATCGAATCCGTAGGCGCCGAGGATGCGCTGGAAGAGGTGCGCAGCCGCCGCAAGCCGGTGCGCCGCCAGTACAAGATTCAGGAAGTCATCAAGCGCCGGCAGATCCTGCTGGTGCAGGTGGTCAAGGAAGAGCGCGGCAACAAGGGCGCTGCGCTCACCACCTATCTGTCGCTTGCCGGCCGCTATTCCGTGCTGATGCCCAACACCGCACGCGGCGGCGGCATTTCGCGCAAGATCACCAGTGCCGTCGACCGCAAGCGCCTCAAGGAGGTCGTTGCCGATCTCGAAGTGCCGCAGGGCATGGGCGTCATCCTGCGCACCGCCGGCGAAAGCCGCACCAAGGCGGAAATCAAGCGCGACTACGAATATCTGATGCGGCTTTGGGAAAACGTCCGCAATCTGACGCTGCAATCCACCGCCCCTGCCCTCGTCTATGAGGAAGGCAGCCTGATCAAGCGCTCGGTGCGCGACCTCTACAACAAGGATATTGACGAGATTCTTGTCTCCGGCGAGGAAGGCTACCGCGAGGCCAAGGATTTCATGCGCATGCTGATGCCGAGCCACGCCAAGGTGGTTCAGCCGTTCCGCGACACGACGCCGATCTTCGTGCGCAACGGGATCGAGGCGCAGCTCGACCGCATGCTGCAGCCCCAGGTGACGCTGAAGAGCGGCGGCTATATCATCATCAACCAGACCGAGGCGCTGGTCGCCATCGACGTCAATTCGGGCCGCTCCACCAAGGAGCACTCGATCGAGGACACCGCTCTCCACACCAACCTTGAAGCGGCGGAAGAAGTCGCCAGGCAATTAAGGCTGCGCGATCTCGCCGGCCTGATCGTCATCGACTTCATCGACATGGAGGAGAACCGCAACAACCGCTCCGTCGAGAAGCGGCTGAAGGATCACCTCAAGAACGACCGAGCCCGCATCCAAGTCGGCCGCATCTCGCATTTCGGTCTGATGGAGATGTCGCGCCAGCGCATCCGCGCCAGCGTGCTGGAATCAACCATGAAGCCCTGCCCGCATTGCGGCGGCACCGGCCATGTGCGCTCCGATTCGTCGGTGGCGCTTATGGTGGTGCGGGCGATCGAGGAATTCCTGCTCAAGGATTCGCGCAGCCACATCACGGTGCGGACCCCGGCGGCGACCGCTCTCTATGTGCTCAACCACAAGCGCGGCACGCTGGTGGAACTCGAAAGCCGCTTTGGCCTGACCATCACCGTCGAGGCCGATGATACGGTCGGTGTGCAGCACTACGCGATCTTCCGCGGCGCCATTGCCGAAAAGCCGGAAGGCTTTGTCGAAGCGCGAACCTTCCCGGCCTATGTCGAGCCGGAAGAGCCCGAGGACGAGATCGTCATCGAGGAGGAAGACGACGAGGTTGTGGTACAGGCCGAGCAGCCGCGCCAGGCGCAGCCGCAATCGCAGCAGCAGCAGCCGAGATCGGCTGAGGACGGCGAAGGCCGCGACCGCAAGCGTCGCAAGCGCCGCAGGCGGCGCGGCGGCAAGGATCGCGAACGCGAACATGGCGATCGCGAGCATGGCGCCGAAGGTGCTTCGGTTTCGGCGGCAAGCGACGACTTTGCCGCTGAACCAGGCGATGACGATGCAACACAGCAAGACGAAGCCCAGGTTGGCGCCGTCGAAACGGTGGAAGCATCAGATGACGCCCAGGGCAAGAAGCGCCGTCGCGGCAAGCGCGGCGGCAAGCGCAATCGTCGCGAAGACGGCACGGAGACCGAAGCCGGCGAAACCGCCTCGGTGGCCGAGGCCGCTGAAGTCGGAACGGCCGCAAGCGAGCCCGTAGCAGCCGTAGCGGTTGAAGAAGCAGCGGCTCCCGCCGCGGCGAACGACGACGCTCCAGCCGAAAAGCCGAAGAAGAAGCGCGCTTCAAGGGCAAAGAAGGCTGTGGTGGAAGTCGCCGATGAGACGGCGGCCGAGGCTGCACCGGAAGCTGCCGTCGAAGCTGCCGCCCCCGCTGCGGCCGATGCCGCCACGGAAACGACCGTCGACGACGAGCCCGCCAAGGCTCGCCCGTCACGGCGCAAAGCCGTGGCCGCGGATACCTCCGCGGTGCCGGTGGTTTCCTCCAGCGTTGCCGACGAGGCAAAGGCCGAGGAAAAGCCGAAGCGCGCCGGCTGGTGGCAGCGGAAGGGCTTTTTCTAAGCTATTCAGCCGATTAAGATAGGTTCCTGACAAAAATCCCGCGCCGTTCAAACCACGGCGCGGGATTTTTTCATGCGCGAATGATGGAAGGCGTCAGGGGGCGAAAATCGACCAGTTCATCATCCTGGCCAGTTTTTCCAAGGCGATCGACCCCAGCTTGGAATTGCCGTTGGCGTTCAAGCCCGGCGACCATACGGCGAGCGAAGCAACACCCGGCACGATCCCCAATATGCCACCGCCGACGCCGCTTTTGCCGGGAATGCCGACACGGAAGGCGAAATCGCCGGAACCGTCATAGTGGCCGCAGGTCAGCATCATGGCGCCGATGCGCCGCGCCCGCTCGGCAGACACCACGGAGTGCCCGGTTGCCGGGTTTCTGCCGCCATTGGCGAGGAAGCGGCCGGCCAGCGCCAATTGCCGGCAGCTCATGGCGATCGCGCAATGGTGGAAGTACACGCCCAGCGACAGCTCGGGTGCATGGTTGAGATTGCCGAAGGATTTCATGTAGTTGGCAAGCGCGAAGTTGCGATAGCCGGTGGCGCGTTCGGAAGCCGCGACCTCGCGGTCGATGATGATGGTTTCGTCATCGGCAAGGAACTGGATGAAGCGCAGGATTTCGCCGATCGCCTCGCGCGGCTGGTGGCCGGCAAGCAGTATGTCGGAGACGACGATGGCGCCGGCATTGATGAACGGATTGCGCGGAATGCCGTTCTCATGCTCGAGTTGCACGATCGAGTTGAACGGATTGCCCGACGGCTCGCGTCCGACACGCTGCCACAGCGCGTCGCCGACATTGCCGAGCGCCAACGTAAGCGTAAACACCTTGGAGATGGACTGGATCGAAAACGCCTGGTCGGCGTCGCCGGCGATCTAGCACGCGGCCGTCATTGGTTACGGCGGCAATGCCGAATTTGTTCGGATCGACCTTGCCGAGCTGCGGAATGTAGGTGGCGACCTCACCGCGATCGGTGCGCTCGGCCATCTCGCCGGCGACATCGGCCAGCGCTTGTTCAAGATCCGGCATGCTCGTCCCCGCTATTTCAGCCAGCGCTCGATGCGCGCCATCGCCTCGACCATGTCGTCATGGCTGCCGGCATAGGAAAAGCGCATCGTGCGGTGGCCCTGAAGTGGATCGAAATCGCGGCCGGGCGTCGCCGCCACATGCGCCTCGGCCAGCATCTTGCGCGCAAAGGCCATGCTGTCATTGGTATGCCGGGTAACATCGCAGAAAGCGTAGAAGGCGCCGTCCATCGGCGCCGCCAAGGGAAATCCGAGTTCCGGCAGGCACCGCATCAACAGCTCGCGGTTCCAGGCGTAGCGCGCCTTTACCGCTTCCAGCTCTTGCGTCGCCTTGAAGGCTTCGATCGCCGCGATCTGCGACAGTTCCGGCGGCGAGATGTAGAGGCTCTGGGCGATGCGCTCGATCGGCCTCACCAGAGCTTCCGGCAGCACCATCCAGCCAATGCGCCAGCCGGTCATGCAATAATATTTCGAGAAGGAATTGATCACCGTCACGCCTGAGCCATGGGCCAGCGCAGTGGTGTCGGGCGCGGCATAGGCCAGCCGATGATAGATTTCGTCCGATATCACCGCGATGCCGAGTTCTTCGGCTGTCCTCACCAGTGCGGACAACTCGTCGACGGGAATGACCGCACCTGTCGGATTGGCCGGGCTGGCGAACAACACGCCCTTCAGCGGTTTTTCCTGGTGCGCCGATTTCAAATGCTCGGCGTGCAGGTAGGCGTCCGTGCCGAGCTCGATCTCGACGATCTCGATGCCGAGCGCGGCCATGATGTTGCGGTAGGCCGGATAGCCGGGTGCTGCGATGGCGACGCGGTCGCCGGGATCGAACATCGCCAGGAATGCCAGATTGAAGGCGGCCGACGATCCCGTGGTCACGGCGATCCGGTTCGGCGCGACATCGATCCCGTAATGGTCGCCATAATGCGTGGCGATCGCCTTGCGCAGATCCGCCAGACCGAGCGTGTCGGTATAGCCGATGCGTCCGATCCTCAGCGCATTTGCGGCTGCTTCCCTCACGCCCACGGGCGCCGGATCGGATGGCTGGCCGACGGCCATGGAGACGACAGGCACGCCCGTCGCCTTCAGCCGGTTGGCTTCGGCCAGAATGTCCATGGCGTGAAACGGCTCGACTTCACCGCGGCGCGACAGCGAAACTACCAATTGACCTCCGTCCGGCCCGCCGCTCGAAGCCATGAACCGGCGGCAGCGCCGCACAAATGCCCGATTGATGTGAGGATCACAAGTTCGCCTAGTTTCGGTGCCGTGACTTTTCATCGTTCGCCCGCTCGTTTACCAGTGTACCTCATGCTGAGCCGACCCAAATCGACGATGTCCAAATCTTCCATCGGGAAGACAGCGCGCGGCTTCGCGACGCTTTTGCTTGCGGCCGCCATCGCTGTCACCGTCTCGGTGACGGCCTTCGCCCAGGCGGTGCCGGTCGTGCGCGATGCCGAGATCGAGGCGCTGGTGCGCGACTATGCGCGGCCGATCTTCAAGGCGGCCGGTCTTGCCAATGACGGTGTCGATATCGTTCTGGTCAACGATCAGAGCTTCAACGCCTTCGTTACCGGGCGCCGGCTGTTCATCAACACCGGCGCGCTGATGCAGGCCGAAACGCCCAACGAGATCATCGGCGTCATCGCCCATGAGGCCGGCCACATCGCAGGCGGCCATCAGCAGAAATTGCGCGACCAGCTCGAGCGCGCCAAGACCATGGCCATCATCGCCACGCTGCTTGGCGCCGGCGCCATCGTTGCCGGCGCCACCACCAACAGCCGCGGCCTTGCCGGCGCCGGCATGGGTGTCGCCGCGGGCGGCGGCGAGATGGCGCAGCGCAGCATTCTTGCCTACCAGCGCACCGAAGAGTCGACCGCCGACCGCTCTGCCATCACCTATCTCAATGCCACCGGCCAGTCCGGCATGGGCATGCTGAAGACCTTCGCCCGCTTCCAGAGCGCGCTGTCGCTTTCCGGCACGCAGGTCGATCCCTACCGCATCAGCCACCCGATGCCGCAGGAGCGCATCGCCAATCTCGAAGTGCTGGTCAAGCAGAGCCCTAACGTCGACAAGGTCGATCCGCCGGCACTGCAGCAGCGGCACGACATGATGCGCATCAAGATCGCCGCCTATATGGGCGGCCAGGCCGCGGCCACGCGGCTGATCCGCAAGGCCCCGGGCAGCCTCGCCTCGCGCTATGGCGAAGCGCAGATGGCCTATCTCTACGGCAATCTGGGTGCGGCGCTGACCAAGGCCAATGCACTGATCAAGGAACAGCCGAAGAACCCCTACTTCCAGGAAATGCGCGGCGACATACTGATGAAGGCCAACAAGCCCAAGGACGCCGCGGACGCCTATGCCAAGGCGGTCAGCCTCGATCCGGTGAGGTCGGGCCTGTTGCCCGTTTCTCTCGGCCAGGCGCTGATGGCCATCGGCACGCCCGATTCGCTGAAGAAGGCGGTGGTGCAGATCAACAACGGCCTCGGGCGCGACAAGGAAAACACGGTCGGATACCGCTATCTCGCCCAGGCCTATGGCGAGCTTGGCAACATTCCGGCGGCGGAACTCGCCACCGCCGAGGGCCATTTCTATTCCGGCGATTACAAGAATGCGAAAATTTTCGCCATGCGCGCGCAAAAGGACTTGAAGCGTGGCGAACCCGGCTGGATTCGGGCGCAGGACATCATAAACTACAACCCTTCAGGCAAACTCAAGAAATGAACCTTCCGGTCGCCCGCGGCGACTAGGATAGACCGGAACCGGTAAAGAGGATGAGACGATGAACAAGGCAATATTGCTCGGCACGACGGGAGTGGCGGCTGCTCTTGCCATGCTCGCTTTCGGGTTCGTCGCCGGCAGTCCGCAGGTGGCCAAGGCCGGCGCGGCGCAGACCGTGCAAACCGCCTCTGCCGACACCAAGATCGATCGCACTGAGGTCGAGGGCATTATCCGCGACTATCTCCTGAAGAACCCCGAAGTGCTGCTCGAAGTGCAGGAGGCGCTCGAGGCCAAGCAGAAGGAAGAGCAGCGCATAGCCAGCCTCGGCGTCATCGAGAAGGCCAAGTCCGAGATTTTCAACTCGACCTTCGACGGCGTCGTCGGCAATCCGAAGGGCAAGGTCACCATCGTCGAATTCTACGACTACAATTGCGGCTTCTGCAAACGCGCCATCGACGACATGCAGGCTCTGACAAAGGCCGATCCGGAGCTGCGCTTCGTGCTCAAGGAATTCCCGATCCTCGGGCCGGATTCGCAAAAGGCCAGCGTCGTCTCGATGGCTTTCCACCTGATGCATCCGGAGAAATACGGCGAGTTCCACAACGCCCTGCTCGGCGGCCAGGGCCGCGCCACCGAGGCGGCGGCCATCAAGGTTGCGCTGTCGCTAGGCGCCGATGAGGCGAAATTGCGCGAGAAGATGAAGGATCCGACCATCACCGAGGCTTTCTCCAAGACCTTCGACCTCGCCAACAAGCTGGCCATCACCGGAACGCCTTCCTACGTGGTCGGCAATGAGGTGGTGTTCGGGGCGCTCGGCCAGGAAGTGCTGGCTGAAAAGATCGAGGCGGCGAAAGCCGCGCTCTGATCTTGCACGCGAGCCTATTTCTCACGGGCACATTTCCGCCTGTTGTGGACAGTGAAAGATGGCACTTGTGCTCTTTCCGCGGGCGGCTATGCCCATTATAGAAGGCCCTGCGCGCCGGCTTGAGGCCGGCGTCGGAAAAGGTCGGCATTTTTGAAAACGATTTTCGTCCTGAACGGCCCCAACCTGAACGCGCTCGGCAAGCGCGAGCCGGGCATCTATGGCGGCAAGACGCTTGCCGCGATCGCCGACGACTGCAAGCAGGCGGGCGCCGCGCTTGGCCTCGAGATTGATTTTCGCCAGTCGAACCATGAGGGCGACCTCGTCGACTGGATCCAGGAAGCCGGCGACAAGGCAGCCGGCATCGTCATCAATCCGGGTGCCTACAGCCACACCTCGATTGCCATTCACGACGCCATCCGCGCTGTCGCGCCGCTGCCGGTCGCCGAAGTTCACCTCTCCAACATCCACGCGCGGGAACCATTCCGCCACGTCTCCATGGTCGCGCCGGTCGCTGTCGGCATGATCTGCGGGTTCGGGCCGCTTGGCTACTCGCTGGCGCTGCAGGCGCTGGCGGCACGCTTATGACCGGCCCACAAACAGAAGGCTCGAAAATGTCGATAAAGAAGACCGGTGTTGACCAGCAACTGATCCGCGATCTCGCGGGCATACTGAACGACACCAATCTCACCGAGATCGAAGTCGAGCTCGGCGACCTGAAGGTGCGCGTGTCGCGCCAGGCGCCGGCCGTCCACGCCATCGCCGCCCCGCAGGCCGGTTATGCTCCGGCAGCGCAGCAGCCCGCGGCGGGCGCGGCTGCCGCACCAGCAGTGGCCGACCCGTCCAAGAACGCGGTCCCCTCGCCGATGGTCGGCACCGCCTATCTCGCGCCCTCGCCCGACGCCAAGGCCTTCATCGAAGTCGGCCAGAAGGTCAAGGAAGGCCAGACGCTGCTGATCATCGAGGCGATGAAGACGATGAACCAGATCCCTTCGCCGCGCGCCGGCACGGTGACGGCGATCCTGTTCGAGGACGGCCAGCCGGTCGAGTACGGCATGCCGCTCGTCGTGATCGAGTAGAGCGGGCCGGATGTTCCAGAAGATCCTCATCGCCAACCGCGGCGAAATCGCGCTTCGGGTGCTGCGCGCCTGCAAGGAACTCGGCATCCAGACCGTGGTCGTGCATTCGACCGCCGACGCTGACGCCATGCATGTCAGGCTCGCCGACGAAAGCGTGTGCATCGGTCCGCCGCCGTCGCGCGACAGCTATCTCAACATCCACCAGATCGTCGCAGCCTGCGAGATCACAGGCGCCGATGCCGTGCATCCGGGCTATGGCTTCCTGTCGGAAAACGCCAAGTTCGCCGACATTCTCGCCGCCCACAACATCACCTTCATCGGCCCGTCGGGCGACCACATCCGCATCATGGGCGACAAGATCGAGGCCAAGCGCACCGCAAAGCGGCTCGGCATTCCGGTTGTGCCGGGCTCCGACGGCGCCGTCACCGATCAAAAGGAAGCCAGGCGCATTGCCGCCGAGATCGGCTACCCCGTGATCATCAAGGCATCGGCAGGCGGTGGCGGGCGCGGTATGAAGGTCGCCCTTACCGAGGCTGACCTTGAGATCGCCTTGCATACAGCGAGCACGGAAGCGGGAGCCGCCTTCGGCGACGATGCCGTCTACATCGAGAAATACTTGGAAAAGCCGCGCCACATCGAGGTGCAGGTATTCGGCGACGGCGCCGGCCGCGGCGTGCATTTCGGCGAGCGCGACTGTTCGCTGCAACGCCGCCACCAGAAAGTCTGGGAAGAGGCGCCCTCGCCGGCCCTCAACGCCGAGGAGCGCGCCCGCATCGGCAATATCTGTGCCAAGGCCATCGCCGACCTCGGCTACTCCGGCGCAGGCACCATCGAATTCCTGTACGAGAATGGCGAGTTCTACTTCATCGAGATGAACACGCGGCTGCAGGTCGAGCATCCGGTGACGGAGGCGATCACCGGCATCGATCTCGTCCACGAACAGATCCGCGTTGCCTCCGGCGGCGGGCTTTCGGTGCGCCAGGAGGACATCAAGTTCAACGGCCACGCCATAGAATGCCGCATCAATGCCGAGGACCCGCGCACCTTCACGCCTTCGCCCGGCACGATTACGCATTTCCACACGCCTGGCGGTCTGGGCATCCGCGTCGATTCCGGTGTCTATTCCGGCTACAAAATCCCGCCCTATTATGACAGCCTGATCGGCAAGCTGATCGTGCACGGCCGCAACCGCGTCGAATGCATGATGCGGCTGCGCCGGGCGCTCGACGAGTTCGTCGTCGATGGCATCAAGACGACGCTGCCGCTGTTTCGCGACCTGGTCGGCAATGCCGATATCGCCAATGGCGACTACGACATCCACTGGCTGGAAAAGTATCTGGCCAAAGAGGAATAGCGCCCGACTTGCCGCTATGATGCCGCGATGACCCGTCCTTACGCTCCCGGCTATCGCATTCCGACCGACCTGTTGCTCAAGGCCTATGCCTCGGGCGTCTTCCCGATGGCCGAGAGCGCTTCCGACCCGGAAGTGTTCTGGGTGCGGCCGGAGACGCGCGGCATCATACCGCTCGATGGCTTCCACACGCCGAAGAGCTTGCGGAAGACAATTCGCAAGCACCCGTTCGACATCCGCTTCGATTTCGATTTCGAGGCGACGATCGACGGCTGCGCCGAAAAGCGCGAGGAGCGCCGCTCGACCTGGATCAACGCGCCGATCCGCGAAGCCTATATCGAGCTGCACCGTCTGGGGCACTGCCATTCGGTCGAGGCATGGCGCGAGGAACGGCTGGTCGGCGGCCTCTATGGCGTCTCGCTCGGTCGCGTGTTCTTCGGCGAAAGCATGTTCGCCCGGGAAACCGACGCGTCCAAGACCTGCCTGTATCATCTGGTCGAGCGGCTGAAGGCGCGCGGCTTTGCCCTGCTCGACACGCAATTCACCACTGAGCATCTCAAACGCTTCGGCGCGGTCGACGTGCCGCGCGTCAAATACGAGAAGATGTTGGCCGAGGCGCTGAAGGGCGAAGCCGTTTTTTATCCCTGATCGGAGACCGAGCGGCCGAGCCGGCTCGACCGGTGAAAGGGGTCAGCCCTTCGCGGTTTCCATCGGCGTCTGCGAATGGAACATCATCTTCCAGCCGTTGACACGGTGGACATAGCCAGTGCTGACCAGCGCCGCGTAGGGCTCGCCGTTTTCCCGTGTCGCATGAGCCTCATAGGTCAGCATGATAATGTCGCTGCCGGGCTCGATGATACCCTTGAGGTCAATCTGAAGGTCGCGCCAGCGGTTGGGCTTGGTCGCGGTCTTGGCCAGATCGGCATTGTCCATTGCCTGTGCCATCTCAGGAAATGCCACCAGGCATTCTGTGTCGACATTGGCGGCGTAGTAAGCTTCGTCGCCCGTCCAGAACCCCTTTTCGAGTTCGAGCAGGTCGTCTTTGCTGGCCGTGATCCGTTTGCTGTCCGACATCAGAATATCCTCCAAGCGCGCAAATGCGCGGTCGTCCATGGCCCAACGCATGGTGGCCATGACGGTTCCGGAGGATCAGTTGGTGTTGGTCGCGTCAGGCTCCGTGGGGTCCGGCTGTTCGGCGGCCGGAGCAGCGGCGGGCTTTGGCTTGGACGTGTCGACCTTGGGCGTCTCGGCATTGGCCGCGTCGGGCGGCGGCACATCCGACTTCTGCTTGCAGCCCTTTAGCCAGACGTCATAGACGGCGTGCTCGACGGCGTTTAGGCCGGGGCTCTCGGCGAACATCCAGCCGGTGAAGATGCGGCGGATCTTGCGGTCGAGCGTGATTTCGTCGACTTCGACGAAGGAATCGGTCTTCGGCTCTTCATTCTCCGGCCGCGAATAGCAGATGCGCGGCGTCACCTGCAAAGCGCCGAACTGCACGGTTTCGTCGATGTAGACATCGAAGGTGATGATACGGCCGGTGATCTTGTCGATGCCGGCAAATTCGGCGACCGGATTGGTGATGCGATCGGAGATTGCGGGTGCTGCCGCAGGCGCCTGCGCCGCGGCAAACGCTGTCGGGAACATGGCGATAGCGCCAATTGCCGCCAGTCCGGCCATCGATGTCAGGCTGAAAATGTTCATGCGGAGATACCGGTGGTTTGGGCCCGGGTGATTCTGTCACGCCCAAGGCTATTCGCCGTTGTCATATCAGCAAGCAGCTAAACGCCAATTGTGGCGACAAAGGACCGGCCGGCGGTCAAGAACCAGGCGTCCACGCATCGTAGTCGCCCGTCACCTGCGGACGGTGCTGATTGGTGAGCACGGAACCCTTCGGGCGATAAGCCGCCGGTGTTCCCGTGAGGTTCGGCTCATGCGCCTTTTCCCATTCGCGCGGCCGATAGTCGTCGCTTGGCGGCGCCACATCGACGCGGTGATGCATCCAGCCGTGCCAGCCCGGAGGGATCGCCGACGCCTCCGAATAATTGGCGTAGATGACCCAGCGGCGGGTGCGGCCTTCCGAATCGACGCCGCCTTCGTAGTAGACGTTGCCGGCAGCGTCCTGGCCGACCTTGTTGCCGTGGCGCCAGGTGTGGAAACGGGTTCCCAGCGTCTGGCGGTTCCACCAGGTGAAAAACTGCAGAAGGAAAGTTTTCATTCAGATCCTCGCGGGGCGCACGGCGGTGCCTGCTTCCTGCTTATGGCGTCAGGACTCCGCGAAGGCAAGGGTTTTGCGGCGCCTGCGGCACTGACGGCATGCCGAAACGCTCGGTCATTGGCCGATCCATTTCGCACCTGCGAACCGACGCTTGCCAAGCCGGCTGCGTCTTCCTGAAGCTCTCATCGCCCGGCGCTGCCGCATGACCCCGAAAATCGAAATCGATTTTCGGGGTCATGCGCAACCAAAGTGATACAGCCTCCTTTGCGCGTCCACGGGACGCGCGGCGCTGTAGTCAACGCCGGCTGCGGGAGGTGAGGAATGGCCTTAGCTGTCGCCAGGATCAGTGCGGAGATAATACGCGCCCGCAAGGGCGGCGTGCCGGTCGTATGCCTTACCGCTTACACCTATCCCGTCGCCCGCCTGCTCGACGATCATGTCGACCTTCTCCTGGTCGGCGACAGCGTTGCCATGGTGCTGCATGGCCACAAGACCACGCTTGGCGCGTCACTGGAAATGATGATCGTCCATGGCCAGGCCGTGATGCGCGGCTCGGCAAAGGCCTGCGTGGTGGTCGACATGCCGGCCGGCAGCTACGAGACTTCGGCCGCGCAAGCCCTTGCCTCGGCGCGCCGCATCTCTGAGGAAACCGGCTGCCAGGCGGTGAAGCTGGAAGGCGGCGTCGAAGTCGCCCTCCAGATCGCGGCAATCGTCGCGGCCGGCATTCCTGTGATGGGCCATATCGGCTTGCAGCCGCAATCGGTGGAAAAGGACGGTGGCTACAAGATCAAGGGCCGCACCCCGGAGAATGTGGCCGCGCTCATGCGCGACGCCGACGCGGTCGCAAAGGCCGGCGCGTTTTCGCTGGTCATCGAAGGCACGGTCGAGGCCGTTGCCACCGACCTCACCCGGCGGATTGCCATTCCCACCATCGGCATCGGCGCCAGCCGCGATTGCGACGGCCAGATCCTGGTCATCGACGACATGGTCGGCCTGACGGTCGACCGGGTGCCGAAATTCGTCAAGGAATACGCCGATTTGCGCAGCGTGGTCGCCAATGCCGCCGCGCGCTACGCGGCGGAGGTGCGCAGCCGCACCTTCCCCGGGCCGGGCCACGTCTTTTCAGCCGCGAGCGACAAGGACAAGGCATGAACCGGCCCCCCATCAGCCAGCCGCTCGTCGTCGACACCGTGCCCGGCCTTCGCGCGCAGATCCGCGAATGGCGGCGCGAAGGCCTGAGCGTCGCCATGGTGCCGACCATGGGCGCTTTGCATGACGGCCATATCTCGCTGGTCGGGGCCGCGCTCGCAACGGCCGATCGCTGCGTCGTCTCCATCTTCGTCAACCCGGCCCAGTTCGCCCCCACTGAAGATCTCGACAAGTATCCGCGGCAGCTGGCCCGCGATCTCGACCGGCTGACCGAGGCCGGCGCACAGCTTGCCTTCACGCCTACGGTTTCCGAAATGTACCCGTCAGGCTTTGCCACAAAAATTTCGGTGGGCGGCCCGTCTTCTGGCCTGGAATCGGATTTCAGGCCGACCTTCTTCGAGGGCGTCGCCACGGTCGTGGCCAAGCTCTTTCTGCAAGCCCTGCCCGACTACGCCATCTTCGGCGAAAAAGACTACCAGCAGCTTTGCGTCGTCCGAAAGCTCTGCCGCGATCTCGACCTTCCGGTGAACATCGTCGGCGCGCCTACCGTGCGCGATGCGCACGGCCTCGCAATGTCGTCGCGCAACGCCTATCTCGACGCCGCCGAACTCGACGTCGCGCGACAGCTCAATGTCATCTTGCGCCAGACGGCGGCAGCGCTCGCGGCCGGTGCCGATGAAAACGGCGTGACCGGTAAAGCCACTGCCGCGCTTCTCGAGGCAGGCTTCGACAGCGTCGACTATGTCGCCGCGCGCGAGAGCCTGACGCTCACCTCGTGGCGGCGTGACGGCGATGGCCGCCTGCTTGCCGCGGCGTGGCTTGGCAGAACCAGGTTGATCGACAATGTGGAAGTTTCCTCATTTATTCCCTGAAAAATTCCAATTCGGTTCACTTTGATTTGTATCGCAGCCCGGCCCGAGCGCTCTTAGACAACGGCTCATTAGGCACGTTCTGGCAGCCCGTAAGCGCTCACAATACACCGAACGCCGCTGTGAGACGTTTCACAGACGTAACCAGGCCGACTATGTTGTGTGCGACCTAAGGCGGAGACAGTGTGTGACCTGCCACTATGCTGCAATCCTTACGAGGCTCTACGTGTCTGTCCAGGCCAACATATTCGGTCGCGCCCTGCCGCAGATCGTCGAAGCGATTTACGATTCGATTGCCGATGTCGGCCGTTGGCCATCGACGCTTGAATCAATCTGCAAATTGGCGCTCGGCCGGCTTGCCATGCTGGCGGTCGTCGATACGGCGAGAAACTCGGCCCGGTTTTCGACTTCCTGCGGCGATCCGGTCCTGCTTGAGCCGCTGCAGCGCGACTACGCCTGCGAGGTGCCCTTCTTCAAGGCGGTGCCGAAGATGGAAATCGACATGCCGTTCACCGTCGATAGCGTCTACGCCCTGCAAGGCCCTGACGCCCGCCAGAACTGGCTCGAAAGCCGCATCGTGCGCGAGTGGGTGGAACCCAACCGTCTCGACGATTTCTTCTGGGTGGCGCTGATGAAGCAGCCGGCGCGCACCGGCACGCTGATGGTGGTTACCGACAAGGACAGGCCCCAGATTTCAGCCAGGGATATCGACCTGATGTCCAGGCTCGCCCCCCATGTCCGGCGTGCGGTGACCATCGGCGACCTGTTCGAGGCCGAGCGGCGCAAGGCCGACATCTTTCGCTCGATCCTTGAGAGCCTCGACCATCCAGTGCTGATCGTCGCCGACGATATGCAGATCATTTTCGCCAATCCGGCAGCCGAAGCCCTGCTCACCGAAACCGCCTCAGTGTCCTCGGTGCGCGGCCAGCTGTCCTTCGCTTATGCCAACGCCAACACCGCCATCGGCCGCGCCGTCCAGCTCGGCACGCGCGACGAATTCGCGCTCGGACCGTCCGGCATCAACATTCCGCTGGTGAAGGCCATGTCTCCGGCGGTGGCGCATGTCATGCCTCTGGCGCGACGCGACATTTCGGCCCGCATATCGCCGCGCGCCGCCGCGGCCATCTTCATTGCCGCCGCCGGCGCCGCCTCAGTGCCGGCGCTGGAAGCGATCGCTGCGCTGTTCGGACTGACCGCAGCGGAAAAGCGTGTCGCCGGCCATGTCGCCGCCGGGCTGACACGGCGTGAAATCGCGGCTGCCAGCGGCGTCTCGGACGGCACCGTCAAATCACAGCTGGCGACGATCTTCGACAAGACCGCCACCGGCGATCAGCGAGAGCTGGAACTCCTGATGCGCGAATTGACGCCGCCGCTGCGCTCGGCCTGAAGCCATACTCGGAGCCAATCGTCAAATTTTTCAACTATTTGCCGGTACGCAGGCGTAATCCACAATACCAAGCCGGCATCGTTGCAATTCGGCCAAAATCATGGTGCGGTTCTGCTCCGGTCCGGAGACGGTGCATCGTGCACGACCGGACGTGGAAACCATTTCCTGGGCGGTCCCCGAACTTGATACCGACACGAATTGAACGGCTGCTGCCTTACCTCTTCCTGCTGGCCCTGCTTTGCATCGCGCTCGCTTTCCGTCCGCTACTGCCGGTCGATGAGACGCGCTATCTCAGCGTCGCCTGGGAGATGTATCTCGGTGGACATGTCTTCGTACCGACGATGAACTTTGCGCCCTATCTGCAGAAGCCGCCGCTGTTGTTCTGGCTCATCGATCTCTCTTGGAACATCTTCGGTGTGAGCCGCGCGGCGGCGATGCTCGTCATCTTCGCCGCCTCGTCGCTGGTCATCTGGCTGACGACGCTTCTGGCCAAAACCCTGTTTCCCGAGCGCCCGGACATCGCCAGTCGCATCCCCTGGCTGGTGGCCGGCAGCACCGTCTTTGTCATCTATTCGACCCTGATCCTGTTCGACATGCTTTTGACGGCCTGCGTGGTCGCCGCACTGCTGTCGTTGCTGGGCTTCGCCAGGACCGGCAACCGGTGGCAGGCGGTGCTGGCGGGTCTGTTCATCGGGCTCGGCGTGCTGGCCAAAGGCCCGGTCGTGCTCATTCACATCGGCGCGCCCGTCCTACTCTATCCCCTCTGGCGTGACCGGCGAGCCGGCCTTGCCCCTTTGCAGTTCTTTGCCGGAGCCGGCCTGGCAATTCTCGCCGCCCTTGTCCCGGTCGCCATATGGCTGGCGCCCGCGACCATCCTGACCAAGGGCAGTTTCGTCTACGACCTCGTCTGGAACCAGTCGGCGGGTCGGGTTACCGGAAGCCTGCACAATTCGCATAGCCGGCCGTTTTACTTTTACCTGATGCTGTTGCCGCTCATGTTCGTGCCCTGGGCCTTTATCCCCCCGGTGTGGCGGCTGAGGCCGGTTGCCCGGATACGCAGCCTGATCGACACCAAATCCCCGGATCTGCGTGCCCTGCGCCTGCTGTCGTTCTCGTTCATTGCGGTGCTGCTGGTCTTCAGCGCCATATCCGGCAAGCAGCCGCACTATGTCGTGCCGGCACTACCCTTCGCGACCATTCTGCTGGGCTACTTCATGGCTGAGATTTCAGTCGCCAGGCTGAGGGCGACGGCCTTTGTCATGCTTGCCCTTTTCGCCATCGGCCACGCCGCCGCCTCGGCGACCGTGTTCAAACGCTACGATCTCACGCCGCTGGCGAGCTTCATCGACGAACGAAAGGACGCCGACTGGGCCGTCGCTTACGACTATCAGGGCGAGGTCGGTTTCCTTGGGCGAATAGAGAAGCCATTCGAGAACGCCGACAAGCCTGAGGAATGGCTCAAGTCTCATCCCGGCGGCTACGTCATCGAAAAGCAATCGAAAGATCCGGGCACATCCGAACAGATCGCCTTCCGGCAGCCGGTGGAACGCGGCTATCTGGTCGTCCTGAAAGGACAGCACTGAACGTTTCGTCGGACGCCTATCCCAGCGGTTTCTCGAAGATCAGCGCCGGCAACCCCGAACCGCCGCCGCAATCGGCGGTGCTGCCGGCCGGCAAAAATCCCTTCGAACGGTAGAAGGCGATGGCCGGCACGTTGGCCTGTTCCACCTCGACCCGCAAAGTGTTTGCCTCGGGAAAGCTGGCTTCGACCTCGTCCAGCAAGGCCTGGCCGATGCCTTGCCGCTGGCAGGCCGGCAGTACATAGAGCTGGTTCAGCAACACGATCTTCGCATCCGCCGTTGCGGCGGCAAAAGCCATGCCGCCGATACGCTTGCCGTCATCGGCGACCAGGAATTCCGAGTTCGGCCTTGTCAGCCGCGCCTTGAGCGAGGCGATCGAATGCCAGTCGTCGGTAATTTCGATCACCCGCTGGGCGCCATAGATCGCGTCGTAGGTTGCGTGCCAGGTTTCGACCAGCAGCGCGCGGACGGCGGCAAGGTCACGTTCGCTGGCGGTGCGGACGAACATTGTTCTATTCGATACCGAGCTTGGCCTTGACCAGATCGTTGACCGCCTGCGGGTTGGCCTTGCCGCCGGTGGCTTTCATCACCTGGCCGACGAACCAGCCGGCCATGGTCGGCTTGGCGCGAGCCTGCTCGACCTTGTCGGGGTTGGCGGCTATGACTTCGTCGACCGCCTTCTCGATGGCGCCGGTGTCCGTGACCTGCTTCATGCCGCGGCTTTCGACCAGCTGGCGCGGATCGCCGCCCTCGTTCCAAACGATCTCGAACAGATCCTTGGCGATCTTGCCGGAGATGGTGCCTTCCTTGATCAGGTCGATCACGGCACCGAGCTGCTCCGGTGTTACAGGAGCATTTTCAATGTCCTTGCCGGCCTTGTTAAGCTGGCCGAGCAGGTCATTGATGACCCAGTTGGCGGCAAGCTTGCCGTCGCGGCCCGAGGCCACCTGCTCGAAATAGTCGGCGATCGGCTTTTCCGACACCAGGATCGAGGCGTCGTAGGTCGACAGGCCAAGTGAGGAGATCAGGCGCGCCTTCTTGTCGTCGGGCAGTTCCGGCAACTCCTTGGCCAGCGCGTCGACATAGGCCTGGTCGAATTCCAGCGGCAAAAGGTCGGGATCGGGGAAGTAGCGGTAGTCATGCGCCTCTTCCTTGCTGCGCATCGAGCGCGTCTCGCCTTTGACGGCGTCGAACAGCCTGGTTTCCTGGTCGATCTTGCCGCCATCCTCGAGGATGGCGATCTGGCGGCGCGCCTCGAACTCGATGGCCTGGCCGATGAAGCGGATCGAGTTGACGTTCTTGATCTCACAGCGCGTACCGAATTCGCCGCCGGGCCTGCGAACGGAGACGTTGACGTCGGCGCGCATCGAACCTTCGTCCATGTTGCCGTCGCAAGTGCCGAGATAGCGCACGATGGTGCGCAGCTTGGTGACATACGCCTTGGCCTCGTCGGCGGAGCGCATGTCGGGCTTGGAGACAATCTCCATCAGCGCCACGCCGGAGCGGTTGAGATCGACATAGGACATGGTGGGATGCTGATCGTGCATCGACTTGCCGGCGTCCTGCTCCAGGTGCAGGCGCTCGATGCCGATCTCGATGTCCTCGAACTCGCCCTGCCGGTCGGGACCGACCGAAATGACGATCGTGCCTTCGCCGACGATCGGCTGCTTGAACTGCGATATCTGGTAACCCTGCGGCAGGTCGGGATAGAAATAGTTTTTCCGGTCGAACACCGACTTGTGGTTGATCTGCGCCTTCAATCCGAGGCCGGTGCGGATCGCCTGCTTGACGCATTCCTCATTGATGACCGGCAGCATGCCGGGCATGGCCGCGTCGACGAGGCTGACATTGGCGTTGGGCGCCGCGCCGAAAGTCGTCGACGCCCCGGAAAACAGCTTTGCTTCCGAGGTCACCTGCGCATGAACCTCGAGGCCGATGATGATCTCCCAATCGCCGGTAGCGCCGGGAATAAAACGTTTGGCATCGGGCGTGCGGGTATCGATAAGGGTCATGGTGGCCTGCGCTTTTGGCTCGCGAAAACTGCGATTTTCGCGAATTTGGGTATCGGTCTTCGCTAGTGCAAACCGCTTCGCGAGACAAGCGCCCAAAGCAGCGCAGAGCAGCGGGCTGGTCTTTTCAGCCCCTTTCGGCCGCTCGGCAACCGATAGAATGAACGCCGCCGGCCGGTATTCGGTCGGCGGTTTCTTCGTCAGGTCAGGCCGTTGCGATATAGGCCCTGATTTCGTCGGCCTCGCGCTCGACATCCTCGATGCGGCGCTTGACCACGTCGCCGATCGACACGATGCCGTCGAGCAGCCCATCCTTTTCCACCGGCAGATGGCGGAAACGGCCTTTGGTCATGATCTCCATCACCTCGTTGACCGTGTGGTTCTCGTTGCAGATCTTCACTTTCGGCGTCATCGCCGAGCGTACCGTTATATCAAGTGCGGCAGCGCCTTCCCTGGCGACGACCCGCACGATGTCACGCTCGGAAAGGATGCCGACGATCTTGCGATCGCCATTGGTGATGACCAGTGCACCGATCTTGTGGTCGGCCAGGATTCGAATGGCTTCGCTGAGCTTTACATTCGGCCCGAGCGTGAACACGTCATGGCCTTTTCTCTCGAGAATTGCCTTAACCGTCATGGCGTCCTCCTCCTCCTGCTTGGCTAGCCAGCTCCCGCCCTGACCGGCTTCACATAAGAGTGAACATCGTGCGCCGTGATCGGTTGCTTTTCAAGTGTGCCAGTGGGGTGTGCCAGTGGGGTGTGCCAGTGGGCTGCCAATAGAGTGCGCTAGTCGGGGGTGCGCTGGTCGTCGGGGATCTCCCATTCAGGCGCCCGCCAGCGCCGGTCGAACCAGCGCAACCCGAAGAAGCCTGCGACGAGGCCGCCAATGTGCGCTTCCCAGGCGATCTGGCCGGGCTCTCCGAGCCCGAGACCGTAAAGGCCGGTGGCGAGATTGATGACCATCCAGGCGCCGAGAAAATTGACGACGCCGCGCATGCGCAAAACGATTGCGATCGGCAGCACGGGACCGGCAAAGGCCGCCCTGCCGGAGGAGCGGTCGGTACGGAACCCGAAGCGAGCCGCCGCACCCATCATGCCCGATATCGCCCCGGAAGCGCCGACCAGCGGTGCTTCGCCGTATGGATGGACCGCCCAGAACAGCACCACCGCGGCCAGCCCGGTGGCGGCGAAAAACAAGGCGAACCAGAACCAGCCGAGACGGTTGGCCAGCGGCGACCCGAAGGCGGCCAGCGCAACCATGTTGATGGCAATGTGGGCAACGCCGCCATGCATGAAGGCATAGGTGAAAGGACGGGTGAAGAGGAACCAGTCGAAACCGTATTGGCCGGTATAGAGGAACGGAATGAAGGCGCCGTCGGTGAGCAATGTTATCTGCTGCTCTTCGGTCAGCACATATTGCTGCAGCAGGAAGATGGCAACGCAGATGCCGATCACCGCCAGCACCACCGGTGGCAGGTTGAACACCGGCTCGCGGCGCGGCGGCGGCGCCTCCGCGGTCTGTTCGGTCTCCAAGGGGCCGGCCGGTTCGCTCATATGCTCTGATCCAGGGATTTGCGTGTCGTCGCGAGCATCTAGGCCATGCCCGGACAAATCACAAACTACGAATCACAACCGCGAATCACCAGGGGCGCGAATCAAAAAGAAGCCGTCCAAGGTTTCCCTTGAACGGCTGGTCGAGCCCCCTGCTCCCCTAAAACTATTGACCGAAGTGCTGTTGGTCGTCGCGAAACGACCGCTTCTGGAGTGGTTTTGGTGTGCCATGGCGAGCCTGTGCGCGCAACGTAAACCGTTTGTTAACCTTAACGTCCCCGACCCGTGAACAAGTCTTAACGACGCTGGCACGCATCCTGCTCCGGAACGCATGTAGGTCATCGGAGGGCGCCCTTTCTGTTCACCGATGGGACCATCAGACGGCAGAATGCGCGGAGTTTCATAGCATGAACCAGAACGGATCAATCGCGCTGTTCCATTATTGGAATCGCCTGCGTGGTGGACGTCCTGCCCCAAAGCGTTCGGAGGTCGAACCGGCCGACATCAAGGCGCTTTTGGCCGACACCTTCATCCTGGAAAGGGATACGCGCGGCGAAGCGGTGTTCCGGCTTGCCGGCACCAGGCTTTGCGCCGGCTACGGCCGCGAGCTCAAGGGGTTTTCGTTCCCCTCGCTATGGCGTGAGAAGGACCAGCGGCTGGTGTCGCGCCTTATTCACGGCGTTTTCGAGCAGAAATCCGTGGTGTCGATCACTTATGAGGGATTCAGCCGCAACGGCCGTTCCAACCACTTCGAACTGCTTGCGCTGCCGCTCGATGGCGGCGTCGAGAACCCGCGCTGCCTCGGCGTCATCAGCGCCGTGGAAAAGCCGTTCTGGCTGGGCGCCGACCCGATCACCGACGCGCTGATCGACGCCATCCGGGTCATCGATCCCGACAAGGAACCGATGTTCCTGAAAAACCGGCCGGAAATATCCGTTCCGTCGTTGGCTCCCGAACTCGAAGCGCCGGAGACCATCTCGGCGCTCGGTCGGTCGCGCCGTATCCGCCACCTCGTCGTGTTCGACGGCGGGCGCGAGCAATAGTCTCCAAGCCGGCGCTAATCTTAACTATCGGCGACCCACTTTTCTCCTTTGTTAACCTGCTTGGCTGTAGTTTTGGCCGAGATTCCACGCACGACGCGGGAATGCCAACGGGGTGTAGGCAGTCATGAGGTCAGCGGCGGTCGAATACGCACCGTCCCGCGCCGAAAGGCGTAACTTTCAGCGCGTCCGGGTCAAGATCTACGGGCGCTTCATGCTGGAGGACCGCACCGAACACCCTTGCCAGGTCGTCGATATGTCACCGGGCAATGTCGCGTTGCGCACCGAGCGCGTCGGCATGCCGGGCGAAAAAATCATTGCCTATATCGATCATATCGGCCGCATCGAGGGCGTGGTGACGCGCACTTCGCAGGACGGCTTTGCCATGACCGTCATTGCCTCGGATCGCAAGAAGGACAAACTGGCCGCGCAGTTGACCTGGCTCGCCAACAAGCATGAACTCGACCTGCCGGAAGACCGCCGCCACGAACGCGTGGCGCCGCGCAACCCGACAAGCGTGCTGCAGCTCACCGATGGGCGCCAGTATCAGTGCCGCATCATCGACCTGTCGCTGTCGGGCGCGGCGGTCGAGATCGACGTCAAGCCGGCGCTCGGCATCCAGGTCATGCTGGGCACCATGCGTGGCCAGGTGGTGCGTCATTTCGAGGATGGCGTTGCCATCGAATTCGCCGTCATCCAACGCCCGGAAACGCTCGATTCCGAGTTCAACGCCCCGCGCGCCTGAACGATCGGCAACAGGCAGCAAAAACGAACCGGCCCTGCGCGGCCGGTTTTTTGTTGCCGGCGTTCCGCCTGCCTCTCCAGCTTGTAGCGGCACGCAGCAAATCCACGGCTCCACCCGGAAATCCGCGCCCCGACACCGCGGGTTTACGCCGAGACCTGAACGATTTTATATTAAAATAGGTCAAATTTTACGCGTATTCTATTGAGCTTTTACTCAATGTCTACTTCGGGTTTTTGCGTCAAATAAATCCAACGCTGTCATTGTCTCCTCAAACGGGGAGACTGACGAATGGCAAAGACGTGGGGCAAGCTGTTGCTCTTCGCAATGGCGATGCAGCTTTCCGCTTGGGGAACGGCGCAAGCAGCAGGACCGGCCTACATGCACACTGGCGGCCGCACGACACAGCCGGTCGGTCACTACGAATTCTGCCAGAAGCTGCCGCAGGAGTGCGCTCAGCGCACGCCGAAGCAGGCACCGGTCGAACTGACCCGCAAGCTGTGGGCGGCGATCGTCGACGTCAACAATTCGGTCAACACCCGGATCGTGCCGCGCACCGATATGGAAATGTGGGGTAAGGAAGAGGTCTGGTCCTATCCCGACAGCGGCTTCGGCGACTGCGAGGACTATGCGCTGGAGAAGCGCCGCGAATTGATGGCGCTCGGCGTTCCCGCCGGCAATCTCTTGATGACCGTGGCGCGCCAACAAAATGGCGACGGCCACGCGGTGCTGACCGTGCGCACCAGCCTCGGCGAGTTCATCCTCGACAATCTGGACTCCAAGGTCCTGTCCTGGACCGACACCGACTACACCTACCTGAAGCGCCAGTCCGACCAGAATTCCGGCGTGTGGGTGACGATCAATGACGGTCGCGCCGACGCGGTTGCCAGCGTCCGCTAGGACGCCATCACAGAGGTCAAGCACATCGAATAATGCGACGTGCCTAACGAGAAAGCCCGGTCGAGTCCCCACCCTCCCCGTCCCCAACGACCGGGTTTTAAGGAGCCGGCCCCGTCCCCGGGCCGGCTCCACCATTTCTGGAGGATGGCTAGAAGATCAGCCAAGCTCCCGAAGCTGGCATAGGCCAGCTATTGAGCTGCTAGGGGCTTGTCCACGAGTTTCTCAACCAGCCGCTTGAGTTCGGAAGGTGTAGTGTGGCCACCGACGATCTCGTGATAACTGATACCCGCTATTCGCAAGGCTTCCTTCTTAACCGCATCACGCGCCGCAGCCGAACCCAGATGATGCGCGTGACCTTGGTATTCCAAGGCATGTCGAGGCAAACAATTCTCGTCCACGAGGAGGAGGTCAACGCGTTTCGAGTTGATGCAGCTGTAGGCGTCCGCGTCCTTGCTGCGCAGGATCTCCCCCAAAGACACTTGTGCCATAACCTGCCATGCTGGATTACAGCCAATAACCATACGGTCGAGTTCCTTGAAGACGCGCGCTTCACTCTTGTTGAGAAGCGGTTGAACGGTGAAGTTCGCATCCATGACAATTCGCAACTGGTCAGCTGGATCAATTGGTTTCGTTGGCGCGGAAACAGGCTTCGTGGCGGTCCACAGGCCGCTAAGGATGTCACCACCACTGCGCTCTCTCGCCCACCGCCAGCGGTTTCTCTTCCTCCATGCCTGCTTTCGAATTCTTGACACGAAACGCTCTAGGGCCATGCCAGCGAAAACGCCCACGAGGAAAATAGCGGTTGGCAGAAGAGGTTTCGCGATTAGCTCAACGTACTCCGGTGGCATGCAAGTAAGCTACCTCCACGACTAGATTATTCATTGACGGCCTAGTTCCAGTTGCAACAATAAGCGGCCAAGGGGCCAGCGATGTCAATTTTGGGTAGTGGGGTCAGTTTGAACTTGTCGCTGCGCTTTTTGCCGGGCACGGTTCTTTTGTAGGCCGCGATGTTGATTGCAATGGAAGCAAGCGGCTGCAAGGTTGCTCAGATCGTCAGAGCCGCCGTCCATTCGAGCTTTCTTGTGTTCAATGGTGAAACGGGTCGAGCCGCTCTTCGTGAACTGGCGCTTGCAATAGCAACATTTCCCGCCTTGGCTCTTAGCTAAATGTCGGCGCACCCAGGCACGATACTGAAGGTTTCTTAGATCCGTCATATCCCCCCGCAACAGGGAACTATGGCAGCGGCCAAACGTCAATCCGTCTCTTGTAAGGGACCGTGCACAGTCGACACCTCCCTATCGCCCCCGCCAAGCGCATCTAACGACCGCCTTTCCACGGGCAGGAGATCGAGGCACTATAGGCCGTTAGTTTCGCCTTCTGGATCGCGGCGATGTTGGAAATCCCCGAAGATCACTGCGAGCGCCATCGCCTGTTCGAGGCGATCGACGGTGCCTTCAAGACCGGCGATTTCGCGGGGCTCGGCGTGGCATTGCGGCACGCCCCGCTGGTTCGACGAGCACATGCCGTTCGAGATCGGCCTCGGGCACCCGCTGGAGTATGCGGTCTATTGAAGCCCCGTCGGGTTCATCTTGACCTTGCTCGATGCCGGCTCGAATCCGAATTATCCGGATCATGGCGGGTTTCCGGCAATCATTGCTGCTCTGTCCACCGACCGAACCGACAGACTGGAATCGCCCAGGTGCTGGTCAACGGTGGCGCCGACCCCGACATGCGGGGCGTGAACGACTGGACGCCGCTTCCCTATGCTGTGGCCATCCGCAGTGTCGATGCGATCCGCCTGCTTTTGGCGGTGGGCGCCGACCCGGCACTCGAAACCCGCATTGATGACTATACGACAGCCCTCAAGGAAGCCGACAATGCCGGCTTCGAGGACGGCGCTTCATTGCTGCGCGATGCGATGGCCGGGCGCAGCTCCGACGGACAGTGAGTTGGGCGCAATGAACCGTCGGGACAAGATTGGCCGGCTGGCCTTACGTCTCTTTCAGCCCCACCTTGAAGCGCTTGCCGTTGGCGACATAGTGCGCGGCCGAGGCGCGCAGCCTGGCGACCGCGGCGTCGTCCAGCGTCCTGATCACCCGCGCGGGCGAGCCGACGATCAGGCAATTGTCGGGGAACTCCTTGCCTTCGGTGACCAGCGCGCCGGCGCCGACCAGGCAATTCTTGCCGATCCTGGCGCCGTTGAGGACTATGACGCCCAGGCCGATCAGGCTGTTGTCGCCGATCGTGCAGCCATGCAGCAAGGCGCGGTGGCCGATCGTGCAGCCCTGCCCGATCGTCAGGGAAAAACCGGGATCGGTGTGCATCACCGTGTGTTCCTGGACATTGCTGTCGGCGCCGATGACGATCGCCTCGTTGTCGCCGCGGATGACCACGCCAAACCAGAAGCCGGCATTGCGGCCGACGCTGATGTCGCCGATCAACGTAGCGTCCGGCGCGATCCAGTTGCTGTCGGCATCCTCGAAACGGGGCGCTTTTCCGTCGATTGCGTAGGTCGGCATTTGCAGTCTCCGATTCGTCGCAGGCCAGGACAAACCCTAGAACAATCCGAGGAAAACCGCGTGCCGGTTTTCTCCCGCAATTGCCTCAAGGCAAATACCGCGCCAGCGATTCCACCAAAAGCTGAAGCGCACCAGGAGAGCTGATGCCCCAGGAGGCAATGGCGATCAGCACGATGCCCAGCACCAGCGCCCAGGCGATCACCGTGCAGCCGCAGGACATCAGCATGAGCGTGGAAATGCGGCCTTCGCGCCGTGCATCGAGCGCATCGTTGGCGAGCATGAACGGCCCGGCGCAAGCGGTCGTGGCCAGCGAGCGCAGGATGTACTCCGGCGACACATAAGGCTCGGCAAAGGCAAGCCGGCGGCCCGCCGCCAGTTCCATCACGGACCCGGTAAGCCCGCAGGCGGTGAGCCCGACGGCAAAAGCGAAGAGAACGGGTAGCAGCAGGCTCATCTTTACCTTCCGTTTACCATGGAATCGCACAGTCGCGTCCAGCGCAGCAAGAGCCATGCCGCGGCATGTGTGCCGCCCAGGGACAGAGGGCGGCGACTATGGGGATTGCGATGAAGCAGGCAGCGACCGCAGAAGAGTTCAACGTCGTCGATTCCGTGCTGATGAAGCGGGTGTTCTATGCTTTTGCCGCACTGGCGCTGCTGTCGCTGGCGATCAGCCTTGGCGGAAAATGGTTCGGCCGCTCGATCGCCATGGCCGGCTACACCGACGACATCACGGTCCACAGGGTAGTGATCGGCAACAATGTCATTGCCGTGCCGGCCAACGCCATCCGCTTCCTGCAGGCGCGCCGCGACGGCATCGCTTCGCGCCTCGACCTCTATCTGCGCTATCCCCAGATGGACGGTTACAGCGAAGCCGCCCGCGACGATTTCAACCACACGGGGGCCGCCAAAAACATCATCTTCCTGTCGTTTGAACCGCAGATGATGTCGCGCGACATGAGCGGCCGTTTCGCGCCGATCTATAGCGCGCTCATCAGCCAGCCCGGCGGGCCCGGCCCCGGCGGCACGACGATTTACGGTTTTACGGAAAAATCAGGCTATCTCAACGAGGTGCTTGCGGTCGCCGGCCGGCCCGGCAAGGACCCGTTCGTCGCCCGCTGCCTGAGCGGACCGAGCGCTGAGGAATCGCTGGCGCCCTGCGAGCGCGACATCCAGGTCGGCGACAGCCTCAGCCTGACCTACCGCTTTCCCCGGGAGTTGCTGGGCAACTGGCCGGCGCTTGACGCCGCTATCGTCGCCGAGGCCACGCGCGTCTTAAAGACCGCACGGTAGCGGCCCTCCGCTTTTGTCATACACGGGCGCGAAGCCGCGCGGACCCGAGGATCCGTTCCATGCCCTTAAGGCAGCGAAGCGGTGCAGAATTACTGTTGGGAAGCAGCAGAGGCAGTTCTGGACCGCCACATTCCTGAGCCGAGGCCCGGAATGTATCCCAGGGTCTCAGCGACGCCGCTGTGCGGCTGCTTCTCCCCGGGATGACGATGGCGCAGGTGGCTGCCGCCAATCGCCGAAGTCCGTAGCCCTCTGGGCTCAGGCCAGATCGATGTCGAGGATCGCCATCGAGAAATTATAGTCGCCGTCGTCCTCGTCCTTGAAGACGATGCCGAGGAACTCGTCGCCGACATAGACCTCGGCCGAATCTTCCTTGCGCGGCCGCGCCTTCACCTCGAGTTTGGGATTCTGGAAGACGCGCTTGAAATAGGCGTCCAGCTTTCTGATTTCGTCCGGCTTCAAAAGTCTTCTCCGATCGTCGGGCTTGCTCGTTGGAACGCGCTTCTGGCACGTCGACAATGGCGATGTAAAGGCAAGCCGGTTGGATAGAACGCGAACCCTGGAGCCGGATGATTTCAGGTCGAATCCAAATCCGCCTCTAAATCAAGGAGGTAGAGCATGATGTCGTCCGAAAACCGCTTCACACTTTTCGGCATCATGCTCCAGAGGCAACGGCGCCGGCAACCGGACTCAGTCCGGCACGCCGGGTGTTGCAAATCAGATGTCGAAGCTGACGACCTGGTCCATCGACTGCGACGGCAAAAGCTGGTCCATCTGTCGCGAAGGCTGGTCGCAGCCGGTCTCGCCGACGACGCGGGCCGGTACGCCGGCAACCGTCTTGTTGTGCGGCACCGGCGACAGCACGACCGAGCCTGCCGCGATCTTCGAGCAATGGCCGATCTCGATATTGCCGAGAATCTTGGCGCCGGCGCCGATCAGCACGCCGTAACGGATCTTGGGGTGACGGTCGCCGCCGGCTTTGCCGGTGCCGCCCAGCGTCACGCCGTGCAGGATCGACACATCGTCCTCGATCACCGCCGTCTCGCCGACGACGAGGCCGGTGGCGTGGTCGATGAAGATGCCCTTGCCGATGCGGGCGGCCGGGTTGATGTCGGTCTGGAACACCGAGGACGAGCGGCTCTGCAGATAGAGCGCGAAATCCTTGCGGCCCTGATTCCACAGCCAATGGGCCAGCCTGTGCGTCTGGATGGCATGGAAACCCTTGAAATAGAGCACTGGCATGATGAAGCGGTCGCAGGCCGGATCGCGGTCGTAATAGGCCTGGATGTCGACACGAACGATCGACGACCATTCCTTGTCGTCGGCCAGCATCGACTTGAACGTCTGGCGGATGAGGTCGGAGCCGATGTCCTGATGCGCGAGCCGCTCGGCGAGCCGATGGATGACAGCTTCCTCCAGGCTCTCCTGGTTGAGGATGGTCGAATAGAGGAACGCCGCCAGAAGCGGGTCGCGGTTGACCGCTTCCATCGCCTCGTCGCGGACCGAACGCCAGATCGGATCGACCGGCTGCACCTTTGTGGGGCGGGAAATGCTGATGCTGTTCATCGACGTCTTGTCCTGCGTCCTGGCCGCTTGCCTATTCTCCGGCGGCACATATAAGCCAGATCATAGCACGATTGAACTCAATTTTCCTTAGTGCTCGGTGAAATGGATTTGGTTCACGGAAATTCAAGCCGCCATGGAAAACGAACCCTTGATCGACGCCCCGCTGAAACGCGCGCTTTGCCGGCTCTATCAAGCTCCGGATCGCCACTATCACAACCTCGCCCATATAGAGGCGTTGCTGGCGCTGGCGGACGAATATCGAGCATCGCTGCATGATTCCGGCGCCGTCGAAGCCGCAATCTGGTTCCATGACGCCATCTATGACAGCCGCGCCAAGGACAACGAGGCCAGGAGTGCGGCACTTGCTCAGGACAAACTTGGCGCCCGCACCGATCCGGAGCGCCTCGGCCGCATAGCGGCGATGATCGTCGCCACCGCCACGCATGAGCTGCCCAGCCTTCAACCACGGGGCCTTGCCGATGAGAACGCCCTCCGCGACGCAGCGCTTTTCCTCGACATGGACCTGGCGATCCTGGGTGCGTCACCCGACGCTTTCGACGCCTACGAACAAGCGGTCCGCCGCGAATATGGCTGGGTCGAGGAGCCGATGTGGCGCGCCGGCCGCGGCGTGATTCTCAAGACTTTCCTCGCGCGCCAGCATATTTTTCACTCGCAGGAATTCCGCCAGAGGTTCGAGCCCCAAGCCAGGCAAAACATGGCGCGGTCGCTCGAAACGCTCAAACCCTAATCCGGAAAGGTCTCCATGCGCTGCGCATAGGCTTTGAAACCGGCGCGCCGGTAAACCGCTTGCGCGCCAGGGTGATCGAAGGTGTCGGTGTGAAGCCAGACCCTTTGCGGCGCATGCAACCAGACGGCGCGAAGCGGCTGGTCGAGCAGGAATGGCCCAAACCTGCGGCGGTGGAAGACGGGGATCAGCCCGAAATGAACCAGCTCGACCTCAGGCTGGCCGACGCCGTTGAATTCGCACAGGCCAGCGGCCACGCCCTCGACGCGCAGCACGTGGATATGTGTCGAGGGCAGCGCCAGCAGGCGCTCGAGGTCTTCCGCCGGCATGCGCAGCCGCTGGTCCCATTGCACGGGCTCGCCGACCGCGTGGTAGAGGCTGATATAGTCGGCCACATCAAGTGTTTCACGCGCCACCGTGGCGCCCGATAGCGGGCAGTCGAAAGCCGGCGCCGAATTCGGTTCGCGCATGTCCATATAGGTGACAAAAGCGGCACCGCCTCCGGCTGCAAGCCAGACGAAGATCGATCACCTGAAGGCGCCAACGGACTTGGTGGCCGCCCAAACAAAGAACAGGCCGATCACCAACGACAGCCCGTTGAGGATGATACCAACGATGCCGAGGACACGATTGTCGTTTGAACGTCCCAGTGCCATCAAGCCAAAAACCACGCCGGTGATGTGCGCCAGCGGCGCCGCAACGAGAAACACCACCAGAAAAACCCCGCCGAGGACGTTTTGAGCGGCCAGCGACGCCTCGCCTGGCATCAACGCCAGCGTGACCACCGCCGCAAAATCCATTGCGAACGCCAGCAGGGCCAGGATCACCGAGCGTTTGCCCAAGCTGCTCCGCCCCGCCACGCCGGGCATTGCTATCGTGCTTCTTCCCCATCCGGCCATTACTCGTCCCCGATCAGGTGAAAGCGCCGATCGTCGATGCCATTGCCACAAGCAGCAGGAAGCCAACCGCCAGGGAGCCGCCGTTGAGCAGGATGCCGACGACCCCAAGCACGCGGCTATCGTTCGAACGCACCAGCGCCATCAGCCCGAAAATCAATCCGGCAATATGCGCCAACGGCCCTGCCAGCAGGAAAACCGCCATGAAGAAAGCCGTGGCGATGTTCTGGGCACGCTCGGATGCGTGGGCCGGCAGCGCCACCATTGTGGTCAGCGCTATCACACCGGCACCGAAGGCGAGCAGCGCCAGGATGACGGAACGCTTGCCGAACATGCTTGTCACGACGGCGCCCGGCAGAGCGTCGGCGCTTCTTCCCCATTGAGCCATTGTTTGCCACCCCTCGCCGGCCGCCCAATCCATATCGCCCGAAAAATCGCTTACCGGTTAAAGCGGATTTTCGGCATAAAACTCCAAAACCCGCTGCTTGAAGGTCTTGTCGCCCACAGCCAGCATATGGTCGCGGCCGTCTATGTGAAACACCTTGGCGTTCGGCATCAGCGCGGCGAGCTCGTCGGGCGAGCCGCAGATATCGTCTGTCGTCCCGACCGCAATCAGCGTCGGTTGGGCGATGCGCGTCATGTCGTGTTCGCTGAGCAGTTCGCGCGACGTGGCGATGCAGGCGGCCAGCGCGCGGCGGTCGCTGCGCGTCTGATCGGCAAAGGCGCGAAACGAGCGGCCGCGCGGATGGCTGGTGGCGGCCGGATCGTCGGCCAACAGCGCCTCGGCGATCGGGTCCCAGTCGCCGACGCCGTCGACCATGCCGATGCCGAGCCCGCCGAAGACCAGAGTCGCCACCTTGCCGGGATCCGACAGCGCCAGGAACGCCGCGATGCGCGCGCCCATCGAATAGCCCATGACATGCGCGCGGCCGATGCCGAGATGGTCGAGCAGGGCCGCCGCGTCCGAAGCCATTTTGGCCGGGGTGTAGTCGGCCTCGTCATAGCTTTTCGACGACGAGCCGTGGCCGCGATTGTCGAAGGCGATGGCGCGATAGCCGGCATCGTTCAGCGTCTTGAACCAGCCGGGCGATACCCAGTTGACATAGTGGCTGGAGGCAAAGCCGTGGATCATCAGCACCGGATCGCCCGCCCCCGACGCGGGCTGGCGGTCGAGGAAGGCGAAGTCGAACCCGTCATGGGAGAAGAATTGCATCGGGAGCGGCTCAGCCGGCGCCGGGCGTGGGCGCGTTGCCCTTGTCCGATGGCGGCATGCCGGGGCCGGACACCGTGCCGACGGCCGGATGGCGCAGCAGATCGCCATAGTCGATGCCGTTTTTGGCGGCGGTGCCGGCCTTGAGCTCCAGCACGAAGCGCACTGGCACACCCGGCGAGATGACTGCATCGGACAATGGAGTGCCGTGCTTGACGGCCCGGACCTTGCCGTCCTGTCCAACAAAGATCAGGTCGAGCGGCATCGGCGTGTTGTGCATCCAGAAGCCGACCTGCTTCTGCATCTCGAAGACGAACAGCATGCCATGATTGTCGGCCATATCCTGGCGATACATCAGGCCGGCCTCGCGTTCCGAGTCGGTGTCGGCGACTTCGATCGAAAAGGATTTATCGCCGCCTTTCGTCGCCACGACCAAGGGTGTCGGATCGACGGGAAGGATCATCGCCTGACCGCCGGCGATCGTCTGCTGGGATGCGGTCGGCTGCCCGGAATAGAAGTATGCGCCTGCGGCTACCGCAACGATGACGCAGAGCGCGCCCGCTGTCAGCCAGTTCCTGTACGCCATTGGAAATCCTCGACCAAAGACCATGATCCCTAAAAGTGGTCTCAGGTATTCGGATAAGATCGTGGTGAAACCAAGAAAAAGAGCCGTCCTGAATTGGTCGGCTGGAGTTCATCGTAAGGGCTCGCGTCCTAATGCGCGACCGGCAAGGTGCCCATATCGGGGTGAATCTCGGCAGCCATGAGGCCCTTGTCACCGCGTCCGAAACGCACCAGCACGACCTGTCCGGGCCTGAGCTCGGTGATGCCATAGCGGCGCAGCGTCTCCATATGGACGAAGATATCCTCGGTGCCCTCGCCGCGCGTCAGAAAGCCGAAACCCTTGGTGCGGTTGAACCACTTAACCAGCGCCCGCTCGAGCCCGCTTTCCGGCGTCACCGCCACATGGGTGCGCTGTTCCTGCATCTCAGCCGGATGGACCGCGGTGGTGGTGTCCATGGATAGCACCTGGAAAGCCTGCAAACCACGGTCGCCATGCTTGACAAGGCACACGACACGCGCGCCCTCCAATGCCGTCTGAAAACCGTCCTTTCGAAGGCAGGTGACATGGAGGAGGATGTCGCCCGAAGAACCGTCATCGGGTAGTATGAAACCGTAGCCCTTGGCCACGTCGAACCATTTGATGGCGCCGGCGATTTCGACAAGGTCGGCGCTATCGCCGCCACTGTCGCGCTTCAGGGCGCCGTCAAGGTTCTCATCCCGCCTCGTGAAAGAGGCCTTATCCCCCATAAGAACGCCCCCTTTTTTCAAGAAAACCGCAAGTGATTCTTGACATTAGATTAACACCGCCGCTTCCGGGGTGTGCAAGACCTGCCGTGCCTTTTTTCACGGTTGAATACAGGAATAGCTGACTTGTTGTTTGCCGGCGTCGCTGCCGGCAGCAATGACGATCCATCAAGGCGGTCAACCGGTCGGCAATTTGCAAGGGATTTTGCCGAAATCGGCAACCACTTGTGTTCGATGCTTTTGTCAGAGCAATCTGATTTTTCCAAAACCGGTGACCACTTTCAGTCCGATGCTCGTTGCCCTTCGGCGGGGTGGACCTTATGTTGCCTCGCAACCCAAACATCCCCGAGGAAATCCCATGCGCTACCTCCACACAATGGTCCGTGTCGCCGACGTCGATGTCTCGCTCGATTTCTACTGCAACAAGCTCGGCCTTAAGGAAGTGCGCCGCTACGAAAATGAGCAGGGCCGCTTCACGCTGATCTTCCTCGCCGCCTCCGAGGATGTAGAAAGCGGCATCACTGAGAAGGCGCCGCTGGTCGAACTGACCTACAATTGGGATCCGGAGGAGTACAAGGGCGGCCGCAATTTCGGCCATCTCGCCTATGAGGTCGACGACATCTACGCCACATGTCAGCATCTGATGGACAATGGCGTCGTCATCAACCGGCCGCCGCGCGACGGCAACATGGCCTTCGTCAAGTCGCCGGACGGCATCTCCTTCGAACTGCTGCAGAAGGGCCCGGCCAAACCCAAGGCCGAGCCGTGGGCATCGATGCCGAACACCGGCACCTGGTAGCGATCACGCCATCTTGAGCGAGGCGGCCGCGCCGACAAGCCGGCCGCCTTTGCCATTTCGACCAACGGCACCTATTTACCTGCCTGTCGCGCCAGCCAAGCAAAGCCAGTGCCTCATCCAGGAGAATTCGTTCATGCCGACCAGCCGTGCCGATGTCACCACCGCATATGCCAGCCGCTATTTGCAGCAGCTGTGCAAGCACTGGGCGCACAAATTTCCCGTCGAGTTCGATCCGAACCACGGCACCATCGATCTGTCGCTCGGCCGCACGGTTCTCGATGCCGATGCGGCAGCGCTGCATATCACGGTGTCGACGGATGAAAGCGGATCGCTGGAGCGCATGGAGAGCGTCGTTGCCGATCACATCAAGCGCTTTGCCTTCCGCGAGGAACTGACTTTCGAGTGGAAGCAGGCTCCGGCGACCTGACCTCAGATCAGGCGCGACGGCGAACACCGGAAGCTAGCAGCCCCCAGATCCAAATAAAGCTATGGCGTCGCATGGTAGCGACGCCATCTGAACTTTCGGCGCGGCCGATCGATCAGAACTTGTAATTTAGGCCGATCTTGATCGTATGGGCGTCGATCTTCACTTTCGCCTTGTCGCCATCGTTGTCGGTCAGACCAACCTTGCCGAAATCGAAGTACTGATATTCCAGCTTGGTGGTCCATTTATCGGAAAAGGCCCATTCGACACCGCCGCCGATCGTGTACCCGACACGACCGCCGCTTTTCGATGCATTGCTGTCTGGGTCAATATCACCGCCGTCGAGGTCGCCGTAGCTCAATTTGTAGTGGGTCGCCGCGACACCGCCTTTGGCATAGATCAGCAGGCTGTCGGTCGCAAAGCCCAGGCGTGCGGTCAGATCGCCGTAGACGCCCAGTTTCGTCGATCCGAAGTTATCGGGGTCCTCAACGACAAAGTTGTCACCTTTGACCCCGAGATAGCCCAAATCCGCTTCAACGCCATAGACGAATGCACCGGACTGCCAGTTGTAACCAGCCTGGACGCCACCCAGAAACCCGTCAGTATCGACGTCCAACGTCTGGCCGGCATCTTCTTCGAAGAAATCGCCGGTCGGGTCGACGGCGTTCCCGCGTCCCCAGCCGTAGCCGGCGTTGATGCCGACATAGCCGCCGGACCAGACAAATCCCGCTGGTGCTGTCTCGATCACGTCGGCGGCGAAAGTCCCGCCGCAGGCTGCCGCCAGAAAAGTCGATGCAAGAAGCAGTCGTTTCATGAAATTTCCCCGAAATGCCCGTACCTGTCTTGAGCTACCAACGGGGCGAGAGATAGATCAATAGAAAATGTTGAAACCACCACAACCGGGCAGCCAAAAATCAGATCGTTGTTGCAAAACGGCGACATCCACCAGCACGGGGGATTAAAGATTAAGGGTTCTGCATCATCTCCAGCAACGCAAGCACCGAGCGCCAGTTGCGCGCGGTGCCGGGCACTTTCAGCACGCGCGGGATGAGATTGGCGAACACCGATTTGCCGATCCCGTCCGGCGCCTTGAGGTAGAGCACGTCGTCCCTGACCTCGAAGCTTTCCGGGCCGGTGCATTTTTCGGCAAGCCTGGCGATCTCGTCCGCCGTCGGCTGGCGCTCCAGCGTGTAGGCGTGAAGCTTGGTCGGATCGCCGGCGACTTCCGGATAAGGATTCTCCTTCACCAACCGTTCGAACCAGGAGAGATCGCGCACCATGATGCGCGAGTGAAAGCCCCATTTGTTCTCGAACGCCATTTCGATCTGTTTCGCCAGCGTGGCGGCGTCGCCCTTCTTGGTCCGGAACACGACATTGCCGCTCTGCACATAACTGGCGACATCGGTGAAGCCTAGCGCCTCGAATAACGCCCGCAACTCCGCCATCTGGACGATGCAGTTGCCGCCGACATTGATGCCGGAAAACAGTGCGACGAAGAAGACAGTGCCGATCATATGATGAACCCGGCCAGGGTCTCGTGGAGGATCAACAAGGGGCCGAATCATGGGGTTCTTCACTGAAATGTTTGCCCGTCCGCGTCCGCAGGAGCATCAGCGTTACCGCTCGGCACTGGCCTTGCTTCACTCGATGAGCAACGCCGACCGCGCCGACATCGGCATCAAACCGGCCGACTTCCCGCGCATCGCGCGCGAAATGTCACTGCGTTGATCAAGGCCTTGGCGCTGAACCAGCGTCATACGAGGTTTCCCGGCAGCGGCCGGGAAACCTCGCAACGCGCAATTCGTCAACGATTACCGAGATAGGCGCCCTTGGTCAGCGGCACGCCATTGTGGCGCAGGATGTCGTAGGCGGTGGTCACGTGGAAATAGAAGTTGGGCATGGCGACATGCAGCAGATACTGCATGCCTGGCATCGAGGCTTCGCGCTGGCCAAACTTCAGTTCGACCACCCTTTCATCCGAACCCTCGAATTCGGCGGCTGAGAATGACGCCAGCAGATCGAGCGTCTTGGTCAGGCGCGCCTGAAGCTCGGCGAAGGTCGCTTCATTGTCTTCGTATTTCGGCACCTCGCGGCGGGCCAGCCGTGATGGCGCGCCCTTGGCGTGGTCGGTGGCGACCTGCACCTGCCTGACCAGCGCGTACATGTCGGGCGCCAACCTCGCGGTCAAAAACACCTGCGGGTCGATCTTGCGCTCGGTTGCATTCTGTTCGGCCGCCGACAGCACGCCGGACAGCGCCTTCAGCCTGGCCGAAAACACCGGCACCGAGGCTTCATACATCGATAGTGTCACGTTCAAATCTCCATTGCGGCTGAAGCGCCGACGGCGGGACGTAGCGCCTTCCCGGAGGATTTTTCAAGCGTCACCACGTCGCCGCAATCGATGTGATAGAATCCTGTCGTGGTGGAGATCCCCGATGAGACTTGTCTTTCTGGCAGCGACCGCTTTTTTCTCCCTTGCTGTATCCAGCCAAGCTTTGTTGGCCGATGATGACCCGGCGACCGATGACCAGGCACCTTATGTCGACGACAGGTCGGATGCCGCAGCGGTGGTCCGTTCGCTCTACAGTGCCATCAACCGGCACGAATTCGCCCGCGCCTGGGCTTACTACGGCGATACCAAGCCGGCAAAGGATTTCGACACTTTCGTCAAGGGCTATGACGGCACCGACAAGGTCGACGTGGAAACCGGCGCCATTTCCGATGAAGGTGCCGCCGGCAGCATCTATTACAGCGTTCCGGTCGCCATCCGCGCCACCGACAAGAACGGCAATGAAGCGGTCTTCGCCGGCTGCTACACGCTGCGCCAGGTCAGCGCTCAGATCCAGGCCCCGCCATTCCGCCCGATCTTTATCGACAAGGGCGCGCTGAAGCCGTCCAAGGCCGATTTCGAGGAGGCGCTGCCGCCAAGCTGTGGTGACGGGCCGCCGCCGCCGAAGAAGGACACCGCACTCGAGCAGGTGAAGAAACTGTTCGCCGCCGATTATGGCGATCAGTGTGACAAGCAATTTCTCGGCGAGGAGCCGAACATCTTTTCGATCAAATACAAGGCAAAGGACGCGGCTGCCAGCGATCCCGACAAGGAAACGCGGCTTTTCGAGTTCTACTGCCAAGCGGCAGCCTATAACGCAAGTTCGGTCTACTACATGACCGACGAAGTATCGGGCGTGCGGCAGTTGCAGTTCACCGAGCCCGAAATGGATATCCGTTACGAGAACAATGACAGCGACGGCAAACTGCTGGGCATGGATATCATCGGCTTCCGCACATCCGGCTGGGCGGCCAATTCCGAATATGACGAAGACGCCAAGACGCTGACCACGTTCAACAAATGGCGCGGCATCGGCGACGCCTCGGACAAGGGGATATACCTGTTCCGTAACGGCGATTTTTCCCTCGTCCAATATGATGTGGACGCGTCTTACGATGGCGAGGAGAACCCGCAGACGGTGGTCGACTACAACACCGCGCCGTAGGGATCTTACCAGGAACCGCCGCGCTCAAGCAGTCCTTCACATTCGCCTTCTCGTTTCAGGCCGGGAACGCATCGGCCGGAAGAAGGCGCGAATGTCCTCGACCAGAAGACTCGGTTCCTCCAGCGCAGCGAAATGGCCGCCTCGCGGCATCGATGTCCATCGCTGAACGTCAAAGACCCGCGCCACCCAGGATCGAGGCGGCATCGGCAACTCGCGAGGGAAAAGCGCTACCCCAAATGGCGGCGAAACGCGTTCCAGCGTCTCGAACGCAAGAGGGAACAGTCGATTCTCCTTGTAGAGCCGCAAGGACGAGGTGAGCGCGTTGCTGAACCAATAGAGCGAAACATCCGTAAGGAGCGTGTCCATGCCGAAGGTGCGCTCCACGTCACCGTCGCAATCGCTCCAGCTACGGAACTTCTCGATCATCCAGGCTGCGAGACCGATCGGCGAGTCTGTCAGCGCATAAGCAAGCGTCTGAGGCTTCGTGCCCTGCAGATGGGCATAGGCGCCCTCCGTTGCCGTCCAGGCCGCGGCCTTGTCCAGGAAGGCCTGCTCCTCAACGGTGACAGGTGGCAGACCTGCACCCAAAGGTGGCCGATAGCTCCCGGGAATGTAATTGACGTGGACGCCAAGCACGCTTTCGGAATGGAGCCGTGCCATCCAGGCGGAAACGCCCGCGCCGATGTCGCCTCCTTGGGAAGCGAAGCGGTCGTAGCCGAGCCCGCGCATCAACTGTACCCATAACTCCGCGATGCGGCCGGAATGGAAGCCTGGTTCCGTCGGCGCCTGCGAAAAGCCGTATCCGGGCAAAGAGGGAACTACCACGTGGAAAGCGTCGGCCGGGTCACCACCATGGGCAGCTGGGTCTGCCAGCAATGGAATGACGTGTTCCATTTCGATGAAGGAGCCGGGCCAGCCATGCGTTATGATCAGCGGCAGCGGCGCCGGTCCGTTGCCTGGCTGGTGGACAAAGTGGACATCTAGGTTGTTCAGCCTCGTCAGATATTGCGGCAGCCGGTTCAGCCGCGCCTCTTGCACTCTCCAGTCGAAGCGGTCTCGCCAGTAATCCGCAAGACGCTTGATGAACGGCAGGTCGGCCCCATCGCTCCAGCCCGCTTCGCTTAGCGGAATTGGCCATCGTGTTGCGCTAAGCCGGCGCTGGAGATCTTCAAGTTGTTCGTTCGGAATTTGGATCTTGAAGGGGTGAGCGTCCATCGCTGTGCTTCCGATCTGTTGGATCATATCAGCCTACACCAGCAAGGATATCGGCCGAACCATGATCGCCAAAACCAACGGGCACCTCTGGGCGATATGCGTCAGGGCGCTTTCGACAGCATCCAGTTCAGCGTTTGGCGCCAGTCGACCATGCGGATCGGCGTGCCATGGGTGCCGGTCTCGAACCGGACGAACCGGGTCGGATAGGCTTTCGAGTTCGCAATGATGGAGCGGAAGAAGGCTTCCTGCTTCTCCACGGGAAAGACCGGGTCCTTGCTGCCCTGGCCGAAGAACACCGGCACATGGCGCCTGTAGGCGGGGCTCGACAGGAAACTGTCATCCCATAGCGAGCCGAGCAGCAGCAGCCCGTTTATGCGCCGTCCCGTATCGTTGCGGCCGGCCAGCTTCCAGCACAGCATGCCGCCCATCGAGCCGCAGGCGACGAAGATTTTCGCGTCCGGCGAAGCCTCGGCATAGTGGCCGATCAGCGCCGCGACCTGGGCCGCGCCCTTGTCGCCGAAATCGGTGAAATCCGGTGAGAGGTAGAGGCCGCCATTGCCGGCCATCAGGTTCTTGATGCGGTTGAAATTGCCGCCGAAGGTGAAGTCGTCGACGCCCTGCTTGCGGCTGCCGCCCTGCCCGTGCAGGTAAAGCACGATGATGCCGGCGCCTTCGGTCTTGCCGACGGCGACATGCCTGACATCGCCGGCATCGGTTTTCAGCATCAAATCCCGCTGCACCTTGCGCACGCCGGTGTCGGTATACTTAGCCTGCACGCGCTTTTCCGGCACCTCGTCGCGGTCGTTGATGTCGCGCATCTCGCGATAGTCGATGGCGGTGTAGGCGCCTTTGTCCGTGGACGAGAGCGTCGCCGGATAGGCGAAGAGGTCATCCTTGTAGGGTTTTAGTTCGAGCGCGTCCGCGTGGGCGGCGGAGAACAAGAAAAGAAGTGAAACCAGAAGGGTATGGAACGCGGCTACCCCCCTCTGGCCTGCCGGCCTGGCCGGCAGGCCAGAGGGGGGTAGAAGCGCTGAGGCAAGTAAAGAGAGAGCCATGCTAAAGGCATGCGTTTTTCGGCTTCGCTTTGTCAATCCTGCAGCACGCCGCCGGCGTCTTCGAGCGCCTCGCGGGTGTCGACGTCGACCGACGCGCCGTCGCCGATCTCGACGTCGATGACATCCAGTCCCTCGGCCTCGACCAGATGGCGGGCGCCGGTGTCGCCCTCGAGGTGAGCGATGCCTCCAAACAGCGCGCGTGGCAGCAGCACCGGATTGCCGCGGCGGCCGTCATGGGCGGCACGCACCACTGAGCGGCCGCCGTCCCTACGGAAGGCCTCGATCAACCGGTCGAGATCGGCCGATGAGATACCCGGCATGTCGCCGAGGACGATCATGGCGCCGGCCGCCTCGGCTCCAACGCGGGCAATGCCGGCTTTTAGAGACGAGGACAGGCCGTCGGCAAAATCCGAATTGTCGGCGAAGATCACGTCGAGGCCCGAGAGCGCGGCGTGCACCCGCTCGCGCTGATGGCCGGTGACGACAACGGTGGCAGAAGCCTTGGAATCGAGCGCCCGTTCAGCGGTGCGGCGCACCAGCGGCTTGCCGTCGAACAGCGCCAGAAGCTTGTTCGGCCCGCCCATGCGGCTGGAGCGACCGGCGGCCAGAAGCACGATCTCGACCTTCAGCCCGGCTCTCGCCGGCAGCGGCTCGCGCGGCTGCGGCCTGGTCGGGATTTCCATCAAGAGGCCGCCAACGCCCATGCCGGCGATGTCCTTGGCGGTGACGTCGAGACCGGCGATCAGCCTGTCGAGCACCCAATCGAAACCGTTCTCCTTGGGGCTGCGGGCGCAACCGGGCGCGCCGATGACGCGCTTGCCGTCCAGCGTGCCCAGCACCAGCAGATTGCCGGGATCGACCGGCATGCCCGCGCGGATCACCGTGCCACCTGCTGCCTCGATCGCCGCCGGAACGACATCGTTGAAATCGCTCATCGCCGAGGCGCCGAAGATCACCACCATGTCGTTGTCGCGCGCCAGCGCGGCCGCTGCCTCGGCTACAGGCGCGATCTCGTGCGGCGTGCGGCGCTCCGTCGTCAGCCGACCGCCGGAGCGTGCCAGCCGGGCCTCGGTGACGCGCAGCGTTTTGTCGAGCACGCTGGGCTTGATGCCGGGCAGCATCGTCTGAATGACGCCGATGCGCACCGGATGGTAGGCGTTGACGGCGAAGATCTCGCCGCCGGCGCAGATCTTTGTCACCGCATCGACAAGGGCCGAGGCAACGGCGAACGGGATGATCTTGACCGTCGCCACCATCTGGCCCTGCTCAACCGGCGCGTGCTGCGCCAGCGTGGCGATGGTGATGGTCGGGTCGACCGCATTGATGGCGTCGATCATGGCGGCATCGACGGTGAAGAGACCGGCGGCCTTGGCATGGAGGTTGACGCGGCCGGTCGCGGCCGGTTTTGCCTCGATGTTGCGGTGGGCCATGCTGGCAGCAATCTTTTCGGCCGCCGCATCCTCGCTGAGGTCATCGGCGGCAAGCACCGCCACGACGATCTCGGTAATGCCGGCCGCCTTCAGCACCGCCACGTCCTGCGTGCTCAGCCTGTGCGCCTTGCGGAAACGCCGCTCGCCCGCCGTCGTGGCATGCGCCAGCACCGCGCCTTGCGCCTGATCGATCGGGATCGGCCCGAACTTCACGCCGCCGCGCCTTTGGCTTCGAGACCGCGCGAGCGAAAGGCGTGGATCGTCTGCGCCAGGATGGCGACGGCGATCTCGGCCGGGCTCGCCGCGCCAATGTCGATACCGATCGGTGCGTGGATGCGGGCGATCTGGTCGGCGCTGGCGCCGAGCGCCAGCAGGCGCTCGACGCGCCTGGCGTGTGTTTTGCGGCTGCCGAGTGCGCCGACATAGAAACAGTTGGCGTCGAGCGCGGCCTTCAGTGCGAAATCGTCGATCTTCGGATCATGGGTGACGGCGGCCAGCGCCGTATAGCTGTCGAGCGGCTGGCGTTTTAGCACATCCTCCGGCCATTCGGCATGGAGTGCTACATCGGGAAAACGGTCCGGGGTGGCGAAGGCGGTGCGCGGATCGACGATCTCCAGGGGATAGCCGGCGATCCTGGCCATCGGCGCCAGCGCCTGACTGATATGGACGGCGCCGACTACCACCAGGCGCGGCTGCGGCAAATGCGCGTTGAGGAAGAAGGTGCGCCCTTCAGCCTCGACCGAACCCGAATTGCCGGTGCGGAAAGCCTTGGCGATCGCTTGGCCGAGATCGCCGGCAACCTGGTCGCCTTCTCGCACGATGCGGTCGCGGCCGTCGCCGAGATCGGTCACCAGGATCGCCGCACGGCGGGCACGGCGTTCGGCATTGAGGGCTTTGAGAGCGTAGGGATCCATGCCTAACCGAGCCGCTCCACATAGACCTTGATGCGGCCGCCGCAGGATAGGCCGACCTGCCAGGCGGTTTCGTCGGCAACGCCGAATTCCAGCATCTTGGCTTTCCCCGAGTCGATGACGTCGATCGCCTCGCTCACCACCGCGCCCTCGACGCAACCGCCCGAGACCGAGCCGTGGAAATTGCCTTCGGCGTCGATGATCAGATGGCTACCGACCGGCCTCGGCGCCGAACCCCAGGTCTCGACCACAGTGGCGATGGCGACATCCTTGCCGTCCTTCATCCAGCCTTCCGCGATGATCAAGGGCTCGCGGGCCTCATCGAGATAGATGCTGTTGTCCATGATCGCTTGCCTCAAAGTCTGTTTTCTCTGGGAGCCTGTTTTCGGAATCCAATATGGCTATGCGGCGCGCCTGACACCAGCGTCCTGCCAGCGACGCGGATCGACCGAAGCGGCGGATTTCTTGTCCAGCGAGGCGCAGAGGTCGGCCAGCGCATCGAGATTGTGTACCGAGCGGAACTCGTCGACATGAGGCAGCATCGCCTTGACGCCGCGGGCGCGGGCCTCGAAACCGTCAAAGCGCAGCAACGGGTTGAGCCAGATCAGCCGCCGGCAGGATTTGTGCAGGCGATCCATCTCCTCCGACAGGCCGGAAACATCGTCGCGCTCCAAACCGTCGGTGATCAAAAGCACCACCGCGCCCTGCCCGAGCACGCGGCGTGACCAGTGCTTGTTGAACTCCGCCAGCGTATCGCCGATGCGGGTGCCGCCCGACCAGTCCTTCACCGCCGCCGAGCAGTCGGCAAGGGCGGCATCGGGGTCGCGATGGCGCATCTGCCGCGTGAGATTGGTCAGTCGCGTGCCGAAGACGAAGGTGTGCACGCGCCGCCGTTTTTCGGTCAGCGCATGCAGAAAGTGCAGGAAGATGCGCGTGTACTGGCTCATCGAACCGGAGATATCGGCGAGAACCACCAGCGGCGGATGCACTTCGCGGGCTGAGCGGAATTTCGGCAGGATCAGTTCGCCGCCGGTGCGCGCGGCCGAGCGCATCATGGCGCGTGGATCGATACGGCGGCCATGCAGGTCTGCCTTGAAGCGTCGGGTACGGACCATGTCGAACGGCAGCCGCAGCCGGGCAATCGCCTTCTTGGCGTCTGCCATCTCGTCGGCATTCATCTGGGCAAAGTCCTTGCCGCGCAGCACTTCATTCCCGGAGAAGGTTAGCCGGGCGTCGACTTCGATCTCCGGGATTTCCCTGACCGGCCGATTCTTCTCGTGGCCTTCGAACATGGCCTGGCTGACGCGATTTTCTGCCGCGCGCGGCTTTTGCTTCCCCTTGGTGTCGGGCGCCACAGGCGAGAACATCGCCAGAAGTTTCTCGATCAGCTCGCGCGATTTCCAGAACAGCCGGAAGGCTTCGTCGAAAACAGGGTGATCCTCGTGCCGCGACACCAGCACGGCATGCAGCGTCCAGTAGAAATCGTCGCGCGAACCGATGCCGGCTGCCAGCACCGCCTCGATCCCATCCTTGACCGAAGCCGGCCCGACCCGCATGCCGGATTTGCGCAAGGTGCGGGCGAAATAGACGATGTTGTCGGCGATGCGCCCGTCTTCCGTCGCCTCTCTGGGGTCGGTCTCTTTGGGGTAAGCACCCGGCGCCTTCACTGCCCTACTCCGCAGCCGCCAGTTCGGCCTTGACCTCATCGAGGATGCGCCGGCCCTCGCCCGCGCCGATGCGGGCAATGTCGTCCTGGTATTTCAACAAAACGCCGATCGTGTCGGAGACGGTTTCGGGATCGAGCGCCACCTTGTCGAGTTCGGTCAGCGCGCCGGCCCAGTCGATGGTTTCGGCGACACCCGGCGCCTTGAACAGCTCGACCCGGCGCAGCTTCTGGATGAACGACACCACTTCCGCGGAAAGTCGGCTGTTGGCCTGCGGCACCTTGCGGCGCACGATCTCCAGCTCGCGCTCGGCATTGGGATAGTCGACCCAGTGATAGAGGCAGCGCCGCTTCAGCGCGTCGTGGATTTCGCGGGTGCGGTTGGTGGTGATGATGACGATCGGCGGCTCCTCCGCCTTGATGGTGCCGAGCTCAGGCACCGTCACCTGGAAGTCGGACAGGATTTCGAGCAGGAATGCTTCGAAAGCCTCGTCGGTGCGGTCGAGCTCATCGATCAGGAACACCGGGGCCGCACCCGCCATGCCGGTCAGCGCATCGAGCACCGGGCGGCGGATCAGGTATTTTTCGGAAAAGACATTGCGCTCCATGTCGGAGCGGTCGACCGAGCCTGCCGCCTCCTCCATGCGGATCTCTATCATCTGCGCGGCGTAATTCCACTCATAGACAGCGGACGAGACGTCGAGCCCTTCATAGCATTGCAGGCGGATCAGCCGGCGGCCGAGTGCCTGCGCCAGCACCTTGGCGATCTCGGTCTTGCCGACGCCGGCCTCCCCTTCAAGGAACAGCGGCCGCTGCATGCGCAGGGACAGGAACAGCACCGTTGCCAGCGAGCGGTCCGCGACGTAGTCCGCGCTGGTCAGGAGATCGAGCGTTTCGTCGATCGTCCGCGGCTCGGGGCGCGGTTTCAGCTCGGTCATTCTTTCTCCGTTGCCGCCTCTGCTCCGCTCTGCAGCACGTGGTAGTCGCGGGCGTGGTAGATCAGCGGCCGCAAATTATCGCCCATGCGCAGGCCTGTCACCTTGCCAAAAAGCACACGATGGGTGGCGAGATCCTTGGTGTCGATCAATTCGCAGTCGAAAACCGCAAGAGCGCCCTTCAGGGTAGGCGCGCCCGTCGATATGACATCCCACTCGCCAAGCGCGAAACGCTCATCGGCCGACAGCCCGGTCAGGCCTGAAAACGCCACCGATAGGGGCTGCTGGTGCGAAGCCAGCGTGTTCAGCGCAAACCGGCCGTTTTGCACGAACAGCTCGTTCTTGGCATTCTCGCGGTTGAGACAGACGAGAACCGTCGGCGGCGTGTCCGACACCGAACAGGCGGCAATCACCGTCGTGCCGCGTTTGCCGGCGGGCCCGTCGGTGGTAACCACATGGACGTGGCCGGCAAAATGCGCCATCGCGTCGCGATAGGCCTGAGGCCCTATGTCGTTCAACTTCAACACCGATGATTTTCCATAAGCGGGAATCCAAGCGTTATATATGGCGGCACACAATAGGCCACAAGCGAAGTGGTTGACGCCAATCCGCAAATTCCCGTGTTGCGCCTGGGGCGGGCAGCCTTTAGGTCTTGGCGGAAGAGACGCTGGAAGCATGCGACCGGCACGGAGGAATTCGTCGTCAGAATGCGACCCCCAACAGCTGTAATAGCGGCACTGCTCTGGCTGCTGCCGGCAAGCGCCGGCGCGCAGACTTTGCTTGTCGGCGTCGCCGCACCCCTGTCCGGTCCGTCGGCGATCCTGGGCAAGCAGATTGAGGCGGGTGCTGCCCTGGCAGCAGAAGCCAACGGCGCCGAGATCAGGACGGTCGACGATGCCTGCACAGCCGATGGCGGCGCCGCCGCCGCGAGGGAGTTCGCGGCGGCGAAGGTCAAGGTCGTCGTCGGCTTCCTCTGCACCGAGGCGATCCATGCGGCGCTGCCGATCCTCAAGGACGCTGACATACCGGTCATCACCGTTGGCGTGCGCACCGAAAGCCTGACCGATCGCCGCGCCAAAACCGGCTGGCCGGTCTATCGGCTGGGGCCGCGCGGCGATGACGAGCGCAATGCGGTGGCCGCCATCCTGACCCGGCTGTGGCAGAGCGAATTGTTCGCCATCGTCGATGACGGCACCATCTATGGCCGCGAAATCGCCGAGACGCTGCGCGCCGCAGCGGAGCAGGCAGCGCTGAAGCCGGTCTTCACAGACACGTTCCGGCCGCAGCTCGACAACCAGATCGGGCTGATCGGGCGGCTGAAGAAGGCGGGCGCCACGCATGTCTTTGCCGGTGGCGACGGCGACGACATCGCCATTATGGGCCGCGACGCCGGCCAGCTCGAGGCCGGCATTGTCTTTGCCGGCGGCGAGAATTTGCGCACGCCACCCGGCGATGTGCCTTACGCCGTCGGCACGCTGATGATCGCGCCGCCGGAATGGGCCGATGTCGCCGATCCCAAGGTGCTGGCGGCGTTTACGGCCAAAAACATCGCGCCGGATGGCTATGCCTTGCCGGCCTATGCGGCGGTGGAGATTGCCAAGGCGGCCTCGGCCGCGCCCGAGACCTCGGGCAAGGGGCTGGCCGACGCGCTAACCGGGAACGATTTCACCACCGCGATCGGCCCGCTGCGGTTCGACGACAAAGGCGATCTGAGCCAAAACCTCTATCGCGCCTTCCGCTTCGACGGGACGCGTTTCGTGCCGGCGGAGACGAACTGATGTTTCGCACCGGGCCGCGCAATCTGATCACCGATGTCGCCGGCCTGCGCGTCGGCAACGCGTCGGACGCCAGGCTGAAATCGGGCGTCACCACCGTATTGTGCGACGAACCGGCGGTCGGTGGCGTGCAGATCCTCGGCGGCGCGCCGGGCACGCGCGAGACCGACCTGCTCGAACCGCACAATTCCATCGAGGCGGTTCATGCCGTCGTGCTGTCGGGCGGCTCGGCCTTCGGCCTCGACGCCGCCTCCGGCGTTCAGGCAGCGCTGCGCGAAAAAGGCATTGGCGTCGATGTTGGCGGCTTTCGCGTGCCGATCGTGCCGGCGGCGATCCTGTTCGACCTGCGCAATGGCGGCGACAAGGATTGGGGCCGTTATCCTCCCTACCGCGACCTCGGCTACGAAGCCGCCCAGGCGGCAACAGTCGACTTTCCGCTCGGCACAATCGGCGCCGGCACCGGGGCGCTGAGTTCCGGGCTGAAGGGCGGCCTTGGCTCTGCCTCGACTGTGCTCGACAGCGGCGTCACCATCGGCGCACTCGCCGCCGCCAACCCGACCGGCTCGGTAACGATCGCGCGGACCCGCTATTTCTGGGCGGCGCCCTTCGAGATCGGCGATGAGTTCGGCGGGCTTGGCTATCCCTCGCCAATGCCGGACGATGCCAGGCGGATCCTGTTGAAATACCGCGACAAGCGTGTCGGTGGACAAGCCGAGGCCGGTGGCAACACCACCATCGCCGTCATCGCCACCGACGCCGTGCTGACCAAGGCGGCAGCCAAGCGGCTGGCCATTTCAGCGCATGACGGCTTCGTGCGCGCCATCTGGCCCGTGCACACGCCGGCTGACGGCGATCTGGTGTTCGCGCTGGCGACGGGGAAGAGCGGCATAGAACTCAGCGCCGACGATGCCGTCGATTTCTTTGCCGCCGCCGGCGCCACCATGGCGCGCGCCATCAGCCGCGGCATCCATGCCGCGACGCCGGCCGATGGCGATCTGTTTCCGGTGTGGTCGTCGCGCTGACTTTCAGTCAGGTCGGGTCGGACTCCTCTTCCTCGAAGCTGACCGCGACATCCGAATTCGCCGACAGCCAGACTTTCTGGCCCTCGACCTCGGCAAGCAGGCTCAAGGGAATGTAGTGGTGATGCCCCTGATGGGTGCCCTCGCCGCTGTCGGCCTTGGTCAACTTGATCCGCTCGCCATCGACCCTGTCGACGGTGCCGATGTGAACGCCGTCGGCGCCGACCACTTCCATATGCTCGCGAATCTTGCTGGCCTCAGTCATGGGGTGTTCTCCTTTTGAAAACGATCGACGATAACAAACAGAGGCGAAATTGGATGCATCGCCTTTCGAATAGCACGATGTTTTGACTGTCTCGTGATAGGGAACGATCGAACCACGGCAGGCGGAGCGGAACCCCGATGCGAAATCTCGTCCTGATTGGCGTTTGCCTGCTGGTCCATCTCGCATCCGCCATGGCCGCCCGAGCGGGCGATGTCGCCGAGCTTGAAATCCTCGGCTTCAGCAAGGATGGCAGCGTCTTCACCTTCGAGGAATATGGTGTGGCAGACGGTTCGGGCTTTCCCTATGCCAATCGCTACTACATCAACACCGCCGACGACACGTTCCTGAAGGGCACGCCAATCCGGGTCCGGCTGGAGGATGAGACCGCCTCGCTCGAGACGGCCCGTCAGCAAGCCAGGCAAAAAGGCGAAGCAATCATTGCCCAGGCCGAGCTTACCGCCAACCGCGGCATCACCGCCGGCTTCAACCCGGTGACCGAATTGTCGGCCGACCCGTTCCGCATGGTGGTCAACCCACGGCCGATCTTTTCGCCGGTCGACCCGCCGCTGGAATTCCGGCTGGACGAGATCGGCATGAATGACACCGAAAGCTGCCAGAGCCAGGGCGAGGTCAACGGTTTTCGCCTGCTGCGGATCGAGGCCAGGGATGGCGGCCGGACCCATCTGCTGCATGAGGATAAATCGATCCCGAAAAGCCGTGGCTGCCCCAACGGCTACAGGATCGGCGCGGTGCAGACGTTCTCGATGGACAGCATCAGCGCCTATGCGGTGCTGATCGCGGTGCGCCAATACGGCTTCGAAGGGCCGGATTTTCGCTGGATCGCCGTGACCGGACGCCTGTGACATCGCTCGATCAATCCAGTTGGCGCAAGCGCGCCGGAAATCGCGTCAGCCGCGCCGTACCATCGACGGGCACGGCGCTTGTCGGCGCCTTGCTGTGGGCGATGGCCATGGGCGCCAGCGCGCTGACCGGTCTTTGGCTCGACAATTGGGAGACCCCGGAAAAGATCCGCTTCGTCGCCCTGCTGTTTGCGACCGGCGCGGCATTGGCCTTTCCCGTCGGGTTGTTCGCGGCGCGGCTGGTCTCGCTCGACCGGCATTGGGAGGTGGCGTTCGCCGCCGCCTTCGTCTGCCTGCTTGCCACGACGCTCGCCTTCACCGGCGGGTTGTTTGCGCTGCAATACCGCTCCTACTATGCCGAATGGCACGCGGAGGCCTTCACCGCCCGGTGGGCGTTCGAACTGGTCTTCACCTCGCTGACGGCGCTCTACCAATTCGTGGTGCTGGGTATCAGGCTCTATTTTCCGCTCGGATTCATCGCGCTTGCCGCCGCCAGCGTGTGGTTTGCGCGCCAGCAGCGTTGAGCATTCGGTCCGCCTCTGTTAGGACGCGCACTTAACCACGGACACATCAGGACTGACGGATGATCCCTCGCTATTCCCGGCCGGAAATGGTCGCCATCTGGTCGCCGGAAACCCGCTTCCGCATCTGGTTCGAGATCGAGGCCCATGCCTGCGATGCGCTGGCCGAGCTCGGCGTCATTCCCAGGGAAGCCGCCAAAACCATCTGGGAAAAAGGCGGCGCCGCCCAATTCGACGTCGGCAAGATCGACGAGATCGAGGCCGTGACCAAGCACGACGTCATCGCCTTCCTCACCCATCTGGCCGAATTCGTCGGGCCGGATGCGCGTTTCATCCACCAGGGCATGACCTCATCGGATGTTCTCGACACCTGCCTTGCGGTGCAGCTCAGCCGCGCCAGCGATATCCTGCTGGCCGACCTCGACGGCCTGCTCGCCGCGCTGAAACGCCGGGCCTTCGAGCACAAGGACACCATCACCATCGGCCGCAGCCACGGCATTCATGCCGAGCCGACCACGTTCGGCGTCAAGCTGGCGCAGGCCTATGCCGAGTTCTCACGCTGCCGCGAGCGGCTGGTGCACGCGCGGGAGGATATTGCCACCTGCGCCATATCGGGCGCGATCGGCACCTTCGCCAACATCGATCCCTATGTCGAAGAACATGTGGCGAAAAAGCTTGGGCTGAAGCCGGAGCCGGTGTCGACGCAGGTCATCCCTCGCGACCGCCATGCCATGTTCTTTGCCACGCTCGGCGTCATCGCCTCGTCGGTCGAGCGGCTGGCGACTGAGATCCGCCATCTGCAGCGCACCGAGGTGCTGGAAGCGGAAGAGTATTTTTCGCCGGGCCAGAAGGGCTCGTCGGCAATGCCGCACAAGCGCAACCCGGTGCTGACCGAAAACCTCACCGGCCTTGCCCGCATGGTGCGCTCCATGGCGCTGCCGGCGATGGAGAATGTGGCGCTCTGGCACGAGCGCGACATTTCGCATTCCTCGGTCGAGCGCATGGTCGGCCCGGACGCCACGATAACACTCGATTTCGCGCTGTCGCGGTTGACCGGCGTCATCGACAAATTGCTGGTCTATCCCGACAACATGCTGAAGAACATGAACAAGTTCCGTGGCCTTGTGCATTCGCAGCGCGTGCTTTTGGCGCTGACGCAAGCCGGCGTCAGCCGCGAGGACGCCTACCGCCTGGTGCAGCGCAACGCCATGAAGGTATGGGAACATGGCGCTGATTTCCTTGAGGAATTGTTGGCCGACAAGGAAGTCACCGCAGCGCTGCCCGAAGCCGAGATCCGCGAGAAATTCGACCTGGGCTATCACACCAAGCATGTCGACACGATCTTCAAGCGGGTTTTCGGATAGGATCTTCCATGCGGCTGGCTGTCCTTTCCGACATCCATGGGAACCTGCGCGCGCTTGAGGCGGTTCATGCGCAGATCAAAGACGCTTCTCCCGACATAATCGTCAATCTGGGCGATTGTCTCTCCGGGCCGCTATGGCCTGAAGAAACCGCGCAATATCTGATTGCACAGAATTGGCCGACCGTGCGCGGCAATCACGACCGTGTGCTGGTCGAGCCGCCTGCTTCCGGGTTGGAAGACGTCGATGCTTTCACCCACCAATGCCTGTCCCAGGCGTCATTGACCTGGCTCTCGGCATTGCCGGTCACCCTGTCGCCTGCCCAGGACATCCTGCTTTGCCATGGCAGCCCCAGTGACGACGACGTGTTCCTGCTCGAGGAAGACGGAGGCAGCCACTTCCACCCGTCCAATGAAAAGCAGATCAGGCACAAGCTGGGCAGCGCCGGCGCCGGGCTGACCTTGTGCGGCCATACACATACGCCGCGCGTTGTGCGCTTGTCGGACAACCGGACAATCCTCAATCCCGGCAGCGTCGGCGTCCAGACATTCCCCGGCCTGACCGTGACCGGCAGTCCGCATGCCCGCTACGCCCTCGCTACGCGCAAGGACGGACAATGGTCGTTCAGCCATCACGTGGTCAATTATGACTGGACCGAAGCATCCGGCCGCGCCACGGCGACCGGATTCGACAACTGGGCGCACGGGCTGCTGACGGGCTACGCCGCCGGCTCGGTGTAGGACCCGAACCGCCGCTCAGCCGGCGGCGCCCGGCACGGTGCGGATAACCGTGCCCCACGGATCTTCCCGCGTGGTTTCAGCGGTTGTCTTGTCCGAGCGCATCTCGACCCAGGCCAGCCCTGAGCGGGACGGATCGCGGCGCCCGGCGCCGGCGCTGTGCCACGAATTGCCACCGATATGATGGTGGTAGCCTCCCGACGACAGGAACACCGCCTGCCCTCCATACTTAGCGACCGTGTCGAAGCCAAATTCGTCGTGCCACCAGGCCTCGGCATCTTCCGGCCGGCCGACGCGCAGATGGACATGGCCGATAATGCTGTTTTGCGGCGCGCCCTGCCAGCCGGCGTCACCGGCCGGCACGCTGCCAACCACGGCGGCCAGGTTCAGCCGCTCGGTCGCCATGGCGATCTTGTCGCCGTTCCACTTCCACTCCTGCGGCAGACGGTCCCTATAGATTTCAATGCCGTTGCCTTCGGGGTCGGTCAGGTAGAGAGCCTCGCTGACCAGATGGTCGGAGGCGCCCTCGATGCGGATTTTGTTGGCGGCGGCATGGTTTATCCAACGGCCGAGATCGGCGCGGCTGGGCAGAAGGAAAGCGGTGTGGAAAAGGCCGGCGCTGCGCGGATCGTCGGGCTTGGCCGCTGCGTCAGGCTCGATCACCAGCAGCGGGCGCTCGGCAGCGCCCAGCGTGATGGCGCCATCGGCGCGGCTCAATTCCTGCAGGCCGACAACAGCCCGGTAGTAATCGGCAAGTCCTTCGGCGTCGCGCGCCTTCAGGCCCACGCGTGACACGCTGACGGGGGTCGTCGCGGCAAAAGGCAGTTCGCTCATAAAACTCTCCGTTCAGCGCGTTATCCCTAGGGCGCGCACCAGCCTATTCTGTTGTCCATCTCTCCCCGCCTCAAATCGTCGATCCCGATCGTTCACACAAGATGGAAAGAATCGAACAGGTTGTTCACGATTGTGATGCACCGCATGCGTCAGCGCGGGTTGCACGAGACACGGTCGCTCGCTATCTCAGCGCCATGAAAGTCAAAGACGCAGATATTCTGATCGTGCCGGGCTACACCAATTCCGGCCCCGAACACTGGCAGACACGCTGGCAATCGAAACTGTCGACGGCGCGTCGGGTCGAACAGGCGGAGTGGTCGAAGCCGGTGCGCGAGGACTGGACGACGAGCGTGGCGAACGCTGTCAACGAGGCCGAGCGGCCGGTGGTGATCGTTGCCCATTCGCTCGGTGTGGCGGCCGCGGTGCAGGCCATTCCGCAGTTCAGGAAGCCGGTCGCCGGCGCGTTTTTTGTCGCACCGCCCGACGTCGCCAACCCGGAGATAAGGCCGCGTCACCTGATGACCTTTGGCCCCTATGCGCGCAAACCGCTGCCCTTCCCGTCCATCGTCATCGCCAGCCGCAACGATCCGTTCTGCGCCTTCGAGGTTGCCGAGGGCATTGCCGCTGCCTGGGGTTCGCTGTTCATCGATGCCGGCGAAACCGGTCACCTCAATGAGGATGCCGGCTTCGGCCCGTGGCCGGAAGGGTCGATGACCTTCGCCAAGTTCCTGACCGACCTCAAGGCCTGACCGGGCAAGGCACCACGCCTCAGCCCTTGATCGAATCGTTCATGCTTTTGATGAGTGTCTTTGCGCCGAGCGAAATCAGCGCATGGTCCGAGCCCATCGCCAGCAGCCGGTAGCCCATCGCCACGACGCGGCCGGCAATCGCCGGCTCAACGACGTAGATTGCCGCATGCTTGCCCGCCTTGCGCGTCCGCTCGGCGATGGAGGTGACGGTTTCCATCATGCTTTCCAGCGTCGAATTGACGGTGGCGCCATTCGACCAGGCGATGGAGAAATCCGATGGGCCGAGGAAGATGCCGTCAATGCCCGGCGTGTCGAGGATGCCGTCCAGCGCATCGAGTGCGGCGCGCGTTTCGACCATGGCAAAGGCCATGGTGCGTTGATTGGTGTCGCGCAGCCATTCGGCGTGGTCGCCTTTGCCATGGCGCGGAAAAGCATAGGTCGGGCCCCAGGAGCGCTCGCCCATCGGCGGATATTTCATCGCAGCGGCAAAGAGTTTTGCATCGGCCACCGAATTCACCATCGGTGCAATCACCGCCTCGGCACCGAAATCGAGGGCGCGGCTGGCCATGTCGAAGCGGCCGACCGGAATGCGCACCAGCGCCGGCTTGTTGGCGGCCAGCACCGGCACCAGGCCGCGCAAGACCGAGTCTTCGTGGTGTCCGCCATGCTGCATATCGAGGGTGACGGCGTCAAAACCCTGCTTGGCGATGATTTCGACCGTCAAAGCGTCCGGAACGCCGGACCAGGCGGTGAACAGCGTTTCATCCGCCGCCAAGCGTGACTTCAGGGACATGGGTACTTTCCTCGTTGGGTAGAGCCTTGTAACAGGCCTACGCACAGTTTCAGCCGGAAAAGGCTGAAAAGGCAAAGAAAAACCGCCCGGCTGAGCCGAGCGGTCGATTGGTCCAGTCATTCCAGGTTTGTCGCAGGTTCTGTCACAAACGCAGAACGCTTTTGCGGAACCTGTTTCGGTCCGATCAGGTGTTCTTGATCTGCTCGATCGCCTGCGCCATCAGTTCGTCCATGGTGCGGCGGATCTGGTGATCCGACTGGTCGACGCCGGCGGCGTCGAAATCCTTGCGGATCTTGCGGAATACGTCGTGATCGCCGGCTTCCTCGATGTCGGAAACCACAACTTCCTTGGCATAGGCGTCGGCGTCAGTGCCGGACTTGCCCAGCTTTTCGGCTGCCCACAGGCCAAGCGCCTTGTTGCGGCGTGCCGAAGCCTTGAAGCGAAGTTCTTCGTCGAAGGCGAATTTGCGCTCAAAACCCTCTTCGCGGTCTTTCATGCTGCTCATGGCTTCCCTCCGATGAAATCGATTCGCGTTGGTGATGGATATGTGTGCTGCCGCAGCACAAACCAAAAGGGCGCGGGCCGGTCAATATGCTACATCGCTTGCTGCGCTGCGGCATTTCATTCCTGAAAGCGGTCGATGGAAAGGATTTGCCGATTGAGCAAACGCTGTGATTGGGATAGACCCGGCATTGAACCCCAACCCGTCGCCGCACCAATTTAGGCAGACGGACAGGAACTGGTCGCTTGCCGCCTGCCCGCAAATCCAGAGAAAAATCAGATGAAAAATCGCCGCCGCATTTATGAAGGCAAGGCCAAGATCCTCTATGAGGGACCGGAACCGGGCACACTTATCCAGTTCTTCAAGGATGATGCGACCGCATTCAACAAGAAGAAACATGAGGTCATCGACGGCAAGGGTGTGCTCAACAACCGCATTTCCGAGTACATCTTCAACCATCTGAACCGCATGGGCATTCCGACCCACTTCATCCGCCGGCTCAACATGCGCGAGCAGTTGATCAAGGAAGTCGAGATCATTCCGCTCGAAGTGGTGGTGCGCAATGTCGCCGCCGGCTCGCTGTCCAAGCGCCTCGGCATCGAGGAAGGCACCGTTCTGCCGCGCTCGATCATCGAATTCTATTATAAGGCCGATGCGCTCGACGATCCGATGGTGTCGGAAGAGCACATCACCGCTTTCGGCTGGGCAAGCCCGCAGGAGATCGACGACGTCATGGCGCTGGCCATCCGCGTCAACGACTTCCTCTCCGGCCTGTTCATGGGTGTCGGCATCCAACTCGTGGATTTCAAGATCGAATGCGGCCGCCTGTTCGAGGGCGACATGATGCGCATCGTCGTTGCCGACGAGATCTCGCCGGATTCGTGCCGGCTGTGGGACGTGGCAACGCAGGACAAGCTCGACAAGGACCGTTTCCGCCGCGATATGGGCGGCCTCGTCGAAGCCTATCAGGAAGTTGCCCGCCGCCTTGGCATCATGAACGAGAACGAGCCGCCGCGCCCGACCGGCCCGGTGCTCGTCGCCTCGACCGATGGCCTCAAAGGCAAGCCGCACTAAGTCTTCATTTCTTGACCCAATTCCGGACGGAAAACCGCTTCACACTTTTCCTGGAATTGCTAAGTCTTCGAACAGGAACCTGTCCAGCATGATCAAGGCCCGCATCACCGTCACCCTCAAGAACGGCGTGCTCGACCCGCAGGGAAAAGCCATAGAGCACGCTCTGTCCGGACTGGGGTTCGGCGGCGTCGGCCAGGTGCGGCAGGGCAAGGTCTTCGACCTCGAGCTCTCAGAGACCGACAAGGCCAAGGCTGAAGCCGATCTGAAAGCCATGTGCGACAAGCTGCTGGCGAATACGGTGATCGAGAATTACGCGGTGGAGATCGCTTGATATGAAATCAGCTGTCGTTCTTCTCCCCGGCCTCAACCGCGACCGCGACATGATTGCGGCGCTGACCAAGATTTCCGGGCAGGCGCCGGCGACCGTCTGGCAGACCGACACCGAAATCCCCGATGTCGACCTGATCGCCATTCCCGGCGGCTTCTCCTTCGGCGATTATCTGCGCTGCGGCGCGATTGCCGCGCGGATGCCGGTGATGCGGGCAGTCGCTGAAAAGGCCGCCAAGGGCGTCATGGTCATTGGCGTCTGCAACGGGTTCCAGATTCTGGTCGAGGCCGGCCTGCTGCCCGGCGCGCTGATGCGCAATGCTTCGCTGAAATTCGTTTGCCGTGAGGTGAAGCTGCAGATCGCCAACGCCAACACCATGTTCACCCGCCGCTATCAGCCGGGCCAAATCATCCGCACGCCGGTTGCGCATCATGACGGCAATTATTTCGCCGATGCCGACACGCTTGCGCGCCTCGAGGGCGAAGGACAGGTTGTGTTCCGCTATGCCGAAGGCACCAATCCCAATGGCTCGATCAACGACATTGCCGGCATCATCAGCGAGAAGGGCAATGTGCTCGGCCTGATGCCGCATCCGGAAAACCTGATCGAGGCCGCGCATGGCGGCAGTGACGGCCGGGCGCTGTTCGAAGGCGCACTCGGCATCGCCGCCTGATATCTCTTCGAATTCCTTTCAAAACGCGGGGGCGGTTGACCATGAGACTGACGATTGTTCGCCTAGGTCCCCTGGCTGCTGCCGGCTTGGCGTTGGCGTCCTGCCAGTCCAGCTCGAAGAGCGCGCCGGTCCCCACGGGCAAGAGCGCTTCGCTGCTGGCCATGGAACAGGTAGCGATATCGGCCCACAAATGCTGGATCGCCAGCAACGATCCCGCCTTCAAATCCTATCAGATGGCCAATGAGCTGAATTCGTTCAGCGGCACGCCCCGCTTCCTGCTGGTGCCGGCCAAGCATTATGGCGGCAAGCCGCTGCTGGTCGTCCAGGCGCAAGGCAATTCCAGCCGCGTCGACGTGTTCGGTCCGCTGATGGACGATCCGCTCGGCGCGCGCATCGGATCCGACATTGCGCGCTGGCAAACGGGCAATCCGTCGTGTAACGCGGCCGCCTGACGCCAGTGGGCCGCTTCCTGCAGATTGCGGGATTGATCATCGGTCTGGCCGGGCTTGTCCTGCAAGCGTGCATCACCATCCCGACATCGATGGAAGCCGGCCGCAGTTTTCTCGGCTCCATCGTCTTTCTGTTCAGCTTCTTCACCATCCTGACCAACATCGGTGCAGTGCTGGTCCATGTCTCGCTGCTGTCGCCTTCGGGCTACGCCTGGCTGCCCGCCTTTGCCGGACCGCGGATGCGGGCCGGCGTCGCCGTGTCCATCGCGCTTGTCTTCATCGTCTATGCGACGGTTCTGGCGCAGCTCTGGCAGCCGCAGGGGCTGTTCCTGCTCTGCGACGTGCTGCTGCACTATGTGACGCCGGTTCTGTTCGTGCTGTGGTGGCTGATAGCAGGTGCCGACGGCAGAGCGAGATGGAGCGACATTTCCTGGTGGATGGCCTATCCGATCGCCTATCTGGCCTATGCGCTTGTACGCGCACCAATCGCAGGCGAAGTGCCCTACCCGTTCCTCGACGTTGCGAAAAACGGCACGACCAACGTCGCGCTTGCGGCGCTGGCCGTCACCGGGGTTTTCCTGGTGCTGTGCATCCTCGCTGTGCTTGCCGACAAGGGCGTCTCACGCATAAGAACATCCGGCACACGCCGCTGACCAGACTACAAGTTAGTCCCAGAATCGCCTGATGCCTTCGCGGTGAGCGTCGTCACGCGACACACCGATGTCCCTGAGCTGCTCGTCGGTCATTTCGAGCAAAGCCAGGCGGCCGCGACGGCGCTCGATCAGCACGTCGATCCATCGCGCCAGCGATCTGACCACGTGCACGATCCGGCCGACAAAGCCTCGCCGGCTGGCCGGCCCGACCAATTCAATGCCCGCGCAGCGGATTGTCTCGATTGTATCCATTGTCTTTCTGCCAACCTTGCAAATTGTACCCATCTTGGTACGGTTCTGATATGCATTGACACCCGATCTGGTGCAATATACAGAATTGTCACCATGACAAATTGGCTCCCTGACCTCACCATCGGTTCCGGTCCGCTTTACCAGCGCCTTGCCGACAGCATCGAGTCGGACATCGACAAGGGCGTCATCGATGCCGGGGCAAAATTGCCGCCGCAGCGCGATCTCGCCTATGATATCGGCACGACGGTCGGCACGATCGGCCGAGCCTATCAGCTGCTGCGCGAGCGCGGCCTGGTGAGCGGCGAAGTCGGTCGCGGGACCTATGTGCTGGCGCAGCAATCGGAAGCGTCACCCGAATTCGCCGAGCCTGCCGTGCAAGGCACGCGCTATGTCGATGCGCCGCCCGGCAAGCTGCGCTTCGACAGCACTGCCGCGCCCGACATCGGCCAGGGCGCCATTGTCGCTGACATGCTCTCGCGCACGGTGCAGGATCACCCGCACGAGATTTCGAGCTACACCAGGGATTTTCCGGAGCGCTGGTTCGAGGCTGGCGCCCGCTGGCTGTCGCGCAATTCGTTCCGTCCGGCGGCCGACACCATCGTTCCCACGCTTGGCACCCATGCCGCGGTGATGGCGGCGATTGCGGCACTGACCACACCGGGCGACTATGTCGCCTTTGAGCACCTCACCTATTCGCAGATCGCCCGCAGCGCCGGGCTGATCGGGCGGCGCATTGCACTTGTCGCATCGGACGAGGAAGGTCTCGATCCCGAGGATTTCGAACGCGTCTGCGCGCAAAAGCATCCGAAGATGATTTTCCTGATGCCGACGGTGCAGAACCCGACGCTGGCGGTCCTGTCGGTTTCGCGCCGCGAGGCGATCGCCCGCGTCGCGCGCGCGTACAATGTCATCGTCATCGAGGACGATCTCTATGGCGGCCTGACCGAAGATCCGACGCCGCTCATTGCCGAATATGCGCCCGAGCGCACCATTGTCGCCGGCGGTCTGTCGAAATCGGTCGCGGCAGGTGTTCGCGGCGGCTGGCTCTCCTGCCCGCCCGCCTATCGCCATCGCATCCGCGTCGCCCACAAGATGATGACCGGCGGGATGCCGTTCCTGCTAGCGGAGGTGAATGCGCGGCTGGTGCTGTCTGGGCAGGCTGGCGATATCCGCAAACGCAGCATTGCCGAAATTGCCGCCCGCATCGCCATCGTGCGCGAGACACTGGCGGGTTTCGCCTTCAAGTCACACGGCAGCGTGCCCTTCGTCTGGCTGACGCTGCCCGATCCCTGGCTGTCCGGCACGTTCAGGAGCGCATGCCTCGAAAATGGCGTGCTCCTCGACGACGAGGACGAGTTCAAGGCGGGGCGTTCCGAGCAGGTATTCCACGGCGTGCGTTTCGGCGTCTCGCAGCCAAGGCGGCGCGAGGACATCACCGGCGGCGTCGCGGTGATCCGGCGGCTGCTGGAGGAAGGCCGCGCCGGCTACGACAGTTCGTCCTGACTCGGTCCTCCTGTATCCCGATCTTCAGGTTCAGCCCTCTGCCTTGAAGTTTTTGGCTTCCTTCGCGCCCTTGTCCTTGCCGTGCTTCTCGGCCAGGTCCTTGGCCTGCTTGGGCGAAACGTCGGTGGTCTCGGCAATATGCATGGCCTCCTTGTCGGAGAGGCGATTGTCTTTCTTGCCTTGCTTGGTGGCCATGTTGAAATCTCCTGATTGGTTTGAGGCCTAACGGCCGGGATGCCATAGCGTTCCCCAGCGGCTCACCGCTACCATCGTCGCCCTGTGGTTTTCCGGCGTTTTTCGTCATCCAATGGGGTGTATCACGCCAAAGCTTGCGATATGAGGGGACTCAAATTCCCCTCTCCCATGGACATCAATCGCCGCCCATGACCATTTCCAATTCCGTGCCGATCACCCCGGAACTCATCGCCGCGCATGGGCTGAAGCCCGACGAATATCAGCGCATCCTCGACCTGGTCGGGCGCGAACCGAGCTTTACCGAACTCGGCATCTTCTCGGCGATGTGGAATGAGCACTGCTCCTACAAATCCTCGAAGAAATGGCTGCGCACGCTGCCGACCACCGGGCCTCAGGTCATCCAGGGTCCGGGCGAGAATGCCGGCGTGGTCGATATCGGCGATGGCGACTGCGTCGTCTTCAAGATGGAGAGCCACAACCATCCCTCCTACATTGAGCCCTACCAGGGTGCGGCGACCGGCGTCGGCGGCATATTGCGCGATGTCTTCACCATGGGCGCGCGGCCGATTGCGGCGATGAATGCGCTGCGCTTTGGCGCACCCGACCATCCCAAGACCAGGCACCTGGTCAGCGGCGTGGTTTCCGGCGTCGGCGGCTACGGCAATGCGTTCGGCGTGCCGACGGTCGGCGGCGAGGTCAATTTCGACGCCCGCTACAACGGCAATATCCTGGTCAACGCCTTTGCCGCCGGCCTCGCCAAGACCGATGCGATCTTCCTGTCGGAAGCCAAGGGCGTCGGCCTGCCGGTCGTCTATCTCGGCGCCAAGACCGGCCGCGACGGCGTCGGCGGCGCCACCATGGCCTCGGCGGAGTTCGACGACAAGATCGACGAGAAGCGCCCGACCGTGCAGGTCGGCGATCCCTTCACCGAAAAATGCCTGCTCGAAGCCTGCCTTGAGCTGATGGCGTCCGGCGCCGTCATCGCCATCCAGGACATGGGTGCGGCCGGCCTCACCTGTTCGGCGGTCGAGATGGGCGCCAAGGGCGACCTCGGCATCGAGCTTCACCTCGACCATGTGCCGGTGCGCGAAGAGCGCATGAGCGCCTATGAGATGATGCTGTCGGAAAGCCAGGAGCGCATGCTGATGGTGCTGCGCCCGGAGAAGGAAAAGGAAGCCGAGGCGATCTTCCACAAATGGGGCCTCGACTTCGCCATAGTCGGCAAGACCACCGACGATCTGCGCTTCCGCGTCATTCACCAGGGCGACGAGGTCGCCAACCTGCCGATCAAGGACCTTGGCGACAAGGCGCCGGAATATGACCGCCCCTGGGTCGAGCCGAAGAAACCTGCGGCGCTTGCCGCCGGCGATGCGCCGAAGGCCGATGTCGCCGACGCGCTGCTGAAACTGCTCGGCGGGCCGGACCTGTCGTCGCGGCGATGGGTATGGGAGCAATACGACACGCTGATCCAGGGCAATTCGCTGCAGCTTCCGGGCGGCGACGCCGGCGTGGTGCGCGTCGAAGGCCATCCGACCAAGGCGCTCGCCTTCTCCTCCGACGTGACGCCGCGCTATTGCGAGGCCGACCCGTATGAAGGCGGCAAGCAGGCGGTGGCCGAATGCTGGCGCAACCTTACCGCCACCGGCGCGCTGCCGCTGGCGGCGACGGACAACCTCAATTTCGGCAATCCGGAACGGCCCGAGATCATGGGCCAACTGGTCGGCGCGGTGAAAGGCATTGGCGATGCCTGCCGCGCGCTCGGCTTCCCGATCGTGTCGGGCAATGTCTCGCTCTACAATGAAACCAACGGCCAGGGCATCCTGCCGACGCCGACCATCGGCGGCGTCGGGCTGATCGCCGACTGGTCGAAGATGACCCGTATCGGCTTCGCCGCCGAGGGCCAGATGATCCTGCTGGTCGGCGCACCCGCAAGCTGGGGCAGCCATCTCGGCCAGTCCGCCTATTTCAGGGACATCCATGGCCGTACCGACGGGCCGCCGCCATCCGTCGACCTCGCGCACGAAAAGCGCGTCGGCGACCATGTCCGCGCGCTGATCGCGTCGGGCGTCGTGACCGCGGCCCATGACCTTTCCGATGGCGGCTTGGCGATAGCCCTGGCCGAAATGGCGATGGCGTCCGGCATCGGCGCCACAATTCCGGGGCTCGCCGGCACCGACCCGATCCCGGTCTGGTTCGGCGAAGACCAGGGCCGCTACCTGCTGACGCTGTCCGTCGATCCGCAGAGCAAGGAATGGGACGCCATCCGCGAGGAACAGAGCAAGCTCGGCATCTTTGCGCCATGGATCGGCTCGACCGGTGGAAACGAACTGAAGCTCGGCGATGCCAGGGCGATCCCGGTCAGCGAATTGACCGCCGCCCACGAAGGCTGGTTCCCGAACTTCATGGACAAGTCCAGTTGACCAGCCTGGCAGCCCGGACGCTGATCGCAGTCGTCTTCTGGCCGTCGCTGTTCTTCTTCTGGTTCCTCGGGCCGTTCGTCTTTTTCCTGCTGTCGACGACCTCGAGCGAGGTCTGTCCGCTGCTGGAAAGGCGTGACCAGTTCCTTGAGGCGGCCAATGGCACACTGCCGATGCTGGCCTTTCAAAGCCTGATCTATGCGATCCCCATCCTCTGCCTGGTGCTGTGGAGCCGCCTTTTGCCGAACCCGGCGCGCGCAAGGCATGTCGCCACCTGCATCAAGCTCTTTGCCGTTGCGGTCATTACCGGCGCGCTGTGGGAATACGGCTCATCGCTGATCTGCGACGGCTATGGCCAACCATTCTTTTCGCCCTTGTGGCAGATGACCAGCTATCTCCCGATCATCAACCTGGCGCTCAACATCCCGCTCTATGTCCTGGTGTTCAGCCTTGGCCGGGGGTTCTCGACCCGCGACGACATTACCGAAGATGGTGTGGTTCACCCGCGGCAGGATGGCCCTTAGACACTGCGTCGCCGACAGAACGGCTTCAACCCGGACCAGAAAGGCTTTAGGCTGCCGTCCGAGTCACTCGTGCCTAGCCGCCCAGAACAGGATTTTGCCATGGCAATGGATGCCCACGACATCGAAAAACTGATCAAGGACGGCATTCCGGACGCCAAGGTGACGATCCGCGACCTCGCCGGTGACGGCGATCACTATGCAGCCGAAGTGGTGGCCGAGAGCTTCCGCGGAAAGAGCCGCGTCCAGCAGCACCAGATGGTCTATGATGCGCTGAAGGGCAATATGGGCGGCGTGCTGCACGCGCTGGCCCTGCAGACCAGCGTGCCGGACTGATGCCAGACTGGCCTACTGTTTCTGCGGCTGCTTCGCCGACACTGACGTGATCGGCTTCGCCGGCACTGAGATGATCGGCCCTGCCGGATATCTTCCGCCGACAATCATCCTGTCGCCATCCGACAGCGCGGAGACCGCGCCGTCGAGGAACAGCGCGTTGCGGCATTGTAGCGCGTCGCGAAACAGCCGCGCAAAGCTGCCGAAACTGACCTCAGACCGCGAGATCGCCAGCAAAACGGTGTTTTCATCGCGCACGCCGACGCCGTTGCGGATGTAGCGCGAGGTTCCGTTCGGCTCGAAGCGTGGGTGAATCTTGCCATCGATCACCAGCATCGGGCCGGACTGCGTGGCGAAGGCAACATCGCGTTTAGTAACCGCATAGGCGTTGCTTTCCATGACAGCCGCCTTGCCGTCATTGCCCACCAGAAAGACGCCGTTCGGTTTCAGGAAGAAATTGCCTTCGCCGTCGGCAAGGTTGAGCGGCGACTTCTCGCTGCCGTTCTCGACCAGCAGGCCGACCGGCGACAAATCCTCGTGATACATGCCGCCATTCATGGCGAGCAGCACCGGCCTCCCCTCGCCCGCAACCGCCTTGCCGAAGGCCTCCAGCGAGCCGAAGGGCTTGCCGTCGGCACCGACGTGAAAGACAGCGAGGTTGTAGGTCCGCAGGTCGACCGTGCAGACGACATAGGTCACCGCCTCGAAGGCGACAATCCGGCAAGGCGCGGGCAGGTCACCGCCAATGACCAGCCGCGGCGGCTCCGGGCGTCTCGGCCACCAGACAACGGCAATCGCGGCCAGCAGGATGGCGATCAGAAGGGCGGCGCCATATCGTCTTTTCATCATGTCCCGGAGGCTGCAATCGGCAGGGATGCTTGGCCCAAGACAGGCGATCCTTTGCGCCATTTCCGCGACGGCGGCGCAAACATCTTGTTTCGGCCCATCTATGGGTTTATTTGATGGCTATGCTTCGAGCCTGACTCCCACAGGCGTGAAAGGATATCTCATGAGCGGCATCAACGACTACATCGACAGCGAAGTGAAGGGCAACGACGTCGTCCTTTTCATGAAGGGCACGCCCGGTTTTCCGCAGTGCGGCTTTTCCGGCCAGGTCGTCCAGATCCTCGATTACATCGGCGCCGACTACAAGGGCGTCGACGTGCTGACCTCGGCCGAACTGCGCCAAGGCATCAAGGAATATTCGAACTGGCCGACGATCCCGCAGCTTTACGTCAAGGGCGAATTCGTCGGCGGCTGCGACATCATCCGCGAAATGTTCCAGGCGGGCGAGCTGCAGACGTTGCTCGTCGACAAGGGCGTCAGCGTCAAAGCGACAGCCTGATTCTGAGTTGAGACGGGGCAGCCCCGCCCCGGCAAAATGTTACCTCCCCCTATCGGAGTGAGGACGAACTTATGCGCCGGCATGCCGGCGCATATTCGTTTTGAAGATCGGACCCGCCGTGGACCAGCCAGCAAAAGCGCCGCAACAGGCACGCAAATTGCCTATTCCGCGCTGGGAATTCATCGCGCTGTGCGCGGCACTGATGGCGTTGAACTCGCTGGCCATCGACATCATGCTGCCAGCACTGCAGCAAATCGGCGCCACGCTTGGCGTTGAGAATGAAAACCACCGCCAGTATGTGATCACCGCCTATATATTGGGCTTCGGTGGCGGACAGCTTTTCTTCGGACCGATCTCGGACCGGTTCGGGCGCCGCGCGCCGCTCGTTGCCGGGCTGGCGATCTATGTCGTGGCGGCGGCAGCTGCCGCCATCGCCCCGTCATTCGCCGTCCTGCTGCTGTGCCGGCTGGTGCAAGGCATCGGTGCGGCGGCGACCCGCGTCATCGCCGTCTCGATCGTGCGCGACACGTTCGACGGTCGGCGCATGGCCGAGGTGATGTCTCTGATCTTCATGGTGTTCATGGCCATCCCGGTGATCGCGCCTGGGATCGGCCAGGTCATCATGCTGTTCGCAACATGGCACTGGATCTTCGTCACCATGGCCGTCGGGGCGCTGATCGTGTCGGCGTGGTCGCTGCTGCGGCTGCCGGAGACGCTGCATCCGGAGTACCGCCGGCCGCTGACGGTCTCATCCGTCGTCGGTGGTTTCCGCATCGTGCTCACCAACCGCATGGCGCTTTGCTACGCCTTTGCCAGCACCTTCATTTTCGCCGCCATGTTCGGCTTCATCGCCTCCGCACAGCAGATCTATGTCGACATTTTTCATGTCGGCGAATTGTTTCCTGTCATCTTCGCGGGTGTCGCCGGCGTTCTCGCTTTTTCGAACTACCTCAACTCGCGGCTGGTCGGCCGCATCGGCATGCGCCGCCTGTCGCAGAGCGCACTGCTGTTGTTCCTGGTGATCAGCCTTGCCTGGCTCACCGTTTCGCTTCAAATGAAGATGCCACTCTGGCTGTTCATCACCTTCTTCGCCAGTGCGATGCTCCCGTTCGGCGCGCTCGGCGCCAATTTCAACGCGCTCGCGATGGAGCCGCTCGGCCAACTGGCGGGCACCGCGTCGTCCATCCTGGGCTTCATGCAGACTTTTCTCGGCGGCATCCTCGGCACGCTGATCGGCCAGGCCTTCAACGGCACGGTGACGCCGCTTGCCGCCGGCTTCTGCAGCGTCTCGGTCGCGGCCCTCCTGATGATCCTGATCGCCGAGCGCGGCAAGATGTTCCAGCCGCACAACCCACCCATTTCAGGGCACGTCACCGACCTGCATTGAGCGACGCGCCTTGAGATTGTTGGTCTCAAAACCGCATCCACCTTTATGCGACGCGTTTCAGGATGCGCCGCCAATCACTGCCGTGAAACGAGGGAACAGCGGGCGCCCTGCGATGGCGCCACCCATGCTGTCCGACAGCGGCATCGGCAGAGCCCTGTCGAGCGCTTCGAGCACGGATGACACAAAGACCCGGTTGAGCGAGGCATCATCTCCCATATGGGAGAAAGTGGCGCGCGGTTTGCCCATCAGCGTGCCGTTTTTGCGAATTGAGAAACTCAGCGTCAGGGTCATGCCAGCACTTCCAGGCGGCGGCTGCCAACAGGCAAAGATCGCGGAAAACATCTCGTCTATGGTATCGACGGGATCGCGACTGCCGCACGCGCGTTCCTGCGATCTTGCCTCAGTGGCGCCAGCGGCGGCCAAGGCAAGTGCAAGCGCCGTTGCAACAATTGCGGACCGATGTTTCATTTCGCAGCTTCCGACTTCGCGAGAGATTGGACACTATAACAGAGCCAATATACTTGACGAAAGCCTCTACCAGCAGTGGGGACCGATTATTGCGCCCAGAGTTCCCTGCGCAACTCCTGCCAGCTTTCCTTGTCCGGGGCGACAAGAATGCCGCCGTCGATATGCGAGGGCAGATAGGCGCTACCGTCGATCCGCGCGGTGTAGCCGCCGGCCTCGGCGTGGATCAGCACACCGACCAGATGGTCCCACGGCATCAGTTTGTTGTAGACGACGAAATGGGCATGGCCGCTGGCCAGAAGACGGTATTCATGTGCCGCGCAGCGATAGCCGAACTGCGACAGGGTCTTGGTCTGGTTGCGCGCCAGGAGCGAGCGTTGCGGTTCCGCCAGATATTGCCAGGAGACGGAGCCGGTCATCTGTGAGATCGGCACGGCATCGGCGACGTGCACCGTCTCCAGCGCGCCATGCGCATGGCGGATATGGCTGCCGGCGCCCTTGGCGCCGATCAGCCAGTCCCGGCCTACGGGGTCATGGATGATACCGGCGACGGTTTCGCCCTTGACGACGACGCTCAGCATGACGCCGAAGAGCGGCACGCCGGAGGCGAAGTTGAAGGTGCCGTCGACCGGGTCGACGACGAAGGCGAGGTCGGCATCACCGAGCCCCTGAAGCAGCGCCGGATTGTCGGAACAGGCTTCCTCGCCGACGATCATCGCCGTCGGATAGCGCTCGCGCAGCCTGGCCGTGATCAGCCGCTCGGCGTTGATGTCGGCCTCGGTCACCAGGTCGGCGGCCGAGGTCTTCTGCCTGATGTCGCCCTCACCCAGCCGGCGGAAGCGCGGCATGATTTCGGCCCTGGCTGCATCGGCGAGAAGCTCGGCCAGCCAGTCGATCGCTTGGTCGTCAAATATCATCGGAAATGTCTTGTCCTGTGCTGAGGCTGCCATTGAGGGCGGCAAAGTCGAACAGCTTTCTGTCGAGCAGATGCGAGGGCCTGGTGTTGGACAGCGCGCGCAGCATCGTATCCTTGCGGCCCGGTATGCGCTTTTCCATATCGTCCAGCATCGCCTTCATGGCGTTGCGCTGCAGGCCTTCCTGGCTGCCGCAGAGATCGCAGGGAATGATCGGGAATTTCATCGCGGCGGCGAATTTCTCCAGATCGACCTCGGCGCAGTAGCTCAGCGGCCGCAGCACCATGACGTCACCGTCGTCATTGAGCAGCTTTGGCGGCATGGCGGCAAGGCGGCCGCCATGGATTAGATTCATGAAGAAGGTTTCGAGAATGTCCTCGCGGTGGTGGCCGAGCACCAGCGCCGAACAGCCCTCCTCGCGCGCGATGCGATAGAGATGGCCGCGCCGCAGCCGCGAGCACAGCGAACAATAGGTGCTGCCCTGAGGCAGCTTGTCGGTGACCACCGAATAGGTGTCCTGATACTCGATGCGATGGGCGATGCCATGCGCATTGAGGTAATCGGGCAAAATGTGCTTCGGAAAGTTCGGCTGGCCCTGGTCGAGATTGCAGGCGAGCAGCTCGACCGGCAAAAGGCCGCGCCATTTGAGATCGAGCAGCACGGCGAGCAGGCCGTAGGAATCTTTGCCGCCGGACAAGGCCACCAGCCAGCGGTCGCCGGGCCTTGCCATGGCGAAATCCTCGACCGCCTGACGGGTTAACCGCAACAGCCGCTTACGCAGTTTGTTGAACTCGACCGATGACGGCACGTCGGCAAACAGCGGATGGAAGCCGCCTTCAGCAATCGGTTCAACTTTTTCGATGTCTGCCAGCATATTCATGGCTTGTCGCTTTCCATAGCCGAGAGTGCCGGATTAGCGGACATGGCCGACAAAGAAAAGGCCGCCTCGACGGGCGGCCCTTTCCGGTATCGCAGAAAAGCGATCGATCAGCGCGAATAGAATTCGACGACCAGGTTCGGCTCCATCTGCACGGCGAACGGAACGTCGGCCAGGCCGGGGATGCGCGAGAAGGTCGCGACCATCTTGTTGTGATCGACTTCGATATAGTCCGGCACGTCGCGCTCGGCGAGGCCGACCGCTTCCAGCACGATGACCAGCTGCTTCGACTTTTCGCGCACTTCGACGACGTCGCCCGGCTTGCAACGGTACGAGCCGATGTTGACGCGCTTGCCGTTGACGTTGACGTGGCCGTGGTTGACGAACTGGCGAGCCGCGAAAATGGTCGGCACGAACTTGGAGCGGTAGACGACCGCGTCGAGACGCGACTCGAGCAGGCCGATCAGGTTCTCGGAGGTGTCGCCCTTGCGGCGATCAGCCTCTTCATAGACTTTGCGGAACTGCTTTTCGGAGACATCACCATAGTGACCCTTCAGCTTCTGCTTGGCGCGCAGCTGCAGGCCGAAATCGGAAAGCTTGCCCTTGCGGCGCTGGCCGTGCTGGCCGGGGCCGTATTCACGCTTGTTGACCGGGGACTTCGGGCGGCCCCAGATGTTTTCGCCGAGACGGCGGTCGATCTTGTACTTCGCGGATTCGCGCTTGCTCATCGCATTCCCTTTCAAAACAAACCACCCGGAGCCTCATGGTCCGGGTGAAGGAAACGCGCCCTCCTCTGGCCTCCGTTTTCGAGGCCTGACAGGGTTTTCCCACGCAACGCGGCGGAAAACCCACGGGACACGTCAGTCTAGACAAAACCCAGGAAACGATAAACCTGCTTTCCCGGGCTTGCCATGCAAAAGAAACAACCGGGCATTGCGGCCCGGTGTTGGTGGGCTCGTTAAACGGAGATTTGAGCAGAGTCAAGCGCGTCGCTGGCGCTGGGCCCGGCAACCATATCACGTCTTTGGCGTTGAGTGCCGTGCCGGATGCGGCGGGAGGTTGTTGCGCCGACGGCATTTAGGAAGGGACTGGAGCCAAAGGAGCCCGAAGTCGCATGAAGAAGTTTTTCCTCTCGTTGGTCGGTGCAGCCGTCCTGGCCGGGACGATGTCGATCGCCGTGCCCGAGCCAGCGATGGCCAAGCATTGGCAGGGCCACAAGCATCGTCAGACCTGCCATGTCGTGGTGAAGAAGAAGGTCATCTGGCGGCATGGCCACAAGAAGGTCATCCGCTACAAGGTGAAGCGCTGCTGGTGACGTCAGGAGTTTCGGGCTTGGCCTGAATCGAAGAAGCCCGTGGTTTCGGCCACGGGCTTTGTTTATCAACTCGGTTCAAGGTTTCAGTCTGCCGATTTCTTCTCCGGCAGGCCTTTGCGCTTGGTCTCGGCGAATTCCTCGAGCTGTTTTTCGCTCATCGAATTGTACATCGACTTCGACGCGCCTTGAAGCTCGCTCTTCCTGGTCTCGCCGCGCTTGGCCGACAGGGCTGCTCCAGCGGCCTTTTGCTGTGCTTTTGAGGTTGCAGGCATATCGGCTCCTCCTTTGCTGCCAGAGGAAGAAACGTTGCGCTCCGGCGACGGTTCCAGCGCTGGCGGTCAACTTCCGTTCCGCGCTTATGCCTGCCCATGGTCGGCCGGCACTGCCGGCAAAACCACCTTCCCGTGCCCGCAACGCCGGTGTAGGACGGCGCCATGAAATCGTTGAACGATCCCTCGCAGGCACTCGCTACCGGCCTCGCGAAAATCCGCACCGAGTTCCATGTGCCGGAGGGATTTCCCCCTGATGTAATGGCCATGGCACAGACGGCGGCCAGGCGCGTGCCCGACCAGCATGCCGACCGCACGGCGATGCCCTTCGTGACGCTCGATCCCGCGGCTTCCACCGATCTTGACCAAGCGTTTTCGATCGAAGCGAGCGGTAGCGACCTTCTGTTGCACTATGCGATTGCCGACGTAGCCTGGTTCGTCGCGGACGGCGACGCGGTGGATCGCGAAGCCTGGGCGCGGGGCGAAACCCTGTATTTGCCGGACGGCAAGGCCGGGCTCTATCCCCGGGTCATTGCCGAGGGCGCCGCGAGCTTGCTGCCCGGCGGTCCGCGTCCGGCTGTCATCTTCACGGTCCGGATCGCCGACGACGGAGCGGTAAGGCTGGATGGCGCGGAGCGGGCAATCATTCAAAGCCGCGCCAAGCTCGCCTATGACAGCGTGCAGGCCGCCGACGTCCCAGTCGGCTTCGCCGAAATCGCGCGGCGCATGGCGGCGGCCGAAGACCGTCGCGGCGCTTCGCGCGTCGACCCGCCCGAGCAGGAGGTGGAACAGCTTGCCGATGGCACATTCCAGCTTGCGTTCAGACCGCTGCTGCAATCCGAGCAAGACAACGCAGCACTTTCGCTGGCCGCCAACATGGCGATTGCCGACGCCATGCTGGCACACCGGACCGGCTTGTTCCGGGTGATGGCGCCGCCCGATGCTTCCAAAGTACAAAGACTGCGCAGCGCGGCACGGGCCTTAGGCCTGTCCTGGCCTCCTTCGACCAGCCTGTCCGACTATCAGCGAACCCTCGATCCGACCAACATGCACCAGGCAGCGCTGATGCTGGAAATCCGCCGCGCCGGCTCCGGTGCGTCCTACCAACCCTATGAAGAAGGCGTTGTCCCCTGGCACGAGGCGATGGCCGCGACCTATGCCCACGCCACAGCGCCCCTGAGGCGGCTGGCCGATCGCTATGTCGTGCGCTGCGTGCTGGCCATCGCCAACGGCCAGCCGGTGCCGCAAGCCGTTACCGAGGCGTTTTCCAGACTGCCGAAGGTGATGGGCCGCGCAGGCGCCCGCGCCTCGCAGATCAACCACGCGGCCATCGACCTTGCCGAGGCGGTGATGCTGAGGGGGCGCATGGGTGAAACATTCAAGGCCGTCGTCACCGACGTCGGTGATCAGCGTGTGCGCGTTCAGCTCTCGGACATGCCTGTCGTTGCGAATGTGAAGGCCTCAGGGTTCAGGCAGGGCGATGGCCTGACGCTAAGGCTTGTTTCGGCCGATCCGGATCGACGCGTCATTGTCTTCGAACCTGTCTAAAGCGCGTCGGCGACGCGCCTTAGTTTTTTGTTTTTATGGATGTCGTTGTCCCAAAACCGCTGCGCACTTTTGGGCGACATGCATTAGCGCGCGCTCAATCCAAAACCCTGCATCAGCCGGCTGATGGCGAAATCCGCGTTTCCGGAGGTAAAGACGGCGATGTCGGGCTCGCTTTGCGGCAGTGGCCCGTCGACAGCCGGAAGCAGCGACAGAGCGCGCCGCGCAATCGCCTCGGCCGGGTCGATCCAGTCGACCGGCCAGGGCGCGGTCTTGCGCATGCGATTAGCCAGGAACGGATAGTGCGTGCAGGCGAGCACGACGATGTCCGTGCGCAAATCGTCATGCTGCACGAAACACGGTGCGATCTCGGCACGCACGGCCTCCTCGTCGACAAAGCCCTCGCGCATGTAGGCCTCGGCCAGTCCGGCCAGATTGTTGCTGCCGACCAGCCGGACATGGCATTTCTGCGCCCATTTGCCGATCAGGTCGCGCGTGTACTGGCGCTTCACCGTGCCCGGCGTCGCCAGCACCGAGACCAGCCCGGACCGGGTGCGCTCGGCAGCCGGCTTGATTGCCGGCACCGTGCCGACAAAGGGATGGCCAGGGAATTTTTCCCGCAACGCATCGATCGCCAGCGTCGAAGCGGTATTGCAGGCGACGACCGAAATTTCCGGATCAAAACGGTCGAGCAGCTTGGCGAAGAGCTCGACTATATGGGCCTGCAGCGCCGGCTCTTCCCAGGCGCCGTAGGGAAAGGCCTTGTCATCGGCGACGTAGACGAAGCGCCGGTCGGGCATCAGCACGCGCGCTTCGCGCAGCACGGTCAAACCGCCAACGCCGGAATCGAACATCAGTATCGGACGGTGGCTCATTGATATCGGACCATGAAAGAGGCTGGATCAGAAGGCTTGGCGGTCATTGGCCAATGCCGTTCTATCTGCAACCATCATGGCCTTGAAGTGGCGAATGTTAGCAACTTCCACGCAAAGCCGGCGAAGACGACCTTGCCTCGGTTGCTCTAGAGCCCGCGCTTGCCGAAGCCGGCGGGCCGCGGACGGCCCAGAGGCTGGGCGGACGGCACCGAGCGCGTGGCCGGTGTGGCGTTGCGCATGGAAGACTGTGTCGTGCTGCTGGCCGTCCGGCCGGATGCCGCAGGCATGGGCGTATCGCCATCGAAATCGAAAACCGATGTCAGTTCGTCGATATTGATGCCCGCCACCGGCTTAGCCACCAGAATCGTGCACCAAAGGCCAAAGATCGACAGCGCAAGCAGGTTCAAACCGCTGGACGTGCTTTCCGGATTGTTGAAATCGATGACCAGCAGCGTGCCTGCCTGCAGAAAGGCGTAGATGGCGCAGAACACGATGTAGGACCACAGGATCCAGGCTTTGCCGTTGGCGTCGCGGCTGCGTCGCCAGGCGATGTTGGCACGCATGACCACAGCCAGGAGGGAAACGATCAGAACCGCGCCTGCCATGCCTTGCCGCGATGGACCGGGCGCCGAGTTGACCAGCCCCTCAAAGCCGATCGTGCCAACGATGCACAGCACAGCAAGAACGGCCTCGAGCAGGGCTACGCCGAGCGAATAGAACAAGAAGCGCATACGGCCGATTTTGGACGTGAACATTTGCCACCCCACCGTTTTGACAACAATGGACGAGAGGCAAATAAAATTCGGTTACTTCAGCCGTTCGAAGCTTAGCGATTTCTAATCTTCTTTGTCTGCGTGGCGTTTTCGCGCAGCGGCCGGCAAACGCCTTGGATCGTCTCCCGGCGAGCCGTCACCGCGCGGCATGGCCGGCGAAAACCGGTCGAGCGACGAGATGATGCCACGCAGCACTTTCAGTTCCGGCTCGGCGAAACCGGCGCGCGTCAAGACGGCGCGCAGATTGTCGACCATCTTGGGTTTCTTGGGCGCCGGGCGGAAATAACCGCGCGCTTCGAGCGCGCCTTCGAGATAGGCAAACAGGCCGTGCAACTCTTCCTTGCTCGCCGGCTTCATTTCAGGACTGGAGAAATTAGTCGCCGTCTCGTCCTCCAGGCCGGATTTCATCCATTCATAGGACATCAACAGCACGGCCTGGGCGATGTTGAGCGACGAAAAGCCGGGATCGACCGGAAAGGTGACGATCTCGTCGGCCAGCCCGACCTCGTCATTGTAGAGCCCAAAACGCTCGCGGCCGAACAAGATGCCGGTGCGCAGGCCGGCCATCTGACGCGCCCTCAGCGCCCTGCCCGCCTCGACCGGACCACGCACGGGTTTGAAGCCGTCGCGCTCCCGCGCCGTGGTGGCGAAGACGAAGTTGAGGTCGGCGACGGCGGACGCCAGATCGCCGAACACTGTTACGGAATCGATGACATGGTCGGCGCGGCTGGCGGCGGCGCGCGCCTTCTCGCTCGGCCAGCCGTCACGCGGGTTGACCAGTCTCAGTTCGGCAAGGCCGAAATTGGCCATGGCGCGCGCAACCATGCCGATATTCTCGCCGAGCTGCGGCTCGACCAGGATGATCGCCGGCCCGGCGGCGGATGCGTTTTCAGGATGACCGACGGCGGACATGATCTCAATGAACTGCTGTTTGCGGCATTTCAGCGTTCCCTGCCACATCCGCTCGGCAAAATGAAGCTTTTGCAAAACACCGGTCGCGGCACAGACGACCCATTCTGCACGGATCGGCGTTTGCGCGGCCAAATAGGCTTTGATATACGCTCCGCATCCCCGGCCGAAGCCATGCGGGCAAGGCCGTTTAGTTCCCCAAAAGCGAGGCATTCTTTTCATGGCGAAGATCAAGGTGGCGAACCCGGTCGTCGAGCTCGACGGCGACGAGATGACCCGCATCATCTGGCAGTTCATCAAGGACAAGCTGATCCACCCTTATCTCGACCTGAAGCTCGAATATTACGACCTCGGCGTCGAGCACCGCGACGCCACCAACGACCAGGTGACCATCGATTCGGCCAATGCCATCAAGAAATGGGGCGTTGGCGTGAAATGCGCGACGATCACGCCCGACGAGCAGCGCGTCGAGGAATTCAAGCTGAAGAAGATGTGGAAGTCGCCGAACGGCACCATCCGTAACATTCTCGGCGGCACCATTTTCCGCGAACCGATCATCATGAAGAACGTGCCGCGTCTGGTGCCGGGATGGACCAAGCCCATCATCGTCGGCCGTCATGCTTTCGGCGACCAGTATCGCGCCACCGACTTCCGCTTCCCCGGCAAGGGCAAGCTGACCATCAAGTTCGTCGGCGAGGACGGCAAGGTGATCGAGCATGACGTGTACGACGCACCCGGCGCCGGCGTTGCCATGGCGATGTACAATCTCGACGACTCCATCCGGGAATTCGCCCGCGCCTCGCTGAATTACGGCCTGCTGCGCAACTATCCGGTTTATCTCTCGACCAAGAACACCATCCTCAAAGCCTATGATGGCCGCTTCAAGGACATTTTCCAGGAGGTCTACGAGGCTGAATTCGAGGCCGAGTTCAAGGCGAAGAAGCTGTGGTACGAGCACCGGCTGATCGACGACATGGTGGCCTCCGCCCTGAAATGGTCTGGCGGCTACGTCTGGGCCTGCAAGAATTATGACGGCGACGTCCAGTCCGACACGGTGGCGCAAGGTTTTGGCTCGCTTGGCCTGATGACCTCCGTGCTGATGACGCCGGACGGCAAGACGGTGGAAGCGGAGGCCGCGCACGGCACCGTGACGCGCCACTATCGCCAGCACCAGAAGGGCGAGGAAACCTCGACCAATTCGATCGCCTCGATCTTCGCCTGGACGCGCGGCCTCGCCCACCGCGCCAAGCTCGACGATAATGCCGAGTTGAAGCGATTTGCCGACACGCTGGAGAAGGTCTGCATCCAGACGGTTGAGAGCGGCTTCATGACCAAGGACCTGTCGCTCTTGATCGGTCCCGACCAACCATGGCTGTCGACCACCGGCTTCCTCGACAAGATCGACGAGAATTTGCAGAAGGCGATGGCGTAAGCCGGCAGCCATGGCCAAGCCGGTCGTCTACGGGGCGGACTACAGCGTCTATGTGCGCATCGTCCGCCTCGTGCTGGCGGAAAAAGGCATCGACTACGACCTTGTGCCGGTCGATGTCTTTGCCGCCGAGGGCACTCCCGCCTGGTACTTCGAGCATCACCCTTTCGGCCGCATTCCGGCCTTCGAGCACGGCGGGTTTCGCCTGTTCGAAACCAGCGCAATCGCCCGCTATGTCGACGAGGCGTTCGACGGCCCGGCACTGCAGCCAAAAGACGCCCGCACCCGCGCAACGATGAACCAGATCATCGGCATGCTCGACGCCTATGCCTACAGATCGATGGTCTGGGACGTCGCCGTCGAGCGGCTTGAGAAGGAAGCGCCAGACGAGGCACTGGTCGCTAACGGGCTGCGCCAGGCGGAAACGGTGCTGCGGGTGCTCACCGCACTCAAGCCTCCCGGGCCGTGGCTGCTCGGGGACCATCTGACGCTGGCCGACCTGCATGCGGCATCCATCATCGCCTATTTCGTCAAGGTCGCCGACGGGCAAAAGCTGCTTGCGGCGTTCGCCGACATCCAGGCCTGGTGGGAGGGCATCGCAAAACGTCCGAGCCTGGCGGCGGGCTGATATGGGTTCGGGCCATGGCTGACCCATCTCGCCAGGACGCGCTCACCGTCGCCAGAATTGTCAGGGTCAACCACGCCGGTGAGTTTGGTGCGATCAGGATATATTCGGCGCAGATTCTTGTCGCCAGGCGCTTATGGCCGGATTGCGTGCCATCCTTGTCGGAGATGCTTGGGCACGAGCGCACGCATTGCGCTGCGTTCCGCGCCGCCATGCCGGCGCGGCGGTCGCGACCGTGCCGGGTGATGCAGTTCTGGAGCTGGGGTGGCTGGGTGCTGGGTTTTGTCACCGCCCTGCTCGGTCCGCAAGGCACCTGGGCCTGCACGGCGGCGGTTGAAGCGGCGGTGCATCGCCATCTGGACGATCAGCTGTTTTTCCTCGCCAATCGCGACCACGACTTGCACGGCATCATCCTGGCGATCCGCGAGGAAGAGCTCGCCCATCTCCATCACGCCGAAGAGCAGCTGAAATCGCCCGGCCCGGCGCTGAACTTTTTACGGTCGCTGATTTCGATCGCCACGGACGTGCTGATCTGGCTGTCCACCTGGGGCGATTCCAGCAGAATGACGCGCGCCCTGAAGGCGGCGAAAAGAACTAGCTAGACGGACCGTCTAAGAGCTGATTGCCGGCTTGCCACTATCAGCCACAGAATGGCAAGCACGGCGGCGAAGGCCGGAAAGCCGCACACAAACCAGATACGACATAGGGTGGCTTTCAGGCTGCCTCCAGCGCCGCCCTCACCGCGGCGATCGCATCATTGGCCTTCGAGGCGTCCGGGCCGCCGGCTTGCGCCATGTCGGGCCGTCCGCCACCGCCCTGCCCGCCCAATGCGGCCGAGGCAACGCGCACAAGATCGACAGCGCTGAAGCGGCCGACGAGATCGTCCGTCACTGCGACCACGACGCTTGCCTTGTTGTCTTCGCCCGCACCGACGAAGACGACGACGCCTGAGCCGAGGGAAGTCTTGCCGGCATCGGCCAGCGGCTTCAAATCCTTCGGCGACACGCCGGAAACCGCTTTGCCGAGGAAGCCGATACCGGCGACGGTTTCGGTGGTGGCCGGAACATCGGCCGCGGCACCACCGCCCAGCGCGAGTTTCTTGCGGGCTTCGCTCAGTTCCTTCTCGAGCTTCTTGCGTTCCTCGAGCAGCGCCTCGACACGCGCCGGCACGTCGGCCGGCGAAATCTTCAACACAGCCGCCGTCGCCTTCAGGCGCCTGTCCTGCTCGTCGAGATATTTTCGTGCGGCTTCGCCGGTCAGCGCCTCGATGCGGCGCACGCCGGCGGCGACCGCGCTGTCGGAGACGACACGGACCAGACCAATATCGCCGGTCGCCCGGACATGGGTGCCACCGCAGAGCTCGACCGAATAGGGCCGGTTGGCCTTGGCGCCATGCACGCCGGTGCCCATCGAAACGACACGCACCTCGTCACCATATTTCTCGCCGAACAGCGCCATGGCGCCCTCGGCAATGGCGTCATCGACCGACATCAGCCGCGTCGTCACCGGGCTGTTCTGGACGACGATTTCGTTGGCCATGCGCTCGACCTCTTCGAGATCTTCGGCCGAGATCGGCTTGTTATGCGAGATGTCGAAGCGCAGGCGCTCGGGCGCGACCAGCGAGCCCTTCTGCGCGACATGGGTGCCCAGCACCTCGCGCAGCGCCTCGTGGATCAGATGCGTTGCCGAATGATTGGCACGCAGCCGGGTGCGGCGCGCATGGTCAACCTTCAGCTCGACGGCTGCACCTGGCTTGACCGTGCCGTTCGTCACCTTGCCCAGATGCACGAACAGGCCGTCGGCCTTTTTCTGCGTGTCGGAAACCTCGATCGAGAAACCTTCGCCGGAGATGATACCGGTGTCGCCCATCTGGCCGCCGGACTCGCCATAGAACGGCGTCTGGTTGACGACCACCGCCACCACGTCGCCCTTGCCGGCGCTATCGACGGTCTTGCCGTCCTTGACCAGTGCCTGGATGAGGCCTTCCGCCTGTTCGGTCTCGTAGCCGAGGAATTCGGTGGCGCCGGCCTTCTCGCGTACAGAAAACCAGATGGTCTCGGTGGCCGCGTCGCCGGAGCCAGCCCAATGCTTGCGCGCTTCGGCCTTCTGCTGCTCCATCGCATGGGTGAAGCCGGCAAGGTCGACTGAGATGCTGCGCTGGCGCAGCGCGTCCTGCGTCAGATCAAGCGGGAAGCCATAAGTGTCGTAGAGCTTGAAGGCGGTCTCGCCGTCCAGCATGTCACCGGCATGAAGCGTCTCCGTGGCCTCCGAGAGCAGGCCGAGGCCACGCAGCAGCGTCTTGCGGAAGCGTGTCTCCTCGAGCTTCAGCGTCTCGGTAATCAGCTGTTCGCCGCGCAGCAGTTCGGGATAGGCCTGGCCCATCTCACGCACCAGCGCCGGCACCAGCTTCCACATCAACGGCTCCTTGGCGCCGAGCAACTGCGCATGGCGCATGGCGCGGCGCATGATGCGGCGCAGCACATAGCCGCGGCCTTCGTTCGACGGCAGCACGCCATCGGCAACCAGGAAGGAGGACGAGCGCAGATGGTCGGCAATGACGCGGAAGGAGGCGACCGTCTCCTTGTCCGGGCGCTGCCCGAGCGCCGATGACGCCGCATCGATCAGGTGGCGGAACAGGTCGGTCTCGAAGACGCTCTCCACCCCTTGCAGGATGGACGCCATGCGCTCCAGGCCCATGCCGGTGTCGATCGACGGCCGCGGCAGGTCGATGCGCTCTTCCTTGGTGACCTGCTCATATTGCATGAACACCAGGTTCCAGAATTCAAGGAAGCGGTCGCCGTCCTCCTCCGGGCTGCCGGGAGGGCCGCCCCAGATGTGCTCGCCACGGTCGATGAAGATTTCCGAGCACGGCCCGCACGGTCCGGTGTCGCCCATCGCCCAGAAATTGTCGGAGGTCGGGATGCGGATGATGCGGTCGTCGGAGAAACCGGCGATCTTCTTCCAGAAGCCGGCCGCCTCGTCATCGGTGTGATAGACGGTGACCAGCAGCTTGTCCTTGTTCAGCCCGAACTCCTTGGTGATCAGGTTCCAGGCCAGCTCGATGGCGCGCTCCTTGAAATAGTCGCCGAAGGAGAAATTGCCGAGCATTTCGAAGAAGGTCAGATGGCGCGCGGTGTAGCCGACATTGTCGAGGTCGTTGTGCTTGCCGCCGGCGCGCACGCTTTTCTGCGCAGTGGTGGCGCGCGAATAGGACCGCTTCTCCAGGCCGGTGAAGACGTTCTTGAACTGCACCATGCCGGCATTGGTGAACATCAGCGTCGGGTCGTTGCGCGGCACCAGCGGGCTCGAGGCCACGACCTCGTGGCCCTCCTTGCGGAAATAGTCGAGGAATGTCGACCGGATCTCGTTCACGCCACTCATGACTGCTGCCTTTTCGCGAAAACCGCCGGCACGGCCGGCGGACACTGGTCTCTGCTTTTTAGAAGATTGACTTGGCCTTTTAGCGGGCACGCCCCACCCTGTCCAGAAACACGGAATTGGGCCATCCCGGCAACTGCCAAGCCGGCTTCACGCTGCCCAAAAACGAAAACCGCCGGCGCGAAGGCCGGCGGTTTGAAACGCAATACTAAAGAACTCGGTTACTTAAGCATCGGATAATAGACCGGATTTATGGCCGAACTCTGGCCGTACCCTACATGGCGCCGGATTCTTCCTCGAAGCCGTCGTCGCTTTCACCGCGCTCGGGGCCGCCATTTTCGAGAAACTTCTCGGCGATCAGCCCGGCATTCTGCCTGAGTGCCAGTTCGATCTCACGCGCCGTGTCGGGATTGTCGCGCAGGAACAGTTTGGCGTTTTCGCGACCTTGGCCGAGACGCTGCGAATTGTAGGAGAACCAGGCGCCCGACTTCTCGACCACGCCGGCCTTGACGCCGAGGTCGACCAGTTCGCCGGTCTTGGAGACGCCCTCGCCATACATGATGTCGAACTCGACCACCTTGAAGGGCGGCGCCAGCTTGTTCTTGACCACCTTGACCCGGGTCTGGTTGCCGACGACCTCGTCGCGGTCCTTGACCGAGCCGATGCGGCGGATGTCGAGGCGCACCGAAGCGTAGAATTTCAGCGCGTTGCCGCCGGTCGTGGTTTCGGGCGAACCGAACATGACGCCGATCTTCATGCGGATCTGGTTGATGAAGATGACCATGGTGTTGGAGCGCGAGATCGAGGCGGTCAGCTTGCGCAGCGCCTGGCTCATCAGACGCGCCTGGAGACCGGGCAGAGAATCGCCCATCTCGCCTTCGATTTCGGCGCGCGGCGTCAGCGCCGCCACCGAATCGACGACCAGCACGTCGATGGCGCCTGAACGCACCAGCGTGTCGCATATTTCCAGCGCCTGCTCGCCGGTGTCCGGCTGCGAGATCAAGAGGTTTTCCAGATCGACGCCGAGCTTGCGGGCATAGACCGGATCGAGTGCGTGCTCGGCATCGACGAAGGCGCAGATACCGCCTTTCTTCTGGGCTTCGGCAACTGTGTGCAGCGCCAGTGTCGTCTTGCCCGAGCTTTCCGGCCCGTAGATCTCGACGATGCGGCCGCGCGGCAGGCCGCCGACGCCAAGCGCGATGTCGAGGCCCAGCGATCCGGTCGGCACGGTTTCGATCTCGACGACCTGCTCGTTGGCGCCAAGCCGCATGATCGAGCCCTTGCCGAAGGCGCGCTCGATTTGCGACAGCGCCGCGTCCAGAGCCTTTGATTTGTCCACCGCTTTGTCCTCTACAAGCCGCAAAGAATTCTGAGCCATGATACATCACCCCTTGGTCGTCAATGAAGGCCGGACAATCCGTAATCCCTGCCCATTTTGTACTACTTTTGTTCTCGTTTGGCAAGAGGGGTCAAATATCTGAAAAGCAATCTTTATCCGGATTTGTTCTTTTTTTGTCTCATGGTTTCGTTTCCGGATGTATCCACCATTGGGCCAGACGCGCCGGCTGTTTCGATCGGCCGAATCGCCGGCTTGCCTGCGAAGCTCCGCCGCACAGCGTAGCGCTTGTGTGGCTCGAATAACAAAGGTCATATCGCCGGCATGGTGAAATCAGCAAAGATACTGGCGGTGGGCGGCGCCCATATCGATCGCCGCGGCCAGGTGTCGGGCACGTACGTGCCCGCGGCGTCCAACCCCGGCACGATGCGCGAGGATGTCGGCGGCGGCGTCTTCAACGCGCTGCGCAGCCTGGTGCGGCGCGGCGTCTCGGCCTCGCTTTTGTCGGTGCGCGGCGGCGATGCCTCGGCCGAGACGGTTGCGCGCGCCATCGCCGACTCCGGCATTGCCGACCTGTCGGCGGTTTTCCTCGACCGCACGACGCCGAGCTACACCGCGCTGATCGACAGGGATGGCGAGCTGATCACCGGCTTTGCCGACATGGCGCTCTACGATTTGGCGTTCCCCAAGCAGATCCGCCGCTCCAAGGTGCGCGAGGTGGTCGCCGAGGCGGATGCGGTGCTCTGCGACGCCAATCTGCCATCAACGGCGCTGGAGCGGCTGGTGGGGGTCGCCGCCGGCAAGCCGGTGTTCGCCATTGCCATTTCGCCGGCCAAGGTGGTGCGGCTGATACCGGTGCTGAAGGAACTCGCGCAGGTCTTCATGAACCGGCGCGAGGCCATGGTGCTGGCCGGCGTCGATGCCAATGCCACCGAGCGCGAGACCGTCGACGGACTGCGCTGCAGCGGCCTCACCAGTGGCGTGGTGACGGCGGGCGACGGGCCGGTGCTGGGATTCGACGAAGCCGGCGCCTTCTCTATCCTGCCGCCGGCGCCGAGAAAAGTCGCCGACGTCACCGGCGCCGGCGACGCGCTGGCCGGCGCCACCATCGCTGCCCTGCTGCGCGGCCTGGCATTGCGCCAGGCCCTCCGCGAAGGCGTTGCCGCGGCGACGCTCGCCATCGAAAGTTCGGATGCCGTGCCGGCCTTCACCGCCGCGACCTTCACCGAGGCACTGGCTCTTGTGCCCGACGCGCAGGAAATGGCATGAGGGCGGCCAATTGCCATTGCCGGAGCGCGACGTCCAAGCGGACGCGCGGATCTCCGGATCGGAGACCATCATGACACCGCAAAGCGCCCGCCCCTTGATCGACCTCCACGCGCCCGTGGCCGAGGCGCTCGCCGCTGGCCGCCCGGTCGTGGCGCTGGAGAGCACCATCATCACCCATGGCATGCCTTACCCCCACAATGGCGCCATGGCCGCCAATGTCGAAAAGATAATCCTGGACAATGGCGCGGTGCCGGCGACGATCGCCGTGGTCGCCGGCCGCATCAAGATCGGACTGTCCGACGGCGAGCGCGAGTCGCTGGCCATGACCGGCGATGCCATGAAGCTGTCGCGCGCCGATCTCGGCTTTGCGGTGGCGCAAGGCCGCACCGGCGGCACCACGGTCGCCGCCACCATGATCGCCGCTGACATGGTCGGGATAAAGGTTTTCGCCACCGGCGGCATTGGCGGCGTCCACAAGGGCGCGGAAAAGAGCTTCGACATCTCGGCCGATCTCGACGAGTTGGCGCGCACGCCGGTCATCGTCGTCTCGGCCGGCGCCAAGGCGATTCTCGACATCGAAAAGACGCTGGAAGTGCTGGAGACGCGCGGCGTGCCGGTGATTGGCCATGGCTGCGAGACGATGCCGGCCTTCTGGTCGCGGCATTCGCCGTTCCGCGCGCCGCTGACCCTGCACAGACCGGAAGAGATCGCGCATTTCTACAAGACCAGGGCGGCACTTGGCCTGGTCGGCGGCATGCTGATCGCCAACCCGGTGCCGCAGGACGATGAAATCCCGGCCGACGAGATGGCCGGCTATATCGAGGCCGCGCAGAAGGCGGCGGAAGTGCAGAATGTGACCGGTAAGGCGGTGACGCCGTTCCTGCTGGGCAAAATCCTCGAACTGACCGGCGGCCGGAGCTTGAAGACCAACATCGCGCTGGTCGAGAACAATGCGCGGCTGGCGGCGAGGATTGCGACGGCGCTGTAGGATCGCCTACGTCGGCGGGACAGCACCCCCCTCTGGCCTGCCGGCCATCTCCCCCGCAAGGAGGGAGATTAACAGCTTAGCCGCAGGCTCCCATTTTCAACGTTGGTGATTAGCGAAGGCCAATGTGACAACTGATCTCCCCCCTTGCGGGGGAGATGTCCGGCAGGACAGAGGGGGGTGGGAAGAAACGCGGCGGTCCCGGTTCACTTCCCCGCCCTTCGTCCCGCCTCATACGCCCGGCGCGCCCACACCCTCATCTCGTCAGGATCATCAAACGCGTCGTCGGGAATGCTCCAGTACGGCATCGCGACCAGCTTGCCGTGGCGGGTGCCGGTATAGGTCCATTGCTTGCAGCCGGCGGCTTCGAAGTCGGGCGCGCTTTGCTCGTCAGCCTTGAGCAGCAATTCGCCGCGCAGCACGATGGCGACGATGACGCCGTCGAAATAGATACCCTTGCCGCCGAACAGTTTTCGGATACTGACCGGGCCGAGGCCTTCGAACAGTTCTTCGATGCGTTCATTGTCCATGCCGCAATCATGTCACCGGGCTTGCCATGGCTGCAACCAAAAACCATGCTGGCAAGTTGAGAGCCATCCGTCGGAGTTCTGTCATGCCGCTGCTGCTCAAGGGATCCTGCCGCTGCGATGCCGTCCATTTCGAGGTGGAGAGCAACACGCCGGTGCCGTTCATGCTGTGCTACTGCTCGATCTGCCGCAAGCAGCAGGGCGGCGGCGGCTTCGCCATCAATCTCGGCGCCGATTACAAGACGCTGAAAATCAAGGGCAAGCGCAATCTCGGCGTCTACCAGGCCGAGATCGCGGACGACGAGCATCCAAAGTGCGAGATTTCGACGGGCGAGCGCAATTTCTGCAAGAAGTGCGGTTCGGCGCTCTGGCTCTACGATCCGACATGGCCGGACCTGGTCCACCCCTTCGCCTCGGCAATCGACAGCGAGTTGCCGAAACCGCCGGAGAAGGTGCATCTGATGTTGAAATACAAGGCGAGTTGGGTCGAGCCGGTGATCGGCAAAAAGGACAAGGTCTTCGACGTCTATCCCGAGGAATCGATCGCCGACTGGCACAAGCGGACGAAGATGTGGGTGAAGTAAGCAGGGAGGCGCGGAGCGCGACTTCCGATGGTCAGCGCTGCCCCTCATCCGGCCCTTCGGGCCGTTCGTCATTCGAAAAGCCAAGCAATTGGCTTTTCGCCCGCTGCGCGGACCATTCCTCACCTCCCCGTGAACGGGGAGAAGGAAGATCAGGCCGAAGCGCGCGCCTCAGCCAGCGCCTTCAGGTCGGCGGGCTTCAGTTCGACGGATTCGCCGCAGCCGCAGGCCGAACTCTGGTTCGGGTTGTGGAAGGTGAAGCCGGTGCGCAGCGTGGTCTGCTCGAAATCCATCTCGGTGCCGAACAGGAAAAGGGCAGCCTCGGGCGCGACATAGACATGCGCGCCGTCGCGTTCGATATGGTCGTCCTTGGTATTGGGCTCGGTCACCAGGTCGACCGTGTATTCCATGCCGGCGCAGCCGCCCTTCTTGATGCCGAGGCGAATGCCATGCGCATTGTCGCGCGTGGCGACGATCTCGCGCACCCGGTCGGCGGCCTTTTCGGTCATCGTGATGACGGCGAAGCGTCCCATTCTTTTTCCTCTTCCATTCCATGCAGGTTCAAGGCCTGCCGAATGATTCCTCACCTAAAATGGTGAAGTTTTACCACTGGTGCAAGTGCACCAACCTCAGTCAACCTAGTACCAGCCCACCGCCACCTGCGCCTCTTCCGACATGCGGTCGGGCGACCAGGGCGGGTCGAAGGTCATGTTGACCTCGACGCCGGAGACGCCTTCAACGGCGCCGACGGCGTTTTCCACCCAGCCGGGCATTTCGCCGGCCACCGGACAGCCGGGCGCGGTCAGCGTCATGTCGATCTTGACCGCGCGGTTGTCCTCGATGTCGATCTTGTAGATGAGGCCGAGCTCATAGATGTCGGCCGGTATTTCCGGGTCATAAACCGTCTTCAGCGCCGAGACGATGTCGTCGGTCAGCCGCGCCAGCTCGTCGGCGGGAATGGCCGAGGCGGAAACCAGCGGATTGACGGCCGCTTCCGGCGCGGTGGTGTGGCTCGCATCATCCATGGTCGTCATCCAAAGAACCTGTCACCCGAAGAACTTGCGCGCTTTTTCCAGCGCATCGGCCAAAGCGTCGACTTCGGCCCTGGTATTATACATGCCGAACGATGCCCTGCATGTGGAGGTTACGCCAAAGCGTTTCAACAGCGGCTGGGCGCAATGGGTGCCCGCGCGGACGGCAACACCTTGCCTGTCTATCACCATCGACACGTCATGGGCATGAATGCCCTGCAATTCGAAGGAAATGATGGCGCCCTTGTCCGGCGCGTCGCCGAAGATGCGCAGCGAGTTGATGGCGCGCAGCCGCTCGTGCGCGTAGGTCTTGAGGTCGGCCTCGTGCGCGGCGATGCGCTCGCGGCCGATCTTTTCCATGTATTCCAATGCTGCACCCAGCCCGATCGCCTGGACGATCGGCGGCGTGCCGGCCTCGAAGCGGTGCGGCGGCTCGTTGTAGGTGACGACGTCTTCCGTCACTTCCTCGATCATCTCGCCGCCGCCCATGAAAGGGCGCATGGCCGAGAGAATATCCTTCTTGCCGTAGAGCACGCCGATGCCGGAGGGCCCGTAGACCTTGTGGCCGGTGAAGACGAAGAAATCGCAATCGAGGTCCTGGACGTCGATCGGCATGTGCACGGCGCTCTGGCTGCCGTCGACAAGTACGGGAATTCCACGCGAATGCGCGATGCGCACGATCTCCTTGATCGGCGTCACCGTGCCCAGCGCGTTCGACATATGCGTGATGGCGACGAGCTTGGTCTTGTCGGTCAGGCGCTTTTCGAATTCCTCGATGCGGAAGATGCCGAGATCGTCGACCGGCACCCAGACCAGCTTGGCGCCCTGCCGCTCCCGGATGAAATGCCACGGCACGATGTTGGAGTGGTGCTCCATGATCGACAGAACGATCTCGTCGCCCGCGCCGATATTGGGCATGCCATAGCCGTAAGCGACGGTGTTGATCGCCGCGGTCGTGTTCGAGGTGAATACGATGTTGTCGGTGCTTGGCGCGTTGAGGAAGCGGCGCACCGTCTCGCGCGCCTTCTCGTAGGCGTCGGTCGCGGCATTGGACAGGAAATGCAGGCCGCGATGGACGTTGGCGTATTCCTGGGAATAGGCGTGCTGGATCGTATCCAGCACCACCTGCGGCTTCTGTGCCGAGGCGCCATTGTCGAGATAGACCAGCGGTTTGCCGTAGACTTCGCGCGACAGGATCGGGAAGTCGCGGCGGATCGCCTCGACGTCGTAGGGGGTGGTTTCGAGTTTCTGGTCCATTACAAGCTCTCTTGAGGCAACGCCTCACTCCGTCACTCGCCCCTCATCCGACCGAGCTTCGCTCGGCCACCGCCCGGGGCGAGTCACTTGCCTCGCCCGTCCTTCGGACCCCACAAGGGGAGAAGGGAAAGAGGTGCTTACCCATGGGCCACGAACCAGTCGTCCAGCCTTGTTTCCAGGGCCTCGACGATGGTTTCGTCGTCCAGTTCCTCGATCACTTCGGCGACGAACGCCTTGACCAGCAGGCCACGGGCGCTCTTCTCGTCGATGCCGCGCGCCATCAGGTAGAACAGATGGTTGTGGTCGATCTCGGTAACGGTCGCGCCGTGGCCGCAGATGACGTCGTCGGCGAAGATTTCCAGCTCCGGCTTGGTCGAGAACTCGCCATCATCCGACAAAAGCAGCGTGTTGCAGGCCATCTTAGCGTTGGTCTTCTGCGCGTATTGGTGGACGTTGATGCGGCCCTGGAAGACGCCGCGCGCCTTGCCGGTCACCACATTGCGGATCACTTCCGTCGATGTCGTATGCGGCACGGCATGGTCGAGCACCATGGTCACGTCGGTGTGGGTGTCGCCGGCCAGAAGGTTGATGCCGCGCAATTTGAAATCGGCGCCTTCGCCCGTGGTCTTCACCACGATCTCCTGGCGCACAAGCTTGCCGCCGGCATTCATGAAGAACAGCGTCAGCTTCGAATTCTTGCCGAGATGCGCCTTGAACTGCGCCAGATGGGTGGCCGTTTCCGGCTGTTCCTGGATGATCAGCCAGGTCACCTCGGCGCCCTCGCCCAACACCAGCTGGCTGACGGAGCTGGCCAGAGCCGCGCCCTCGCCCGCCTGACGCTCGACGATCGCAGCCTTGGCGCCGGCGCCGACACGCACGGGAAAGCGCACATGGGTCTGTCCGCCGGCTTGCAGGTTCTGCAATTCGATCGGCTTCTCCAGTGCTGCGCCATCGGCGATGTCGACGAAATAGCCGTCGGCGACGAAAGCAGTGTTCAGCGCGCCGATGGCGTCATCGCTGCCATAGGGGTCGAGGCCGGGCGCAATCGAGCCATCGGTCAGCTTTTCCGACAGGCGCTGAATCATCACGCCCTCGATCGCGGGGAATTTCGCACTCGAGACGCCGTTCAGAACCGCCAGCACGGCGGAACCTTCGACGATGGGCGCCAGCCCCTTGGCGGCGGCCGTCGGATCGAACGCCGGCACCGCAGTCAACAGCCGGCGCAGGTCAGTGTAATGCCAGGATTCGATGCGCCGCGTCGGCAGGCCGTGCTTGATCGCCTCGATGGCGTCGTCGCGCTTCAGCATCACCGCGCCGTCGCCCGGCAGCAGCGACAGCCGCTCGCCGAAAGCGTCGATCAACGCCGTTTCAGCCTGGGTGCGCTGGGGTGGCGAATGCATGTTCATAAGCTTGGCCCTGTCTTTTGGTACAAAATGACCTGGCATCTCACGCGGCTTCGCCGATCACGCCGGCATAGCCATTGGCTTCGAGATCGAGCGCCAGCGACTTGTCGCCGGACTTGATCACCTGGCCCTTGTATAGGACGTGCACGCTATCGGGCACGATGTGCTCGAGCAGGCGCTGGTAGTGGGTGATGACGATGATGGCACGGTCGGGCGAACGCAGCGCGTTGACGCCGTCAGAGACGATCTTCAGTGCGTCGATGTCGAGGCCGGAATCGGTCTCGTCGAGCACGCAAAGTTTTGGCTCCAGCAGCTTCATCTGCAGGATCTCGGCGCGCTTCTTCTCGCCGCCGGAAAAGCCGACATTGAGCGGCCGCTTCAGCATCGCCATCTCCATCGAGAGCGAGGCTGCCGCCTCTTTCACCCGCTTCAAAAATTCCGGAATTTTTAGCGGCTCCTCGCCGCGCGCCTTGCGCTGCTCGTTCATCGCCACCTTCAGGAATTCCATGGTCGCGACACCCGGTATCTCCATCGGATACTGGAAGGCGAGGAAGATGCCCGCGGTGGCGCGCTCGGCCGGGTCCATTTCGAGGATCGACTGGCCGTTATAGAGGATGTCGCCTTCGGTGACCTCATAGTCCTCGCGGCCGGCGAGGATGTAGGACAGCGTCGATTTGCCCGAGCCGTTCGGGCCCATGATGGCGGCGACCTCGCCGTTTTTCACCGTCAGGTTCAGGCCGCGGATGATCTCGGTGCCGTCATCGACGATGCGGGCATGCAGATTCTTGATCTCAAGCATTTTTTCTTTCCTGGATATATATTGTCCGGTCAGCCGACCGAGCCCTCGAGGCTGATGCCGATAAGCTTCTGCGCTTCGACCGCGAACTCCATCGGCAGCTGCTGGATAACATCCTTGACGAAGCCGTTGACGATCAGCGCGATCGCCTCTTCCTCGGGAATGCCGCGCTGCATGACGTAGAATTTCTGGTCCTCGGAAATCTTCGACGTCGTCGCTTCGTGCTCGAACTGCGCCGTCGAATTCTTGGCTTCCATGTAGGGCACGGTGTGGGCGCCGCACTGGTCGCCGATCAGGAGACTATCGCAATTGGTGAAGTTGCGGGCGTTGGTCGCCTTGCGATGCGCCGAGACCTGGCCGCGATAGGTGTTCTGCGAGAAGCCGGCGGCAATGCCCTTGGAGATGATGCGGCTCGACGTGTTCTTGCCGAGATGGATCATCTTGGTGCCGCTATCGACCTGCTGGTAGCCGTTCGACACGGCGATCGAATAGAACTCGCCGGAGGAATCGTCGCCGCGCAGGATGCAGCTCGGATATTTCCAGGTGATCGCCGAACCGGTCTCGACCTGTGTCCACGAGATCTTCGAACGGTGGCCGCGGCAGTCGCCGCGCTTGGTGACGAAATTGTAGATGCCGCCCTTGCCCTCGGCATCGCCGGGGTACCAGTTCTGCACCGTCGAATATTTGATCTCGGCATCGTCGAGCGCCACCAGTTCGACGACGGCGGCATGCAGCTGGTTCTCGTCGCGCTGCGGCGCCGTGCAGCCTTCGAGATAGGAGACGTAAGCCCCCTCCTCGGCGATGATCAGCGTGCGCTCGAACTGGCCGGTGTTCTTCTCGTTCATGCGGAAATAGGTCGACAGCTCCATCGGGCAGCGCACGCCCTTGGGCACGAAGACGAACGAGCCGTCGGTGAAGACAGCCGAATTCAGCGTGGCGTAGAAATTGTCGGATGTCGGCACGACCGAGCCGAGATATTTCTGCACCAGCTCCGGATGCTCGCGGATGGCTTCCGAGATCGAGCAGAAGATGACGCCGGCCTGCGCCAGTTCCTTCTTGAACGTGGTGACGACGGAAACGGAATCAAACACCGCGTCGACCGCGACACGGCCCGATTTGTAGACGTTGTCGCTGGGCTCCTCGAGATCGGAGACGTCGGTTTTCTGCACGCCGGCGAGGATTTCTTGTTCCCGCAGCGGAATGCCGAGCTTCTCGTAGACCTTCAACAGCTCGGGATCGACGTCGCTCAGCGAGGTCGGGCCGGGCGTGCTCTTGGGCGCCGCGTAGTAATAGAGGTCCTGAAAGTCGATCTTCGGATAATGGACGCGCGCCCAGGTCGGCTCTTCCAGCGTCAGCCAGCGCCGATAGGCTTCCAGACGCCATTCCAGCATCCAGGACGGTTCATCCTTCTTGGCCGAGATGAAGCGAATAATGTCTTCGCTCAGGCCCTTGGGGGCCTTGTCCATCGCGATCTCTGTCTGGAATCCGTATTTGTACTGGTCGACGTCGATCTTTCGGACCCGATCGATCGTGTCCTGCACAGCAGGCATAAGCGTTCTCCATCCACGCCGGGGTCAAGGCCCGACAGTTTTCAAACTATGGCATCGCCGAGGGCTGCCCATGAGGCGCCGAAGGCGGCGTAAGTTTCATATAGTGCGTCTCGGCCGGGAATTCACCCGGCCACTTGCAAACGCACGGCTCTACCAGGCCGCGAGGCCTGAATTCTTTGTCGCCGCCTCAGGCGGCTTGTTCCCTGCCCGCCCGGCGCTGGGCAATACCGGCCAGCGCAGCACGGAACAGTTCGATATCCCCGGCACTCGTTGCGTGGCCGATGGACACGCGCAAAGCGCCCAGGCTGTCGCCGTAACCCATGGCTTTCAGCACATGGCTCGGCCCGACCTTGCCCGACGAACAGGCCGATCCCGCCGACAGCGCAACGCCGGCCAGATCGAACGCGATCTGCGCCGTCTCGGCCTTCACGCCGGGAATAGCGAAGAATGTCGTGTTGGCAAGCCTTGGCGCGCCGGATCCGAAGATTTCTGCGTCCGGCACCAGTGTTTTGATGATGGTTTCGACTTCGTCGCGGCGGTGCGCAAGCGTATCGACATGGTTCAGTCCGGCCAAAGCCTGCCGCGCCGCAGCGCCAAAGCCGGCGATGGCCGCCAAGTTTTCGGTGCCGCCGCGATGGCCCCTTTCCTGGCCGCCGCCATTGATCAGCGGCTTCGGCATCATCAGATCGGCTGCCGCAACGATGGCACCGACGCCCTTGGGGCCGCCGATCTTGTGCGAAGACAGAATCAAATAGTCGGCGTAAGCCGCTGACATGTCGATGGGAACGCGGCCCGCAGCCTGCACCGCGTCGACCACCAGAATGCCGCCCGCCGCCTTGACGATTGCAGCGATTGCCTCGATCGGCTGGATGACGCCGGTCTCGTTGTTGGCGGCATGGATCGCGACCAACGGCAGGCCTTCGGCCTTGTCATGCGCGGCCAGAGCGGCTGTCAGCTGAGCGAGGTCGGCAATGCCATCGGCGTCGACGCCGATCCGCGAAACCTGTGTTGCCGGGAAGCGGCCGCCGTTCAACAGGCAAGGGTGGTCGGCCTCGCAGACATAGAGCCGGCTCATGCGCACCGTGACACGGCCCATCCGCCAATCCGGCGTCAGCAGCGTCGATGCGGCTTCCGTCGCGCCCGAGGTGAAGACGACATGCTCGGCCTTGGCGCCGACAAGTGCCGCCACATCGCGCCGGGCAGTGTCGATCAAGCGCCGCGCCGCGCGCCCCTCGGCATGCACCGACGACGGATTGGCGACGAGATCGAGCGCGGCAATCATCGCCTCGCGCGCCTCGGCAATGAGCGGCGCGCTGGCATTGTAGTCGAGATAGGCGCGTGCTGCGGCCATTTTCACCCAATCGATCCCGTCAAGACCCTTTCCGCAAGGATAGCGCGTTATTTCCTTGAAATTGCAAGGCAAGACGTCCTATTTACGCGGCTTGCGGCGAGGATGGCCGGGCCGTCACGGCTGGCTATCCAGTTTTGAACAATTCTAAACTAGCTTCTAAGAAGACGCTTGCCCTGCGTCAAGGCCCGGAAGGGCTGGGGCTGGAGTAAGAATTGTTCCGGGCGCCGCGCATTCGTATGCCATTTGGAGTATTTCATGCCTGAGGTCATTTTCACCGGTCCGGCCGGCCGCCTGGAGGGCCGCTACCAGCCTTCCAAGGAGAAGAGCGCGCCGATTGCCATCGTGTTGCATCCGCATCCGCAATTCGGCGGCACGATGAACAACAAGATCGTCTATGACCTCTTCTACATGTTCCAGAAGCGCGATTTCACCACGCTTCGCTTCAACTTCCGCGGCATCGGCCGCAGCCAGGGCGAATTCGACCACGGCACCGGCGAATTGTCGGATGCCGCCGCAGCGCTCGACTGGGTGCAGTCGCTGCATCCGGATTCCAAGAGCTGCTGGGTGGCCGGTTATTCCTTCGGCTCCTGGATCGGCATGCAGCTTCTGATGCGCCGGCCCGAGATCGAGGGCTTCATCTCGATCGCGCCGCAGCCCAACACCTATGATTTCTCGTTCCTGGCGCCCTGCCCGTCATCGGGTCTGATCATCCATGGCGATGCCGACAAGGTGGCGCCGCCCAAGGATGTGCAGGGCCTGGTCGACAAGCTGCACACGCAAAAGGGCATCACCATCACGCAGAAGACCTTGCCAGGCGCCAACCACTTCTTCGCCAACGACGCCGATCTGCTGCTCGAGGAATGCGCCGACTATCTCGACCGACGGCTGGCCGGCGAATTGTCCGATCCGCGGCCGAAGCGGCTGCGCTAAGAGCAATTCCAGGAAAAGTGTAAACGGGTTTTCCGTCCGGAATTGCGTCAAAACAAAAACTCCCGGTCCGATGCCGTCACAGTCGTGCCCATCCTGGGCGCGACAATGCCATTTCGGCTGGTCCAAACGGTGAAGCCAGCCTGACATGTGGCGCGGCTCGGCTGAACGGTGCACAATGCCGGTTCAGCCAGGGCAAGAAGGCATGACCGATCATGTACCAGCCTCCCCATTTCCAGGAAACGCGGCCGGACGTCCTGCACGGGCTGATCCGGACGCATCCGCTGGGGTTGCTGATCTCCAACGGCACCGATGGCCCGGTCGCCAATGCCATTCCTTTCCTGCTTGATGCAGAGGTTCGGCCGAATGGCCGGCTGCGCGCCCATCTGGCCAGGGCCAACCCGCAATGGCGTCAGCTGGCCGACAATCCGACATCGCCGGTGCTGGTCGTCTTCCAGGGCGCCGACGCCTATGTGACGCCGTCCTGGTACGAGACCAAGCGCGAGACGGGCAAGGTCGTGCCGACCTGGAACTACGCCATTGTCCAGGTGCGAGGAACCGTCAGAGTGATCGAGGATTCCGCCTGGATCGCACAGCAGATCACCGAGCTGACGCTGTCGCAGGAAGGCGCCCGCGAGGCACCCTGGGCGGTGACCGATGCGCCGCCGACCTTCATCCAGTCGCAAATCAAGGGCATTGTCGGGCTTGAGATCGAGATCGCCGAAATCAGCGGCAAGTGGAAAGTCAGCCAGAACCGGCCTGTCGCCGACCGCGTCGGTGTCGCCGAAGGGCTGGAGAAGGACGCCGCCAGCGCGCCCGACATGGCTCGGCTGGTGCGGAGCTGGGGTGGCATCGACAGCTAGCTGGGGTGGTCTTAGATGGTTCCAAAGGCGTCAGCAATTCAGTTGCTTGCCGGCGCTGCTCCAATGCGGAAATTCGTCTTGTCTCGGCGCATCGTTTTGGTTTGGTTTGCGAGCCCGACGGAATAGGCGGAACGTAGTTTTTGCCACCGGCAACCCCGACGCCGTGTAGCGGAAGATACATCCCAGCCGGCCAAGCACCATCGCGCAGACGATGGCAACAGCACAGCCAAGGCCGAATCCGGCGACAGTGTCGCTCGGATAGTGCGCGCCGATAAAGATCCGGGTCGATGCGACCGACAAGGTTGCAGCCAGCAGCACCCATCTACGCTGGGGCAACAACAGCAGCGCAATGCCGAAAATGACACCCATGGTCGTGGCATGGCCGGACGGGAAGCTGGCAAAGCGCGCCTCCATGGAAAAAGGATGCAGCGACAGATCGCCGAGCTTGTCGAAATTCATCGGCCTGGCTCTGCCCACGCCATATTTCAGCACGTTGACGACCATGGCCGAGAGTGCGATCGAACCCAGCACCATGAAGGCAAAGCAGGTCCAGTTGTAGAAGGTCATCCGCGCGCGCCGGGAAAGGCTGCGCCAATCCGCCAGATTCGCGGCAATCAGCACCAGTACCGACGGGACAAGATACCAGCCGCCGAGGCCGAAGAAGGTAAAAAACGCGGCGATGCGAAAGACATTGGTCGGGCCTGAAGCCCACTGCCTCGCCATGGTGCCCGCAAGATGGTCGAAACGGAGCGACACCGCGACCGTCAGCAAAAGCCAGGCCACGACCCAGACCGACCACAGGATTTTCGGGTAGCGCGCCGGGCGCGTCGCCAGGCGATGCCGTACAATCCCGAAAGTATCGCGGAAATTATCGACAGACTGCCGGAGCATGGCAGGCATAGCGGCACGCGCCGGTGATGGCGACTTCGTCAACATGCGGAGCTCGGCGCGATCATTGAAGAGGTATCAGTTCGCCACACGGTACAGGCCGAGCGACAGTTTATCACCTGACGAATAGTTGATGCCGTCGATCTCGGCGACGCGGCTGGCCTTCTTGCCTTGCCCTGCCAGCAGGTCATCCAGCCGTTTTTGATCGCCGACCGGCGCCAGGCCCAGCGCGCAGGCCGGATCGCCAAGCAGATGTTGCGCAACCCCGTCGACATCGGTCAGTACCGTCTTTGTGCCCACCAGAAATACCAGGCTCGGTTCGTGATATTGCGCGGAGGCGAGCACGCTCATCTCACACGGACGATCGGCGCGAACCGCAGCCTCGATTTCCCGGCTCATCCAAATCGGTTTCAGTGACGGCACGATGACACCGAACAGCAGGGCGTAGGTTATACCGGCGCAAACCGCAGCCCCGCCGATGCGGACCAGCGGCACCAGCGTCTGGCGCGAAACAGCGAGGTAGCCGGCGCCCAATGCTGCCGCGGCGGCCGGAACGCTCCACCATGAAAATGTCTTCATGAGATAGATCGGCGCACCGACGCAAAGCACGGCGAGACCGACTGTCACCAGAACGGTGCCGAATGCGGTCGCCCACCACAGCCATGTCTGCCAGCGCCTGAGCGGCGCATTTGCCTCTTGCGGTGTCAGCGTCAAAAGCCAGGCGATGAGCAGGGCCATGCCGGGATAGGCCGGCAGCACATAATGCGGCAGTTTCGTCGGGATCAATTCGAAGACGAGCCAGAACGGAACGTACCAGGCGAGGCAGAAACGCAGGCGCGGATCGTCGCGCAATCGGTTGAGCGCCTGCAGTCCGGCGCCGAGCGCCACAAGGCCGAACGGCCACATGAACAGGCAATAGGTCAGCACGTAGAAGCCCGGCGGAACGCCGTGCGACTCCTCGCCTTGCGCGACCTTGCTGAGCATATCCTCGCCGACGGCCTGCTGCAGGAAGGCGCCGTTGCTCTTCCAGGTGATGAGGGCGAGCCAGGGCAGCACGATCAACAGCACCAGAATCAGCCCACGCCCGGCTTTCAGCCTCGCCAGCCAGCGCCAGTCGCGCTCGAAGGCAACCAGCGTGAGCACCGTCAGCGCCGACAGCAGCGGTGCAATCGGCCCCTTGATGAGGATCGCCGCGCCCTGCGCAGCCCAGAAAATCCACGGCAGATGGCCGGCGACCGGCTCGTTGCGGCGCGATGCCAGATAAATCTGCGCCAGCGCGCCTTGCGCCAGAACGCAGCAGGCAAGCAGCATCGCGTCGGTTTTGGCGTCGCGGCCTTCGAAGGCGGTGGCGAAAATCGCCGCCATGACCAGGCCGGCAGCAAGACCGGCATTGGCGCCGAACAGATTGGCCCCGGTCCAGGCGATTGCGACGACGGCGATGGCGATGCCCAGCGCCGAGACCAGCCGGTAAATCCAGATCGGCGCCTGTGCCCCCTCGCCGCTCAGCGTCACCGCCGCCGATTGCAGCCAGTAGATGCCGATCGGCTTTTGGTAGCGCGACGCGTCCTGGAAGCGGATGTCGACATAGTCGCCGGTCTCCGTCATCTGCTTGGTCGCCTGGACGAAGCGCGGCTCGTCGCGGTCGAGCGGCGGCAAAGAGGCCAGTCCCGACGCCGTCATCATCAGGCTGAACAGGAAGAGAAAGATGTAGTTCCTGCTCATTTCGACACCGGACAGACTGAATTTGGCGGGACTGGTGGCTCAGTCGACCTTGGTCATCGCCGCCTTGCGCTCATTGGCGATGAGCCATAAATTTCTGACATAGATCACCATGCCCATGGCCTGGCCGGCGATGAACACCGGATCCTCACGCTGGATGGCGTAGACGAGCAGCAGCCCGCCGCCGAACAGCGAGAAGAACCAGAAAGCGATCGGCACGACGCTGCGCTTGGCCTTTTCCGAAGCGATCCACTGCACCAGGAAGCGCATGGTGAAGAAGAACTGGGCAACGAAGCCGAGCAGAACCCAGGCGTCGAACTGCTTGACGAAAACCTGGTGCAGCCAGGTCGCCAATTCCTGAAACACGTTAGCCATGCGTGATTTCCTCTACCTTTGGCATTCTGCGGCGCCGGCGCCGAAGCCACCAGACGCCGGCGAGATCGAGCGCGCCCTGCAGGCCGCGATCGAAGATGCCGTAATTCGACTTGCCGTGGCGGCGCGAGCGGTCGACGACGTCGCAATGGACGACGCGGTAGCCTTCCTGGATGACCAGGGCCGGAACGAAACGATGCGTGCCGTCGAAGAAGGGCAGTTTGCGCAGGATATCGGTGTGGATCGCCTTCAGGCCGCAGCCGGTGTCGCGGGTGTCGTCATGCAGGATCGCGCCGCGCAGCCAGTTGGCGAAACGCGATGCCAATTGCTTGATCTTGCTGTCGCGGCGCTTCAACCGCTGCCCCTGCGCGGCGCCGAAATCGGGCCCTGCCCGACGCAACGCATCGACCAGCACGGGGATATATTGCGGGTCGTTCTGGCCGTCGCCGTCGATAGTGGCGACGATCGAGCCGCGCGCCGCCCAAGCGCCCGAGCGCACCGAAAGCGACTGGCCGGCGGATTTTTCGTGCCGAAGCTGCCGAAGCGGAAACGGACGTTTGGCGGCTTCAGCGGCAAGCACCGAAGCGGTGTCGTCAGTCGAACCGTCATTGACGACGATGATTTCGAAGTCGCGCCCGGTCATCGCCGCCTCGATCTCGTCGATCAGCAGCGGCAGGTTCGCCGCCTCGTTGCGGCAGGGAATGACGATGGATATCAATGCGTCCGGCATATCGCGTCGGGCTCTGTCACAAGATATGGCATTCGGTGGATGCCGTGCGGTGCCGTTCCAGCGGATCGAACCCGTTGGCGCGGCGCCTCATTACGCCAGCCGACAGGATGAAGCAAGCATGCGCGGCAGTGCAGAATAGGCTGTCCATGCCGGCGCAAAACCGGAAACCACTTTTGCTTGACGCGCTTGGATGCTAAACGCCCGCGTTCAGGCCATGCCGGGCCGTTCGGACCCGGCGCTTTCAGGAAGAAACAATGCCCGCCTTCAAGTCCGATTTCCTGCGCGTCATGAGCGAGCGCGGCTTCATCCACCAGATTTCGGATGAGACCGGGCTGGATCAACTTTTCGCGAAGGAAACCGTGACCGCCTATGTCGGCTACGACGCCACGGCGACCAGCCTGCACATCGGCAATCTGATATCGGCGACCATGCTCTACTGGATGCAGGAGACCGGCCACCGGCCGATCGCACTGATGGGCGGCGGCACCTCGATGATCGGCGACCCGTCCTTCCGTGACGACCAGCGCAGCCTTTTGACGCCCGAGGCGATCGCCACCAACATCGAAGGCATCAAGCGAATTTTTGGCCGCATCCTGCGCTTCGGCGACACTGGCAACGACGCCATCATGGTCAACAATGCCGACTGGCTGATGAAGCTCAACTATGTCGAGTTCCTGCGCGATGTCGGCCGCCACTTTTCGGTCAACCGGATGCTGACCTTCGACAGCGTCAGGCTGCGGCTCGAGCGCGAACAGTCGCTGTCCTTCCTCGAATTCAACTACATGATCCTGCAAGGCTATGATTTCGTCGAGCTCAGCCGCCGCCACGACTGCCGGCTGCAGATGGGCGGTTCGGACCAGTGGGGCAACATCATCAACGGCGTCGATCTCGGCCACCGCATGGGCACGCCGCAGCTTTATGCGCTGACCACGCCGCTGCTGACGACATCGTCGGGCGCCAAGATGGGCAAATCGGCCAAGGGCGCGGTGTGGCTGAACGGCGACCTCTTCTCGCCCTATGATTTCTGGCAATACTGGCGCAACACCGAGGATGCCGACGTCGAGCGCTTCCTGAAGATCTTCACCCGGCTGCCGCTTTCGGAGATCGCGCGGTTGGCCGCCCTTGGCGGCTCGGAGATCAACGAGGCCAAGAAGGTGCTGGCCACCGAAACCACGGCCATCGTGCACGGCCGCGAGGCGGCGCAACAAGCCGAGGAGACCGCGCGCAAGACCTTCGAGGAAGGCGTGACAGCCGAAACGCTGCCGACCGTGGAAGTGGACGGCGCCGCGCTGGAAGCCGGCATCGGCATCCTGTCGCTGCTGGTCAGCGGGGGCCTTGCCGGGTCCAACGGCGAGGCAAGGCGTCACATACAGGGTGGCGCCGTGCGCCTCAACGACCAGCCGGTGGCGGACGACCGGCGGATGGTGACGCCTCAGGATTTGAGTCCGGAAAACGTCGCAAAGCTTTCAGTGGGCAAGAAAAAGCACGTGCTTGTGCGGCCTGCCTGAGCCGTGTTCTGGGATCCTCAGCGATACTCGAAGATCGACCGGAAAATGCCCGGCGCGATTACCGATAGCGGGTTGATGTCCAGCACCGGCTTGTTGGCGTTGCCCTTAAGCCGGTAGGTGACGCCGATCAGGCCTCGGTCGCGGCCGTTGCCGAGCAGAACGCCGACCAACGGCAACTCGCCGAAGATGCGGTTGAGGCCATAGGCCGGCATGAAGGTTCCGGTCATGTCCATATTGTTGTTCTGGTCGTAGAGCGTGCCTTGGAAGGTGGTGCCGATGCGCGGGCCGCGCAGCACGCCATTCGCCAATTTCAAATAGCCCGACCCCTTGTCGATCTCGGTAAAGCCGCGCTCGAACTTTACCCGCGAGGTGTCGATCTTGCCCTTGACCGCTTCGTTCAGGCTGCGGCTGTCGCCGGTTGGCGTGGTCGAGACGATGGAGGCGAGCTTGGGTTCATTGACGATGAAGAAGTTGCTCGAATCGACCTGTCCCCGCATCGGGCCGTCGGCTGTGCCGCTCAGCGCCAGCGTGATCGATCCGCCTTCCATGTGCTCGTAGATGTTGAGGAAGCGCAATATGGCGCCTGCGTCGGCCGACTTCATGGTGAGCGCGCGAGCACCATTGCCTGCCGTATTGCTGATGGTGATGGCGGCGCCGGAACTTGCCGCGGCGCTGACCTTGAGCCTGTTCACCCTGGAGCCGGCGGCACTGTAGTCGAGCTTCAAATTGGACAGGACCTCGTCATGGAACCCGGTTAGCGAATTGACGTCGGCGCTGACCGAAACCGCGTCCGTGCCGGTGGTTTTGGTGGCGGTATCGACATCGGAGGTGAACTGCTTGATCAGCGAGCGGGCATCGAGCGCGTTGCCGCTGACATCGACGGCAAAGCCCTTGCCCGACCGCTTCACCGTCACGGCGACATCGTCGCCACGGTTCAAGGCGACCTTGCTGAAGCGGGCCGAAGACAGCGCGCCCTTGACCAGGACGACATCGCCTTCGACCGAAAAGCTCTTTCCGTCGAGGTCGAAGTCGGACAGCGTCGTGGTATCGCCGGACTTGCTCATGGTAAAAGTGGCATTGGCGGGAATGCCCGGCCCCTTGCTCCAGCCTGCCCAGGGAATGTCCAGCCTGGCGCTCGTCAGGTCGACGTCGACGTTCTGGCTGCCGCCTTCGCCGCTCTTGTCGATTGCCACCTTGATGGTGCCGGAAATCAGCGGCGACAGGCCAGGCATGGCGATGGCGCGCGTCTTGTCGTCGAGCACAAGCGCCACCTTGCGGCTGCGCGGCGGGCCGCCATCCCTGAGCGGCTCGACCAGATCGAGCTCGGCTGGAATGCCGTTCAGCCGCGCCTTGGCAGAGATCACCGCCTTGTCAGGCCCGACTTCGATCGAACCGTCGGCATCGGTCACCATCTGGCCTTCGAATGGCTTGCCGAGCGACAGGTCCTTGTAGTCGAGCGATACCAGCCAATCGAGCTTCGACGTATCGACGCCGGATTGCAACGGAATGTCGGCCTTGACGTGGCCGGTCACCGTGCCCGACAGGTCGTCCGGCAAGATGCCGACATGGCGCATGGCGTTGATCGGTTCGTAGGAGGCAAGTTCGGCGATGGCCGGCGCCTCACCGGCGACGTCGATGTCGAGCGCGCCGATCACCGGCGGGTGGTTTGCCGCCTTTACCGACAGTGTGCCATTGCTTGCCGCCACGGTGCGGCCGCTTGGCATATAGACGCTGCCCGAGGACAGCGCGACGTCGACATCGTTGCCGTGGAAGGAAACGACGCCGACGGCATCGCGTATCGGCGGGATGCGGCCGGCGGTGTCGAAACGCGAGCCCTCGACCTGGAAGCGGCCGAACACCTCGTCGGCCGAAAGCGGCACGCCGTTGCCGAGACGTCCCGGCACGACCTGGAACTGCAGGCTGGCATCGACGACGCGGCCGCCAAACAGGTTCTGCAGCACCCACAGCCGCGCGTTCTTGGCGGAGAACCAAGGCCATAGCTGCTTGACGTGCGAGACCGCCATGTCGTGGACGTTGAGCGACACCGAGATACCCGGCGGTCCGTTGTCGATGAAGGAAACCGCAGCGGTTCCCAGCACTTCGCTCCCCGACCCCGACCTGATGCCGATCTGGTCGGCGACAAGCTTGCGGCTCTTGGTCTGATAGACGCCGGCGATGCGGGCGAAGAAATTCAGCGCCGGCTCGGGCGATTCCGAAGGCGCCAGCGTCGAGCCGTCGCTGGTCAGGTCGTAACGATAGGAAGGCTCCTCGCCGGCCGCGCCGGTCGACGGCTTTGGCCCGATCGAGCCGGCGAAATTGAACGCCGAGCGCCCGGTCTTCAGAACCAGCCTGCCGACATCGATCTTGTTGGAGCCGGAGACAAGGGCGGCGTCGACATCGACATCGGCCGGCAACAGCCCGCGTGTGCCGAGGTCGAGCACCGAGCCGGTTAGCGACAGCGAGCCCGTCAGCCGCGAATCGGTCTCGCCCGAGCCTTCGGATCCCGTGAGCTTCAAAGCCATCGCGCCGGTTCGCCCGCCGGCCGCCGGCGTGGTCTCCGCGACATCCGCCATGTCGATGGCGGCGTTCAAGGCGGTGACGCGCATCGAGCTCGTATCGCGGGTGGCGGTGGCCGTGACGGTGAGCGCGCGGCCATCGACATCCGCCTCGGACGAGAACTCCATGCTGCCGGGGCCCGACTGCAGCACCGTGGCGTTGGCGATCGTGACCAGCTTGACCGATCCGGCCTCGGGCAGCTCGAACGCGACATTTTTGAGATCGATGCGGCGCATCGAATCCTCGCGCACGGCATCGAGTGCACGATTGACGTCACTGAAGACGGCGGCGGCCAGTTTTTCCGGATCGATGAGACCGTCTTGATTGCGCAGGCGCGCTGTCCAGTCGCCACCCGACGGCATTGCCGCGGTGACGATATGGGCGTCGGAAATCCTGGCGCTGGTCAGCCGAACCTCGCCCGAAAGCAGCGGGATCAACCGGATGCCGAAGCGGACGCGCCCGGCATCGGCCATCGGCTTGCCGTCGGCCGTCTCGACGCTGACATCCTTGACCTGCAGCGCAATGAAGCTCGATCCGTCAAGTGTCAGGCTGGCAGGACCGACGGCGACTTTGACGTCGAAACCGGCCAGTTTCTCGATCGCCGTTTCGGCTTCCAACCGCAGCCGTTCGTTGCCGATGCCGGTGGCGCCGATGACGTAGACGGCGGCCGCTGCCAGCAGCACAAGGGCTCCAATGCCGGCAAACAGCCGGGCAAGGATGCGAAAGCCGCGGCCGATCCGTGCCTTACCGAGCGGCGGCACGCGGCAAGCGGACGGGAAAGCCCCCAGGTCGGTGATCTCGTCACGCCTGAACCGGATTTTCTCGTGCTGCGGTTCTTCCTGATCCACGCAATTTTCCGTTGTGCGAATTCGATCGTGGACGAATCCCCGCCCGACATTATAACGACGCAGGCTAGAGCATGATGCCGAAAAGTGTGAGGCGGTTTTCGGACGACATCATGCTCTATCTCTTTGATTTAGGGCCGCGTAACCTCAAACAAGGGCATCGATATGGCTGATCTCGACGTTGGCGACGTTGCGCCGCAATTCGATCTTCCGCGCGACGGCGGCGGCTCACTCAGCCTTGCCTCGATGCGGGGGAAGCCCGTTGTACTTTATTTCTATCCGCAGGACGACACCACAAGTTGTACCAATGAGGGGATCAGCTTTTCGCAGCTGAAGCCGGAGTTCGAAAAGGCCGGCGCCGTGGTGATCGGCCTGTCGCCGGACAGCGTGAAGAAGCACGACAAGTTCAAAACCAAATACGATCTCACCGTCGACTTGGTTGCCGACGAGGAGCGCAAGGTGATCGAGGCCTACAATCTGTGGGTCGAGAAGACGATGTATGGCCGCAACTATATGGGCGTCGAGCGGGCGACGTTCCTGATCGGCAAGGACGGGCGGATCGCCGGGATCTGGCGCAAGGTCCGGGTGAAAGGCCATGCCGAAGCAGTGCTGGAGGCGGTCCGCGCGCTCTGAGGCGCCACCGATCTGGCCAACGCCGCGCAGTGCATTAGGGGCAATAAGACATATATGCGGTTGGCTGACACCGTTGGTCACTAGCGCCCGCGACGGCAAAACTTTGTTAACCCTAATAATGTGTAATCGGGCTTCGTTGGTGTCGTAACGAAAGCTTGGTCCCGTGAACCTAACCGGTCAGTCAGCGGTCTTCGGCAGGCGCAAGGAGCCGCATACGGTCATCATTGCGCGGGGCAATGAAATACGGCATTTCACCATCCGGCCGTGGCTCGTCGCCTTTCTCGGCTCGGCACTGGCGGCGATCGCCATCGGCTATCTCTTGGCGACCTCCTATCTCGTACTGCGCGACGATCTGATCGGCGCCACCACGGCCCGGCAGGCGCGCATGCAGCAGGCCTATGAAGATCGCATTTCCGCATTGCGCGCGCAGGTCGACCGCATCACCAGCCGCCAGCTTCTCGACCAAAAACTGATGGAAACCAAGGTCAGCGAATTGATCGAGCGGCAGAGCCAGCTCAGCCAGCGCCATGGCCGCCTCGGCCCGATTCTCGAGCGGGCCGAAAACGAGGTCGGCACGCCGGCCGCCGCGGATGTGGCGGCAAAACCCGACGAGCATGCCGAACTGACTGGCGGCGAGCCACTCGCCTATTCGGTCGCCAGCCTCGGTTCGGGCGACACCAGGCCATTCTCGCTGTGGTCGACACGCTCCGACCCGCTGCCCAGCGAAACGGCTGCGGACCGCGCCGACAAATTGTTCGTCTCGATCAATGATTCACTGAAGGCTATCGAAAGCCAGCAACTCACCCGCATCGAGACCCTGGCCGACAATGCCTACAAGAACGCCGACGCCATCACCCAGGCGCTCCAGGCGGCCGGCCTGCCGGTCGACAGCGATTTCGGCAAGAACGAAAGCGATGTCGGCGGGCCGCTGATCCCGCTTGACAGCTCGATGATGTTCGACAGCAAGGTCAAGGAACTGGACGAGGCGCTGGATACGCTCGACCAGTTGAAGAAAGAGGCGCGGCGGCTGCCGCTCGCCAACCCGGCGCCGGGCCACTCCGTCACCAGCCCGTTCGGCGTGCGCACTGACCCCATCCTCGGCACCGCTGCCCTGCACTCGGGCATGGATTTCCGCGCGCCGGTCGGCATGGCAGCCAAGGTCACGGCGGCCGGAATCGTTACCAAGGCCGGCTGGAACGGCGGCTATGGCCGCATGGTCGAGGTCGATCACGGCAACGGCTTTGCCACGCGCTACGGCCATCTGAGCGAGATCGACGTTGCCGTCGGCCAAAAACTCGCAGCCGGCGACATCATTGGCAAAACCGGCAGCAGCGGCCGTTCGACCGGCCCGCACCTGCACTACGAAGTCCGCCACAATGGCGAGGCCATCGACCCGCTGCGCTTCCTGACCGTCGGCAAGAAGGTCGAGCAGTATCTGTAGGGTCAAGCCAGGCTGGTTGCTGCCCAACTTCGCCGCGCCCTGCCCGCTGGTTCGGCGATCCAGGGTCGCACCAAGCGCGGACCCGTGCCGACAAAACTGTCCCTGGGCTGAGGCAGATGCACGGCCACTGCGAAGCCCATCGAGCCATGGGCGTCATGGCCGCAGGCATGCATCACCTTATCGCCACATTGCGATTGACGGCCTCGCGGAGCCGACGATATCGACGGCCAGGCCGTAGCGGGCGACGTCGCGGATGTCTGATATCCCGTGCCCGGCCAGCATCGGCCTGAGATAAGCTCCCGTCCCAATCTTTCGGTTCGATAATTCCGGATGGCGGTGCAGATGACGGCGGATCTCGACCATCCGATCGAGAATTCCGGCATCGATGCGGGGGCGCGGCACCGCCCGGTGCTGCCGACCGGTCAGGATTTGACATGGATGTCTCGCGGGAATTTGGTCAGCGTCTCATGGCCGGTCTCGGTCACCAGAATGGTCTCGCTGATCTCGATGCCCCAGCCATCCATCCACATGCCAAGAATGGAGTGCAGGACGTTGCCGGGTTGCAGCGCGGTCTTGTCGCCGGGCCGCAGGCTGATCGTGTGCTCGCCCCAATCCGGGGGATAAGCGACGCCGATGGAGTAGCCGATGCGCGATTCCTTCTTCAGCCCGTAGCGCTGGATAACCTTGCGCCATGCGGCCTCGACCGCTTCGGCTGTGGTCCCCGGCCTGACCGCGTCGAGTACCGCATCCATGCCTTCGATCACCGCCTTTGCGGTGTCGGCGACACGGGCCGGCGTCTTGCTGAGCTGCATCGTTCGGGCGAGGCCTGCGGCATAGCGGCGGCAGACACCGGCAAGTTCGAGCGCAATCGTTTTGCCGAAGCGCCGGTCGCTCCACATGATGTGCGGAGCCGATGCATTCTCGCCGCCGAGGATGGTCGGCGGCAGTGCCGTGATGTCGCCGGCGAAGTCTGGACTGCCGGCAATCTGCGCCGCCTGGATCGCGGCAATCGCATCGCATTCGCGCACGCCTGGCGCGATGACTTCGAAGGCCCGCGAAACCGCCGATTCGGCAAGTGTCGACGCCTTGCGCAGATAAGCAATTTCGGGCGCGGATTTGACGGCGCGGATCCAGTTCACCAGCAGATCGGCGTCGTGCCATTTCGCATTGGGCAGGCCGGCGACGAGCCGGGCATGCGCCTTCGGCGAGAAATAATAGGCTTCGAGCTCGATGCCGATATGTCTCGCGCCCCAGCCCTTGGCGACGATGCAGGCCGCTATCCAGTCCATCGGATGGCGATCGGCGCGCTGCACGTGGTCCTCGGGGAAGCCGACCACATTCTCCGGCTTCATCCAGGCCGTCAGCAAGCCGCCTGCCGCATCCATGGCGCGGCCGATCCAGACCGGCTCGGCCTCGTTTTCGATCGGGACAAGCACGATCTGCGGCGTGTAGAACGACCAGCCGTCATAGCCGGTGATGTAATGCTGGTTGGCGACATCGTTGACGACCAGCAGTTCCAGCCCACGCGCCGCCATCTCGGCGCGGATCTTCTTGAGCCGCCGCTGGTACTCATCGCGCGCAAAAGGCAATTCGATCATCGGTTTTCCTGCTGGATCACTGGTCGGGCGAGCCCCGCGCCCGCCTGACGTCATTCACCATTGCGGTGGTTTCAGCCCGGCTGCAATCGGCCAGCGCGGCGCATGGGACAGGTCCTGCACCGCGTCTGGGAACCATTCCGAATTATTTTTGAATTCCATTTGACTGAATAAATTGCCTGTGCAAGTCTTAGCCTTCCTAAAGGGCGCGGGACATGGCACTGCGGGGAACCAATCAGGAGTTCGGGCGGCCTTACAACCGGCGCATCGTGCTGGAGTCCATCCGCCTCCACGGTCCCATAGCTCGCGGCGACATTGCCGGCCGCGTTGGCCTCACCGTCCAGACCGTATCGACCATCGTTCGCGAACTCGAAGAGCATGGCTATGTGCTGTCGCTGCGCGAAGAGCCGCGCGGACGCGGGTTGCCGCCGGCGACGCTCAGGATCAACCCCGAGGGCGGCTATGCCGTCGGCGTCCACCTCACCCCGCTGGGGATCGACGCGGCGCTCATCAATCTCAGCGGCGATGTCATCGAGAGCATGCATCGCGAGGCGCCGCATGCGACGCCCGACCATGCCTTCGAGCTGATCGGCGCGATGGTGCCCGAGCTGACCGCGCTGCGGCCCGGCGGACGCGTGCTCGGCATCGGCATGGCGCTGCCTGGACCGTTCGGCGTGGAGTCGATGAGCTTCGTCGGCCCGACGACCATGGCCGGCTGGAAGGATGTCGCGCTGCCGGAACGGCTGGCGGCGTCGACCGGGCTGCCGGCCTTCTTCGAAACCGACATGGCGGCGGCGGCCATGGGCGAACGGCTTTACGGTCTCGGCTCCGGTTATTCCGAATACTACTACCTCTATTTCGGCGTCGGCCTCGGCGGCGTCATCGTGCATGACGGCGCGGTGATGCGCGGCGCCTGGGGCAATGCCGGCGAAATCGGACACATCCCTGCCGTTCCGGGCGGCGAGCCTTGCCCATGCGGCAACAGCGGCTGCCTCGAACGGTATCTCTCGCTAGAAGCACGTCGCCGCCGCAACATCAGCGACGCCGCCTGGGTGGCCGAGATCGCGCCGATCTTCCGCAACGCCATCGTCACAATCGAGAATGTATTCGACCCCGAAACCGTCATCCTCGGCGGGCTTGCGCCCACCGACCTGCTCGAAAAGCTGGTCGGCGCGGCGGGACAGCTTCCCAATTCGGTCTCGGCGCGGCGCGACCGCAAGACACGGCGCGTGACGGTGGCGACCGGCGGCAAGCATTCGGTGCTGCGCGGCGCTGCCGCATTAGCCGTTTCGGGCGTGCTGTCGCCGCGCTTCGGCCAGATGTTCATTGCCGAGCGCGAGCGCCGGTCCGACCTCATGCACAGCAAGGGAGTGGCGGCATGACCGAACCGCTGCTGGTACTCGAAAACGTCACCAAGAATTACGGCGCCATTCATGCGCTGAGGGGCATCAGCTTCTCGATCGGCAAGGGCGAAGTCGTGGCGCTGCTCGGCGACAACGGCGCCGGCAAGTCGACACTGGTCAAGATCATCGCCGGCGGCCTCGAGCCGAGCTCCGGCCGCATGCTGTTCGAGGGCAAGGAATTCCTGGCGAAAACGCCGGCCGAGGCCAAGGCTGCCGGCATCGAGACCGTCTACCAGGACCTGTCGCTCTGCACCAATGTCGACGTCGTCGCCAATTTCTTCATGGGCCGCGAAATCACCCGCAAGGTTCTCGGTGTCCCCATCCTCGACGAGCGCGCCATGGAGGCCGTGGTCGGCAAGGCGCTGGCAAGTGCCGGCACCCGCATCCCGTCGCTGCGCACCAATGTCGAGCATCTCTCGGGCGGCCAACGCCAGGCCATCGAGCTCAACCGCTTCGTGCACTGGGGCGGCAAGCTGGTGCTGCTGGACGAGCCGTTCGCGGCACTCGGCGTCGAGCAGACCAGGCGCGGCCTCGAGATGATCCGCCAGGTGGCCAACCAGGGCATCGGCGTCGTCATCATCACCCACATCATGCAACAGGCCTTCCAGGTCGCCGACCGGATCGTGGTGATCCGGCAAGGCGTCGTGGCCGGCGATGTCGCGCGCAACAAAACAAGTCCCGATGCGGTGATCAACATGATCACCGGTGAGACGCTTGCCGGTGCCGGACCGGCAAGTTGAGGGACAAAAGAGGGGTCCGGTATAAAAGAGGAGCGAACGACATGAAGCGAATACTGGTTCTTGTCTTCGGTATCCTGGCACTGGCTCTTGCCTCGCTCACGCCGGCAATGTCCCAGACCAAGGGAACCGTCTATTATATGGTCCCGACCCTGCTCGATGAATTCCAGACCGGCTCGGTGAGCGCGCTGGAGCTGTTCCTCAAGCAGGTCGGCTATGAGGTGAAAACACTCAACGCCGACAACAAGACCGACGCGCAGCAATCGCAGATGAACGACGTCATTGCGCTGAAGCCGGCGGCGATCATCCTGGCCGCCGTCGATTTCAACGCGCTGAAGCCGTCCATCGAAGCGGCGCGTGCGGCCGGCATCCCGGTGGTCGAGTTCGACCGCCAGATCACCTCGACCCCGTCCGATTTCACCTCGGTGGCGGGCACGGTCGAGATCGGCTACGTCGCCGCCGAGCAGGCGCAAAAGCTTCTGACCGCCAAGAACGGTTCTGTGAAGGGCAAGATCCTGCAGGTGCTCGGCGATCCCGGCGATCCCTACACGCTCGACATCCAGAAGGGTTTCGAGGAGAAGTTGAAGGCGTTTCCTGACGTCAAGATCATCTCGCTGCCGGCCATGCAATGGGAAGCCAGCAACGCCGGCACGATCGTTGCCGACCAGATGCTCGCCAACCCCGACATCGACCTGATCTTCAGCCATGCCGCGCACCTGTCGGTCGCAGCCGTCGCCTCGCTCGAGGCCGCCGGCAAGAAGCCGGGCGACGTCATGCTGATGAGCTCGAACGGCGCTCCGGTCGGTCTCGACCTGATCCGCAAGGGCTGGCTCAATGTCGAAGTCGAGCAGCCGCTCTACGCGCAGGCCGCGGCCGTGGCGATGTTCATGGACAAGATCGCCGGCAAGCAGGAAATCAAGCCTGGCGAGTATGACGTGCTCGGCTTGAAGTCGACCGTGACCAAGGAGAGCTGGGGCCCCAACATCAAGATCCCGGGCGCCGCCATCACCAAGGAAAACGTCGACAATCCGGCCTTCTGGGGCAACCAGAAGCCGCCGACGGACACGATCAAGTCTGTCGAATAGTCGCCTAGCGAAGCGCTCCGGGCCATTGCGGCCCGGAGCCTGCCCATTCACGACGCCGCGTCCCAGGACACCGTGGCGAACCTAAACCCGCGCCTGAACCTTACGAAATCGAGTTGATTTCTCAGCCTGATTTTCTCGGGGGCGCCAACCGGATCAGCCCATGAACCCGCGCAGCCGCAAAGCCCTGGAGTTCGTCCTCGACAACCTCGTCTGGTTCATGCTGATCTTTGTGCTGGTTGTCTTTTCCGTCTTCGTCCCCAACTACTTCCAGCTCGGCATCTTCGCCAACATCATCGAGGCCTCGAGCGTTCTCGGCGTGATGTCGATCGGCCTGTCGCTGGTCATCATTGCCGGCCATATGGACCTGTCGGTGGAATCGGTGGCCGCACTCAGCGCCATGGCGGTCGGCATCCTGTTCTGCTCATCGGGCATCGGCATGGGCATACAGCTCAATCCGCAATGGCTGATGGTTCCGGTTTCGCTGCTGGTTGCGCTGGCCGTCGGCGGCCTCATCGGCGCCTTGAACGGCTATCTCGTGGTCAAGGTGAAGATGAGCGCCTTTATCATTACGCTGGCGTCCTACATCTGGGTGCGCGGCCTGGTGCTGGTGATTTCCGGCGGCCGCTCGGCACAGGATCTGGCGCCGGCCCTCCGCAGGGTCGGCATCCAGCCAATGGCCGGCCTGCCGCTGACCGCCTGGATCGCCGTCGCCTGTTTCGTCCTGTTCTCGCTGATCATGGCCAAGACGCCGTTCGGCCGCCACCTCGTGATGATCGGCGGCAACGAGACCGCGACCTTCCGCGCCGGCATCCGCGTCAACCGCAATCTGATCATCGCCTTCGTACTTGCCGGCGCCATTGCCGGCCTCGCCGGCTGGCTGCTCGCCATCCGCACCTCGGGCGCCACCGCCAATCTCGGCACCGGGCTGTTGTTCAACGCCTTTGCCGCCGTCGTCATCGGCGGCGTCAGCCTGAAAGGCGGCGTCGGCACCTTGCCCGGGGTCTATGCCGGCGTGCTGCTGCTCTCCTCCATCAACACGGCGATCAATCTGATGGGCCTGCCGGCGAATTTCACCCAGGTGATCCACGGCCTTTTGGTGCTCGCCGCCGTGCTGCTCGACGCCTTCAAGCAAACCATTCGCCAAAGACTGGCATGAGAGGACGGCTCGCATGACCGGACGGCTTGAGAACAAGGTCGCGCTTATCGTCGGCAGCGCGCGCGGCATCGGCAAGGGCATTGCGCTGCGCTTTGCCGAGGAAGGCGCAAGGCTGGTCCTGGCCGACAGCGAGGCCGAAGCCGGCCAGGCGACCGCGGACGAGCTCGGCGCGGATTTCATTCGCACCGACATCTCGCAAATGGCCGATGCAGAAGCTGCGGTGGCGCTGGCGCTGAGCCGCCATGGCCGCCTCGACATCGTCGTGCAGAATGCCGGCATCTATCCCTGGCAGCTGATCGAAAACACCAGCCCGGACGACTGGGACCGGGTGATGGCGGTCAATCTGCGCGGCACGTTCAACGCCACGCTGGCGGCGCTGGCGCCGATGAAGGTGCAAGGTTACGGGCGCATGCTCTACACCTCGTCGATCACCGGTCCGCACGTCACCAGCCCCGGCCACGGCCACTATGCCGCCAGCAAGGCCGGCATCAACGGCTTCATCCGCTCGGCGGCGCTGGAATTTTCGGGCTACGGCATCACCGTCAACGGCGTCGAGCCCGGCAACATCCTGACCGAAGCGATCGAGCTGCATCGCGGCGCCGCCTACATCAAGAACATGGAGGATTCGATCCCGCTCGGACGCCTCGGCAGTCCGCGCGACGTCGCCAACGCCTTCCTGTTCCTCGCCTCCGACGATGCCAGCTACATCACCGGCACCACCATCGTCGTCGACGGCGGCCAGTTGCTGCCCGAAGGCAAGGATTTCCGGCTGCTGCCGCCGTGATCAGCCGGATTTCTTGTACAGCAGCAACTCAGGCCGGTACTCGAAGTGCATGGTGTCGTAGTGATACCAGCGCCCGCCCCAGATGAAGCCGTTTTTCTCGAACAATTCCACGATTTCCAGCGGAATCCGGTTCTTGAAGGGAATGTGGGCCTTCGGGTTGGTTTTGTTCCTGTTGTTGTACCAATAGTCGGAGAAGCCGACATTGATATCGAAGGCCGCTCCGAACGAGTGAACGCTCAACCGGTCGGTGCCGGCGATCGGCCGCCAGACAAAGCCGCCGCCGGGCTTGAGCCCGTAACGGCTCAGCTCCGCGGGCATCGCCTCAAGCGCAGCGGAGACCTTGCCCAGCCGGTCGTTGATGCCGAAAATCCTGGTGACCTGCACGGTCTTCTTGCCGAGCTTCGGCAACCATTTGACGTTGGCGATGTGCTTGCCCACCTCGGCGGCACTTGCCCCGTAGAGCTTCTCGAAGAAAGGTTCATTGCGGATACGGCCGGGATCGAAATCCTCCGCCGGGACCAGCGCGCCCTCGGCTGCTCCGGGATAGACGTAGCGAAACATGTCTTCGATGTCGGGGCTCTCAAGCAGCGCGTCGGCGTCGCGCGCCTTGCCGTCGTTCCACACCATGGTGGTGCCGTCGGTCCAGGTCAGGACATTGCCCGAAATGGTGAAAAGGCCGGGATAGGCCTTGAGCAAGGCTGCCTTGGCGGCGGGCTGGTCGACGCCGTCGCCCACATTCCCCGCATAGGCGAAGCGCCCAATACCAGAGATTGCCAATGCCAATAGCAGCTGTAACATCAGCCGCCGTGGATGGTCGATCATTGTGCTGCCTCCGCGAGGGCTTTCATTCATCGTGCATTTAACAAGGCAGCTGTACCATGCTGGTCGAATCGAACGGGAGACAAAATCATGTCAAAAACCTTCACTGCTTTGATCCGGATGACGTTTACATTCATTTGCCTGGTCGGCCTGGCCTCGTCAGTTTCTATCCTTTTCCCCGCCACCGCGTCGGCCCAGCGCATGCAGAAATGCGCCGATGAAGGCGGCACGTGCCGCCTGCCCTACCCCTCGGAAGTGGTCTACGGCGCGCGCGGCCAGACCACCTCCCGCTTCTTCGATCGTCGTTCCGTGCCTTGCTCGAATCGCGTCTTCGGCGACCCGGCGCCCGGCCGCGACAAGGCCTGCTATATTGCGAGGCGCGATAGCGGTAATGATTATGGTGACAACGACGACGACAATTACGGCAATGATGACAATTACGGCGATAATGATTACGGCCAGGGCCGCGGCAGATGGGTGGCCTGCGCCTCGGAGGGGCGGTTCTGCGAGTTCCGTGGCCGCAAAGTGGTGAGATACGGGGCGCGTGGCCAGTACGTCCAGGGCGTATTCAGGAACGGCGTCACATGCAGCGTCGACGCCTTTGGCGAGGATCCCATCCGCCGCGTGAAGAAGAACTGCTACGTCAAGCGATAGACTAGCGCGCCAGGAAAGAACGGCGGGTGCGGCTCATTGCGGCCGCGCCCGGCATTCGGGATATGCGGGCCGGATATGGTGGGCGATGACGGGCTCGAACCGCCGACATCTTCGCTGAGAACGCTATCGTCAACTCGACCGCTGTGAACCCTTATCGCGGCACGGTGACACGGCACCTACGCCGATATCGAAGCCGTATGCGAACAACGTCGACAAGTACACGCTTGCCCGCATCTGCGAGCCGAAACAGGAAGAAGTGGCGGAGCCGATCGTCGCGGGCGTGGGTCGAACTTGCTCTGCAGCTGCCATCCAGACGGAAGACATTGTGTATATTCCGCTTTGGCGACGCGCCGTAATGGCCTCTTGTACTTAGTCCCGTGCGACGCGAAGGGCCGGTGCATGTGTCCTCTGGCGAGACATGAAACGGACTGCACCCGCAGTTGGCCAGTCTATCGCCAGACTAGCTGCGAGGTCACCGCTCATGCTATTTTGGGGCCTTCGCGTTGATGTGGGAAGAGGCAGGCCTTGCTTGGCGACGTATTCATCAACTACCGACGGCAGACCGATTCCGGCGTGGCGGGCCGCGTCTACGATAATCTGAACCGCGCGCTTCCTGATGCATCCATCTTCATGGACGTCGACAAGCTCAACCCCGGCGATGACTTTGAGGTGGCGCTTGCCCGCAGTTTGGCCAGCTGCAAAATCATGCTGGCGATCGTGGGGCCGCAGTGGGCCGCGCTTACCGATGAGCAGGGCCACGTTCGGCTGGAGTCCCCCGACGACTTCGTGCGCAAGGAGATCCGTACGGCACTCCAGGCTGGGGTGCGCGTCATCCCCGTGCTCGTCAACGGCGCCAGCATGCCAAAGAAAAGCGCCTTGCCACCCGATCTGCAGGACCTGGCCAAGCGTCAAGCCATGGAGGTCCGCCACGAGCGCTTCAACGACGATATGGCGGCGATTGCGTCGGCGATAGCGAAGCCAGCGGCGCGGCGGCCGAGGCTCTGGCTGCTGCACGGGCTGGTCGCGATGATCGCGCTCGGCATCGGCGGGACAACGGTGGCGTTGTGGCCGAGGCCCTCCCCTTTGCCGTCGCCTATCGAGCCCGCAGCGATCGAGGCCAAAGGGTGCAAGGAAGGATTCGTCTGGCGATCGGCGATCTTCGGCGACAGCGTGTGCGTGAGTCCTGCCGACTACGGCGAGGTGCAGGCGCAGAATGCCAATGCCCGCAACAATCGTTCGCCGACCGGCGGACCTTACGGCGACAGCACCTGCCGCGACGGCTACGTCTGGCGTGAAGCGTTCGAGAGCGACTTGGTCTGCGTCACCCCTTTCGAACGCGACAAGGCCAGGAAGCAGAATGCCGACAACGCATACAACCGGATATGAGACCGTAACTCCGGGCAAGCACCGATTTATCAGAAATTGAGTGGTGGGCGATGACGGGCTCGAACCGCCGACATCTTCGGTGTAAACGAAGCGCTCTACCAACTGAGCTAATCGCCCGCTCCGGCCGGACCTTTAAGCGGTCGCAACCGGCTTCGCAAGGCCAAATGAACAGCTGCGAGCTTAGCCGCACAGTGGTTTTCGCGGGCAAAGTGCCGCCCGTCAAAAAACCTTCTCCTGTTTGCGTTTATGCTGTCCAGCTGCGCTTGACACCCGGTGGCGAACCCCTTATCCACCGCCCCAACGACGAACACGGCTGACACGTGCTCGTCCAATGCGCGGGTGTAGCTCAGTTGGTTAGAGTGCCGGCCTGTCACGCCGGAGGTCGCGGGTTCGAGCCCCGTCACTCGCGCCATTCATTTCAAGGGGTTAGCTACCGCCCCTTGAAAAGTTTCAACTCTCATTCTCCGGAGAGTTTCAACTTTCTGTATTCATTCCGTTCCAGGCCAAGCAGCTTTCTGCCCTTGCGGCGGCTGGCATCGGCTGAGCGGACGGCGGCCAGATTGACTGGCATATAGGTCTTCTGCAGCGCCTTGTTCCCGTCGATCGAATTGCCCATCTTGGCCGAGATCGCCTCGACCGACGCGCCTCCGGCATTCGCCTCGACCGCGCCGGAACGCCGCATGTCCATCAGCCGCCGCTTCTCCGCTGTCCCGAACACCAGCGTGCGCAGATCGGCAAAGTCGTCGACCAGAGAATCCTTGGTGTAAGGTACGCCGGCGCGCGGCCGGCCGCCCTTCGGGCCCGGCGCGAAACCGCGCGAGCGAAAGATCGGCGCATCGTCAAGCAGGGTGACGCCTAGTGATTCGACATAGGCCAGCACCAGGCGCTGCGTGCGTGACGACAGCGTGCCGAAAGCCGCCTCGCCACTCTTGCTGCGTGCAATCAGAAAACCCCATTCCTGTGCTGTCTGCATTGCCTGCGCCGGTGTGAGCGTGCGCACGTCGACGGGTGAGAAGCTCGTGTCCCAGGCAACGGCGATGATGCAGGCCAGTCCGCGGTAGCCGGCGCGCCAGGCGCCCTTGACCATGCGCACCGCCTCGCCTGCCGTCCAGGTCTGGTGGCGCGGTGGTGGCGTCTGGCGGCGGATCGCCTGCGATGGGTCGGAGCCGGGCGGGCATAGCTTCATGCCGGCCATGACATTGTACAGCGAACGCCACGTCTTTACGGCACGGTAGGCGATGTCGACACCTTTGACCCGCAGCAGGCGGCCATACCAGTCGTCGAGCAGCTCGAGGGTGATGTCGGCTGGCGGCAGGTCGGCGAAGTACGGCTCGATGAAGGTCCAGCCGCGCTCCCAATCCTCGCGGGTGCGCGGTGGCTTGCGCTTCCATGCATCCATGCGGCGATAGCGTGCAAAGGCGTCTCCGATGGAATCCTTTGGCCATACATGCAGGCGCGACGGCTCCCTGCCCTTGCGGAGTTCCTGCCAGCGGTCTTCCCACTCCTTGGCGATCGTCCAGGCCTCAGGCCCGTCGACCCCACAGGAAATGCATCTGAAGCCAGCTTCGACCATCTTCGGCGTCGGCAGCCAGTAGCCGTATTTGCCCTTACGGATGACGTAGTGCTTCAACTTGATCTTACCCAAGGGTCGCCAGCCTCGCTCTTGCAATGTCAATGCTAGACTGCGCCGGATCCTGATCCTGCAAGACCCGAGCGTCGATCGAGCCAGGCGTCGATCGCAACCATGTCGTAGTTGCCGGTAATTGGGCAGGCCTTGGGAAAGCCTTGATCCTGCAACGCGGGCAGCAATTCCATGAATTCCCGCAGCGTCAGGTGGAGATAACGCGCCGCCTTGATCGCCGGCACGAGCCGCGGCTGTACCGGGAAGCGGATAGATGACGGTTGTAATGTGTGGGTTTGGCTCATGGCACCAAAACTCTATCCACCGTCCATCGGGACGGCGGATGGGCGCTTGTCGTTGAGCGGGTGTGAATTTCGCCCGTGTCAGCACCTCCGCCGCACAGCATGCGATTTTCCTACTCCGTGATCTCGTTATTCCTGCATCGAGGGTGAATGAGGCTTAGAATAACGGCCTTTTTCCCCCGTGCCTATTCGTCCAATCCTTAATTCGCAGAATCGGCGGCCACAGGGCGAGAATACTTATAATCGGCGGCTTCGAAGCCGCTACGCCCGGGCAACCCGGATACCCTCGGCGATGTTGACGCCATTACCCATCAGGTCGCCATCGTGCTCCTGCACGACGTCACCCAGGTGAATGCTAATCCGGAACTCAATGTGACGATCATCGGGCACCCCGGCATTGCGCTTAGCAATAGCGTTTTGACGCGCGCAGCGGACTACTTCCACAACGCTGCTGGACTCGACGAGGCTCCCATCACCGCGATAGACAGACGCGAGCGTTGCCTGCCGGTCGCCTGGACTGCCCCCCCGCGCTCCCGCCCCACACAGGATGCCGGCAAGCAGACGCTGAGCCAGGCGCCTCATCTCGGCTCGGGTGGAAATTGGCTACAGTGACGGACACAAGCCTGCTTTGCCACTTACTCGACGCTGCTGAGGAAGGCAGCTTTGCCGCTGTCGCACGAGACTGCGAAGTTGTTTCCCCTTCGTGGCCCGACGCGTCGCTGCTCTCACAATATCCGAATTCTTGAAGGGCCCCGATATTCCCGAACTGGAGCCGATGTTGCGGGCCAAAGAGCGTTAAAAACGAGGCGCCCGGACCAATCACATTGCCGAGACAGAATTTGCGCTGTCCGGGAATAAAACGCCGCTTGCCGTGGTCCTCCATGCATAAGCTGCTGATTGCCTTGAAGGAACACCACACTGCAAACCTACACTTTGACGAGCACGACGGGGTCGGTCGGCGCACTCCAGGACCTCTGGAAGACGAGAGGTCCGCCGCCTGCGGCCGGCTGCACCCAAGTACACTGCCTTGGAACGTCGCCTCAGGGCATACCTTTGTTATCAGCGATTGCCCGTCGGCCAAGGCACCGGTTTTGAAATTCGCTTGATGGCGTCCCTGCCCTTGCCGTTCGACTCCGTCGAGTCCTTGTGTGTCAATTTGTTGCGACGAGAGCTAGTCCCTGTCGTGCTGGTCCGTCTCGTCTCATCTCCTGGCTCTGCAAAAACCGTAGCAGCATGTTCGCAACCTGTTCACCCATCTTGATTTCACGAGTTTCCGACAGTCGGCATATAAGAGGGAGAGGTCCGATGGATTTCATGTTGATGGTGAACATTGCCGGCGGCATCCTTCTGGCCATCGCAATCCCCTCGGTGTGTCTCGTCGGATGGCTGTTTTACCGGTCGGGATCGGGACAATTGAGAGGCGAAAGCTGTGACAACGAAAAGCCCGCCACCGTGAGCCAGACCAGAAAACTCATATTTTAGCACCTGCGAAACAAAGCTCACTATTCCGCGTTGAGGCTCGTCGAACAACGGAGCTTCACGAATGGATCCGGCAACTGCAGCTGTGATGATTTTGCTTTCTTGCAGTCCCGCCCAGGGAGTCTGCAAGCCACTCGATACATCACCGTCCATGTTCGGATCCCTTGACACATGCCAGTTGGCGTTAGCCGTGAGGCTCGAGGGCGCTCCCAACGGGGAGATCGTGGGGCGATGCAGTTCGATCGACCCCTCCGCTACAGGTTCCGTTCCAGCCGGGTACAGCACGATTGTCGTCACGCGGGGCACAGGGGCGGGTGCGGTGAGCAGTCGCTACATCGTGCCACACAAAAACTGAAGCCAGCCACCGTGAGGCAGCGGGCTATTCATTCTCGACCGGACATTTATAGGCCTTGCCCTCCCTCCATGAAGCCATACTCGGCATCGTTGGCTTCGCGCTCGTCGTCCGCTTCGCCATAGTCGTCGCCGCCCCTGTCATCGATCCCGGTGACTTCGATGCCACCGGCCAGACAGGGTTCGAGATCCGGGTCGCTCTACGAAGTCGAGCAGCTACATCAGGCGTTCTTCATCTTCGATCGAGCGACGGACCGCCATGTCCGAAAGGCAGAGGCTCGTGGCTGGATAGCGAAGAATCGCACACGGCTTTCCTTCATTCGCATGGTTCGCAGAGATTAGCATTATCGCCTACTCTCATCTCGTCCGGCGTCGTCTCCCTCAAAGCAGCGCCGGTAAGGCTCGGCGCCCTTCTTGGTTTCTCCCGGTATGTCAAAGGAGGTCGCCGGGCCTTGCCAGGCCCCGCTGCTCATCGCTTGCGGGGTGTCCTGATGACTGAGCTTGGCCCCGTGGCCTAACGGCCCAAACCAAACGTTCCGAAAAGCTTTCCCAGGCTGGCGACAGCCGAAGGGCTGCAGAAGAGGGATCGTCAGACCGCTCCTGGCGCACCACAGCGACACCACCAAGCTGTAAGTCAGGTCCGTCGGCCCTGCTGATGAGTGCCCTTGGACAGATGGATTGCGTTTGCCACGAAAAAGGAATCGTACCGGCCCGTTCTCAGCACGTCAGCCGGAACGGGCCATGAGCAGAAGCAGCCGACTAGCTAAAATCGCAAGACGACCGAAGGACCACGTCGGCGATAGCACCGGACCCGACGGCGCCCGTGTCGCCAGTAACTACGGCAGACTCTTCTCCAGCCGCGCCGGCGGCGGCGGCGCCGGTGGTAGTAATCTGGGTCGTAGTCTGGGTCGTAATCTTGGTCGTAGTAGCGCCGATGGTTGACCGGCTCCACTTCCGCGTGAGTACCTTCGTTGTCGAAGGCGTCTGGCGCGTCGAGTTCTTCGAGAATGCCGCTTTTTGCCGCTGGAACACCGGCCAATGCGTTGATAGGCCGGACCGCGCTTGCAAAGGCTGCTGCCCCTGCAACGCCAAATATCGCTGTCAAAAAGGATCGCCGATCCATAGTAAACCTCCCAAGTTACATGAGCTGAACGAAGCGCCCCGCCTGCTGAAGGAGCAGGCCCAGCGCACGGTAAAATAGAGGATTCGCCAGCCGCTCAAGCAACTCGCGAATCCTATCAGCGCAGGAAGGGACCTGGCTGCGCCGATCCAAGACATGTCAGCTAAGGACGACCGCCATTACCAGAAAGGTAACGGCTGTTGCAAAAATCGGTGCGAGCAACCATCGCGCCTGGCCAACACTTTGATCCATTTGTTCTCTCCCGTTGTGGGGAACCAACAAGCTGAAGCCCTAATCCGTTCCGCCTAGTCCAAAGGTAAGACCATTGCGTTGTACGGTCGGACTTTAGACCAATCGGATTAGACAAAGGTGCGTAGGCGGGAACGTTTACCCCGGTTCAAAGTTGGTTGCCGGGCAGTGCGGGACGATGGTCGTCGTGTGCCGGTCCTTGCAGGAGAGAAGATATGAAGATGCACTTTGTGAACACCGCCGCAGCCATGTTGCTCTTGGCGGGGATCGGCTCCGCCGCCGCTGACGACATTATCATCCAGCCGGAACAGGACACGGTCATCCGTGAGTATGTTAAGAAGCAGCCCTTGGCTTCGGTGAACCTTCCCGGCGTGGAATTGAACGTCGGGACAGCTCTGCCGGAAACTGTGGAGATCCACGAGGTCCCGAACGTCAAATACCGTTACGTGGTGGTCGACAACCGCACGGTCCTGGTCGATCCGGGCACCCGCAAGATCGTGAAAGTTTACGACTGAGATTTCGAACGAACCCACGCTCGCCACCCTTGGGTGGCGAGTGTGTGCATCCAAACGCTACTCAGCCGGACAAATTCAAATTGCCACTCAGCTGGACAATGAACATGACGAACCCTGAACTCGAGAGAACGCAAGCCCTGGTTGCCCGCTTGGCTGATCTCCAAGCAAGAATGCAGGCAGCACGTCTTGTTGGAGCCGAGGTAACAACCGTCCGAAAGGTTGCAGCTACAATCGATGACGGCTTGCGACAGGCCGGCCTCACACCGTTAGAAATTGCAGAAGGTCAAGAGGAACAGTTTAGCGATACTAAATGTTCGACTGGCTATGGACAGCCGAACCCTCCTCTCAGCAGATCAAGTCAGAGCGGCACGAGCCCTACTGAACTGGCCGCGTGTGCGACTTGCCGCCAAGGCCAATCTTAGCGAGATGGTGATCAGCGATCTTGAGAACGGATACAGGAAACCGCGTCCCCACAACATGGCCGCCATCCGCAAAGCGTTTGAGGATGCCGGAATCGTTTTCACCGTCCAGGGCACTCCATCGCTAACCCGCTCAGAAGGTGATAGCGGCCTAGCCGCCGATAATAGACGGTGGCGCGGCCGGGAGAAAAAAGGATAAAGGGGAAAAGCCCGTGTACCCTCTGCACCCGATCTCTAAAGCGGCCGCTAACAAGGGCGGTTGTTCACTGACTTTGTGCTGGCGCTCACCTTTCTGAGGTGCCGCTCGAATATGGCCAGCTTCTCTTCGTAGCCGAGCCGCACTCTGGACCTGCAACTATCGCATTTGAAACCGGCAATCGTTTTCAGCCAGGATCCCCTTCTCACCATTGGGCACGAACAGGAGGGGCATTGGAATTCTATAGGTACGTCGCGCAGTTCATTTGATAGAGGCACTGTGCATGTTCTCCTCAGCGGCACGGCCACTGCAACAAAGTAGAAGGAGAAATGTTTCGCGGCTCGGCCATTTACGCGGAGCAATCAGACCTAAGTCCAAATGCTGAAGGGGGCAGGCAAGCTGTTCCTTGCCCTTCGGTCCGGTTCGTCGCCGTGGCCTCACCATACTCGGCCGTAGCTCAAAGGCTCGTATCACCGGCCAGAACGCGCAGTTCATCCAGTGGAATGGGATAGAAACGGCAAAGCCGCGCGACCGAACTTCTCGAGATTCAGACGGATCCGTTGGCCTTCCGCAGAGGCCATGGCATAGGATTCGAGCTCGATCGGCTGTCTTCCTTGCCATTCTCTATCACGCGGACCAGCCATTCTCAGCAGGCTTCGGCCACTCCACACTGTCTGAGTTTGTTTTCTGAACTGTGCCGCCCATCGTAGTTACCTCCACCTCCAACAGGCTAATTACGGATTATAAGACCTGGGGAATCGATCTTTCAAGGTGGAATTCCGCATTAGCGCTGGATGTTGCAGACTGACAGCGAGGCAAACGGTCCATGCATTCTCACAATATCGGACAATCCCGAAATCTCTGTTCTGATTTTTCGGTGGAGGGCGACCGAGTACTCATCAAGAGTTAGGCCTGTCGTCGCGAAGCTGTTGGCGCCGCCGGTGACATGAGCGTAGAGATAATCTGTGGGATGCTGCCAGGTGCCTTCGTCCGGATCGAGGCTGAGGGCCAGGTCCTTAAGTGATTGCAGCGTTGTGGGGACTGCAAGAGCGTTGATGGTATGGCCCATGGCCACCGCATTGTCGCGGGCCGTGTCCGGAGAAGGGCCATCGTTGTTCGGGCCGTTCGTTGAGATGTCGATGACGGAGCGGTCGGGAGTAGCGGGGCAGTGGGCGAGGCTATCGCTGGCGAAGGTGACCGCCCAACTAAGGCTAGTAAGACCGATGGGATGTTGGCCAGGGTTGTAGCCCCCGGCTCTGATCACGTCGGCCGCATCGCGCGCGTCGCGCGCATTCCCTATGATGCGCCAAGGTAGGACAGTGTAGGCGGTGCCATAACTAGACCACTCGATATAGGTGACGGCGATCCGCCCTGTGCGGGTGCGGGCAATCGCCGACAAGACATCGGACTGCGTCAGGGCTTGCGCGTGTCCCTCTCGTTGCATGCGGGCGGTTTGGGAGGAGATGCTTGCGGACATATCGGCCGCTAGGACGAGGCATAGGTCCACCCGGGGAGCGGCTGTCTGCGCTTGTGGGGATGTTGTGTGAACGAAGAAAGCGATGAAAACGAGGGTGGTGCGGATGATGCGCATGGCAGTGGTAGCAATGGGATGACCGACCCCTTCGGTATTGACGCTAACAGCATCATTCACGTCGACGGCAAATTTTCCGCTCGTTGCAACCGGAGGTGGCGAGCATGCCTCATTCGCTGCGGTCTCGCACGATCCGTTGTAGTGCCCCGTCATCGCAGCCATTGCTTGCGCGCCATTTCATCCTGGCCCGAAAAGAGCCGCTTGCCAGGGCACCATATTCCAGTTGCCGTCGCGCCTCGAAACCCCCGTTTGGGTGATATCGTCGTGTCACTTTCCGCTGCGGAACTCCCGCCATGACGAAGGGCGCCCGCGCCCGCGAGAGATCAAAAGACCCTCGACCAGTATCCGCGGCGAGCTGCTATAGACTTTTCGAGTGGCGCAGCATGTGTCCCGATTCTGGCCGAGGATGTGCTCGGCGAACAATATTGCGCGTCGCAGCCGGTGCCCGCGCCCACCGACATCATGATCAGTGGCGTGCGCTCCGAAATCGCCTTCCCCACCTCCATTCGCACGATCTCGATTTCCGCGCCGATCGCGCCGGCCGCCTCCAACTGCTTGCCCGCTTCGAAGGCTTGCACGGCGGCCTCAGCTGTCCTGCCGACGGCCTTGAGCCCGCCGGTCCAGGTCGCGCGGGAAGGAATGAGGCGAACATGGCCAATTACCCGATGGCGAGATCAGCCATGCGCTTCGTCGTGGCATAGCCGGCGCTGCAATAGACGGCGTCGGCGGCCAATGTGCTTCAAGGCATTCGATGACGTCGTCGATCACCAGCCCTTCGGCTAGATGCGCCTTCTCATGCGTCCAATATCCGTCGGTGGCTAACAACTCGTCATCGGGCGAGCGGCAAACCGCGAGGATCGAAGCAGATGACATCCTCTTTCGAGATGTCGTCCACCGCGCACGCTTCAATCCAGTCAGCCATCTCCGGCTCCGGCAAAATTCGCTATCGCTATTCAGCGGCCGCCGACATATCCACCTGGTGAAATTCGCCGCGATAGGGTCTGGCTGTCGGCGGCAATTTCCGCTTAAGATAGAAATCCTCATATTTCAGCTGTCGAAGCAGCACCGGCCAGACCTCGCGATAGGCATGCCACATCGACGGGTTCGCCACCGGCAGGTCGTGCTTGATCAGCTCGTGCAGTCTTGGCAGCGCATGATAGGGCACCATTGGGAACATATGGTGTTCGACGTGATAATTCATGTTCCAGTAGATGAAGCGGCTGACCGGGTTCATGTAGACGGTGCGCGTGTTCAGCCGGTGGTCGACGACATTGTCGGCCAGGCCGATATGCTGCAGCAACCCTGTCAGCACCATGTGCCAGCTGCCATAGAGGCGCGGCAGGCCGATCAGCACCAGCGGCAGCAGCGACCACGTGAACAACGCCAGCCCGACTGTCGCCGCATAGATGGCGACATGCCAGCGCGCAGCGATCACCGCCTTGTGCTGCTCCATCTCGGGGATATAGCTCTTCTCTTCATCGGACAGCTTGCCGAACCCCTGGCGCACCAGCGTCGGCAGCGAATAGCGGAAATCGAGAATACCGGTGAAGGCGAGCGCCGCCCGCAGCAGATCTGGGGGGCGCATGACGGCGATTTCGGCATCGCGGCCGACGATGATGGTATCGGTGTGATGGCGGGCATGGCTCCAGCGCCATTGCACTGGGTTGCGCATCAGCATGAAGCTTGAGATCTGGTAGACGACATCGTTCATCCAGCGCGTCCGGAACGCGGTGCCGTGGCCGCATTCGTGCCAGCGCGAGTCGCTCGACGAGCCGTAAAGCACGCCATAGACGAACAGGAACGGCACCACCCACCACGTGCCCCAGAACCATACGATGCCGGCGGCCGACACCAGGATCGCCGCGACCCAGATGATCGTGTCGCGGATCGCCGGCCCGTCGGAGCGTTGCATCAACTCCTTGATCGCCTTGCGCGGGACATCGGTGTGATACCATTCGGCCGAAGCCAATCCGGTCTCGATGGCGCGCTTGGTGCTTTCACCGACCAGGCTGTAGTCACGCTTCCTGCTTGCCGTCATCGTCATCTCCGCTTTCCCGCCTGCGCTCCGCAAGGGCCGCCTGGGGCCGGCCGGGCCGCGCCTGCTTCCGTATTCCGGCGCACTTCTCGCCCGCCGCGGCAACCGATCGTGCGTTTCAAGCCGGTCACGCCTGCAGTCTCGCAAAAGCGCCCGACAGCGCAGGGTAGTCCTGTTGCGGCTGCCGGGCGATCGACGCTATCCTCGCTTCCGCTTGGGCGATCTGGCCGGCACCGTCGAGCACCCGGAACACGGCGTCATAGGAGCGGCTTTCGCCATGGTCCAGCCAGATCATCTCGCCCCGTTCGCGCGCGGCGAGATTGCCGAGAACATGATGCGTCGAGGGTTCGATTCCCAACGCATATAGGCCTGCCTGGAAGTTCTGCCACTGATAGGTGCAGGGCAGCTGATCCTTGCGGGTAACGACCTCGAAGCCGAGGCCCAGGTGGTCATTGACGACGGCCACCGGCACCTCGCCCGCCGCATCGGCGCCAAGCTCGTGCTCCCAGACCTGCTCGCTGAATCCCAGCTGCGGCGCCGGCACGGTTCGGTAGCCGACTTTCTGCGCCTCGTAGCGTTCGCCGGCGTGCGCCGCCCAGACGACATCCCGGATCGGCGCCAGGTAACGCGAACCCTCGTCGAGCAGGGGATGGCTGACGTTGACGTGATAGAAATACATATGCGGCGTGCGGCTGAAACCATGATTGACGACGCGGTCCGACAGCCGGATCTCGGTGCCGCCGACATCGGCCTCGATGCGGCGCAGCAAATGGAGATCCTCGCCGAACACGGTTGCCTGCTGGACAATGCCTTCCGCCCACAGCACGCAGCGGTCGCCGTCCCAGGCCTCGCCGTAGCCGGTCAGCCGCGCCGGCACGGTGCCGATTCGGCCATGCAGCGAGTGCAATACCCGCTTGCGCCCCGGATAATTGTAGCTTTCGGCCGGCACGTCTTGCCGGCCCAGTATATGGTCGAGGCCGCAGGTGACGAGCAGCCCCGAGAACGACCGGCCAAAGGCGAAACCGTCCTCCCCTTCATGCTCGTGCAGTCCGGGGTGGCGAAAGCCGCTCGGCGAATGCCAGCCGATCGCCTGGCCCCGGAAGTCGCAATCGGCGATATCGAGCGCCCGGTCGACCAGCGCCGTGAAGCGCAGGCCGGAGCCGGTGCGGAACTCGAGCATCCGGATGCCGCGCTCCACGCCGTCGCCGAGCGTCATCAGCCGCACGCCGGCAAACTGCGACAGCATGCCGGACCGCTCGGCCACCTGCCTTCGCGACAGCGTCTTGCCGTAAAGCTCTACCATGCGACGTCCTTCACTTTGCCCTCGCCTCCTTGAGCAAGGCCGACATGTCGGCGCCGGTGATGATGCTTTCCACCGTCAACAGGTCGGTGTCGGCGACCGTCTGTTCCGCGACGATTTCGCCGCGGCGCATGACGATGATGCGGTCGGCGACCTGGAACACGTGGTGGATGTTGTGGGTGATGAGCAGCACCGAGTGGCCGGCGTCGCGCACCTCCTTGACGAAGCGCAGCACGCCGTGGGTTTCCTCGACGCCAAGATTGTTGGTCGGCTCGTCGAGTATGATCACCTTGGCGGCGAACTGCATGGCGCGCGAGATCGCGATCGATTGCCGCTCACCGCCCGAGAGGGTGCTCACCAGCGCATCTGCATCGAGCTTTTTCGAAATGCCGACCCGCTTCAGCAGCGCCGAGGCGGCGTTGCGAAGCTTGGCGAGATCGAGCGGCGCGAACACGCCGAGCCAACCGAAATTGACCGGCTCCCGGCCCAGGAAAAGATTGCGCGCGATGCTGAGGTCCGGCGCGAGCGATGTGTCCTGATGGATGGTCTCGATGCCGAGGTCCATCGCGTCGCGCGTCGAGCGGATCGATGCCTTCTCGCCGCGCACGAAGATGTCGCCGTGGTCGGCCGTGAAGACGCCGGAGATCGCTTTGATCAGCGTCGATTTCCCGGCGCCATTGTCGCCGAGCAGGGCAACCACCTCGCCTTCGTTGAGGGTGAACGAGGCGTTCTTCAGCGCACGCACGTTGCCGAAGGACTTTTGCAGGTCTTGCAGACGCAGCACTTCCATCGTCAGCTCCTTGCGGCGTTCTTCTGCAGCAAAGCGTGCAGGATGAGCATGGCGAGGATGATGACGCCGACGAAGATGTTGTATGCCAAGCCCGGCACGCCGATCAGCACGATGCCGTTGCGGATGGCGCGCAGCATCAGCGCGCCGACGATGGTGCCGAGGATGGTGCCGCGCCCGCCAGTGAGCGCCGTGCCGCCGACCACCACCATGGCGATCACTTCGAGTTCGTAGCCGGTGCCGGCCACCGGCGAGGCGGCCGAAATCCGGAACGCGCTGATCATGCCGGCCAGCCCGGCCACCACCGAGGTCAGGATGAACAGCCAGATCTTGACCGCGTCGGCCGGCACGCCGCGCGCCACCGCTGCGTTGCGGTTGCTGCCGATGGCGCTGATCCAGTTGCCGAGCTTCGCGTAGCGCAGGATGTAAATCGCCAGCAGCGACAGGCCGATGAACCACCAGAGCGAGGTGTAGAACCGGAACGAGCCTACATTGAAGCTGCCGGCAAGCAGCGTGACGAAGAAGCCGGGCTGGTCCCACGACTTCAGGGGGAATCCCTGCGTGATGTAGAGCGCCGCGCCGCGCACCACGAGCAGCATCGACAGCGTGACCAGGAACGAGGAAATGCCGATCTTGGTGACGATCAGCCCGTTGATGGCGCCGATCGCGATGCACAGCACAAGCCCGGCCAGGAGGGCGACGCCGATGTCGATACCGCCATTCTGCACCAGCAGCATCACCACGACGGGCGCAAGGCCGAACACGGCGCCGACCGACAGATCGAACTCGCCCGCCGTCAGCAGCAGCGTCATGCCGAGAGCGATGATGCCGAGCTCGGGCAGGAACGCCATCATGTTGGATATGTTGAGCGGCGACAGGAAGTTGCCGTCGGCGATGGCGAACACCACGAGCAGCACGATGAGGATGATGAGCGAGGAGAATTGCGGCGAACGCAGCAGCGCAGACCTGCCCTTCGCTCGCTGCGTGTCGTCGTCTGCTGTGATTGCCATATCTGTCAGGACCATGCGTTTCGTCCGGCGCCCGCCATTTCGGGGCGGGCGCCAATTGTCGTCACTTGTTGTAGAGTTTCAGGATCGGCTCGACGCTCGAGGCGTCGTAGAGGCTGAATGTGTGAATGTCGTAGCCGATCGGCTCGCCAGAGGCCGCAAGCCCGAGCAGCGCCACCGGCATGAAGCCCTGCGCCGACGGGTACTGCCAGGCCGCAGCATTGACGAAGCCGGACTTGACCGCCTCGGCCGTCTCCTTTGAGTTGCCCCAGCCGACGACCGGGACCTTGCCGGCCGACACACCGGCCCCGTCGAAGACGCGTTTGATGCTTGCTGCCACGGAATCGCCGAGTGCAATGATTGCCGGCGGATTGTTGGCGACCATGTAGTCGGTCATCTTGGCGATGATGCCGGCCGGGTCGGTGCCGCAATCGACCACGTCGTACTTGATGCCGAGCGGATCGAAGACGCTGGCGATGCCCTCGGTCTCCAGCTGCTGGTAGCTGGCGCCCGGCACTTCGACCGGCAGGAACACCTTGTCGCCCTGCTTCACCATCTTGTGGTCGACGAGATACTTGGCCCAGATGACGCCCGCTTCCCTGAGGTCGGCCCCGACATAGGCCTGACGCCCGGTCGCCGGATCGTCGGTGTTGAAGAACACGATCGGTATGCCGGCGGCCTTGGCGGCCTTCACCTCCTCCGTCCACAGGCCGGGCTGAGCCGAGGTGGTAGCGATGCCGTCCGGCTTGGCGGCGAGCGCCGAGTTGAAAGCCTCCTTCTGCGCCGCCATATCGCCGCCGCTGAACGAGATCTTGCAGGTCACCTTGAGCTGGTCGCAGGCCTTGGTCGCGCCGGCATTCCAGTCGATCCAGAACGCGTCCGAAGGGCCACCATGCGACAGCAGATAGAAGGTCTTCTGGCCGGCCTGGGCGAATGCCGGCAGGCTCAAGGAGACCCCGGCTACCAGCGTTGCCGCGGCAGCCACTTTCAATGCGAATTTCAACATTCATTCCTCCCTTGGTTGGAGTTGCGCCGCCATGCGCCGGCGGCGCAACCGGCGCTCACAGGCCGTTGGCGCGGAACTTCCCGTCGAGGAATTTCTTCGCGCGCGGCACGTCGTCTTCAGAGAGATGCTCGATGATGACCGGGATGTTTGGGTGCTTTTCCGCCAGCCGCTGCAGATAGAGATCGTAATTCAGCGATCCCAGCCCGGGCGCCGGCAGCTCGATCTCGCCGACGCCGCGGAACGTGTGGCTCTCCATCGCATCCTCGTCGCCGATGTCGGCATGCTTTTCCGACTTGTCGCTGCCCGAACGCTTGACGTCCTTGGCATGCGCGATCTTGATCTTGTCGGTCAGCGTGTCGAACACCTGGTTGAGGATCTGGTCCATTTTGTCGATGTTGTGGGTCTCGAAATAGTTGGTCGGATCCATCAACAGGCCGAGGCCGGGATGGTCGACCTGGGCGAACATCTTCACCGTCTCCTCGACCGAGCCCACGACGTTGTTGACGTAAGTCTCGAGGAGGAAGACCGCGCCGTGGTCGTAGGCGGTCTGGGCAAGCTCGGCGATCACCTTGCGGCATTCCTCGAAGCCTTCCTCGGTCTTGTTCTTCGGGTGATGCACCCAGTCGGATTCGGTGTTGTAGGTACCGGTCTCGGAGATCACGTAGGGCGAGCCGAAGCTGCGCGCATTGCGGATGATTTCCTTGAGATAGCCGACGCGCTTGTCGCGCTCGGCCTTGTCGGGATGGATGATGTTGGTGTAGCCCGACACGCAGCAGATCGGCAGGTTGTTGTCGCGGAAGACGTCGCGCACTGTCCTCGCCTTGTCCCCGGTGATCTGCCCAGCCGACAGATCGATATCCCTAAAATGCAGGTCGAGCTGCACCGTGTTGAAACCGAGCCCGCGGATCTTCTTCGCCGTCTCTTCGAGGCCGTACGGGAAATAGCCGGTGAAAATACCTGCCTGCATCATGATGTGAATTCCTCCCTGTAAGCGATTCAGTTGACTGAGTTTATCGATATCTCGGAAAGCTTGACCGTGCGGCCCTCGTCGATCGAGCGATAGCCGGCCTCGACCAGCGCCATCGTCTTGACGTTGTCGGCAACCGATAATGCCGGCGGCGCGCCTGTCTTTACCGCATGCTGCAATTGCTCCATCACGCCGACGAAGGCATGCGGGAACCACATCGTGTCCCAGCTCGGGCTGACCCATTCGCCGCCGGTCGTCTCGGTCGAGGCATAGGTCAGCGTCGAGGCCACGCCTTTCGGCCAGCCGATCGTGCCTTTGGCGACACCCTTGGTGCCGTCGACGCGCCAGTTGATGTGCTGGTCGTCCAGATAGCCCTCCTGGCGCGGTCCGGACCAGACATCCTCCAGCGACACGGCGAGCACGCCGGAGGGAAAGCGCAGCGTCGAGACGGTGATGCCGTCGCTATGCTCGAATGTAGTGCGCGGGTCCTTGCGTGTCAGCGTGGTGATTTCCGAGGGATCGCCGAACAGGAAGCGCAGCACGTCGAGATGATGCACGCTCATATTGGCGAGCGTCAGCCGGTCGTAGTCCTGAAGGAAGGTCTGCCAGTGCGGGATCGCATGCATGTCGATCTGCGCAAAGACGATGTCGCCCAGCGCGCCGCTGTCGATGATCTGCTTCAGGACGCGCATCGACTGGTCGTAGCGCATGTTCTGGTTGACCGAGAGGATCTTTCCGGACTTTGCGGCTTCGTCGCGCAGTTTCACGGCTTCATCGACCGACAGCGCCAGCGGCTTCTGCGCCAGGATCGCCTTGATGTGAGGCTGCTTCAGCGCATGGCGGATCAATGCCGGCTGCTGGTCGGGTGGAAAGGCAAGGTCGACGATCTCGACCTCGGAATCCTCGATCAGCTGTTCCGGCGTGTCGTGCACGGTCGGGATGTCCCAACGCTTGGCGACCTTCTGCGCATTAGAACGGGTCCGCGAGGCGATCGCCATCACGTTGAACCCCGCTTCGCGATAGGCTGCCAGATGGCACTCGGCCATGATCATGCCGGCTCCGATGCAGCCGATACGGTATTCTTTCGTGCGGACCTTCACGTCCGGCTCGAGGCCTTCGCTCGCCATGTCTTCCTCCCGCAATTCTGTTTTCGCAGCCGCGATCATCTCGCCAACGCGCCTCCGTCCTGCCCGAAATAATGCACCCGGGCCGGCTCGCAGGATATCGCTACCGCCGCATCCGGCCTGATGTCGGGCTGGCCGCGCAGCAGCGCCTTCAGCCGCGCCTCTCCGGCGGCGAGCGTTACCACCGTGTAGCCGCCAAGCGGCTCGACCTCGAACACGCGTGCCGGGCGGCCAACGCCCCCGTCGACCCAGGGCCGGACCTTGATGTCCTCCGGCCTCAGCCCGATTTCGATCGCGTCGGCCGGAGCAGCGCGATCGTCGATGCTGACCGCGCCTTCGGCGGCCTCGATGCCACCGTCGCCGCGCACGGATTTGAGGATGTTCATGACAGGCGAACCAAGCAGTCGCGCCACATAGGTGTTCGCCGGGCGGTCGTAGATCTCGGACGGGGCGCCGATCTGCCGGATCCTGCCATTCTCCAGAATGGCGATGCGGTCGGCGATCGACATCGCCTCTTCCTGGTCATGGGTGACGTAGATCAGCGTCTTGCCGAGTTCGCGCTGGATGCGCTTGAGCTCGACGCGCGTTTCCTCGCGCAGCCGCGCATCGAGCGCAGAGATCGGGTCGTCCATCAGATAGGCGTTCGGGTCGCGCACCAGGGCGCGGGCTATGGCCACGCGCTGCCGCTCGCCACCGGAAAGCTGCGCCGGCGGCTTGTGCAGGATATGGCCGATGTGGAGCTTGGCGGCCACGTGGGCGACACGCTTCTCGATCTGGGCCTCGGCGACCTTGCGCTCGACCAGCGGGAAACGCACATTGTCGCGCGCGCTCATATGGGGGAACAGCGCCAGGTTCTGGAACACCATGGCGACATTGCGCTCGGCCGGCGAGACGGTGTTGACCGGTTTGCCGCCGATCAGGATCTCTCCGGCATCAGGCGTCTCCAGCCCGAGCACGAGGCGCAGGATTGTCGATTTGCCCGCCAGCGGCGGCCCGAAGAAGCAGAAGAATTCGTTGTCATTGACGGTGAACGAGGCGTCGTCGACGGCGAGCGTCGTGCCGTAGCGCTTGCTGACATTGCGAAAGACGATATCGGCCATGTCAACCTGCCTTCATCGCAATGCCGCTGCGGGCATCGAAGACACGCACGGACGATGCCACGGGGGCGACGACGGCAAGCTCGCCGATCGACAGTCCGACAGCATTGTCGAACACCGCCTTCACGGCGGTCTCGCCATCGCCGAGATGGACGATGGTCCTCGCGCCGATCCGCTCGACGAAGCTCACCGGCATGGCGAGGCCCTGCCCGCTCTGCACCAGCGACACCTGTTCGGGCCGGAAGCCGTAAAGCACCTCGGAGCGCGATCCGCGCAAGGTGGCGGCCAGCGCATCCGGCAGCGTCGGCGTGACCCCCAGCTGCCCGAGATCGACCACCAGGCCCCGGTCGCTCTCCGCCGGCCTTCCCTTCAGCAGGTTCATGCCCGGAGCGCCGATGAAGCGGGCGACGAAGACATTGGCTGGATTGTTGTAGACTTCCAGCGGCGTTCCCACCTGCTGCAGCACGCCGTGATCCATGACGGCAATGCGGTCGGCCATGGTCATGGCCTCGAGCTGGTCATGGGTGACGTAGACCATCGTCTGACTGAACTGGCGCTGCAGCTGCTTGAGCTCGGTCCGCATTACCGCCCGGAAGGCGGCGTCTACATTGGACAGCGGCTCGTCGAGCAGGAAGATCGCCGGCTCCATGATCGCCGAGCGTCCGATTGCCACCCGCTGCAGGATGTTGACCGAGAGCCGGTCGGCCTTGCGGTCGAGCAGCGGCGTCAACTGCAGCAGCTCGGCGATGGCGCCGACGCGGCGGTCGATCTCGGCTGTCGCCGCACCGCGCATCCGCGGCCCGTAGGCAAGGTTCTGGCGCACCGTCATGTGGGTGAAGATGGCGTAGTTCTGGAAAACGAAGCCGACGCCGCGGCGGCCCATGGGCACGCCGGCCATGTCGCGCTCGCCAAACAGGATCTTGCCGCTGGTCGGCTCCTCCATGCCGGCGATCATGTTCATCGTCGTCGACTTGCCGCAGCCCGAAGGCCCGAGCAGCGCCATGAACTCGCCATCGGCGATGTCGAGGTCCATGGTCTTCAGCGCCGTGAACTCGCCAAAGGTCTTGACCAGGTTGCGCAGCTGGATCGCGCTCATGCCGGCACCAGCCTTGCGCGCGCCATGCGCTTCATGGCGAATACGGCAACGATCGAAAGCACGACCAGGATGGCCAGCGCGATCGCCGCCACATAGCCCCAGATCAGGTCCTGCGTCGTGACCTTGTAGATGTAGACGGAGATCGTCTCCGTGGCGACGCCGGGGCCGCCGCCGGTCATGATGTAGAGCGTGTCGAAGATCTTGAAGTTCTCGATGACGCGGATCGCCAGCGCGATGATGATGATCGTCTTCATCTTCGGCAGCACGATGGTGACGAAGCGCTGCCACGGGTTGGCGCCGAGCAGGGTCGCCGCCTTGATCTGGTCCTGCGGCACGCCGACCAGGCCGGCAAGCAGGATCAGGAACATCAGCGGCGTCCACTGCCAGATATCGGCGATGATCACCGCGATCAGCGCCAGTGTGGGGTCAGACAGCCAGGCGATGGTGACGCGGGAACCGCTGAGTGCCGACAGGATGTCGTTCAGCGGCCCGCCCGACTGGAACAGCATGAAGAACATGTAGCCGGCCACCGCCGGAACCACCATCATCGGCATCAGCAGGATCGAATAGAAGATCCGCTTGCCCGGAAAATCGTCCGCGAACAGCGTCGCCAATGCCAGGCCAAGCAGGAATTCGACGGGCACGCACACGACCATGACGATGGCCGTGCGCCTCAGCGCGCTCCAGAAGCGCGCATCGGCGGCAAGGTCGGTGTAGTTGGCGAAGCTGTTCCACATCTCCCATGCGTTCCACCAGCCGAGGCCGGAGAGCGGCGACCAGTCGGTGACGCTGATGTAGAGCTGCATCAGCAGCGGGAAGACGGAGATGAAGAGCACCAAAACCTGCGCCGGCAGCGTCAGCCGGAATCCCAGCCGCGCTCCCTCGTCCCGCAGCGCGGGCTTGCCAAGCGCGGCCTTTGCGTCCTTTGAGACAGTCACGGTCACAGCGCTCATTGCTTGAGCGCGCCGAACGTCAGCCCGCGCACCAGATGGCGCTGGATGGCAATGCCCATGATGACCGGCGGCACCGCGGCCATAAGACCGAGCGCGGCCTTGGCGCCATAGAGCTGCCCGGTCATCGAGGAGGACAGCGAGGCCATGTAGACCGGGATCGTGACCCATTCGCGCGTCGTCAGAAGCAGCGCGATCAGATAGTCCGACCAGTTGAGGATGAAGACGAAGAGGGCGGCGCTGGCCAGCGGTGCGCGCATCATCGGCAGCGTGATGCGTGTGAAGACGCGCAGCCGCGAACAACCTTCGACAAGCGCCGCTTCCTCGATCTCGCGCGGCATGTCGTCGAAGAAGGTCTTCATGAGCCAGAAAGCGAACGGCAGGGTGACGATGCCGTAGATCAGCGCCAGGCCAAACCAGCTGTCGGTGAAGTTGAGAAAGGCCCACATGATCATCACCGGGATCATCACCGCCATCGGCGGAAACAGCCTGAGCTGGATCAGCGCCAGCGGCAGGTTCTGGCCCGAGCCGAAACGCGACAGTCCGTAGGCCGCAGCCGTGCCCGCCGACATTGCGATCGCCGTGCCGAACACCGCCGACAGCAGCGACGACAGGATCGGCTTCAGCGCGGTGCGGTCGAGCGCCACGATCAGATTGTTGTTGGATTCACCGAAGACGAACTGGAAATTGCCGAGCGTCGGGTTCTTCGGCCACCATGTCAGGTCGGCGCCGGTCGCCGACCATTCGGCGATCGGCTTGAAAGCCATCGACACCATCCACAGGATCGGCACCAGCGTCACCGCCATCGCCGCGAAGATCGCGGCGTAGCGGAACATCTCGAAGGGGACGGTACGCTTCATCTGGCTGCTTTGCTGGTGGCGTTGACTGCGGCGGGGAGGAACAGATGCTCTTCCCCTCCAGCGCTGATCCAGGGAGACGGATCAGCTGATTGGATCGAGAACCGTCGGCCAGGCCTCCTTGTTGGTCCTGATGGCTTCGAGCAATTTGTCCTCGCCGATGCGGCGGGCGATCTTCTTCCACTCCGCTTCCGTGTCGGCCATCGCCTGTTCCGCTGTCTTGGCCTTGGTCAGCGACGCCATCAGGTTTTCGTCCAATGCGTTGTGGAAGGCGGTGGCGCCGGGATAGTTGATCGTCGGCACCGTGCGGGCGACGGTCTCGCGCACCACGTCGATGTGGTAGGCGTGGTAGGTCTGGCGCACCAGCGGATCGGAGAAATCCGAGAGCCGGAACGGATCGAGATAGCCGCCCGGATTGGCGCTCATCCAGGCATATATGCGGGCGGAGCCCAGCCACTGCAGCAAAAGGTAGGCGACCTCCTGGTTTTTCGACTGAGACGAGACCATGCCGGTCAGCGAGAACCACAGCACGGAACGGCTGATCAGCTTGCCGCCGACTTCGCGGCCGGGCGGCAGCATCGAGCCGATCTTGCCGGTGACGGCTGAATCCTTGTTGCCGGCATTGTCGAGGAATTTCGGCAGGTTCGAGAAGGCGCAGGTCATCGCCGCGCCGCCCTTGGCGAAATTTCCATACTGCTCCGGCCAGCCCCAGGAGATCGCGTCCGGCGAGTGATGAACGAGCGAGCCGACATATTCGTTGGTGGCGGCAATGCCGTGCTCGGAATTGATCAGCGGCTTGCCGTCGTCGCCGAACAGGAACTGGTTGGGCGATGCCATCGAGACATAGCGCTGATACCAGTTGGTGTAGCCCCAGCCCTGGTTGCGCAGGTCGGTGGAGCCGAACAGGCCCTTGTCGGGCCGCTGGAAGAAGCCCGCGATGTCACTGTGCTGCTTCCAGGTCTTCGGCGGCGCCAGATCGTAGCCGAATTTGTCCTTGAACGCCTTCTGCTCGGCGGCGTCGCCGAACAGGTCGGTGCGGTAGACCCAGGTCTGGAAGTCGCCGTCCAGCGACACGCCATAGTTGGACCCGCGATATTTGTTGAGCAGCGACACGCCCTTGGCGCCGTCGACATAGCCGGTCTTGGGATCGTCCCATTCGGGCTTGTACTGGGCGACGAAGTCGTCGAGCTTGGCGATGCCGCCGGTCTCGGCAAGGTCGCCGAGGCGGTTCCATTCCGTCGAGTAGATGTCATAGGCCCCACCCTTGGTGGAGATGTCCTGCATCGTCTTGGTGAATTCCTGGCCGTTCGGCAGGCCGACGATCTCGATCTGGATGCCGGTTTCCTTTTCCCACAGCTCCTTGATCGACGGCGCACCCGCAGGGAAAGGCTGTGTGAGTTGGCCAATCGAGCCATCCGACAGGCCAAGCACGATCTTGGCCGGTGCCTTGCCAGCTCCCTTCAAGGCCTTGGCCGCCTCAACGGCACGGGCTTCCGGCGTGTCGGCGCCATATTGATAGCGCTCGGCGCCCTCGAAACCGGTGGGACCGCCTACCATGCCTGGCGCCAGCGCGTCGGCCGCAACGGCACGGCCGGGACGGATGAATTGCGGTGCGATACCGGCCGCAGCCACGAACGCCACCGCCTTCCCTCCGGACGCCAGCAAGCCGCGTCGCGATATGCGGATCAGATCAGACATTGGAATTCCTCCCTCAGGGCCGATGTTTCCTCCACGAGCCCGTTGAGGGATATTGACGGCAGCACCGGAAGGCTGTCAACATCATAAATACTCAAAATACATCGTAACACCGCAACCGCGGAGAAAATACGTCATGCAAAGGTCGACACACGGGCTCAATGCCTCGATTTGATGGGAAATCTGCCTTTCTGGCACGCGACTATCACGCCGGGCGACGCGATTTAGCCCAACCTCCTTGCGCATCGGCTGAGGCTCGATACATCATTTCCCATCAGAATCGCTGATGCTGGCAGCTGTGGCCGTCGGACGGGCTAGCGGCATTGTGCGATCTGATGCATTGAGGAGATGAAGACGGTGCGTTCCACCTTGACTGACATAGCCCGGGAAGCCGGCGTTTCCGCCGCCACCGTCGACCGCGTGCTGAACAACAGGCCCGGTGTGCGGGCGCGCACGCGTGAGATCGTGCTCGAAATGGCGCATCGCCTCGGCTACATCGCGGAGGGCCCGAACGGAGCGCCGCCCAGGCCCTCACCTGGAGAGGTCATCCGTCTCGACTTCGCTCTGCCGGCCGGCACCAATTCCTTCATCAAGATGCTGCATCGACACATCGAGGCGCAGGCCTTGGCGCGCCCCGATCTCGACGTCCACATCGCCACCATAGAGGGCTTCAACCCCGACCGGCTCGCCCGCCTGCTGCAAGAATTGCGTGGACAGACACAAGGCGTCGGCGTGATCGCGCTCGATCATCCGACGGTGCGCGAGGCGATCCGCTCGCTGTCGGCCAATGACGTCAAGGTGGTGACCATCGCCTCCGACATCCTGCATGTTCCGAGAGTGGCCTATATCGGCATCGACAACCGCGCCGCGGGGCGGCTGGCCGGCTATCTGCTCAACCGCTTCATGGGATCGGAACGCCCAAGCAAGGTGGCGCTGTTCGCCGGCTCGCTGTCCTATCGCGGCCATGAGGAACGCGAGATGGGATTCCGGCACATCTTGACCGAGGAGTCGCCCAATCTCAAGATCGTCGAGATGCGCGAAATGCTGGATGACCGAGAGAAGGCTTATTCGGAAGCATCAGCGCTTCTGGACCGGCACCCCGATCTTGCCGCGATCTACAATGTCGGCGCCGGCAACACCGGCATCGCTCGGGCGCTCAAGGAGCGCGGACGCGCGAAAGACATTCTCTTTCTCGGCCACGAGGTGACAGACGGCACCAAGGAACTTTTGTTGGATGGGACGCTCGATGCGGTCATAGATCAAAATCCGCGCGTCGAGGCGCGGGAAGCGCTCAACATTTTAAGCCACTCTGTAAGGCACCTGAGCTATGAACCGCATCAACCACGACTTCAGGTGATCTTCAAAGAGAATATACCTGAAATCTGATCAATGGATCCGTGATCTTATCGCAAAGCACAGCGTTGGCGTCGCCACCGGTCCCAAATACGAACGAGAGCCCGAATGATCTCGTCAAAGCCGCCGATCTGGCACTATTCCGTGCGAAGTCGGAGGGCCGAGATCGGGTCGTGGTTGATGGTGCATGAGAAGGCCGTCGCCCGTTGCAACTCGGTCAGCCTTTCCGAACCTAAAAAGACCAAGTCCACTCATAGCACCGAAGTCGCGAACGATTGGGGCGAAGAGGGTTCTGGATGTCGGCACGAAGCCGACGAATGGCATACGCCCGTCCGTCCGCGACGATCACCTGAGGCATCGCCCCGGCCCCAGGCGCACGAGCAGATATGTCGCAGGCAACCTCGTGTGTTATACACGCACGCTGACTTTTTGGGTCGGACACGAGATCGATGGACCAGGAAACGCTTCTTGCCGCAGTCCTCTTAGCTGATGTCGTGGGCAGCACGCCACTCTATGAGCGGATCGGAGACGATGCCGCTCTACAGCAGGTCTCGGATTGCCTGGACACGATGCGCGAGATCGTCGCCAAGCACGGTGGTGATTTCATTTACTCGAAGGGCGATGACATACTCAGCCTCTTCGAGAGCCCGGAAATGGCGCTGAGGGCCGTCTGCCAAATCAGCCACCAACTGACTAAAGGTCCGTTAAGCGCCCGTATCGGATTGCATTTCGGGGCGGTCATTCGCGCGCGGGGCGCGATATTCGGTGACGTTGTCAATGTCACCGCAAGGTTGTCCACCACGGCGAACCCCGGAGAGGTGCTGATCAGCCAGAGCTTCTGCGAAGCCCTTTCCCCGAGAAGCCGCAAGGGCCTGCGGCTCCTCGACAAAATGGCCTTGAAAGGGAAGCAAGAGTTCTTCGATGTCTATACCCTGTGGAGCGACGATGGGGCCCCCGGTACGCAGATCACCAGCCATGGCGCCACTACAGATAGACGCTCGGTCCTGCCGCGGCAGATTCATCTGGTCATCCGCTACAGAGATCAGCTGCGATCCTGTCGAAACGGCGAATCCGTGACAATCGGCAGATCGGCGGAATGCGATATCATCGTCGAGCGGCCCTGGGTATCGAGGCGCCACGCCGCCCTCACCATATTGAATGGCAGAGCTCGGCTTCTCGAACGAAGCTCTTCGGGCACATTTGTGTCCATGGGACTGGGCCATGAAGTATTCGTACGCCGTGAAGATATTATCCTCTTCGGCTCCGGCGTCATCTCGCCTGGAGTGAAGTCGGCACTCGACGAAGCCCAGCTTCTTCACTACGAAATTGTCTCGGATTGACCCGGCCCGGCTACTAGCTCGACCGGTTTCGAGGTGGTTCGCTGCGCCCTCAATGTCGCGCCGTACTCTTTGACAGCCATTGGAATCGACCGTTCATAAATGTGCCAAGGCCAATCCAGGAACGTCTGACTTCCGTTTCCCTCGCTGAGTTCGACGGAGCCGCGGCCGGTGCATCTCCCTCGCAGGATGCGGAGTTCTACCTGCTCCTAGGCCACATTCTGCAGGTGGATGGCTTCGGCAGCAAGCTGGCCCGCTCGATCGATGACGCGCTAGGTCTTGCCGCGAAAGGCCGGTGCGTGGGAATTGTGCTGGACTGTCGGCCAGACAATGAGCTGGCGACGGGAGCTGCCGGCTGAAGCGGGATGCCCGGACCAATTCCCTGCCCTGTGTCGCCTTGATATCCCCAGGTGCTGAAGGTCAGCACAGGCTGTTGCAGCCCGTGGTCGACCAACGCTTCATCAGACCATTTGCGCCGCCATAGCTCCTCGGCCACCTGCGAAGGCTCGCGATTGGGCTACCGTCACGAAAATTGGCGCAGAAGCGCAGACCACTGACATATCGCGACGTCGAGATGGAGCTCGATACCACCGTATTTGCAGCACCGGGGAGATTCCTCTTGCGCCGATCGAGTTCAAGTTGGTGCGCCACATGCTCGAGAATCCGTGATCACCCGTGCTGAATTCATCGCAGCTGGCTGGTCGCAGAAAGCCAGTGTGAGCGCCCAGGCGGTCGACGTTCACATGAGCCAGTCGCGAAAGTTGTTGAAGCAGTCGTCGCAGAGTTGCCATTCGCACCCTGCGGCTTGCCGGCTATTCTCTCGAAGACACTGCGGGCTGACAATCTCGGCGGTTGGGTTCAGAAAGGTCGCTGCGTGACGCCGCAAGGGGACCAACGCGATGGGAAAGGTCTTGGCAGCTAGGGGACTTAACGCCACCGACATTGCAGCCGTGGCGCTGCTCTAATCGAGAGAAAGTCTGGGCGTATAGAACAAGCGACATGAGCATGTCGGATTGTTTGCATTCAAACGACCTTTGCGACGTTATCCGTGCCTCCTCCTTGCTGGTGCCGGAGGAAATCATGACGTCGCCCGACAATTCGGTCGAACTCGTTCGCGACAAGAAGTGGACGGTCCGCGTCACCGCCTACGGCGCCACCCTGACGTTTCCGTTCGAAGCAGAAAGCTATGCACGTTCTTATGCCGATGGTCAGGCATTCCGTCTCGGCGTTCATGTGGCGGAACTGAAGCGATGCGGCTGACACTTTGTCGACGCGTTGGCGGATAGCCTGCATCGCGATCGGAACGAATAGGTCGCTGATTGCAGCCTCGCGATTTTTCCATCAAATCCCGCCTGCAATCTTGACAGCAACTCGGCAAAATCCCTCGCCGACTAGTGTTGTCATATGAGCTGGAGCTTTCCTCGCCGCCGGTGGTAGGCGGGATACGCTGCCGGGAAAGCCCTCTTTTCGCATAGACGCGAACCTTGTGCTTTTCCATCTCAAGGCTGATTGGCGGCTGGATGCGCGCGCCGTCTTTCATATTCTGCCATCGGCCCGCGCGGAGCGTGGAATCAACGGCGGGGAAGCGGATGATGTTTCCTGTTTGCGCTCGCGTAGCGCAAGAAACGCTGCGAAGAACATGATAGCCATGCCGATGATGTCGATCAGGCTAACCTCCTCGCTGTAGGTGATGATGCCAAGCACGACGGCAATCACGGGTGAGACGAAGGCAAATGCTCCGGCGCGCGAGGCGCCGATTTCGTGCAGGAGCCGGATAAAGAGTGTGTAGCCTATGAACGAACCAAACAGCACGAGGAACAGCCACCCGACCCAGGCCGGCCAGCCCCAATCGCCTTTTAGAGCCGCGGCCGCGCCTGGCTCCACAACGAGTGAGATGAGAATTAGGAATGCGCCCCCGAAAAGGGTGGTGAAGCCGGCGATGAAGTCCGATGAATATACCTCAAGAAGCGGCCGCGCGAGCACCGAACCCCATGCATAGATTAAAGCTGCCGACGCCACCGCTGTCATCGCCAGCAGCCGGAGCCCCCTGCCCTGCTGGTCTGCGTGTGTCCAACCAGCATAGGCTTCGGGCCCGAACAGGACGCACAGACCGGCCGCACCGAGCAAAATCGCAAAGAGCCTGCGGCCGTCATAGCGTTCGTCTCCCAGAAGCAACGCAAACCCAAGCAGCGTGACGGGGGTCAGCGAAAGCTCAAGAACAGCCGCGGTGCCCGTATCGACGTAGAGCATGCCCCAAAAGAGTGGGCCATAGCAAAGCGGAATCATGAACAACGTAACAACGAAAAGGCGCGGCCAACTCCTTTTGGCCACCCGTGGTAGAGCAGCGCCCCTTAGGCGCGTCGCGCTGAGGATCAGCAAGCCGGCTACTGTAAAACGCGTGCCTGCGAACATAAGAGGCGGCACGGTGGCGATCCCTGCCTTGATACCGATCCACGTGGTGCCCCAGATCACACATAAAACCAGAAATGTCGCTGTGTTGCGGTTCATCGGAAGCAGCCTTCGCTGGGCGTTGTTGGCTCGTCGTAACGGCCAAAAGACGTTTATTTCGTTACAACGGCCTCTTGCCAATACGGTTCCGCCAACCGATGTTTCCGGGATGGATTTTGCGAAGACTATCGTCGACATGCGCATGGTTGGCGGTCACGCCTGCCTGGACTTCGTCAACACGGTCGACGCGCGACGCGATGTATGGGGCCCAGACCTCTTGCAGACCTATGCCGACCTGGTCGTCTGGGCTGGACGTGCCGATTTGATCGACGTCGATGAGGCACGAGCACTGCTCGCGGAGGCTTCCGCCCGCCCGCTCCTTGCGGAGGCGGCATTGGAAAAGGCCAAGATTTTGCGCGAGGCCGTTTACGCGGCTCTCCAGGCCGAGGCGGCAGGCGCCCGGGTGCCGGACGATGCCTTGCAAATCGTGCGCGATACAGTCGCCCTAGCCCTGCCGAAGCGCTCGCTTTTCCCGTCCGGCGACCGCCTCGCTTGGCAGTGGACCGACGCAGCCAGTCTGAACACTATCGGCCACCGCGTGGCCTTTGAGACAGCCGAGTTTTTGGTGTCCAGGAATGACCGCCGCCGCGTGCGCGAGTGCACCGGGCCGAACTGCGGTTGGCTTTTCATCGACACCTCGCGTGGCGGGCGCAGGCGGTGGTGCTCGGATGAGAGCTGCGGCACACGCAGCCGGGTAAGGCGCTTCAGGGCAAAAGCCGCAGGGAACATGGCTCCCGACAGAAAGAATTAGTATCTGACGCCAGGCTTGGATGACGAACGCAGCATAGTTGGCTTCACGCTATCCCTGTCGGTGTTTGTTCAACGAAGCTGGTCTCGCGAGCGACTGTGGCCAAAACTGTGGAGAACACAGCCGGCGCGGCAAGCCATCATCGCGTTCCAGAGCGGGTTGCTTCGGGGCCGCCTACCTCGCCACGCTTCGATCGGTCGATCTGCTCAAACTTGACGGGAACTCCGGTAGCGTTACGGCGTTTTTCTCAGTCCGAAACAAACAAGGATAGGTGCCATGGACTGGAACCGTGTCGAAGGCAATTGGAAGCAGGTAAAGGGCAAGGTCAAGGAACAGTGGGGCAAACTCACAGACGATGATCTGGACCGTATTGCCGGTAACCGCGATCAGTTGGAAGGCAAGATTCAGGAGCGCTACGGCATTGAGAAGGACCGCGCCCGGCGCGACATCGATGACTGGTATGGCCGGCAAGGCTGGTAGGTCGCCGGTTCCAAACTGAACTTGAAAAAGGGCTCCGAGAGGTACGGCGCCCTTTTTTGCCGCGTTTCTTGTCGCCTTTTCGTGAGTCTCACGACAAGGGCGCTCACCGAGAGACGTGGAACCGCGAAAGGTGCCCGTCGTTATCTGGTTCTCGAAATTACATTGGGGGATTAGTTGGACAGAGACGACGCCTCGGCGATCACAACTGGAGTTAGCGGCCTCGACTACATTCTTCGTGGCGGCTACGCCAGGAACCGCTCCCATCTCATCGAAGGGAAACCAGGTTCTGGAAAAACCACTCTTGGCCTCCAGTTTTTGATCGAGGGCGCCAAGAATGGCGAGACATGCCTTTACATCACTTTGTCAGAAAGCAAGCGCGAACTGCTCTCGGTTGCTGGCCGTCACGGCTGGGATCTGAAGGGGGTGCAAATTCTTGAACTTGTGCCGCCGGAGCTCAGTTTCGATCCTGCGCAGCTACAGACATTGATCCATTCCTCGGAATTGGAACTCGGCGAAACCGTGCAGTCTGCCATGGCCGAGATCGGACGCGTCAGACCCGATCGCGTGGTGTTCGATTCGCTCTCTGAAATTCGACTTTTATCGCAAGGGTCACTGCGGTATCGGCGCCAGGTGTTGGCATTGAAGAGCTTCTTCATGCTCAACAATGTGACGGTGCTTATGCTCGACGACCTGACCGCTGAGCAGGATGACCTCAATTTGCATTCGATCAGTCACGGCGTCATTCGGATGGAGCAGCTGTCGCCCGTCTATGGTGGAGAGCGTCGGCGGCTACGCGTGATCAAAATGCGCGGCGTGCAGATCCGGGGCGGCTTTCACGATTTCGTCATTCGCCCAGGCGGCGTTATCGCCTATCCGCGGCTCGTTGCAGCCGAGCATGAGGTGGCCGAGCATGATACGCCGGCCATGAGCAACAACCGGATCGACACCCTGCTTGGCGGCGGGCTGGCCCGCGGTACCAGCACGATGCTGATGGGGCCGTCTGGCGTTGGCAAGTCTACCATTGCCTGCACCTATTGCTATGCCGCACTCGAGCGTGGCGAGCGTGTGCTGGTGCTGTTGTTTGACGAGACAAAGCGCATCTTCTTGGCGCGCGCCGCCGGGCTCGGCATGGACCTGGAGCCGTTTGCCGAGGACGGCACGCTGATGCTTGAATCTGTCAATCCGGCTGAGCTTTCACCAGGCGAATTGTCTTCGCGCATCCAAGCGGCCGTCGAAGAATCCAATGTGCGGATCGTCGTGATCGACAGCCTAACTGGCTATCTCAATGCCATGTCCGAAGAACAACATCTGGTGCTTCAGATGCACGAGATCCTCACCTATCTCAATCAGAAGGCAGTGGCGACGATCCTGCTGTTGGCCAATCACGGGCTGTTTGGGCAAACGGCAGCGCCGGTCGACATGACCTATCTCTGCGATTCCATCATGCTTCTGCGCTTCTTCGAGAACGCAGGTCAGTTGAGACGCGCGATTTCCGTTGTCAAGAAACGTGTCGGCCCCCACGAAGAGACGATTCGTGAGTTTAAAATCGGCGGTAACGGCGTGGCCGTAGGTGAGCCACTGGAACAATTCCGCGGCATCCTGATGGGATCTCCGGAATTTGAAGGCAAGCCGACAGACCTTCTGAGGGACAAGGCGCTGTGATGTCGTCCAGCCCCGCCGTTCTCGTGCTGGCGCCGCTTGGCCGTGACGCGAGGATCGCGGCCTCCATCCTGGCTACAAACCAGATTGCCTCGCGTGTGTGCGGCAGCTTGGAAGAGGCAGTGCCGCTTCTCGACGAGGCTCAGTGCCTTGTCGTGGCCGAGGAGGCCCTGCTCAGTTCCGATCGAACGCAGTTTGCGGCCTGGCTTGAAGCCCAACCCGCATGGTCGGATTTTCCGATCGTGCTTCTGACGATGCGGGGGAACGAAGTCGACACGCGGATGGCATTTCTGGACCGCTATCTGATCGTGCTTGAACGGCCATTTCTGGCTTCGAGCCTCGCCAACTCGGTGCGCTCCGCCTTGCGTGCCCGCGCCCGCCAGCGTGAGGTCCAGTCCTACATCGAACAGAAGCGGGAGGTCGCCGATCGGCAGAAATTGCTCATCCGCGAGCTGCATCACCGCGTCAAGAACACGCTGGCCAACGTTCGCGCCATGATGGGCGCGACGGCCAGGTCGAGCGGCAACGTCGATGATTTCGTACGCGATTTTTCAGCCAGGCTCGTTTCCCTGGCCCAGACCCATTCGATGCTTACCGACGATTATTGGCAGACTGCCTCGCTGCACAAGCTGCTCGAAAGCGAGCTTGACCACTATGAGACGCGCGACAGGCCGCGCATCGTTATGGAAGGCCCGAACGTAGCGCTAGTCGCCGACATTGCGGTCCCTGTCGGGATGGCTTTCCACGAACTGGCCTCCAATTCGTCGAAGTTTGGCGCGCTTTCGCAAACGGGAGGCCGCCTTGACGTCCGCTGGTCGTTAGGCGGGTCCGGCGATACACAGATCGTCAATCTTGACTGGCGGGAACGAGATGGGCCGAAAGTCGAGCAGCCCAGTCGCCGGGGGTTTGGCACGACACTTCTGGAAAAAGTCGTGACCGTGCAATGCAACGCCAAGATCGAATTGAACTACCATCGTGACGGCTTGCAGTTCACCATGGCCTTGCCGTTGCGAAACACGCGCCTTGTGCCGGCTTACTGAGCGGCAACGGAAAGGCTGGCTGGGCGCCGCGATAGGGATAACTGAGCGTCACTCGGCAGGCTGGTCTAGCGCTTTAGCCAAAACATCAGTTCCGAAAAAGACCGCCTCTATATCTCCCATATGCCTCTGCAACGTTGCGAGAGCTCCGGCGTGGTCTATGCGGCCGACCTTGGTGATGAAGTCGAACTCGTGCCGCGGCGCTGTGACCCGGGTCATGCGTCCTAGACGAAACTTTGGGCTCCCGGAGCGCAGTTTTGTCGCCTTCGTGGTCACCCCCCGCCATTTTGCTCACGATCCTCGCTGATAGCCCGGATGCGCATCTGAATCATCTGCGACCCGTCTGGGTTCCGACTGGCGTCGTAAAAAACCAAGAGGCCCGCAGGCAGGCTCGATCGACGGTCAGCTATCCCGAACAGCAAACCGGCAGGCTTGCCGCGGCCTGAACAATCCTCTTGTAACGGTGGGACCAATCGTAGCCGCGACGCGTGAATGCTCGCGCCTTTCCGCCTTCAACGACCAGCTGCGTCCTGTAGCCGTCATATTTGATCTCGTGAAGCCAATCTCCGCCTTCGGGAGCTTTCTCGACCAGTGTGGGCGATTGGAACTCGATGAACGAAAGCCGGTCAATGGCACTGGTCATATGCTCGCGACTCCAGGAATCGCGACTCAAGCCCCAGCGCCCCTGTCGGTTCCGAGCCTTTTAGAAGAATTGCATCGCGACGATTGGTTATCCGCCTCACTTGTTGATGTGACGGCGCAGCAGAGTGATGTTGCGATTGTTCGCCTTAAAATAGACGTCGAAGATCGAGCCGAGAATTGGGACACTTCCTACGAGCGTATCCAGCAGCACGTTGCCTAGCATGCGGGCGACCAACCCATTTCCGGCACCGACGTTTCGAGCTCGCAAGACGATGTAGGCCGAGACAATGCCCGTCGCCGCATCTCCGAGTACGGGAACCAGACCTACGAGCGCATCCAGTCCAAAACGAATTGATGTGCCTGGAATGCGCCAGCGGGAATCGAGTAGCGCGGCCAATAGATCCAACTCGGCAAGTACGTTTGCTGTATGACCACCGTGACCGCCCTGCCCGATCATGCCAACTCGCGCGCCAGTACGATTTAGTATCTCTCCCTGATGGATAGCCGTCACCTTAGATATCGCTTTGACCGCCTGAATTCGCTTGCGTCCTGTGCGATGGCACGTCGTCGAGCAAGGTCGTCTCACCGGAGCTTTTCGGCGCCTCAACGGGCAATTCACCAGTAGGCGTCATCTTGCTGACGGCCTCAGGCAAATCTCGCGTGATCCGGCTTATGAGCTCCTCGCGCGATAGGCCGGTCTGCATCGAGAGGGAAGTCAGGGTGTCTTCGTCTATGGCTGCTTCCACCTCGCTTGGCTGGATCGGCTCGTTCGGCCCGGTGCCTACCCACGAATCGACCTTCGATCCGGCGCCTGCCCCTCTGAACCGGTCGAGAATATCGCCAAGCGCGGTCCCCGAAACGCCTTTTGAAAGCTGATCCAGAATCCCGCCTTGCGGATCATTTGGGTTGCGATCGCCCGCTCCACGGATGATCTCGCCGATCTTGTCGCGATTTTGGTATGCCAAGACGCCGAGCATCGCGATCGCCAATTTTCCCAGGTTAGCCATTGGTACCTCCACTGTTCAATGGACAAGGGCTCAACATCACAAACGTTCCGACTGGCGACGATCTAATTGAATAAGGGCTGGCGTATCGACACAGACGTGAGCGGTGCTGCCTAACCGGCTTGTTTCCGTTTGCGGTGCGGCTTCGGCCTCGCAGACGCTGATCGTGCAAAGCTCGTTGCCTGCCTGATCGCGCATGCGCACTAACCATCCGGTCATTTCGTCATCGCCCAGATCAGCCAACAGGCCGATTACGCAACGGATCGCTTCGGCGCGAGCGGCCTCAAAACTTGGCGTCTCGGCAGGCGGAACCTGGCGAGCCTGGTCGGCGTCGCGATAGTAGAACGTATAAGCGAGATGGATCCCACGCGCTGCCTTAGAGTATGGAACTACCACCCTCATCTTTGACGGGGGTTTGGCCAAACAGCGAACATCGGCTAGGCCTAAGACGATCGATCGAGGTCGACTCTCGCGACGGCGTAGGCGCCAAGCGAGATGCTTTGATCATCCAGCGGTCTTGCGGAACTTTCCATGAAGTCGGGATCGGTTGCCGCCCGCTCGAACTGCTCGGCGCCGAGAAGAGCAATGCGGGCGCTGCTCGGCGAATCCGAAAGCCTCACAGATTGCGTCTTGGCGGTAAGGTTAGCGACCCACAGGGTCACGCGGCGATCTTTTTCAGCCGCGATCGTCACGACGCCGTCACAGCCGGAAGTTCCTACGGACAGCAAGGTGGCTCCGCCGAGCTTTGAGAGACCAGCCAAGACATGGAAAGCGGGATAGACCGTTGGGCCATCCTGCTGGTCATACCATGGCTGCACGAAATCAGCCTTCCTATGGATTTGGCCAAAGGGGCCGGCGAAGTCACCGAACGCGACGGCCTCGATTCCTTCGCGAGCGCAGGCCGCGAAATATCCGACAGTCCAAGCCGCATTGAACAGCCCGCGCTGACGAGGATCAATGCGCGATAGACAGACGCGAGCGTTCGCTTCATTCGGCGTAGTGGATTTTCCGTATGGGTTCTCACGGCAGCCGAGCTGGATGGGACCGATACGCAGTGGCAAGCGTTCCCCCATGAAAGCATGCGCGGAGCGGATTAGATGGGGGATTGCCTGAAGTGTCTCCATCACCGAGACATCATCTGCGGGGTGCACGCTTGGACAGGTGGTGAAGGTCACGTAGTCGAGCGCTTCGGCTGGCGGACGCTTGCGGTTGAGTTCGGTGAAGTAAGCGGCCATGCCGCCGCCCAGCGCGATGCCCGGGAAAGCCCGGCGAGCGGCGGAGTAGCTTTCGTGGAAGCTGGGCATAGTCGGCCACGGTGCTCCCGGCTGTACGGATGTCATGTCCTGCGCCGGAAATACGGAGACAGCTTCTAGTTTGAGGCCGAGTGAGTGGACAGCATCCGCGACCGGCGCCAATTCGCCGAATGGATCGCGCGTGCCCTTGGTGACAATCTCGAGGACCACGCCAGCGCCGGTCAGCCGTGCGAGCGCGGCGTAGCTTTCTAGTTCGTCCTGGCCGTGTGCGATCCGGAGATCGACCTGGCAGACCATCCACTGCGGAGCCATTCGTCGTAGGAGCTCGGGGGTTTCGAGCGCGTGCTTTGCCTCGTCGGCGGCGACGCCGACGCCAGTGCGGGGCACTCGGCCGACTGGTCCGCCGATCGTCAGGTTGATGAGTGGATTGCGATTTTCAGACGTCCTGGCAGGGAGCGTTCCTGACACGTGAAGCTGGACGGCCTGCGTGAATTTCTGGCCCCTGGGCAGTCTGTAAGGCCACGGGCGACGCAGAGGGCGGACATATGTTTTATAGGAGGCGTCAGACCAATTGCGTTGGTCCTCCATCTCAAAGGCATCACCCTCCATGGTGCATGTCGCCCAGATCCCAGGCGCGATCTCGTGCGACAACGCCCGGATGTCGGTGAGCGGACATTTTGGATCGATGTGGTCCGGAAAGAACGATAGCTCGTCGTGACCATCCTCATGCAGCACCTTTATCGGCTTGCCGGCTAAGCCCTCGATCGGATGAAGGACGACGAAGCCGGTCCGATTCGTCAAAACGTCAGTCTCGGGCTCTGCCTCCGCCACAAACGACAGCGCACCATCGCCACTGCCTGAGACGCGCGCCCGGTAAATCAGGCGGCCGGATGTTGCGGCACATGTTGCACGGTATGCAATGGCGAACGCATCCGGCCTCTCGTCGATCCGGAGATCATCGAGAACGGTGGTACATGTTCCCCAGTTTTCGTCCCGTACAAGAAACGAGATTCCGCGCAAGATCTCGATCGTCCCGACGTGGATGTAACGCAACGCCCCATTGTCGAACGCGACCGACAAGGATCCGGCGCGCAGTGTGCGCAGCGGTGCCTCGAGCTCTTCGGTGCCACACAAGCGGACTGCCAGGGAAGCTGCCGAGGTCAAATTGCGAGCTCCGTCGTGGCGTCGAAGATCGAGGCCCGGTTCATGTTGATGTCGATCGCAAGCTTCTCGCCCGGACGGCTGACATCGTGCGCCTGCAGCTCAGCCATCACCGGCGCGCCGGCCAGTCGGAATGTCGCGTAACTGCGCGAGCCGGTCGGCTGCAGCAGGTCGATCGTTGCCTCATAGCGAAACGTGCCCTGCTCCGGCGTTGCAGTGTGCGCACGAGTGAGGTGTTCTGGCCTCAACCCGAGCAGCACCTGCTGTCCGTCCGCGACGCCCTTCAGCCCCCTGCCGCGCGCTAAAGGCAGCAGTGCATCCGCGAGCCGGATGGCAGCGGCGCCTGCGCACAAGGCAAGGGTACCTGGCAGGAAGCTCATCCGCGGCGAACCCAGGAACCCAGCGACGAACGTTGAGGCCGGGTGCTCGAACAACTCGAGTGGCGCGCCCTGCTGCTCTATCAACCCGTCGCGCATCAGCACGATGCGGTCAGCCAACGTCATCGCTTCGATCTGGTCATGGGTGACGTAGATCATCGTTGTCGCAATGTCCTGGTGAAGGCGTTTGATTTCGCCGCGCATTTCGTCGCGAAGCTGTGCGTCGAGGTTGGACAGCGGCTCGTCGAACAAAAAGATGCGGGGGTTGCGGACTATGGCGCGGCCGATGGCGACGCGCTGGCGCTGGCCGCCGGATAATTGGCGCGGAAAACGCCCCAGCAAGGGAGTGATGCCAAGCATGCGTGCCGCCTCGGCCACGCGCACCTCGACCTCTGGCTTCGGCATCTTGCGAGCCTTGAGGCCGAAGCCAATGTTCTTGGCCACGCTCATATGCGGATAGAGCGCATAATCTTGAAACACCATTGCCACGTCGCGATCGCGCGGCCGGAAATCATTGACCACCTCGCCGCCGATCTCGATCGTGCCTTCCGATATCTCCTCCAGGCCGGCGATGGTCCGGAGCAGCGTGGACTTGCCGCAGCCGGACGGTCCAACCAGAACGGTGAACTGGCCGTCGCGAATGTCCAGGTCGATGCCGCGCACGGCATGGAACGCGCCGTAGCGCTTGTGCAAGCCGGTAATTTTGACTTCGGCCATGCGGGAGCTTTCCTAACCGCGAACGGCGCCGAGCGTCAGCCCGCGCACCAGATGACGTTGAGCAAGGACCCCAAGGGCGATCGATGGCACAAGGGAAACGATGGCAAGGGCCGCGGCTTCGCCATATTGCGCGCCCTGGAAGCCGATGAAGGCGCGGAAGACGGTTGGCAGTGTAAAGGCAGTTCGGCTGGTCAAGATCAGAGCGAAGAAGAACTCCGTCCAGCATGCAATGAAGGCGAAGACAGCCGCCGCGACGATGCCCGGTGCTGCGAGCGGCACGGCAACGCGCCAGAACGCCTCCCATCTCGTGCAGCCATCGACGAGGGCCGCCTCCTCCATCGACTTCGGCATGCCGCGGAAATAGGCGAACATCATCCACACCGAAGGTGGTGTCGGGTCAGTTCTCTCTAGGCTCCAGAGCGCTCGTCACGTTGTGGTCATCCTCGTGCGGTTGGGCGGCCGCCGCTTGAGGATGCGCATTTGAAACGGGTTTTCTCAAGATCTTTTAGTTCTGAGGGGCCTCAGGCGGGGGCGCTTGCCATTTAGTTATCGTCACCTGCGAATGCCGAACCCGCACTCGACGCCAATCTACGCGCTGGCCAGTTTGCGACATCTGGTTTCGGCGATTCCGCTTTCAGTAGCGACGATCATGCTGGACGGCTGATATGAGGCGCGTTCCCGCCTGGCAGCTTAGGGGCAGCAAGCAGGACGTCGGCTTTCTTGCCTCGACCTGGCCTAAGCAGTCATTCAATTCGTGGCCTCAAGCAGCTCATCCACGCTCCTCCTGCCGCGGCGTGCCATCCAGCCGATCTCGGGCTGATGTGCGTGGACGGCAGTCGTCCTTTGACCACCGCTTCTGGCGGCGCCGATTGGCGAGCCGCCTCGCCATCATTAGCTATGGAACGGAAAAGAAACCATTCAGCATCAGACTACCGCTTTTCGACGCACCTTTTCGAATATGTCGGAACGAGCGCTTGTCGCGCAGCCCACGATGCCCCCCATTGGTGAACCGGTTCCATGAAGAGTCTGACAATACGCCACCGCATCCTCGTCAGTTTCGCAGCCGTTCTGGTGGTCATGTCCGTGATAGCCCTCATCGCGTACGCCTGGTTTCTTCAGGCGGGGGAGGAGGCGACTGAGGTCGAGAAGGGCATCCTTCCGGACCTTTATCACAGTACCGAGATCATGACGGGCCAGATGGCGGCCCATAGTCTGCTTCAGGAATATGCCCTTCAGGACAACCCGTCAGACAGAAGCACGGTTGAAAACGCGATCACAACCAATCGCAACCAGGTGCAGCGGTCGATGGACGACTATGAGGCAACGATCGTCTCCGATATCGACAAGCAGAATTATGCAGCCGTCAAACAACTCGCCAACCAATTCCGTCTGGCTGAAACTGCTGTGCTGGAAACAAGCCGGGCTGCCTTGTCGAAAGGTGAAACTCCCAATGAAAGCCCAGCTATCAAGAACGTAGTAGAGCCGATCTTTGTAAAATTGCAGTCCGCTCTGCAGGCCATGGTTGAGGATCACAGAGGCGAGGCAAACAGCGCGACGCAGCGGATCAGCTCGATCGTCAGAACGGCCGAAGTCGGTTTGAGCGTTGGCTTGTTGATAGCCCTCGGGCTAGCCCTTCTTTTGGGTTACCAGCTGTTTCGCGCCATTACAGGTCCGCTCACCCGTTTGGTCGACGCGGTTCAATTGATGCGGCAAGGCGACTTCAGCGAACGGCTCGATCTGAGGCGCCGAGACGAATTCAGCGTGCTTGCCGACGGCTTCAACGCAATGGCGGACGATCTCACAACCCTCATTGGTCAGGTTCAAAGGTCCAGCATACAGGTCGGCACGTCGATAACTGAGATCGCCGCCACCTCCAAGCAACAGCAGGCAACTGCGACTGAAATCGCAGCGACCACAACAGAAATCCGAGCGACAGCCAAGGAAATCTCCGCCACATCAAACGAACTGGTCCGCACGATGAACGAGGTCTCCACAGTTGCCGAACAAACCGCTGCCGTGGCTGGCGGGGGGCAAGCGGGGCTGACCCGTATGGAAGAAACCATGCAGCAGGTCATGGAAGCGGCTGGCGCGATCAATTCCAAACTGGCGATCCTGAGCGAGAAAGCCGGCAGCATCAATCAGGTGGTGACGACCATCACCAAAGTGGCCGATCAGACGAACCTGTTGTCGCTCAACGCTTCCATCGAGGCGGAGAAGGCAGGCCAATATGGCCGGGGTTTTGCAGTGGTGGCGACGGAAATCCGAAGGCTCGCGGACCAGACAGCTGTCTCCACCTACGATATCGAGCAAATGGTCAAGGACATCCAGTCGGCAGTCGCGGCCGGGGTGATGGGCATGGACAAGTTTTCCGAGCAGGTCCGTCGGGGTATGCAGGACATCCAGCAGGTCGGCGGGCAACTCTTCGAGATCATTCAGCAGGTTCAGGGGCTGGTGCCACGTTTCGAAGTCGCCAATGAAGGCATGCAAGCACAGGCGACCGGCGCGGGGCAGATCAGCGACACGCTAACCCAGCTAAGCGAGGCAGCTCAGCAAACAGTCGAGTCCCTTCAGCAATCGACGCTCGCGATCGACGAGCTCAATCAAGTCTCAGGCGGCATGCGAAGTAGCATATCGAGGTTCAAGCTACGAGCATAGCGAGCCGGCAGTAGGAGGTGACAATGCTATTCCTCGCCTTCAGCATGGGTCCGGATCGCTACTTGATCGATGTCCACAAAATTGAAGAGGTGCTGCCCTATATCGACGTGAAAGTTCTTCCGGGTGCGCCAACTGGTGTGGTGGGTTTGGTCAGCTATAACGGAATACCCATCCCCCTGATCGATGTCACCCTTCTTGCGCTTGGCCGACCATCGGAGCGCCTGTTGAGCACCCGGATCGTTGTGACGCGCTATCCAGCGGATGATGGCGAGCGACGCCTGCTGGGGCTGATCGCGGAACGGGTGACGGATACGATCGAGCGAGACCCGGCCGATTTCGCGCCGTTCGGACTGGAACCAGGAACCCCGCCCTATCTTGGGCCGGTGGCTTCCGATGGTTTGGAGATCATTCAGTGGGTCAAAGTGGAAGCGCTGCTTTCGGAAGAGATTCGTACCGCTTTGCTCCGCCAGGCGGCAATAGGTGATCAATGACCGGAGCAATAGAAAAGCTCCTGACGGAAACCATTGGACTGGACAGTGCCAGCGTTGGTCCGACAGTGGTTCGTCAGGCGGTCAGAGAACGGATGGAAGCATGCCGGATAACCAACCCTCAGGCCTATAGGCAATACTTGGCCGGTTCCTCGCAGGAGCTGCAGGAGCTGATCAATGCGGTGGTGATCCCAGAGACCTGGTTCTTTCGTGACCGAGAAGCGTTCACGATGCTGGCGCGGCATGCGCGCGCGCACAAGCCTGCTCAGCCGATAAGAATCCTGAGCCTGCCATGTTCAACCGGCGAAGAGGCTTACTCGGTCGCCATGGCCATGTTCGATGCCGGCTTTGAGGCGCATGAGTTCAAGATCGATGGCGTGGACGTCAGCAGCCGCAATATCGCGACGGCTGAACACGCCATCTATGGCCGCAATTCGTTTCGCGGCAGCCATTTAGAATTCAAGGATCGCTATTTCGAAGCGGCCGAGGGCGGGTTGCGGCCTGTTGCTGGGGTGCTGAAACAGGTTCGGTTCATGGTAGGAAACCTGTTCGGTTCTCACGCGCCTTTCGGGCAAGAGGTCTATGACATCCTGCTTTGCCGCAATTTGCTGATCTATTTCAATCGAGAGCTGCAGGATCGCGCATTGATCTGCCTGAAGGACTTGCTGGCCAAAGACGGACTTCTTCTGGTCGGTCCGGCGGAAGCAGCTCTTCCAAGGGTGCATGGCTTTCTTTCCGCTGAATGGCCACTGGCCTTCGCCTTTCTGAAATCGGAGCCCGTCAAGACCACGGCGCCAAAGGTTTCGGCCGCCGTCCCGGTGCGGACGCCAAGCCCTAAGGTCTACAAGAGCGAGCCTCTTCGTCCGTTCCGACCGACAATTGGCAATGAAGGCCGCGGGCAGGCTCCGGCCAAGCCGCTTGCACACGCCTCGGAAAGCCTCATCGCGGTTGAACGGATCGCCAATGCAGGACGCGTAAAGGAGGCACAGGAGGTCGCCCTGGCGCATCTCAGGGAGTTCGGTCCTTCCGCAGAAATCTTCTACCTGCTGGGCCTCGTCCAGGATGCGGATGGTTCTGCACCCGAAGCCGCGCAAAGTTATCGCAAGGCGCTCTATCTCGCGCCAAATCATCGAGAAGCTCTTGTCCATCTGGCCTTGCTGCTTAGCAAGCAAGGCGACCATAACGGCGCCGAGGCGCTGGCCGGCCGGCTGGGTCGGGTCCAGAAAAGGAGCGGCAGTTGATGGCGGCTTCGACAAGGATCGCCCAGCCGGTGGAGGAGATCGAAATCAACGACTGCTGGCGGCAAATAGGCGTACGGGGTGACAAGTCATGTCCGCTACTAGAGCAGCATCTCCACTGCCGCAATTGCCCGACCTACAAGAAGATCGCACGACGCCTCCTCGACCGTGCAGCTCCCTCGGCATCTCGCGACGAATGGCCTGACAACGCTGGTCGTGCAGGGATCGATTCGGCAGACAACGACGCGCTGCAGACGGCCGTTCTCTTCCGTTTGGGGGAGGAATGGCTGGCACTTCCAGTCGGTATTTTTCATGAAGTGGCTGAATCTCGTCGCGTTCATTCACTTCCACATCGCAGGAACAGTGCACTGCTCGGCATTGCGAATGTCCGTGGTGAATTGCTCATTTGCCTTTCCCTGGCCGAATTGCTCGGGATAGACGAGCGCAAGGAAGGGGAACAAGGCACACGAACCAAGGTATTTCGCCGCCTTGTCGTGGTAGGCGAGCGCGACAAGCGGGTTGCTTTTATGGTTGATGAGATCCACGGCTTACATCGGTACCAGGAACGCGACACTCTCGCTGTTCCGGCCATGATTGGGAAGGCACTGTCTGCCGCTACGGTTGCCGTGCTGCCATGGCAAGGACGAGCCGTTGGCTGTCTCGATCCACGACAACTGCTCACGATGCTGGATCGGAGCATCGCATGACAGATGAAGACTTCAGCCAGGTTTCGATGCTCAGCCTCTTCCAGGCCGAACTGGAGATGCAGTCACGGGCTCTGACCTCTGGACTTCTGGCACTCGAACGCGATCCTATCGCCGCCGACGCCCTGGAAGCATGCATGCGTGCCGCGCATTCTCTGAAAGGAGCTGCCCGCATCATCGACCTGATGCCCGCAGTCAAAGTTGCAAATGCGATGGAAGACTGCCTGGTCGCAGCGCAACGCGGGCATCTGAGGGTGCGACGGGAGCATATAGACGCGCTTCTGCAAGGTTCTGACCTTTTGAAATTGATCGCATCGGGATCATCGAGCGAGAGCGCCAACTCAGAAGTCGAAACCTTTCTCGCGAAGTTCGAGGGGTTGTCCCTCCCCCAGGCAAAGCCCGGGCCCCAAGATTCTGCAGCTGATTTCGCAACTCCAGATCATGCCCAGGAGCAACTGGCGACGACCTCTTCAGCGAACCTCCTCGTTGGGGCGGTGCCGCAAGCCCACGACAGCATCGGCTCTGATAGAATGGTTCGGGTGACGGCAGACAGCCTGAACCGATTGCTCGGGCTGGCTGGCGAGTCGCTGATGGAAGCTCGGCGGCTCAGGCCATTCGCTGACGGGCTGCTACGGCTGAAGCGACTTCAATCGGACCTCGCAAGTGCATTCGACAATCTTCATGCAGCGCTGCCGCCGGTTTCAAACGATGCGGCGGTGGTGGAGGCGCTGGCTGAAGCGCAGCGAAAGCTTCGGTTGAGCCAAGCGTTCCTGGCGGAGCGTTTCGATGAGTTGGATTCAGTGGATCGGAAAGCGACCGATCTTGCCAACAGATTGTACGACGAAACGTTGGCGAGCCGGATGCGGCCTTTTGAGGACGGCGTGCGACACTATGCGAGAATGATCCGCGACCTCGGTCGTACCCTTGGCAAGCGGGTGCGACTGGAGATCGTAGGCGGCTCGACCGGCATCGACCGCGATATCCTCGAGCAGCTCGATGCCCCTTTGGGGCACCTTCTGCGCAACGCTGTAGACCATGGGCTTGAACCGCCTGAGGAGCGCCTCGCGATGGGCAAACCCGAAGAGGGGCTCATCAGGCTCGAAGCGAGGCACAATGCCGGGCTGCTGCAGATAGCCGTGGTGGACGACGGCAGGGGGATAGAGCTCTCGAAGCTGCGCGAGACCGTCGTCGCCCGGCAACTTGCAACCAGGGAAAGTGCTGAAACACTCAGCGAAAGCGAATTGCTCGCATTTCTGTTTCTGCCAGGCTTTTCCATGAAAGCGGGCCTTACCGACGTCTCAGGTCGCGGTGTGGGGCTCGATGCAGTGCAAGCCATGACGAAGGAAGTCCGGGGAGTCGCAAGCGTCTCCTCAGAATTTGGCCACGGAACCCGATTTCAACTGCAATTGCCGCTGACATTGTCGGTCCTGCGCACGCTGCTCGTCGATGTCGATGGAGAGCCCTATGCTTTTCCACTCGCTGCCATTTCCAAGACTTTGAAACTGCAGCGGACGGAGATCAACGTCCTGCAGGGCCGGCCGCATTTTCGATTGAACGATCGACAGATCGGGCTGGTCACCGCTCGCGAGGTGCTCGATCGAGGTGAGCCCGGATCGGAACCGAACGAACTATCGGTCGTCGTCGTGGATGCGGGTCGGGGCGATGCGTACGGCCTGATCGTTGACCGTTTTCTCGGGGAACGCGAGTTAGTGATCAGACCTCTCGATCCACGGTTTGCCAAGATCAAGGACATCAGCGCAGCGGCCCTGATGGAAGACGGTTCGCCTGTTCTGATCTTCGACGTCGACGATCTGATCCGATCGGTGGAAAAGCTTGCATCGTCCAGCGGATTTCGAGCTCTTCGGCGCGCCGCGGGCGGTCCCGAAGCGAGCAGGCGCAAGCGCGTGCTCGTGATTGACGATTCACTGACGGTTCGCGAACTCCAGCGCAAGATGCTCGGCAATTACGGTTATGAGGTCGAAGTGGCGGTAGACGGCATGGACGGGTGGAATGCCGTCCGGTCTGGTCCTTTCGATCTCGTCGTCACCGACATCGACATGCCTCGCATGGATGGCATCGAGCTGGTGAGTTTGATCAGAAAGGACGCTGATCTCAAGAACACACCCATTATGATCGTTTCATACAAGGATCGGGAAGAAGATCGCGCGCGCGGGCTCGACGCAGGTGCGGACTATTATCTGACCAAGAGTAGTTTTCAGGACGAGGCGCTGATCCATGCCGTCGTGGACATGATTGGCGAGGCGGCTGAATGAGATCGAGATTGGAAGCCAGCGAATGAGAATCGGCGTAGTTAACGACATGCCGATGGCGGTTGAACTTCTGCGTCGACTGGTTCTGTTGACCGGCGAACATCAGGTCGCGTGGATCGCGACCAATGGGCGTGAGGCGGTCGAGGTCTGCAGACGTGATCTGCCGGATCTGATACTCATGGATCTAGCGATGCCAGAGATGGACGGCGTGGAAGCGACGCGCAGAATCATGGCGGAAACCCCGTGCTCAATCTTGCTGGTGACCGCCAGTATCGAAGCCAACCTCGCCGGCGTCTACGAAGCAATGGGTCATGGCGCGCTTGACGCAGTCGATATTCCGTCAGTGGGCATCGAAGGCAACGCGTCCTCGCAATCCGCCCGGCTTTTGACGAACAAGATACGAACGATAGGCAAGTTGATCGGCGATGCGCCTACCCAGGCAAAAAGGCGGATGTCACGTGCGGCTGAGCCGTCAACTCGACACGTGATAGCAATCGGCGCCTCTGCGGGCGGGCCGGCTGCCGTTGCCGCAGTCCTGAGCGCGTTTCCCGTTGATTTTCGCGGCGCGATTGTGCTTGTCCAGCATCTCGATGCTCAGTTCGTTCCAGGCCTTGTTGATTGGCTAGGGCAGCATACGCGTCTCCCGATCCGTCCGGCGGGGGAAAGGGATAGTCCACAAGCGGGCACCGTTCTCGTTGCCAGTTCTGCGGATCATCTGGTTTTCAAGTCAGCTCAGCAACTTGGCTATACGCCCAGCCCCAAGGACAATGTTTATCGGCCGTCGGTAGATGTGTTCTTCGAAAGTGCGGCGCAATGGTGGCCTGGCTCGGTGATTGGTGTTCTGCTCACAGGCATGGGCAGGGATGGTGCGCGCGGGCTGAGACAGCTCCGTGACAAGGGACATCTCACAATCGCGCAGGATAGAGCAACCAGTGCCGTCTATGGCATGCCGAAGGCCGCCGCCGACATCGGCGCGGCTGTTGATATTCTTCCTTTGGGTGCGATCGGCTCACGTATAATCGAAGCCTGCGAGCGCTCCACGTGAAAGGCCCCTTCCGATGACGCAAGAACCAGAGTTGGTCCCGCCACTCGCAGATAACTATTCATCCATGGTTCTGCTCATCGATGATCAGATCATGGTTTGCGAGGCGGTCAGGCGCGCCCTAGCCAACGAGCCCGATATTTCCTTACACTTCTGCACCGACCCGTTGAGAGCGATGACGGTCGCGGATGAGGTAAAGCCAACCGTCATCCTGCAGGATCTCGTCATGCCCGGGGTGGATGGGCTACATCTGGTGCGAGAATACAGGAAGCATGCGTCGACACGCGCGGTTCCAGTCATTGTGCTGTCGAGCAAGGAAGATCCAGCCACCAAGGGCGAAGCCTTCGCTGCGGGCGCGAACGACTATCTCGTCAAACTGCCGGATCGTATCGAGTTGATTGCACGCATTCGATATCACACGCGGGCCTATCTGGATCACGTCCAGCGAGACTCGGCACACCGAGCGCTGAGGGAAAGCCAGCGACAGCTGATCAGTGCAAATCTAGAGCTTGAACGTCTGACGCGGATCGATGGCCTGACAGGTCTCGGTAACAGGCGCTATTTTGACGAATATCTGGCGGCTGAATGGAAACGCGCTTTTCGCGCACAGTCCCCACTGTCGCTGTTGATGATCGATGCCGATAACTTCAAACGATACAACGATACCTATGGCCATATGGCCGGCGACGATGTGCTGAAGCAAATCGCCCGCGTAATCCAGAGCGGTTCCGGCCGCTCCACCGATCTCGCTGCGCGGTACGGAGGCGAAGAGTTCGTCATCGTGCTGGTCGACACCATACTGGAACAATCCAGTGCGATCGCCGAGCGGCTCGTCCAGAGCGTGCGAGAGTTGAACATACCCCACGGCCCGGATCGCGTGACCATCAGCGTCGGCGTCGCAACAGCGGTGCCCACCGAGAACGAGACGCCAAACGATTTCGTCAATGCCGCCGATTTGGCTCTGTTTCGTGCCAAATCGGAAGGACGAAATCGTGTTGCGCTTCATATGTCCCGCAGCTAGAGAAGCTCACATCTCAGTCAACGAAGCGCGCCCTGTTCGATTTGAGGACGACCTTGGCGAAGTCGGGCATCTCGAGACCTTGCCGCACCAGGCCATCAAGAGTTTTCTCAGCCGCCCTGATGGCGGAGAGCCGGGCCAGCACAGTCTCAGCCTCCAGGCGAGGCACCACGGCGACACCGTCGCGGTCGCCGACCAGTATGTCTCCCGGCGAGATAGTCACTCCTCCCAGCACCACCGGGAATCCGACCGTGCCTGGACCATTTCGCGCAGGCGAATTCGCAATGACCCCGGCACAGTAAACCGGCAACCCGACCGCCTCGATCCCGACAACGTCGCGCACCAGACCGTCAGTGATGAAGCCGGCGACCCCCTTGTTGCGCGCCATGCCGAGCACGAGATCGCCAGTTACCGCGGTACCGGCAAAGCTGTCGGTGGCCGCGACGATGACATCGCCACTTGCTGCGGCATCCAGTGCTCCAAACAGGGCGAGGTTGTCGGCGGGACCGCAGTGACAGGTCACGGCGACGCCGACCATCGTCGCAGTAGCTGGCGACAGTGGCTTGATCGCATAATGCAAGGCGCCGCGTCCCCCCATCGCGTCTACGACCTGGCTAACCGGCACGCCCGCAAAAGCACTGATGATTTCTGCTGCGGGCCGTTCGAAACGGCGCTTGATGGTGAGCAGTGGTGGGTCTTCAATCATGTAGCGGCCCCATTCCCTGAACGAACGAAATACAGTCCGGCCCGAGGTCGCGCAGGCTCCGCGCGCCCATCAGTCCCATGACGCGGTCGATCTCCTTGCGGTAGAGTTCGAGCACGTGGCGTACCCCCTCCTCGCCGGCGACCGTGAGCCCCCACAACTGCGGCCGCCCGATCAGACAGCACGAGGCGCCGAGCGCCAGGGCCTTGACGACGTCAGAGCCTCGCCTGATGCCGCCGTCGATAAGCACTGGTACGCGGCCGGCGACAGCCGCGACAACTGCCGTCAACGCGTCCAGGGATGCGGCGGCGCCGTCAAGCTGACGTCCCCCATGATTGGATACGATGATGCCGTCGATTCCTCGGGCTACAGCCTCGGCGGCTTCGCTGGGATGCAGGACGCCTTTCAGCAACAACGGTCCGGACCAGACAGTGCGCAGCCAGTCGACATCGGCCCAGGAGAGTCCGGGATCGAGCATTGCGGCCATTCGGCCCGCCAATGCACCGACCGTCGCCGTATCTCCGGGGCGCGCGTAGTTGCCGAAAGTCAGTTTCGGGAGTCGGGTGCGCATACGAAGAAGCCACGCCGCCTTGGTGGCGGCCGCGAGGGTTCCGGCCACACCGAAGCGCGGCGGGATGGCAAAACCGTTGCGGATGTCGCGTTCACGGTTGCCAAGCATCTGGTTATCAATGGTGAGCACCAGCGCGTCGTAGCTTGAGGCACGCGCCCGATCCACCATTTCTCGGGTGAAGCCGCGATCGGTATAGACGAACACCTGCATCCACCGTGGGCTACTTCCGGTGGCTGCTATATCCTCCAGCGTGCAGACCGATCCGTGGCTGGCGCAGTAGAATGTCCCTGCGGCCGCTGCGGCTCGGGCGGCTGCGCGCTCGCCGTCGGGCCAGAACAGCCCAGCCAGGCCGGTTGGCGCGATGCCCAGCGGGATGGCAAGTTTCGCGCCGAAGAGGTCAAGGGAAAGGTCTCGCGTCGTTGCACCGTTGAGTGGTCGCGGCAGAATGGCAACCTCGTTAAAAGCTTGCTCGTTCCGGCGCAGCGTTCGCTCATCCTCGGCACCGCCATCGGCGAAGTCGAACACCGGGCGTGGCAAAGTCCGCCGCGCGGCGACGCGGACCGCGGCCACGCTGTACAGGCACTTCAACGCCGCCATCGAAGCGGACGATGCCGCACCGCCGGCACCGCGGTCATCGCCTGTGTTTGAGGCGGACGAGGAGCTACTCACGGTTGCTTTCCGCCGATGCGACCATGATGCGTCGGTCCACCGCCTCCCGGAACACGCACGCAGGAGAGTGTTCCCTCAAAGGAGGGATCGCTGCCGGTCGCCAGCACGCCGGCATTTGTCACCCAAAGCATCTCGCCCGAGAAGACGCAGTTGGTCGTTGCCTTGCCGCAGACGAAGAAACCCTCCGCTGTGCCGTTGGGCTTCAGAACGTGAATGCCGTTGGCGGCAATATCCGTGACATAAAGGCGGCCATCGGCTCCGACCTTCAGCCCGTCCGGGATCGGATTGGCCCCAGGCAAGCGGCCCAGGTCTTCGACGGAACCATCCGGACGCTGCCGCTTGACGCGCCCCGTATAGGACTCCCCCCAAATGATCGAGCCGTCGGCTTCGATCGCCACACCATTGGGGAAGGTCGGCTTGTCGAAACCGAGAGCAAGGTAAGCACTGCCATCGGGGTTGACGGCAAAGATGTAGCTTGGGTCCGGATTCCCCGGGTTGTATGTGCCGGGATCGCTGAAGATGAGCCGGCCGTCAGCAGCAAATACAAGATCGTTTGGCCCATTGAGCCGAATGCCCGCGACTTCGCTCAGCAGGATTTCCGGCTTTCCGCCTTCGGCAACCCGCTGGATCGATGGCATCGTCATGTCCGCGGCTCGCCAAGGTCCGGTCGTGCCGCCGTTCTGGCAGACATAGAGCAGGTCATCCGATCCGAGAACGCAGGCGTTGGGCGCTCCGGCAACATACGCGAACTGGCGAGCACTTCCGTCGCGATCTATGGCCGTCAGCTGGCTGCGATAGCTTTCGACGATGACAATTCGGCCATCGGGCAGCACCGTCGGGCCCTCGGGCCAGCCAAGGCCGGTCGCGACAACCTCGACGGCCAGCTTTTCAACCTCGTTCATCGTGCGACCCCCAGAACGGCAGCCTATCAAGATTTGTCGGGTATAATCCAGCCTGGCGGTCTCCGGACCCGGCGACTCAAAGATAGCTTGGCTGACGTGCGCGTTGCTGGGCCCCCCCTAAGCCGCCCCCCCCGGCGCCGGTGAACCCCGACGGGCGGAGGCCTATGGCTACAGCGCGAGCCGATCGGTGTCTACATAGCTCGGTAGCACTGGCTTGCTCCTCCAGGTTGGGTGGCAGGATTAGGTGCTGCTGAGGCCAGCGTGCCAGGAACAAGTGCAGGTGGAGAAGGTTGAATCTCAGTTCCTCTCCCTCTAACACTCACAAAGTCCAATAATTCTCTGCTCCGCTGCCAGGCGCTCTGGAGCCCGAGCGTTTGCAGGGCGTGCGTGTGGCCAAAAGCTGGGGAGCGCCGCAGCGCCCAGGCGTGCAAATTGCTCTCTGAACGCCGATCCTTCTCCGAAGCTGGGGAGTAGCCCCAAAATCCAACAGCAATATCATGCCTCAACGGCGGTTTTGCCACTGCCAGTTTTGCGGTTCGCTCGCCTGTCAAAAGGGACAGTCTTTCGGGTCACGATCCGGAGTGGGTTTGCCAAGGCTCCCGGAATCGAGGTGGCCCACTTTTGCGTCGGGGCTCCGCCACTCTTCAGATCAACAGCAACCAGCACCAATACGCACCAATCACCATTTGCACAGCGAACGCGGTGAACCTGAGACTGACCGCGAGTTGGCTGGTTGAGACGAGGTGGATCACCGACTGCACTATACGTGCGCCTAACATCGTGGAGGCCAAGGGATCCGTGACATCTGTCTTTGAAATGATGATCGCGACTCCGAGCAGACCTCCGAAGATTGGAAGCCCTTCAATGCAGTTGGCGTGGGCACGGGCTAACCTCCGCATAAACGGGGAGAGGGCTCCGTTATCTGGCGTAAAGCCGTTTGCCGGGACTTGCCCAGAGATCACCAGGTAGCTCCGGATAACTTCCATCACGATCAGCAGGGCCAGCGCCCACGAGATGAATCCAGTCAATGCATAAGCACTCGCCGACATGTGCCGTCCCCGTTGCTAGCACTCTAGGTCGTTGTAGCCGATCAACTAGTCTAACGCTATTCGACGAGGAAGGGGCGGCGTGTAGGGGGCCGGGACCGTAAGTCCGCTTGTGGCCAGTTAAGAACGACAGAGGCCGATCTCGACCCACATCAGCCATGCGGCAGCATCCGGTTTCGCACAAGGCTAAGCCATGAGGGCAATGTCTTCAAAACGACGTGGTTGCATTATCGCTGTCCAGTAGGCCAAGCATGCTCGCATTCGAAACGTCAGTCGAATACGCTCAGCGAAGCTTTGAGCTAGGGAGGCAGGACAACCGCACATGGAGCGAAGGCTTACCGCGATCCTTGCTGCCGACGTGGTCGGCTACAGCCGCCTCATGGGCGAGGATGAGGTCGGCACGCTCGAACGACTGAAGGGTTGCCGTCGAGAACTGGTCGACCCCGCGATCAAGGAATTCCACGGTCGGATTATCAAGCTCATGGGAGACGGGGCGCTGGTAGAATTCGCCAGCGTCGTTGATGCCGTCCAGTGCGCTGCCTCGATTCAGCGCCGGATGGCTGTCCGAGACCAGGGCACCTCCGACCCCCGCCACATCCGGTTTCGCATCGGCGTCAATCTCGGTGATGTCATCGTTGAGGAAAATGACATCTACGGCGATGGCGTCAACATCGCCGCGCGCCTCGAGGCTATGGCCGAGCCGGGGGGTGTATGTATCTCCGGAACCGCATTTGATCATGCCGTTCACAAGGTTGATGTCGGCTTTGCCAGTCTTGGCGAGCAGCGCCTCAAGAACATCGCCGATCCGGTTCGCGCCTATCGACTGCTGCTGGATCCCGCAGCATCGGGAAAGGTCACGGCCGCGCCACACCGGCCGAGCTCGCGCGTCATCATCCTGGCGGGCGCCGCCGCCTTGGCGATCGCCGCGATTGCGGGGATTTTCGCATGGCAGAAGTTCTCAGTGCCATCGCGGCCATCGGTTGCCGTGCTGCCGTTTGCAAACCTCGGCGGCGATCCAGGCCAGGACTATTTCGCTGACGGCATCACCGAGGATCTGATCACCGACCTCACCAAGCTGTCCGGTCTGGACGTCATCGCGCGCAACTCGGTGTTCGCCTACAAGAACAAGCCTGCAGCGCTGGCGGACGTCGCGCGCGACCTTGGCGTCCGCTTCGTTGTCGAGGGGAGCGTCCGCCGCACCGGCGAGCAGATCCGCCTCAATGCCCAGCTCATCGATACGGCAACTGGTGACAATCTGTGGGCCAACCGGTTCGACCGTGGCATGGCCGGCGTGTTTGCCGTCCAGCACGAGATGAGCGGCGAGATCGCCAAGGCGCTTGGCATGCAACCTTCGGCAGCGGAAAGCGAGCGCATGGCGCGGCCGCCGACCGAAAACCTCGAAGCCTACGATTTCTACCTTCGGGCCGAGCAGACAGCACGGACCGGTCGGCGAGACGGGCTGCGTGAGGCACTCACGCTCTACGATAAGGCGGAGGAGCTCGACCCCGCTTTTGCCGAAGCCTTCGCGGCGGACGCAAGCATGACAGTCTATATCTGGCGCGAATCTTTCAACGACATCATGCAGAGCGCGCCCGCGCGCAAGCGCGCCTATGAGAAGGCAAGCCGTGCGCTGCAACTCGATCCGGACCTTTCGTCGCCTTATGCGATTCTTGGCATCATGCAGGTCGTGGATCGCCGCTACGAGGAAGCCATCGCTTCGGCCGAGCGAGCCGTCGCGCTCGGCCCCGGAGATGCCGAGACACAGATCGCGCGGGGATATGTCCAGCTGTTTGCCGGCAATCATGCCGAGGCAGCCGTTGCCGTCGAGACGGCGCTCAGGCTCGATCCCAACCTTTCCCCCATCAACCGGCAAATTGCCGGTCTGGTCTTTCTCATTCAAGGCAACACCGACAAGGCGATTGAGGCGCTCGAACGCGTCCGCGACGAGGCGCCGTCAGTTGGAGATTTCAGGATTGACCTCGCTGCGGCCTACGCCCGCGCCGGCCGTTTGCCCGATGCAAGAGCGGCGGTCGCCGAGGGACTACGTTCCACGTCGACAGCTGGGTCCGATTCATTGTCTGCATATCGGCTCAACGGTGCCCAATATCGTAACCCGCGCGATTTGGCTCTCATCATCGACGCGTTGCAGCAGGCCGGCTTGCCCGAATGGCCGTTCGGCTTCACCGGCGACGAGCACAACCGCTTGAAGGGCGAGGAGATCGCCTCGCTGGTGCTGGGCCATACGCTGCAGGGCCAGCTTGAACCAGGTCTCCAACAAGCCTTCCTCCAGATCGGGAGCGACGGCAAGGCAGCCTTCCGCTCCACCACGCGGCTGGTCACCGAGACCGTCCGTGTCGATGGCGACCTTTTGTGCGAGCTGAGCGAGAATATGTTCGGGCGCCCGGACTGCGGACCCGTCTATAAACGCCGCGACGATGGAGGCGGCGGCTATTCCTTCGTCAACTCAAGCAAGGTGTTCCACTTCGCGGTGGTTCAGTAGATGCACGCGTCTCGGTGAAAGCGGCTGCTTACGCTCGCGTCCGACGCGGGACTGGAATAGGCTGCAGCGAAGCCGCGTGATCGACCGGGAGGGCGCAGGCAGGTATGGAGCGACGGCTCACCGCAATCCTTGCTGCCGATGTGGTTGGCTACAGCCGCCTCATGGGCGAGGACGAGGTCGGCACGCTTGAGCGGTTGAAAAGTTGCCGTCGCGAACTGGTCGACCCAGCGATCAAGGAATTCCACGGGCGCATTATCAAGCTCATGGGCGACGGCGCGCTGGTCGAGTTCGCCAGCGTCGTCGATGCCGTCCAGTGCGCTGCCATGATCCAACGCCGGATGGCTGATCGCAACAATGGCACCGCCGATGCCCGGCAGATCCAGTTTCGCATCGGCGTCAATCTTGGCGACGTCATCGTCGAGGAAAATGACATCTACGGCGATGGCGTCAACATCGCCGCGCGCCTTGAGGCTATGGCCGAGCCGGGAGGTGTATGTATCTCCGGAACCGCATTTGATCATGCCGTTCATAAGGTTGATGTCGGCTTTGCCAGTCTTGGCGAGCAGCGCCTCAAGAACATCGCCGATCCGGTTCGCGCCTATCGATTGCTGCTGGATCCCGCAGCATCGGGCAAGGTCACGGCCGCGCCACACCGGCCGAGCTCGCGCGTCATCATCCTGGCGGGCGCCGCCGCCTTGGCGATTGCCGCGATTGCCGGCATTTTCGCATGGCAGAAGTTCTCAGTGCCATCGCGGCCATCGGTTGCCGTGCTGCCGTTTGCAAACCTCGGCGGCGATCCAGGCCAGGACTATTTCGCTGACGGCATCACCGAGGATCTGATCACCGACCTCACCAAGCTGTCCGGTCTGGACGTCATCGCGCGCAACTCGGTGTTCGCCTACAAGAACAAGCCTGCAGCGCTGGCGGACGTCGCGCGCGACCTTGGCGTCCGCTTCGTTGTCGAGGGGAGCGTCCGCCGCACCGGCGAGCAGATCCGCCTCAATGCCCAGCTCATCGATACGGCAACTGGTGACAATCTGTGGGCCAACCGGTTCGACCGTGGCATGGCCGGCGTGTTTGCCGTCCAGCACGAGATGAGCGGCGAGATCGCCAAGGCGCTTGGCATGCAACCTTCGGCAGCGGAAAGCGAGCGCATGGCGCGCACTCCGACGAGCAATCTCGAGGCCTATGATTACTATCTACAAGCCGAGACGGCGTCACGCAGCGTCCTGCAGGCCGGGCTGCGGGAGGCGCTTGCGCTCTACGACAAGGCGGAGGGGCTTGACCCCGCCTTTGCCGAAGCCTTCGCGGCCGACGCGCGCACCACAGTCTATATCTGGCGAGAGGCCTTCAACGACGTCATCCAGAGCGCGCCAGCACGAAAGAGAGCCTATGAGAAGGCGAGCCGAGCTTTGGAACTCGACCCTGACCTTTCGTCGCCCTATGCTATTCTCGGTATCATGCAGGTCGTGAATCGACGCTACGAAGATGCGATTGCCTCTGCCAAGAAGGCTGTTTCAATCGGTCCGGGCGATGCAGAGGCGCAAGCAGCCCTTGGATATGTTCAGTTATACGCCGGAAATCATGCCGAGGCAGCCACTGCGGTCGAGACGGCGCTCAGGCTCGACCCCGACCTCTCAGCGATCAACCGGGAAACTGCTGGGCTGGTTTTTCTGCTCCAGGGCAATGTCGAGAAAGCGATCGAGACACTCGAGCACACACGCGACGATGCGTCCACGGTTGGCAACTTTCGGTTTACGCTCGCTGCGGCGTATGTCCGCGGCGGCCGCCTACCGGATGCGAAAGCCGCAATCGCCGAGGGGCTCCGCCTCGTAGCAGGGTCCAGCTACGTGGACTCTTTGGCTGGGTGGGAGATGACTCATGCACATTTCCGGAATCCGCAGGATCTGGCGATACTCGTCGCCGTACTGCGCCAGGCGGGCCTACCCCAATGGCGCTTCGGCTTTACCCCGGGCGAACAGGACCAGTTGAAGGGTGCCGAGATCGCGTCCCTCGTCATTGGCCATACACTGCAAGGCCAGATCGAACCCGGTCTCCAACCAGCCTTCCTTCAGATCGGGAGCGACGGCAAGGCGGCCTTCCGCTCTACGACGCGGCTAATCACCGAGACCGTCTACGTCGATGGCGATCTGTTGTGCGAGCAGAGCGAGAACCTGTTCGGTCGCCCCGACTGTGGTCCCGTCTACAGACGCAACGACGCAGCAAGCAAAAGCTACTCCTATGCCAATACAAGCAAGGTGTTTCACTTCACCGTGGTTCGGTAGACGCACACGCGCGTCTCAATGATAGTGATCGAGCTCCAAATTGGCCGCGACCTTCGGCCAGTTGGCATCGGCTTTCGGGATATTTTCAGCTGCATGCGCGGCGAAATCATCCGCATTGTCGACGTCGTAGATCAGGTAGAGCTTGCCGTCGATAATCTTGAATGCCTCAGGATCGACGTTGACCGTGACCCCTCCGCCCACGACTTCGCCGGCGCAGTACCCGCCATATTGAGGAGCGTACTTGACCGGTTCGCTCATGAACATTTCCTGGTGTTTCTTGCTGGCGAAATGCCAAGGTGTCCCCAACCATTCATAAGTGAACTCTTCGGAGCCCTTCACGGCCTTGCCGTCAGTGAAGTAAGCGACCGTGTCGTAGCCCATGATCGCCACACCACCAAAATAGCCGGTGTTTACCGAATCGTCGGCACATGCCGATCCCGCGCCGGCGACCACAGCTACCGCGACCAGGGCAGCCGTCCCCAAACTCCGAACCAGTCGTGGCTTGATCATCGTGCTCATCTGTATCCTCCGTTAATCGTGGATCTCGGCGCACTTCGCCGCGTTCGCCTCGCCAAGAATTTTGGCTTGGCAGGTAGCACCATGGCGTTTGAAAAGTCGTATGATATCCGCGTTGCCCTTCCAGAATGCGCGCGTTATCGGCATGTAGCCATGCCCCTCGGCATGGTTCACATTGGCACCTTTCGCAATGAGGAACTCGGCCAGTTCGACGTGGTTTTCCTCACCGGCCACCAGCAACGGCGTAGCACCCGCCTTGTTGGCGGCATCGTCGAGCACCGCACCTTTTTCCAGCAGCAGCTTGGCGATCGGCAGGCTGCCCGAGAAGGCCGCCGCATGAAGCGGGGTAAAGCCGCCCGAGTTACGCGCCATGATGTCGGCACCTTTGGCCAGCAAGAATTCGGCGATTTCCGGCTGGTTATCGAGCGCTGCAGCGATGAGCAGCGTTGCCTGGTCGCGCGCCCGGCTGTCGACGTCGGCACCGCCTGCCAGGGCTTGCTCCACGGCACCCTTGTCGCCGGCGGCGATGGAGTCGAACAACTGCTCACCTGCGGCTGCTGTTGTAGCCGCCAAAACCAGCATTCCAAGTGCCAGCAGTCCGCGCATTGTGCAAGGTAGCATATTAGCTTGTGGTCATACAAGATGTCCTGGGCACATCAGGTGGATCCAAGGCGGACGGCGCGGCCAGACATTGCGAACGCGGCCCAGGGCGGGAAATGCGTTAGTGCTACTGGCTAAGTCAGTAGGGACACCGGTCCAGTCTGAATTTTGAAGAGCGTCGATTGCCGAGGCGCCGAGCGGCGTCGCGCGTAACCGCCTGTTGCTCCGTTGGGATAGCCGGTAAGCGCAAAGGTGGCCGTTGGCGGAGTGTCCGCTTTCGGATGCGACTATGGTTTGCTCAATGAGCGACATGAGGCGCTGGCCGGAATGCATTTTTCAGAAGAGTTCGAAAGTTTTTCGTGCCGTTATCGTCTGACTCCGCCGTAGGCCGATCGCTGCGCCCGTGGCGTGACCCTGACCTGAGGGCGCATAGACAAATCAGCTGCTTTTAGGACGAGGCGAAACAGCGCTAACGACCGGGATGAGGCGGTGGGTTCAACCGGTCATCGCAACACCTTCCGTAGCCTGTCGGCCGGCGTTTCGAAGTCCAGGGTTTTTCGGGGCGCTGATTGAGACGCAGAGCGATGGCGTCGAGCTGGTCCTGCGAGACTTGGGAGAAGTTGGTTGCCCTAGGGAAGTACTGCCTGAGCAGGCCGTTGGTGTTTTCGTTGCTGCCGCGGTGCCAGGGACTGCGCAGATCGCATAAGTAGACCTGTAGGTAGGTTGCAACGGTAAAGCTCCTGTGACGAGCCATCTCCTTGCCCTGGTCCCAAGTCAACGGCGTCGTAACGCTTCGGGCAATGTGCCGATCTTTTGGGCGAGAGCCGCGACGACGGTCGCCGAGTCCCTTCTGGTCAACTTCGCAAGCATCGTGAACCGGCTGTGTGGCTCGACGAGGGTGGCGATGTTGGTGTCGTTCGCACCGCCGAGCAAATCACCCTCCCAATGGCCTGGTATGGCACGATCCACCGCCTCGGCGGGGCGCTCACGGATGTAGACCATATCGAGGATTTGTCCTTGCCCCGTTTGGCTCTGTGCGCCCTGCATCTGTCGTCTGGTGCGCAAATGCGCCGTCAGTTCCTTCTTGAGCACCCCTCGCGACTGGATGAACAGGCTGCTATAGACCGCTTCATGAGATATCCGCATGATGGGATCGCCCGGGTACTCTCGCCTCAGCCAGCCTGCAATCTGCTCCGTCGACCACTGCAGCGCCAGCTTTTGCGCCACTCGCCACCTTAGCCGTCCAGAGCATGCCAGACGACACTGCTTCGGACGAAGCGCTCGCTCCCAAGCCTGTTTGTCTGCCCCAGTTGCGCGATACGTTTTTGCACCGCCATTGCGCGCGACATATCGTTGATGGGGATCGCCCCAGACTGCGTGCAATAGCGCGGATAGCAAGACCTGCCGCAATCCCCCGAGAGATATCTTCACGCTCCGCCAGTTCAAGCGCCGAAGCCGCTCTACGCCGTGCTGCCGGAGCAATGCCGCCGTGCAAGGATACGATCCGCGTAACACCGCCCTTGTTCCGGCGGTCCAGTGACCGCGAGATCGACGAAATGCTCTGACCTTACTTCCATCGTTCCCAAAGCTCGGCCTTCTGCGCTGACGTAAACCAGACCCGTGACGTCACCATGCGACACCTCCTCATCCTCTCAGATTAAAGGTGTTGCCACGATCAGTTGAACCCACCGGCGCAAAGCAGGTATTCAGTAGCTGAACGACCGCGCCTCGGTCGCCTCATCCCCTGCACTGTCACACGGAGCCTGCGTTTGTTGTAGACCTCGTCGATGAAGTGGGGAAGGTGTGCTGCGACTTCCTCGAAGGTTTCGAGCACCATCGGGTAGATCGCCTCGACCTTCAGCGTTTTCATGAAGCTCTCTGCCTTGGCATTGTCATAAGGGTTGCCCCTGCGGCCCATCGAGCCCGCCAGACCATGGCTGGCGAGAAGCTGCCGGTGGCCTCGGCGGCATACTGGGAGCCTCGATCGGAGTGATGAACGCAGCCTGGCGGCGGCATTCTGCGCTCGACTGCGGCGCTTAAGGCAGCCATCGTCAGGGGGGCGTCGATCGATCGGCCAATGGCGTAGCCGACGATCATGCGCGACCATGCGTCGAGAACGACGGCGACATAAACGAAGCGGGCGGGCAGCGCGACATAGGTGATGTCGGCCACCCAAAGCTGGTTCGGACCCGTCGGGACGAAGTCCTTCGCCAGGTTGGAGAAGATCGGACTGTCATGATTGCTGTCGGTAGTGGCGACGAATCGGCGCCTCATCCTGGGCACCAGATCATGCTCGACCATCAGGCGGCGGATTTTCTTGTGGTTCACGACCACGCCTTGCTGACGCAGCGCCGCACCCACGCGGCGATAGCCGTAGAACTCGAACTCGTCGCAGATCGAGACCATCGCCTCGACGATGGCGGTGTCGTCGGCTGGCCTTTCGGGACGGTCATAGAAGCTGGAACGCGCCATACCCATCAGCCGGCAGCCTTTGGCGACACTGAGACCACGGGGCCGGTGATAACGGACGTAATCCCGCTTTTCGGCCGCGGAGCGCTTTTCAGAGCCCCCTTTAGAAACTCCAGTTCCAGAGCCTGCTTGCCGACAAGTCGCTCAAGCGCGGCAATCCGCGCCTCCTATTCCGTGATCAGAGCTGCTGAGACCACATCTTCGTCCAAGCCGCCTGCTTCATACTTGCCAACCCAGATCCGGATCAGTGTGCGGGTGATGTCGTGCCGTTGCGCCAAGCTGTGAAACGTATCGCCCGACAGATATTCCTGAACAACCTGACGCTTGAACGTGATGCTGTAACTGCGGTGTCTTGCCATGGTTCTCTCTCCGAAAACCCGACAGCACTGGTAAATCCTTCAAACCCAATCTGTCCACCCGCAGGGCGCACTCCACTGCCACGATCAAAGCGTCTTCGATATCGACCCTTAAATACCGCCCCGCATGATTGGCCGAGAGGGGTGACTAAAAGGAGCTGACTGCGGCGGGGCCGCGTGCGGACTGGCCCTTCTGAGGTGTCGATATTAGCGGAGCAGACGTTAGCCTAGGCTGCCAAATGACCGCTATGGACCCGTCCCGCACTTTCCCAGGCCCACCCGCACTTCCCGAAGCCGCTGCTCAGCGGCCCAATTTGAGCGGCAATAAGCTTACAGTTTCGAGTGCGGCACCCCGAATGAAGTCCGCAACCGCTTTGAAAATCAGGCAGATAATCGTTCACAGCTGTGGATGCAAATCACGCCTTCCAGAACGGCTTTTGCAGTTCCGCCTCGACGGCAGCCAGGGTGAGACCGACGTCGTCGATCCGCTGAGGCCCATCTTCCGCCAGTCGCTTCAGTTCCTCGCGATAGTACTTGCGCTCGCGCCAGACCGCGACCAGGCCGCGCAGGGCGATGAGTCTCGCCCAGACCGATGCCGGTCCAGTCGTCCACGTCGGCTGTTCGCTCCAGAGAGACTGGTAGAATCTCGAGGTAAGTGAAAGCTGCGTGCTCATTTGGCTCGTCCTTTCTTGGTGCTGCTAAAATCGATAACGCTACTTTGGCGGATGAGCGGACCTGCGTACTAAAGCGCGGCCGAAACTGTTCCGAAAAGTTCCGAAACGTTTAATATGGCGGGATGCAACGGGTTCACTTCACCTTTGGTCCGTTCGTGCTCGACCCTGAGAAGGGGACGCTCCTGCGACAGGAGATACCGATCTCCATCGGGCATCGCGGCATCACGCTGCTCGCCACGCTTGCGGCCCGGCCCGGCGACATCCTGACCAAAGCCGAGCTGATGGAAGCTGCCTGGCCGGGCCTGGCGGTCGAGGAAAGCAATCTCACCGTCCAGATTGCGACGCTGAGGAAGGCGCTCGGCCCCACCGACCAAGGTGGCGACTGGATCGCCACCGTGCCTCGCGTCGGCTACCGCTTCACCGCGCCTGTCGAGCGCGTGGAAGGTTCAGTGCAGCGATCGATCGCGCCGTCCGGCAAACCCACCATTGCCGTGCTGCCCTTCGCCAATTTGAGCGGCGATCAGGACCAGCAATATCTGAGCGACGGCATCACCGAAGATATCATCACTGAACTGGCGCGATACCGGTCGCTCGTGGTCATCGCGCGCAATTCATCTTTTCAATTTCGTGGGCCAGCGCCCGATGCCGCGGAAGTCCATCGGCAACTCGGGGCGCGCTACCTTGTCGAGGGCAGCGTGCGACGGCTCGGGAGCCGTATCCGGATCACGGCGCAACTGATCGACGGCGCCAGCGGCTTCCATCTGTGGGCTCAACGCTACGACAGGGCGCTTGAGGACATCTTTTCGGTTCAGGAGGAGGTGGCGGCCCTCGTGGCTTCAACCGTCCAAGGCGCCGCCGAGGCAGATGCGACTAGCCGCTCGCAGCGAACGCCGCCGGCCGATTGGGCCGCCTACGACTACTACCTGCAGGGTCGCGCGCACTACCATCAGTATGAAATGGACATGGGCGAATCCATGTTTACCCGGAGCGCCGAACTCGATCCGGCTTTTGCTCAAGGTCATGCCTATCTAGCGCAGTGCCTGGTTGCGCGATTCTGGTACGACCGCGATCCTCGTACGCTGCAAAGTGCCTTCCGGTCTGCGCGCACTGCGCTCCTGCTCGACCGGAATGACGGCATCTGCAACCAGAGCATGGGTCTCGTGCTTGTACATATGCGCCAGCATGGGGATGCAGGACTGCGTTTCCAGCAGGCCCGTACGCTCAATCCGCACGACGTCAACATTGCCGGAGACTATGCAAGCTGGCTCAACTACGGCGGCCAGCCTCAGCAGTCCTTGGCGGTCCTCGAAAGGGCCATACTGCTCGACCCGTTGCCCCCGGTCTGGTTCTGGGAGGTGAAGGGCAGCGCGCTCTTCCTGCTCGGCCGATATGCCGACGCCATCGACGCTTATCGGAAGGCCGGCGACCAGTTCTTCATCCATGCCTTTCTCGCGGCGGCCTACGCACATCTAGGCGAGATGGAAAACGCGCATGTCGCAGTCGAAGCCACACTGAGGCTGCAACCGGACCTCTCGCTTGGCTACCTTGCTCACCTTCCCTTCGCAGACCCATCATCCTTCGAGCACTTCCTCTCCGGCTTCAGAAAGGCCGGCTTTTTATAGGGTCCAGCCGGTCCGAAAACTCATCGCTGCAGTTGCGTGCTGTGAGCAGTAAGAAGGACGACGGCGATGATCGACAGGACAACCTCCCATACTGTTGGAACCTGACATGCGGGGTCATTGCTGCATCAGGCCCGACCGTCCGCTTTCGGGCGAAGGTAAAGTTTGCCGAACGTCCGAGATGAGGCGCAAAGCCGCCGAAATGGTCCCTTTCGCGTTGCCTCAGATTTGCGTTCAGCCGTATCACTCCCGGCGGGTCCGCCATGTTCATGATATGGACAAAAGACCCTTTCTTCGGGCCTTGGTCACGCCTGCCAATTCGCTACTGAGAACACGGCCCAGCCTCCATAGACGCCGTCCGTTCTTCAGACGGGTAGTTCAACGCGGTTGCACCTGCGCGAGGAGCGCCTCAACCATAGGGAGCATGTTTCTAACGATGATCGCATCCCCCGCTGCATTTGGGTGGTTCTTGTCCGCTTGCAGCAACTCCGAATGCCCAGTCACGCCCTCCTTGAAGTCAGCGTAGAGCAAGTCTCCGTGCTTGGTCGCCAGCTCGGAGAACATCTTTGAAAACTGCTCGGGATAGTCGGCCTCGTGCCCAGCGGAGAGTATAGACGAGCATTCGTCAAGTGCCGCAGTTCCAACCACAAGCACTGGAATGCGTTTCTGGGCGAGGATACTCAGAACCTGGTCGAGGTTCGCTCGCGTGTGATCCAGGCCGATACGAGCGCAATCGTTCTGACCCAATTCAACGATGACAACGTGGTTTGCAGGGCTCGCCTGAAGGTCAAGGCCGTCCTTGTATTCCGCCAGCCAAGTGAGACCCCGTTTGCTGGTCGCCAAGTACCCCACCTCGACAATTGTCACGGGATGCCCGGCAGCGTTCAGCCCAGCCTTTAGCTTGGTCGCAAAGCTCTCACTGGCAACTACTCCAGCGCTATTGATGTAGCTGTCGCCGAGGGTGACGATTGTCGGAGGTGCATCCTCGGCATCCACGTTGCCGGCTAACCCCAACGTCGCGGAAAGTGCGGCAAGGGCCACAAACGAAACGCCACGCACTTTTGTCATGGTCTACCTCCCAGCGGACCATTCGTGGCTATCCTTACCTAAGCCTCAGAGCCCGCGATGTATCGTAACAGCAAATTCTCACGACTGCATCGGCGAAGGAAGGTGGCCACGCCGCGTTAGGACGTAGACTCATTACCGCGTAGCCAGATGCGGATTGCGACGAGTTTGAGGGCGGCAAGGTAATTTTCTGCCAGCTTGTCGTATCGAGTTGCGATCCGGCGGAATTGCTTGGCGTTGTTGAAGAAGCGCTCGACGAGATTGCGCGCCTTGTACAGGAAAGGGCTGAAGCAGATCGGGTCCTTGCGGTTGGCCTTGGGAGGGGTGTTGGCCCATGCCTTTCGCTCCGTGACCGCAGTGCGCAAGACGTTGGCATCGTAGCCCTTGTCGGCGAGCAGCATGGCACCCTCTGGCAAATCCGTGATCAAGTCCGCTGCGGAGGCGATGTCGCTCTTCTGGCCTGCCGTAAGCGTCAGCTTGATCGGCCTGCCTTTAGCGTCCACAAGAGCATGGATTTTGGTTGTTAGCCCGCCCCGGGAACGACCGAGACAATGATCTCGATCCCCCTTTTTGCTGTCGCGCCCTGCTGATGGACACGAACAACGGAGGTGTCAATCATTTGCACCCGGCTGTCATGGGCTTTAGTAATTTCGTCCATGAGGTAGTCCCACACACCAGCTTTCCTCCATCGGACGAAGCGGTTGTAGCAGGTGGTGCGTGGGCCGTATCGCCCGGGCAGGTCTCGCCACGGTGCACCGGAACGAAGCACCCAGAAGATGCCGTTCAACACGCGCCGATCATCGACACGCGGCACGCCTCGGGGCTTGTTGGGCAACAGTGGCTCGATCACGCGCCATTCGAAGTCCGTCAGGTCATATCGGCTCATGAACAGCCTGATCAGATTCCGCCGCAATATGAAAGCCTCAGTCGGAAAACGACCCATTGCGGACACACGCAAGCGACGACAATATCTACCTACAGTCTCAAATGGTGGATACGCATGTTTTGCCTACTGACCAACAAACGGTATCGACGTGTCTGTGACATTCATCGTTAAGTTCAACGAGCACTTGTCAGCTGAACAGGTCTCAAACCTCAAAGGCGTTCTGCTGCTTAGTGGGATTGCCAGAGAGGGGAAGGATGGCTTCACCTTCGATGTTCATCGGGAGCACCGCATCCAGCTGACGGGTCAGAACTTGAATAATTGGGTGGCATGCGGATGGGTGTCGTCATGGGTATCCGAACCGCCGCTGTTGAAGGGTTAGCCTAGTCAGCATTCCACTCATTTCGGTCCGCATTTATGGGTTCACGGCCTAACATTGTGGCTAATTAAACGGCGCGCGATTGTCGAGGCCCGGGAAGGCCGTTAAGAGCCGCGAGCGGACTGTCAGCGTTTAGGCCGAAGTCACGGCAAGCCGACACGCCGCTGGCGTGTGTCCGAAGCTTCGACCCAACGCCTTCAAGTGCCTATGTGTTTGCCCAGACCGAGAACATAAGCCCGACCGTCAGTGCCGTCGCTGCATATAGGGCGGGCAAAACCCGGCGGTTCACGCCCAGGCGGAGCAAGGTGTGACCAAGATGATCTGTGCCGCCGATCCAAGGTTTTCGCCCCTGCAGCAAGCGGCGACTGATTACGAAGACGGCGTCAATCAGCGGCACGGCAATCCACGCCAGGGAAGCGTCAAACCCTCTTTGCGACGCGAGTAGCACGATTGCCGCTCCGAGGAGAAGGCTGCCGCTATCGCCCATGAAAACGCGTGCCGGCGGATAGTTGAAGAATAGAAATCCCAGGCATGCTCCGACGCCCGCCATACCGAGAGCGCCGCCCAGCCCGAGGAAGGCGGCCGCGATTGCGCTCGCGGCAAGACCATCGGCATGGTCAAGCATATTGACGGCGTTGCAAGCGATCCAAATGATGATCGGAACCCACCACAGATGCGTAATGATACCGGCCAAAACAGCTGCGGCGGCCAACGCTGCTGCCTTGGCACCGGCAGAAAGAGATCGGAGGTCATCGAGCGCCCCGATCAAACAGAAGGCTGATAGCAGGAGAGTATGTTCAACGAGGAGCCATGGTGACATCGCGATCAGCATGGCGGGCCCCGCGAGCCGGGGAACCTCGCCTGATGTGTGCCATCGATCTTTCGTGACCTTGGAGACGGCTCCGATACGCCGCGCAAGACGCGCAAACAGCCAGACGCCGGGAACCGCGATGAGCAGGGCCCCGATGAACGGGACCAAGGAGCCAGACGTCAAGCAACCACTCGTTCGGTACGCATGTGCTCTATGCAGTCGAGGACCATCTGCCTCGTGCTTCGCACGGGTCGCCATCCGGTCATGGTTGTTAACAGGCTTGTGTCAGGTACTCGGTCGTATGTTACGGCGAACCGATCACCAAACACCGTGCTGGATGGTTTCATGATAATGGGCGCGGTCGTCGCGGTGGCCTCAATCACCATTCTTGCAAGATTTCCAATCTGAATCGCTTCGCTTCCGCCCAAGTTGACTGGCCGGCCACGCAATGACGGGCACTGCATTGCCAGCAGCAGACCTTCGGCGGCGTCGGCAACGTGCAGGAACGCCCGCCTTTGCTCTCCATCGTCATGGACTACGAGTGGTTCACCACGCAGCGCTGCATCGACGAACACCGGCAGGACGAGGCCGGTCGCCGAGCGCTGGCGCGGTCCGGCCATGTTGAATGGTCGAACGATCCAGGTCGGGATTCCGAATTCAAAAAACAGTCCGGCCACTAAATGTTCGATCGCGGCCTTGGCAGCTGCGTAGCCCCATCTCGGTCGCAGGTCCGTCGTCACCGGATCGGATTCCGTGATTGGCCTGTCCCGGCCGGAGCCGTAGACTTCTGAACTCGACGTGTAAAGCAGCGGACGTCGGTGTACTCTGCACGCCTCCACGATCGCACAGCCTGATTCGAGAATGCGGCTGGTGACGGCAAAACGCTCCATGTGGGCAAGCTGAACGCCGATCGGACTCGCCAGGTGGAAGACTGCATCGGCCAACCCGACCTCATTGTGGACCGCCGCGCCGTATGCCGGATCGCCAACCCTGAAAGTGCGGATCGTCAGCCGGGAATTGCCGGTGGGCAGATTGGGCAGCAGCCCGTTCGAGAGATCGTCGATGACGGTTACGGTGCAATGGCGGGCGAGCAAAAGATCGACAAGCGCCGACCCTACGAAGCCTGCTCCGCCAGTAACCAGCACATGTGTGTGCTGGCCAAATTCGACCAAGTCCGCGCTATGGTTGTCCAAGGTTGCCACGTCCTCCCACGGGAGCGTCATCTATACAGTCGAGGATGGGCAAACAACCACTTTCATATCAAGGCTGGCGAGTTTTCGTCGCCCTCGATATCATCAGCGAACAAACACCCACCCGAAATCCTGCCAGTTCTCCGTCCTTTGGTCACCAGACCATAGCTGATTCTGGCACATCCCCACCAATGTGGAGATTTCCGTCGTTCTGGCCGAAACAAATTGTGGGGGTATCTCCACGTTTCTCGCAATGCAACTTGAACCTCCAACAGCGAGTGCCGCCACTGCATAACTCAGGCCATCGACTCATATCGCGCAATTAGGCTAAGAGGCCAAGGGACTGTTCGGGGGGAGCTTTGAAGTCCGACTATCGCCCAGATATTGACGGGTTGCGCGCTATCGCAGTGGTCGCAGTGGTTTTTTTCCATTTTGACGTGCCCGGTTTTCGGGGCGGCTTTGCTGGCGTTGATGTCTTCCTTGTTATCTCCGGTTACCTGATCACGCGCCTTTTAATGGCTGAAGGCGGCGGACTGTCCCTTGTGGAATTCTACGGCAGACGCATGCGTCGAATATTGCCGGCGATGCTGGTGATGATCTGCTTCTCACTCGTTGCCGGCTGGTTTCTGTTGCTGCCGGGCGACTATGAAGGTCTGGGACGCAGTGCGGCATATTCCACGTTCGGATTGGGAAACTATTATTTCCTTTGGAATACCGGCTATTTCGATCGCGAGGCGGCGCTGCTGCCGCTGCTTCATCTTTGGTCGCTCGGCGTCGAAGAGCAGTTCTATCTCGTATGGCCGCTGTTGCTTCTGGTTGCCAACCGGCTGTCACGCGGCCGCCAGCTCCCCGTCGTCGCGCTGATCTGCATTGTTGCGCTGGTCAGCTTCTCGATCGCCCTCAATCTGGTGGAGGCCGATCCGAAGCAGGCGTTCTATGTTCCCTTCAGCCGAGCCTGGGAGTTGACTATCGGCGGCCTGCTCGTCTTTGCGCCACCGAAAGGCCGCGGGCGTACGTCCAAATGGTTTGAGCTGAGCGGCCTTGGTCTTGTAGTCGCAAGCATCCTTTTTCTCTCGCCGAGCCAACCGTTTCCAGGCGTTTTCGCGCTCGGTCCTGTGATCGGGGCTGCTCTGGTCGTCTGGCCGCGGTCGCAGTCGACGATTTCGGCCGTGCTTGCGAGCGCGCCGTTGCGATCGACGGGCAGAATCTCCTACAGCCTGTATCTCTGGCATTGGCCGATCCTCGTGTTCTTCCGCCATTATATTGGCACCGCAATGCCCTCGGCGGTTGAATCGTGCGTGCTTTTAGCGGTTGCCTGGCTGGTGGCGTATCTGTCCTGGCGGTTCATCGAGGAACCCGTTCGCCGCCTGCGGGCGCCGCCATCCAGCGTGCTTCTCGCTGGTGCCGCCGCGGTGGCAATGGTTTGCCTGAGTGCCAATGCCGTGTTCGAAGCCCGTGGTTTCACCAGCAGGATCTCGAAGCAAGTCGAGGCAATGCGCAGCCTCGATGTGATGTGGGACTGGTCATGCCCGCAGATGGTCAGCATCGCTGAGTTGGGCAGTACCTTTTGCGCGTTCGGTGCGCCTTGGGACAAAGCGGCGCGCCACGCCGTGCTCTGGGGCGACAGCCATGCCGAGCATCTTGCGCCGCTGTTAGACAGCGCAGGTAAAAGAGAAAACACGGCTTTCTTTCTTTACCGCGCCTGTCCGGCAGCCTTTGGAGAAGGTGTCCACCGCGACTTTCCGGATTTGGCCGGATATCGGGAAAGCTGCTCATCGTCGCGAAAGGCCGCGGTCGCCATGCTGAAACAACGCAATGACATCTACCTCGTGGTGCTCTCCGCAGCCTGGACAAGCCTTGCCGACACCAATGTCCTTGCTGACAATGGTGAGAGGCAGACCAGCAAAGTCCTGTTGTTGCGCGATGGCCTGCGTAGCCTCATCCAGGAAGTCGAAAGGGCGGATCGGCGCGTCGCAATCATTGGCCAAGTGCCTGGTCCCGGCCTGGACCTGACTTCATGCGCAGCGATGCTCGAAAGCGGTATGCTAAGGCGTTGTTCGACCGAGATGAATAGCGAGCAAGTCTTCCGGATCTGGTCGCCTATGGTGTCCGCGCTCGCATCGCTCGTTCATGACAATAACGTCGTCTTCGTCGATCCGCTCAAAGGGATGTGTCCAGACAGACACTGCGCAACCTACGTCAATGGCGAGTTCATCTACCGAGATGGTTCGCATATACGCAGAAACCTGAAGCCCGAGACAGACGAAGCCGTCGCGCGAATGATGGGTCTCTATCCGGCCCTGAAAGGCCAGGAGCAAAACCGGTTGTCGGCCGCCAACACCACGCCGTCTCAAACGGCTGGCAAGAGCAATTGAACGGGATGCGAAGCGGCCAGGCTCCGCTCTCGACCACGGCTGGAGTGGCCTGTTCGGAAGACAGCCGCGCGTTGCGGGTTGGAGGACAGTTCGGCAGCCCGTCATGTGCGGCAGCGGCTGGGGACGGTCACCGCACGGACATAGACGGGCTTAGAGCGGTCGCGGTGCTGGCTGTTTTGTTTTTCCACCTGAGATTCGCAGGTTTCTCCGGCGGCTTTGTCGGCGTCGATGTGTTTTTCGTAATCAGCGGCTTTTTGATCACCCGCATTGTGGCCACCGATGTGGAGGCAGGGCGTTTCAGTTTGGCGCATTTCTATTCGCGCCGGGCTCGCCGCCTGCTGCCGGCATTTTTCGCGACATTATCCCTGTCATGCATCGCCGCGTTTCTTCTGCTTACGCCTCAACATCTGGAGACCTTCGCGAAATCGCTGATGGCATCGAGTTACGGCGTTTCGAACATCTTTTTCTGGCGCCAGTCCGGCTACTTTGATCTCGCCGCGCGGATGAAACCGCTCCTTCATACATGGTCACTCAGTGTGGAGTGGCAGTTTTATCTCGTCTGGCCGATGCTGCTTTCAGTTTTGCTTGCCGCATTCCCAGGGCGAATGGTTTGGTCGATCATCACGATTGCCATTCTCAGTTTCTGGCTCATTGTCGCATTCCAGGACGGATCGTTTTGGCCGTTTGCAGGGACCCCGGCGGCGGACTGGATCGCCGAGGGCCGTGCAACCGTGTTTTACAACACGCCATTTCGCGTGTTCGAGTTCGCCTGTGGCGCGGCGCTGGTCTGGCTTCCCAAGCCGCGACCTGTCCTTGTCCACGAGCTGCTCGCCTGGCTGGGCTTGGCCCTCATAGCGTTTGCAGTGTTCTCTTTCGACAGCCGTTCGGGCGCGCCCGCCTGGAACGTGCTTGCCCCTGCCACCGGCGCCGCGATGGTGTTGTCTGCGAACCGTTCGCGATTGGGAGGTTTCGCCTTGCGCAATCGCGCAGTCGGCTATCTTGGTCGCATCAGCTACTCGCTCTACCTCGTTCATTGGCCCCTGATCGTGTTTTGCGAATACGGTTTGCTTCGCCCCCTGCTTCCGACCGAAGCGCTCTTCGTCGGGCTTCTGGCCCTCGTCATGGCCATGTCGATGTTTCATTTCGTCGAGCAGCCTTTTCGCGCTGGCCATGGCTTCCTCCCCTCTTTTGGACTTGCCTTGACTGGCCTGCTCTCATGTTCCGTGGTCAGTTACGCGATGTCGGGCGGAATGCCGTGGCGTCTTCATTCCGTCGCGGGGAACGAACTTGCCAACAGCGCAGCCCTGAAGGCGATCACCGGCTCGTTGGCCTGCTTGGATTTCTGCGAGTTCGGCAACCTTCAAAGTCCAAAGAAGATACTCGTGGTCGGCGATTCGCACATCGACCAATACACGCGGGCGCTTCAAGAACTCGGCGGTCAGGAATTCCACTTCCTGCTGGCCGATGCCGGCAATTGCTATTTCGGAGCAGAGTTCCAGACCAGAACAAACGGCGCGGTCACGCGGCACTGCCGGAATGCTACCGACCAGGCGGCTCGCTGGTTGAAGGCCGGTGACATTCTCGCCATTGTCCAAGCGCAGCGCTGGCCCGGATATCGCACTCTTCTCGAACGGAAAGTGGATGGTGCGCCTGTCGAGATGCCCGACCTGGCAAAACTGTATGCGACCATGCTTGGGGACTTAGCGAAACTCTATGCCGCTTTTCGCGGCCCGGTGATCCTGATCGGACACACGCCGGACGCCAATGTGGTCTGCCATTTGAGACCGACTTACCTTTCCTTGCCCTGCCCGGTTCCCACCCGGGTGGAGAACGTCGCCTTCGACCAGGCATTCATGGCTTTCGCCAGCCATTCCAGCTTTCACCTGCTTGATCCCGGCGAAACCATCTGTTCGGCAAATGGCTGTGATGTGACGGACGGCGCAGGGCATAGCCTCTACCTGGATGAGAACCACTTCTCCATCTACGGGGCACGCCTTGTTGTTCCGAAAGTCATAGAGAGGCTTCGCGACGACTTATCCGTGGCGTCAAGGCAGACGTCGACACAATCGACCAAGCGATGATTGTGCCCAGGAGAGCAAGGCACAGCGCGCTGACTGAGAGCGGAACGGCGACTGCGTAGGTTCGTCCGTTTTGGCGAGGGTCGCTCGAATCCGTGGCCGAAAACAGCACCGCGTCCCGCCGGCGAAAAGTATATTCGCCCGGGCCAACAGCCGGCCATGCGTTCGGCGCCCATTCAACTTGGTGGAGCGGGGTCCCTTCTTCACGCAGGTCTGAAGCCTTCAACAGGGGATCGAGGACAAGGTTGTCAAATTGGAAAAGGCCAGGAAATTGCGAGCGTGGTAGCAGCGTCTCGTACCCGCCTCTTGCGGTAAACATGGTCTCGTTCTCCAGCCGTCCGGTAACAAGCGACGGTGTGATGAGCAATATCGCAATGCAGCCAACCGCAAAGGCCATCACGCCTGCATTAGCTCCAAAAGCAAAGCTGCGATGCTCGCCTTTTTTTGCTGAGGAATGTGTTTCAGTAAATCCCCGCCGCTCGGCAAGCATCCCACCAATTCCCAGCGCGACCGGAAGAAAGAGAGAGGGTGTCAGCAAGAGGTCATGCGATGTCAGCATGACCCCCACGAGTGCGACACCAAGGGCCAGATCGCCGGCGCTGCGGACATACCAGAAAGCGGAAGCGACCAGGCCGATCGGGATCAACCAGCCGATGTGCCCAAAAGCAATTGCGAAAAGGACAAGGGTGTTGTGAGGCGCGAGAGCCTGCGCCACCTCAAGGCCGCGACCGAAGAAGCCGCCTTCTCTGTACGCCAGCAGGCCTCGCTCCAGAAAGAGTGCTCTTGCCGAGATCGAATTTCTCTTGCCCTCGTCCACGAGACGTTCGCCTAGCGCCTGGATCTTGGCAGCGTTTGTGGATTGGCCTGTCGCGGACGAAGGCAGGCCGCTGAACGGAGGCGCAGATGAGGCAGTGGCTCGCGCAGGATCGGCTTGCGGAGGGTCTGATCTGATCGAAGGTTCTGCCGTCGGCTGGTCAATCGTCGCAGCCGAACTTGATTCAGCCAGAGCTTGTTGAGACGACGGCGCAACCGGGTCTAAGGCGGACGACGCAACCTCATCATGTGACGAATCGACAGCATCCGCCGCCTCATCGAGCGCCTTTCCAACCGAGATCATCCCGGCGAAGGAGTTGCCGACGGAAACGCGAAAATAAACATTTGTGGCGAGCGCGACACCGATTGTCCCCAGCAGTATTAATGCGACGGCGAGCGGGCGACCCCAGCCCCTTGGATCGAGCCTTAAACGACGGTGACCCCGAAATTGCTGCCAAATATCAACGGCAAACGGCACCGCCACGGTGCCACAGGCTGCAAGAATGTTCGAGCGGGAAAGCGTGACGAGCAGAGCGGCGCTTACGAGAACAAGGAAAGTGGCACGCCAGTTTGGCGCGACGGCGCGATAGCTCGCCGCGGCGCCAAGAAGCAGGCCAGCGGCTGCCACATTCGGATTGATCGCCAGGCCGGCGGCTCTGCCAAGCGTACTGGTGAAGCCGTTGGCAAAAAGAATGTCGAGGAAGCAGACCACCGCATTGAGCGCCGTCACCGACGCACATAGACGCAGCACCATTGCGGGCGATGAGGCGAGCATGAGGACAATCGCCCCGCCGCCAAGGAAAAGGGTAATCAGGTAACACTTTGCGACGATGCCAAGTGGATGAAGCGCAACCGGGGCAACCGCCATCGCCCCGGCGATCGCGAGCAGGAGGATCGCGCCACGCACGTACCGACGGATTGCAAGAACGGCAATCGAAACAATCAACACGCTGCCGTAGAGGGCATGGAAAACCAGTCTGGCGAACTCGTCCCGGCCCGTAAAGAACGGCAGAAAATAGGGCATGAACCACGACTGATAGATAACTATGGCAAATGCACACAGCCCGGCGGCGACACATGGCAGGATGCTGCGCGGCGTAGGCGCCGAATTCACCGGGCCTTGGAAGTGAGCAATCCCGCTCATTCACTTGCCCGCGAGGTAGAGGGTTTCATAAGCGTCCACCATAGCCCTTAAGGAGTAGCGTTCGCGCATCGCCCGCTGACGAAATTTTCGGTCCACTGTCTGCTCGGGCAACCGCTCGAGAACGGCAAGCAGTCCGCGGGCCAGATCGGCAGGGTCACGAGGCTTCACCAGCACACAACCCGGCATGCCCGAAACTGCCTCCGGATTTCCACCGACATTGGTGGCCACCACTGGGAGGCCTGCGGTGAGTTTTTCCATCAGGGCGTTGCAAAAGCCTTCCTCGTGGGAGGCGATCACGCCGATGTCCATGCCGGCAAGCAGGCCTGGTACGTCGTCCTGAGCCCCGAGCAGCCGAACTGTCGATCCGACGCCAAGCCGCTGGGCTTGCTCCATCAGCGCCTGCCCAATGCCTCGATCTTGTCCGGCGATGAACAACCTCAGCTCCGGCCGACTTTGGCTTGCGCTTGCGAAAGCGTCGATAAGATCTTTGTGTCCCTTATAGGGAATAAGATTGGCGACGATGACGACCCCGACATCGTCAGGTTCAAGACCAAGGCTGCGCCTGATCTCATCACGGCGATGGCTGATACCATCGAAACGGCTCAGATCGAGACCATTGGCAATCACGCGCACGCGGGCGAGATCATAGCCATCCCGGGCCGCCATGTCGGCCGCGACCGCATGCGAGTTAGCGACCACCACATGTGAAAACCGATTGGCGACTCGATCCATGCGCTTCAGCCGCGGCCATCGCTCCTGGTGGTTGCCGAGACCGCGCCTGGAGGTGATGACGAGTGGGGCCAGCGCAAACCGACCTGCCAACGCGCCCAGAAAGTTGGTCAATGGCAAAAAGGCGTGAACCACGCGTGGCCGGGTCAAAATGATGCGACCAACGAGCAAAGTGATCGCGGCGCCGAGCACCAGCATTGCCTTGACGCTCGGCCGCGTCTTGGGGGCAACGCTCGATTTTTCTTCCGCCCCCGCCGCTGTCAGTGATGCGGGCAAGGGATTGGGGCGATGAAGCCCGTAGGATATTCGGATACCGGCACGATTCAGCGTTTCCGCAAGAACACCGCCCGACGAGAGGGCAAAGACCTCGACCTGCCAGCCCCGCGCCTTCAACTCCTTGGCAAGCAGCACCAGTTGGCTTTCCGTGCCTCCGAGATCGAGCGTCCCGATAATGAAGAGCACGTTGCGACGGGTCCTTCTCAGGCGCGCGGTGGAAGGCGCGGCAACGCGCTGTCGGCTTTCAGCACTAGTCAACGCAAGGTCTTCTCGCAGCGTCGCTCACCCCTCCGCCTGTTCTCGCCCGTTCCCGCTTCCACATAGCGTCCAGAGCCGGCAAGAAGAAGTCGTATTGCGCATACAATCCACAAAAGGTCACGAGCCGGCAAGATCAACTCCAGCCTGCCGCGCAGCAGACGGGCTGCGTCCTTCACGATGCCGCAGCATCATCCCGAACGTGGCAAGCACCATTCCGGTTGCCAGGAGGGCGAGTGGCGGTGCCCATTTGAGCCGCTCGAACTTTGCCTCGTATGCACGCACGCCGTCGAAGTCCTCTATGGTGCCAGCCGGTTGCCAAGCCCCACCATAAGCCGTCTTCAGCAGGGGCAACATCGGCGCGAATTGCGCGTAGTAGGTGTCGATGATTGACGGCTCCCTCTGCACGTCCTCAAGCGAGCGAGGAACAAAGACACCGTAGTCGGAATCCAGAATATTGCCGTTCGACACTACCACGGTGTGTTGGGGAACACTGTAGATCGTCGCCTCGATGCCTTGATCGGCAAGGATGGAATAGACGATTTTGGACACCTGGGAACAGAACCCATACCCCCGGGCAAGCCCTTTGCGGGGCGTTACAAACTCATAATTTTGCAGCGTTTCGCGATATTGCGGCCGGAAGCTGAGCATCCAGAGCAGGTAGTTGTCAAAAACGCTGATGCGCGTGTAGGACGTGTCGGTCGCCGCCCAGCTGTCGCCTTCCGTCCAATAATGCACCATTCCACCCGCGACAGCCTTTGTCAGGCGCTCGAGATAGGCCTGCATGGGTTCGTCCGTAGCGCGGTAGAGGTCATCGACATCCACCACCTTCTGCTGGAATCCCAGCGGCCCTTCGGTTGCCTCGGCAGGTGGTGCCGGGTAAGCGCTGATCAATCCGAGCGGATAGGCCGAGACAAACAGCAGGAAAGCCGCCCCAACCCCTGCCGAGAAGAAGCCGAATGAGCACAGCAATGCAGCAGTTAAGCTTGGCCGCAACTTTTGATACCGAATCTCAAAGGCATCATTCATGGTCGAAGACTATCACCTCGTCGCGGCCGTGGCTTCTAGTCCACTGCGAGGAAATTTGTGGACGGACCACCTTCGGCGCTTCTGTGATAAATTGCCAATCGACGTCGGTTGTGGCTTGTCGTGGCCCGCTGGACGTGTGCATTGGGCCCTCTGAATACGGACATCGATTTGGCGTTGAGCGGAAAACGAGACTCGGGCAGCACTTTCGACACAATGCGGCGCTTGTGGCGGCAGGTATCGCAGCGGCGGCAAAGGCAGTTTTTCGGCCTCCTTGTCCTGATGGTGTTCGGTGCTCTGGCGGAAGCGGCCACGCTTGGTGCCTTGCTGCCGTTTCTTGCGCGCATCGCCAATCCTGAGACGGTTGGCGGACAGTCGTTTCTGGCGCGTCAGCTTGCAGGCTTTCGGCTGACCGGCTCTTCTGACAGCCTGCTCGGGCTCACGGTTTTGTTTTCCGTAGTGGCCATCGTGGCCGGTGCCGTGCGTATACTCCTCACCTGGGCCACGAATTCATACGTCTTCTCGCTGGGACATGAGGTGGGCGTGACCGTCTATGACCGAGTGCTGCGCCAGCCCTACAACTACCACGTTTCGCGCAACTCCAGTTCGGTGTTGGCGGCGCTACGACAGGTACAAGCAATCACCGCTGGCGTGATGCTGCCACTGTTGCAATCAATCAGCGGCATAATCATCGGTGTCTTCGTCGTCGCAGCGCTTTTCATACTAAGTTCGATCATCACCTTCGTTATCTTCGCGGGCTTTGGTGCGGTGTATCTCGCCATGTCGCTTGTGATCCGAAAACACCTCAAGCAGAATGCGCGGATCATCGCTAGCGCGCAGGCCGAAGGCATTCGTTCTGTACAGGAGGGGCTGGGCGGTATCCGCGATGTCATTATCAACGACACACAGCCATATTTTCTTTCCCGCTACAGCGAACTCGACCTGCGCCTGCAACGCGCCAACGCAACGAACGCGCTTGCAGCCAGCGCTCCGCGTTTCGCGATTGAAGCCGCGGGTATGGTGATCATCGCGGCCCTCGCCTATTTCCTCATCATCCGATCCAACAATGCCGGCGAGGTACTGCCAATACTTGGAACATTCGTGCTGGGAGCCCAGCGTCTGCTGCCATCGATGCAGCTTGTATACGGCAATTGGGCGTTGATACTCAGCAATCTTGCCGGCGCCGAAGTTGTGCTCCAGGCGCTGGAAGCACCACTTGGCCCCGAATGGAACGAGCCTCCAGCCAGGCGCCTGCCATTCGAACAAGCGATCATACTCAAGGACGTGTCGTTTCGTTACGCCTCCGACCAGCCGCCGATACTCGAAGGCTTCAATCTCAAAATCCCGAAGGGGACCAAGGTCGGCTTCGTAGGCAAGACCGGCAGCGGCAAGAGCACGACGGTCGATCTGATCATGGGTTTGCTGGAACCGACCAGCGGAGCGATCGAGATCGACGGGCAGACGTTGGACGGCGCTACGCGACGTGCCTGGCAAAGACAGATCGCACATGTGCCACAAAGCATATTCCTGGCGGATGCGTCCATCGCAGACAATATCGCCTTCGGCATCGACCCTGCCAGGACCGACCACGAGCGCGTCCGCAGCGCGGCGCAGCAGGCCGCGTTGGCGGACTTCATAGAAAGCTTGCCGCAGGGCTACGAGACGCGTGTTGGCGAGCGCGGCGTCCGCCTGTCGGGAGGTCAACGCCAGCGAATAGGCATCGCGAGGGCTTTGTACAAACAGGCATCTGTGCTCGTCTTCGACGAGGCGACGAGCGCTCTCGACATGGAGACCGAGGCGGCAGTCATGGAGGCGATCCGAGAACTGCCCACCGATCTGACAATATTGATCATCGCACACCGTCTCACGACAGTTGAAAGTTGCGACGAGATCGTAACCCTTGAACACCGCCAGCCGCATATCTCGACGACAACCGGCGGACAGATCGCTTGAATGCATCGCGTGGACGGGTTCGGCAACGTGCCTGATCGGGCTGGCGCCGCCGGTGCAGCAAGGCCGCCACGTCAGTTCGGTTTGGATTGCACCTTGCCAGGGTTCTGGAAGAGAAATTCCGTGCAGGCTTCACCGGTGGATATCCTGACGATTTCGAAATCGAACCGTTGCTTCAAGAAGTCGATCACGGCCTGGTCGTCGGCGAACTCCATTGGCCACCCTCCCAGCCAGTCGCGGACGTCGGTCATGTAACTCATGCCGCGACCTTTTTTCTTCTCGCGAATCTGCTTCAGGAGCATTGGCAGCCGAAGTGGATTTCTGCCAAGGCCGAAACGCCAGATGTACCAGCATTCGATCCATCGCCTTTGACGAGGGTTGGCGGCATTGTACCGACGTTTTACATTGAGCCAGAATTGCGCGGAAGGCGTTACGACATTCGACGAATAGAGAGCGATGAAGAAAAGGCCGCCAGGCCCTACCCTTCGTGCAGCATTCTCAATTGCTTGCCACATGGCGCCAGTGTGATGGAGCACGCCCCATGAATAGACCAAGCTCCAAGTGCCCAGCGCCTCAAGATAGTCGGCATCGAGAACGTCACCTCGTTCGACGGCCCAGTTCGGCGGGTCCCCGGCCAATTTGCGAAGCCTGCCGGTGGTACTTACCGAAAGCGGATCAAAGTCGAAGGAATGTATCCGATCCGCCTTTGCGTCGAAGGCGGCAAGCGAGTGTAGCCCGCTGCCGCTGCCGATATCGAGAAAATCCATTCCTTCCAGGCTCTGCTTGCCGAGGAAGGACAGAAGCTTGTCGGCCGCCACCTGCCGACGTTCAGTCGAGTAGTGTTTGTCGACGAACGACGCCCAATTGGCTCCGAACTCGTACCGATTCGACGATGGGTTGCCTGTGAATGTCATCCTGCGGCTCGGTCTCCCCCTTCGATGATGCCCATCATGTCAGCTGTAACTTTCTGAATATCATAGCGCTGTTCGGCAATCGATCGGCTGTTCTTGCCCATGGATACGGCTTCGTCGGGGTTGTCTATCAAGCGGATCATGGCTTCAGCCAACGATGTGGTGGCACCAACCGGAACCAGCAGCCCGTTGACCCCGGGCACGATTGGCGCCCGGCAACCCGGCGCATCCGTTGTGATCACCGGGCGCCCCATCGCCATGGCCTCCAGAACCGATCGCGACGTCCCCTCGCGATACGACGGAAGCACGAAGATACGCGTATCCGCGATGATGTGACGGACGTCCTCGACCGGTCCGTGATAACGGATGGCTCCGCCGGCGACTGCCTCCTCAACCTCCGATAATGGAAACCCCGAGGGGTTTGGATCCATATCTCCGACGAGGTGGAAACGGGCGTCAGGTCTGACAGCCCTAACCAGCGTCGCCGCACCCAGATATTCGGCGAGGCCTTTGTCACGCAGCAGGCGTGCAATCATCAGAAATCGCGGCTGATCGGGTAGTGGCGCGACTTTGAATCGGTCTAGATCGACTCCCGAGCCGTTGACGACATTAGCTTGGGTCCGCCCGAGCAGCCCAAGGCGACGGAAGTCGTTGCGGTCATCGTCGTTCTGGAAGGTGACCGTGGTGGCAACCCGAAGGCTTGCGGCATAGAGGAGCCGAGCCACTGCGTTTACCATCCTCCAGCGTGGTGACTTGTGCCGGTCCGTGAAGGCGTAGCCGAGGCCGGTGACAAGTGCGTGCCGTCGCTGGATCCCGGCAAGCAACGCAGCCGGGATGCCGTAGACGATCGGCTTGATTGCACAGGTCAACACCACCTGAGGCTTGAGTTTTCTTAGCCGGTTGTGGAGACGAAAAGCCAACACCGTATCGCCGAACGGAGCAATCCCGGCTCGTTCCATTGGCAATGGATGAAAGTGGACGCCGTTCTCGGCCAGCCAACGGATGGTCATGGCGTCGACCGGCGCCATGGCATGAACTTCGTACCCGGAATCGCGCAGCGCAAGAAGCAAGTGTCCCCTGGTGCTTGCGAGGGACGTTGGTTCGCTGACGATGACGACGATTCGTTTCATGCAGTCATTTCTTGGGGTGATTGCTCGCGACCCATCCGACCCTTGTAGATTTTTGACACGCAAAACCCAATCATGGCGCATGTTATCCACAACATCGAGCAGATGCTTCGCCAAAAGTGTCTCAGAGTTGCTTTCGAGCGGAGACTTGCCCCTTGGCAACAGCGTGTCGTTGAATTGACGTAACGCCTACCATACAAGGACGTCGAACGCATTGCTGTTATCGGCCTGGGATGGCACGCCTCGGTGAACCATCTTGTCTATGCGTCATCGAGCTCGATCTACGGCCGCAGCACGCGCATGCCGTTTGCGTGGCCCGATTCGGCTGACCATTCGCTCAGCCTCTACGCCGCCATCAAGAAGGCAAACGAGCTGATGGCCTATACATACAGCCATCAGTTTGCACTGCCCACGACAGGATTACGCTTCTCCACCGTCTATGGTCCGTGGGGACGGCCAGACATGGCCCTGCTCATCTTCGCTGAGGCCATCGTCGCTGGCGAGCCGATCGACTTCTTCAACCATGGCAACATGCAGCGCGATTTCACTTATGTCGGCGATATTGTCGAAGGCATCGTCCGCGCCATGCGTCAGCCCGCGACACCCAACCCGCAGTGGGAAAGCGTCGCCGGATCCAGCGATCAGCAACGCGCCGTTCAGAATCCACAATATCGACGGCAGTTCGCCAGTTCAGCTGAACGGCTCATCGCGGTGCTGGAGAACGCGCTCCGACTAAAGGCGAACCGCAATCCCATGCCGCTGCAGCCGGGTGACGTGCCGGCAACTTTCGTCGATGTCAGTTCGCTCGAGGAGGCGACGGGATCCAGGCCGGATTCCAATAGAGGTCGGAGTTCTCCGCTTTGCGAATGGTATCGGGAGTACTATCGGGTATGATCCGCAGAGGCGGTGCCACGCAAAAAGGACGACAGGTGGGCGACAAATGAACGCGCGCTATGATTTCGGCCGCAACTGGTCCGAGCTTGCCGCGCGTTTCGAGGCCGAACATCTGGACCGGGCGTGTGAGGATCTTGGTCGACTGGCGGGTGACCTCAACGGCATGACTTTTCTGGACATCGGCTGCGGCTCGGGGCTGCATTCAGCGGCCGCACTCCGGCTCGGCGCGGCGAAAGTCACAGCACTCGATTATGACGCGGATTGCGTGGAGACGACCAGGGCCGTCCTGTCCCGGTTTGCACCCGATGCCGATTGGACCGTTGAGCGGGCCGATATCCTTGACAGATCCTCGCTGCCCACCGGCACGTTCGATGTCGTCTATTCATGGGGGGTCCTCCACCATACCGGAGATATGTGGACAGCGATCGCCAATGCGGCTGGCTTGGTCGGCCGCTCTGGGCGACTGGGTATTGCGATCTATCTTAAGACGCCGCTGTGCGGACTATGGACGGTCGAAAAGAGGTTCTACGCCTCGCATCGATGGGTACGGCCGCCGATCAAGGCGGTCTTTGTCTCGGCTTATATGGTCGCAAGGACCCTGCGCCACCGGGACCCGATATCGTTTGTAAGGAACTACCGCGCGCGCCGAGGCATGGAATTTCTGGCGGATGTCGACGACTGGCTTGGCGGCTATCCCTATCAATCCGCGTTAGCCAGCGAGTTGGAGCGGATTGTGGAAAATCTTGGGTTTCGCACGGATCGGCGTTTCAATGTGCTGCCGGGAGTTGGCCTTTTCGGCACCGGCTGTGGTGAATGGTGTTTCGAGCGGATAGATTTATAGCCACGGGCTTCTTCCCAGTCTGGTGACGCGCGGATAACTTGGGCAAGCCGATATGGAGCTGTAACGGCGGATGTGCGGTATCGTCGGCATTGTGGGTGGAGCGGCTGCGACGAGCGGCGGCGGCCATACTGTGCGTCGGATGGCCGACCACATCCGACATCGTGGACCCGACGGCGACGGGGTCTGGAGCGACGCCGAGGCGGGCGTCGCGCTCAGCCAGCGCCGCCTTGCCATCATCGACCTGTCCTCGGCTGGCGCCCAGCCAATGATCTCTCACACAGGCCGCTATGTCATTGTCTTCAATGGCGAGGTCTACAATCACGGCGAGATGCGGGCGCACCTTGACCAGCAATTTGGTGTACACGCGTGGCGTGGACATTCCGATACCGAGGTCCTCCTGGTCGCCATCGAAGAGCTAGGGACCAAAAAAGCACTCGAACTGGCCGCCGGTATGTTTGCTTTTGGCGTCTGGGACCGGCGTGAAAGAACTCTGGTTCTCGGTCGCGATCGCGTGGGTGAAAAGCCGCTCTACTACGGCCGTGTCGGCAAGGCCTTCGCGTTTGCCTCGGAACTCAGCGCCTTTCAACCTCTGCCGGACTGGCGCCCGGAGATAGACCGCAATGCGTTGGCGCTGATGATGCGCCACAACTACATCCCCGCGCCCTACAGCATCTATCAGAGCATACGGAAACTGAGACCCGGCCACTTACTCGTCCTCTCCGATCCTATGAATGAGCCGCGCGTCGAAAATTACTGGCGCGCCAGCGACGTCGCAGCGCAAGGCCGGCGCGAGCCTTTCCTGGGCAGCTCTGAAGAGGTGGTCGACGAGGTCGAGCGTCATCTGCGCCGCTCACTTGAAGGGCAGATGATCGCCGACGTGCCGCTTGGCGCCTTCCTATCTGGCGGCATCGATTCTTCCGCGGTCGTGGCAGTCATGCAGTCGATCAGTGCGCGGCCGGTGCGCACCTTCACAATCGGCTTCGAGGACGTCGGCTACAACGAGGCGCACCATGCCAAGCAAGTGGCGCGCCATCTCGGCACCGATCATACAGAGCTCTATCTCAACCAGCGCGACGCGCTCGACGTGGTGCCGCAACTGTCGGGCATCTATAGCGAGCCTTTCTCTGACTCCTCGCAAATCCCGACTTTCCTCGTCTCGAAACTGGCACGTGGCAGCGTTACCGTGGCGTTGTCGGGTGACGGCGGCGACGAGTTGTTCTCAGGCTACAACCGCTACGCGCTCGCCGATGCGTTCTGGAACAAGTTGTCCCGAATTCCGGTCGGTCTGCGCCGCGCGTCTGCTAGCCTGGCGACATTGCCGTCGGCCGGCCTCTACAACAACCTCGCGGGCGGGATCATGCCGCTCCTCCCGCAACGCCTGCGCCGCGAACGCGTCGGCGACATGATCCACAAAGCCGCGTCTGTGCTTTCGCTGCGGACCATGGACGATGTCTACCGTCGCCTGTGCTCGCACTGGGACCCGACCGAGATCATCTCGGATGCGGTCGAGCCGCCAACAATGCTGACCGGCCTGGAACCGTTGCCGGATTTGCCCGGTAGCGTCGAGCGGATGATGTACATCGATCTTATGAGCTATCTACCCGACGACATACTGGTGAAGGTCGATCGCGCCGCCATGGCCGTCAGTCTTGAAACACGTGTACCGTTTCTCGACCATCGACTCATAAGCTTCGTGCTGTCGCTACCGCTCTCAATTCTGCGCGCCGGCGGCCAGACCAAGTGGCCTCTGCGACAGCTGCTTTACAGGCATCTTCCAAAAGAGCTTGTCGAACGCCCCAAGATGGGCTTCGGCGTGCCCATTGATTCCTGGTTGCGCGGCGCTTTGCGCGAATGGGCCGAGGAGTTGCTCGACGAGCGCCGGCTGCGCGAAGACGGATTCTTCCGGCCTGAAGCGATCCGGCGTGCCTGGTTCGAACACCTCTCCGGGCACCAAAACAACCAATATCTACTCTGGGACGTGTTGATGTTCCAGTCCTGGCGGGGAGCGACCAAGGGATTTTCAAACGCGATCGCAGCGTGATGGGTGGTGAGCCCGGGCGGTTTAGTCTTTGCGGTGCCCTCTCATGCCGTCGGAAGGGACGAGACGTTCGGCACTATCAGACGCGAAAGCGAGCAGCTATACGGGAGGGAGAGGCGAACCGACGTGCGCCAGGGTCGTTCGAACCGACCCTCAGGCGACCTGGAAGCCAACGAAGCAAAGGCATTGAACCCTGTTTAAATCGCTCCGTCGCCATTTCACGACTGACCAGGTCAACCAGTATTTCTCGATCGCCTGCTTCTTTTCGCCGCCGGTATTCGGTTCGGTGGTGAGCTTCGTCTTCCATGGCGGCGCGCTCTGGTCATTGGCGCTGCTGGCGGCCGGCCGGCGGCGCCTTAACATTGATCGGCCTATGCTTGCCATGACCACTGCCATCTATGCCTATTGCGCCGCCCAGATCCTGGCGTCGATCGTAAACGGGACGCTGCGGGCCGATGCCACTCATTTCTTGCCCCTGATGACCTTGCTGTTGTTCCCGATTTCCTATTCGACGTGGAGCATCATGGACAAGGAGAGCCTCGCACGCACTGCCGTTCGTGCCAGCGCCGCAGCATGTGTTGGGGCACTGGTGCTGGCCATCGTCCAATACCACTGGATTGGGATGCTGAGACCCGAAGGTGGGGCCGGAAACCCCATCGTGTTTGCCACGGTCACCTGCCTGGCCGTGATGATGTGTCTTACAGGTGCTCTGTCTGGGGTCGAGAAAGCGTGGAAGCCGCTCACGGCCGCCGCGCTTGCCGGTGTGGTGGCGACACTCTACTCGGGCTCGCGCATGGTCTGGGTGGCCTTGCTCATCGCGCTGGTAGCGGTGCTTGTGACCCATCGCGAAAGGGTCTTCCGATCAGACATGAAGCAGTTGCTGGTGATTGCCGGAGCATCGACATTGATCATCACGGCAATTACGTCTCCGATTGTCGCCGATCGCACACATGTCCTGTTCGAGGACTGGAATGCCCTCGCCGTCAACGGCGATTATACCACGCCGCTCGGGTTGCGGGTCGGGTTGTGGGACGTCGGGCTCGATGCCTTTCGCCAAGCGCCCGTTTTTGGTCACGGAATGGCCGCCGGCCGGATGCTTTCAAGGCAGGGGTTCAAACAGCGCTTTGGCGCCACCGAAGGCTTCAACCACTTTCACAACGGCTTCCTTACGGCTTTGGTGCAGGCCGGACTCGCAGGTGCGCTGACATTGGCTGCAATATTCGTCGTGACGATCCGGAATGCGACAAGAGTCCTGCGCATCAGTGCTGATCCGCTGGAACGTTTTGGCGCCACCATAATGGTGGTCACCGTCATAATATACGTTGCTGGAGGGATGACAGGCATCCTTGTCGGCCATGATATTCTCGACTCGACGCTGATGGTCTTGTTGGTTTCCGGAACATACTTGGCTTGCGGACAGACAATTTCGCCCAAGGGTCAGTCAACGAATCAAGCGTCTGCTTTTAGGGGGCGCGAAAAGGGAGCGAATCTCCCGCCCCACCATTTTTGATCGACGGAGAAAAAAGGTGCATCACGCCCAACACCGAAATATCTCGTGCCTGCGAGTGGTGAGAGCAGAAGCGCTCTCCCGCTAAGGATCTGCAATTTGGGCGAGCAATGGGCGACGGTGGCACCAGACGCGTGACCGCGATTTCGGGGCGTATCGAATGCTGAACGGCAGCTAATAGGCCCCAGAGGTTCTCGAAGAGATCGGCAAGAAGCCACAGGCAAAGACCTGCGCGGCTATCGTCGGCATCACGGATGAAGGCGCCGAGATCATGGAAGAATACAAGGGCGCGCCTGCACTAGATGCCGGCCTTCTAGCTGTTGCCCAAGCCCTCGAGCATTACGAGATTTCGCGCTTTTGCACGATGAACACATGGGCTTCCGAACTTGGCCGCGACGAAGCTGTGTCGCTCCTCAATCTGGCACTTGGAAAAAGGCCACCGACGAGACTCTGACGCCGAGTCCACCGTTCTCTCAGGAGCCCTGGCGATCAATGCCGGGCTCCTTGCCCCAAGCTCTCGCTGCATTGGTGCGAAACCTTGCGCGGAGACGATATGGGAGTTCTCGAAAACACTTTTCGGGCTTGGTGAGAAAAAAGCCTGACGCGGCGCAGCGGCGACATGACGGAGGCGACCGGCGCCCGCCCGGCTATTGCCGTGCATTACAAAACGCCCAGACGTCCGGCTCTAAGGGGCTTAATCAAACGCTAGCGAAAAATTAATGATCCGAGGCAGTAACATGCCCGGCGGTTGTGTAGCTTCAGCCTGGCGGCTTGCTACAAATACGCGCGCGCAGTGCCCGTCGTCGTCAGAAGGATCGTGCACCCCCCGGACGCGTCGTCGATAAGCTGAGGATCGGAAGTTAATGACTCGCGGATTACGACGAGGAGTTCTGATAAGCATGTTTCAATTTCGCGCTTTTTCCCGCAAATTCGAGAGCGTAAGGAATTGAATCAGTCGTTGATTAATCAGGCGTTTTCGCCGGCCTGTCACGCCGGAGGTCGCGGGTTCGAGCCCCGTCACTCGCGCCATTTCTCCTCAGGAGAAATGTGACATAATCGTCTAGAATCATGGTCTTGCGAGGCAATTCAGATCCGGTCGGATCTGAACTCGATCTCTCCCGCAACGACCTCACCCCTCGGCCAGCAGCGCCTCGACCTCATGCAGCGTCGGCATGGATGGCGCCGTACCCGGCCGCGTCACCGAAATGCCGGCGACGGCGCAGGCGAAGCGGACGGCTTGCAGCGGCTCCACGCCTTTGGCGAGTGCGGCGGCCAGGCCGCCATTGAAGGCATCGCCCGCGCCGGTGGTTTCGACCACTGCGCCGGCATTGACCACCGGAACATGGTTGGACCGACCGGCCGTGTGCAGCAGCGCGCCTTTTTCGCCGAGCGTGATGATGACCGAGCCGACACCTTTTTTGAGCAGGCTGTCGGCGGCGCGGCGGGCGTCGTCGATCGAAGAAACTTTGATGCCGGTCAGTTCCTCGGCCTCGGTTTCGTTGGGGGTCACATAGTCGCACAGCGTGTAGATGCGGTCCGGCAACTTGGCAGCGGGCGCCGGATTGAGGATGGTGGTCACCCCTGCCCCGCGCGCGATCTCGAGTGCGCGCAGTGCCGCGTCGATCGGCTGTTCGAGCTGGGTGACGAAGACGCCGGCTCCACGGATCAGGCCGGCATTGGCCTCGATGTCTTCAGACGAGATCAGCATCGCCGCACCCGGGCTGACGATGATGGCGTTGTTGCCGGTCGTCTCCTCGATGAAGATGTAGGCCGCGCCGGTATAGCTTTGCGGCGTGTCGATGACGGCGGATTTCACGCCCGCCTCTGCCCAGGTCGCCTTGGCCATGTCGGCGAAAGCATCGACGCCAAGCCGGGTCAGGAAAGTGATGTCGGCGCCGAGCTTGCCTGCCGCCACTGCCTGGTTCGAGCCCTTGCCGCCAGGTCCCAGCTTGAAGGAATTACCAAGAATGGTCTCGCCCATGCGCGGCTGTCGATCGGCCCGGTAAGCGGTGTCGGCGACGAAAACGCCCAGAATGACGACAGGCTTGCCCGACGCCATGGCCCTACTCGGCGTCCGGCGGCACGACGCCCTTGCGAAAGGCGAAGCAGCCATAGAAGCGGCGCTCCCCGGTCTGGATGACGCAATAGGCTTTCTTGGCGCGCTCGTAGAAGGCATAGCGCTCGACCGAGATCATCGGCCATGCCTTGCCCTCGGCCTTGTCGATCTCCTTTTGCACCTCTTTTTGCACCGGCGGAATCTCGTCCGGCTTGCCGACAATCTCCATGCGCGCGGCCGCGTCGTCGACGAAAGTGTCGAGCGGATAGAGCGACAGCACCGCCTTGGCGACATCGGCCGCCGGCGCCTCGATGCGCAGCAGCTTGCCGAGCACGGTCTGCTTTGCCACCGAATCGGCGGGGAAATTGGTGTCGGCGATGATCAGATCGTCGCCGTGTCCCATTGCCCTGAGCGCTTGGAGCACATCGGCATTGAGCAATGGGTTGATCCCTTTGAGCATGGCAGTCCTCGTCAAACAGTTTGGTCAAAGTCGATTGGAAATCAGAGCCGGTTGCCGGTCTCGGCGTCGAAGAGATGGACCTGGTCGAGGCGCGGCTTGAGATTGAGCGTGTCGCCGGGCTTGAAGTCGTGGCGCTCGCGAAACAGCGCCACCATCTCGCCGCTGTCGCCGAAGCGCACGAAGACCAGCGTTTCGGAACCCGTGGGTTCGACCACCGAGATCTTTGCCGGCACGCCGTCGGGATGGATTTCGAGATGCTCGGGCCGCACGCCATAGACCACGGCCTGGCCCTCCTTGGCGGCGCTGCCGGCCGCGACCGGGAACAGCGTGCCTGCTATCTCGACCTTGTCGCCCTTGCGCACCACGCCTTTGAGCAGGTTCATCGACGGCGAGCCGATGAAGCCGGCGACAAACAGATTGGCCGGCCGGTCGAACAATTCCAATGGCGCGCCGACCTGCTCGATACGGCCATCGCGCATGACGACGATCTTGTCGGCCATGGTCATGGCCTCGATCTGGTCGTGGGTGACGTAGATGGTGGTGGTCTTCAGCCGCTGGTGCAGTTCCTTGATCTCGGTGCGCATTTGCACGCGCAGCTTGGCGTCGAGATTGGAGAGCGGCTCGTCGAACAGGAAGACTTGCGGATTGCGCACGATGGCGCGGCCCATGGCGACGCGCTGGCGCTGGCCGCCGGATAGCTGGCGCGGATAACGTTTCAGGTACGGATTGAGGTCGAGAATGTCGGCGGCGCGCTTGACCCGCTCGGCGACCACGGCTGGATCGGTCTTGCGCAGCTTCAGCGCAAACGCCATGTTCTGCTCCACCGTCTTGTGCGGATAGAGCGCGTAGTTCTGGAACACCATGGCGATGTCGCGCTTGGCCGGCGGCAGATTGTTGACGATGCGCTCGCCAATGGCGATCGTGCCGCCGGAGACGGTCTCCAGCCCGGCCACCATCCTGAGCAGCGTGGACTTGCCGCAGCCCGACGGGCCGACCAACACCACGAACTGGCCATCGGCGATATCGACGCTGACCTCGTGCAGGACCTTGACGGTTCCGAACGCCTTGGCCACATTGCTGATCGCGACTTGAGCCATCGTCCCCCCTTTTCTCGCGGTGAAGCTAGCCATTGCCAACGGCAAGGGCAAGTCGGTATGTTATCGATAAAAAGCCAATCGTGTTGACAAGGTAATCGATTACGCAAATATTAGCTGTTGCCAATCCGGCAGTCGGATTTTTATCCGAAAATCGGAGCTCCAGGCGACGCAGGGTGGGGTCCCACGTCCCCGTATGATAAAGGAGAACCGCCGACGTTTCGGCGTCGGAGGGATTGGCATTTTAATTCACGACTGTTGTTCTGGGAGGAATAGATGAGAGTCGGTCTGTACGAAAAACTCGTCCGCGCGGGTGCCACCCGGCGTGACATACTCAAAGGCGCGGCCTCGATGGCCGCGATCGCCGCCGCATCGGGCGCTGGGCTCGGCGCTTTCACCCGCCCGGCTGAAGCCGCCAGCGAGCTACGCTCCAAAATTCTGCAGATCCCCGGCGTCGGCAAGGGTCAGCCGACGGATGCCGATTTCCAGAAGGTCGGCGAACTCTGCCTGGAAGCCACCAAGGCCAACGTCAAGGAAGGCGAATTCGCCGGCGTCGAGCTCACCTTCATGGGCCTCAACAACCAGAACCTGCACAATGTGCTGTTCCGCGGCTTCCTGAAGCCGTGGGAGGCCTATACCGGCGCCAAGATCAGCTGGATCGACCTGGCGCAGGCCGACTACAATGCCCGCCTGCAGCAGTCGATCGCCACCGGCACCGTCGACTTCGACATCATCGAGATGGGCGCGCCCTTCGAAGGCGATGTCTGCGGCAAGGGCCTGACGTCCGAGATGCCCGACTGGGTCAAAGAGCAGATCGACATGAAGGATGTCGTGGCCTATCTGCAGCCGCCGGTCGGCACCTGGGACGGCAAGCAGTACCGGATCACCGTCGATGGCGATGCGCACAACTTCAATTACCGCACCGACGTTTTTGCCGATGCCGACCTCGCCAAGGCGTGGAAGGACGGCGGCGCGGCCACCGAATGGGGTGTGCCGAAGACCTGGCAGGAAGTCCAGGCCGTCACAAAATTCCTCAAGGGCAAGAAGTTCAAGGACCAGGACGTCTTCGGCTATCTCGATGCGCCCAAGGCCTGGGGCGGTTTCGGCTTCTACTTCCTCGGCAGCCGCGCCACCGCCTATGCCAAGCATCCCGACGACAAGGCCTGGCTGTTCGATGCCGACACGATGAAGCCGCGCATCAACAATCCGGCCTGGGTGCGCGCCATCCAGGACGTCATCGACGCGCTGCCGTCGGAGCCCGCCGACCAGATCAACGCCGACCCGAACACGACAGCCTTCCAGCAGTTCCTGGCCGGCACCGGTTCGATGGTCACCTGGTGGGGCGACGTCGGCTCCAACGTCAAGACCAACGATAGCTCGGTCATCGGCGACGTCACCGGCTTCTCGATCCTGCCGGGGTCCGACGACGTCTACAATGCCAAGACCGGCGCTTGGGACAAACTCGCCAGCGGCCCGAACTATGCGCCGAACTGCGCCTATCTCGGCTGGGGCGTCTACGTCATGGCCCGCGTCGATACGGACGAAAAGAAGAAAAAAGCGGCATGGTCGGCCGCCGCTCATCTCGGCGGCAAGGACCTGTCGATCTGGACGGCGATGTATCCGTCCGGCTTCCAGCCCTACCGCAACTCGCATTTCGACATTCCCGAATGGGTGGCGGCAGGCTACGACGAGGCGTTCATCACCTCGTATCTGAAGTCGGAAGCCGACAGCTACAACCATCCGAACGCGGCGATCGAGCCGCGCATCCCCGGCATCTTCCAGTACTATTCGGCTGCCGAGGACATTCTGGCCAACACATTCGCTGGCAAGATGAAGGCGCAGGAAGGCGCCGACGCCATTGCCGCGGCCTGGGAGAAGCTGACCGACCAGATCGGCCGCGAAAACCAGATCAAGCTCTACAAGGCCTCGCTCGGCGTGTAGGCTGATCCTATCGTGACAACAGGTTCGGCGGTGCAAGCCGCCGGACCTGACCGGCTCGGGCCGGTCGCAGGCTTGATTTTTAAACGGACGGGGACGCGTGGCTGACCAGACCACCAATGCATGGCCGGCCAACGCCGGCCCAGCCGATCTGATCTCGCCGGCCCGCAAGCGGGCGGGTTTTGCCCTGATGGCGGCCGCCACGCTTGGCCTGCTGGCGGTGATCGCGTTTGAGATCCTCTACAAGAACGAGATCACCACGCTCGGCTTCGAGACCTGGCGTCCGATCGTCTATGCCTATGTTCTGTGGGGCGTGGCGCTCGGCATCGGCCAGGTGCTGACGCGCGGCGAGGACGGCCAGCGCGCGCTGTTCCTGCTGCCGGCGCTGCTGTTCACCATCGCCATGGTGATCTTCCCGACGCTGTTTGGCTTCTACATCGCGCTGACCGACTGGAACCTGTCATCCTTTTCCGGCCGCAAGTTCAACGGGCTCGACAATTTCTGGCAGATGCTGGCCGATCCCTACTACCGCAATGCGCTGTTCAACATGGTGCTTTATGTGCTCGCCGTGCTGGTTGAGTATGTGATTGCCTTCGGCCTGGCGCTGCTGCTCAACGCGCAGATCCGGGCGCGCAAATTCTTCCGAGTCGTCTTCCTGATGCCGCTGATGCTGTCGCCGGTCGCGGTGTCGTGGATGATCGGCAAATCGCTGATGGAGTACCGTTTCGGGCCGGCGGCGACGCTGGCGCGCCATCTCGGCTGGGAAAACCCCGCCTTCTTCTCCAACCCGATCACCGCCCGCATCTCGATCATGGTGCTCGACGCCTGGACCTTCATCCCGTTCATGATGATAATGCTGCTGGCCGGCCTGCAGGCGATGTCGCGCGACGTGCTGGAAGCGGCGCGCGTCGATGGCGCCACGCCCTGGCAGACTTTCTGGCAGGTCACCTTCCCGCTGATGCTGCCGGTGTCGGTCACGGCGGTGATCCTGCGCATCATCTTCAAGTTGAAGCTCGCCGACATCATCATTACCGTCACCTCCGGCGGGCCTGGCGGCGCCACGGATTCGGTGTCGAGCTTCATCTACCGCGAATACCGCGACCGCTCGAATGTCGGCTACGGCACCATGCTGGCGATGGCCTATCTCGTCATCATCGTCGTGTTCGTGACCTGGCTGTTGAAATTCGCCAATCGCTTCGTGCGCAACGTGAACTGACGAGGCACAATGAGCGTCCAGACCACCGACTATGCTGCCTCGGAAATCCGCTCACCGCTGGGTTTTCTGGCCAATCGCATCTTCATCTATGGCGCGCTGGCGTTCTGGGCCTTCATCTGCCTGTTCCCGATCTACTGGACGATCACCACCTCGTTCAAGACCGCGGTCGACGTCACGCAAGGACACCTCATCCCGTTCGTCGACTTCCAGCCGGACTGGAAGGGCTGGCGCTCGCTCGGCCTGTCGCCGGATTCGATCTTCCAGACCTCGACGGTGCGCGAGGAGTTTTTCAAGCGCTTCATGAATTCGGTCATCACCTCGGTCGGCGCATCGAGCCTCGCCATCGTCATCGGCAGCCTCGCCGCCTATGGGCTGACCCGGTATCGCTATCAGTTCGCCTGGTTCAAGAACGAGGACATCTCCTTCTTCTTCCTGTCGCAGCTGATCCTGCCGCCGGTGGTGCTGGCCCTGCCCTTCCTGGTGCTTTACCGGGAAGTCGGCCTGCTCGACACCCGCATCGGCCTGATCCTGCTCTACACGCTGATGGTGCTGCCGATCGTCATCTGGATCATGCGCGACCAGTTCAACTCGATCCCCGTCGAGCTCGAGGAGGCAGCGCTGGTCGACGGCCTCTCGATCTGGGGCGCTTTTTTCCGCATCGTCATGCCGATTGCACTGCCGGGCATGGTCGCCGCTTTCATCCTGGCGATGGTGCTGTGCTGGAACGAGTACTTTTTTGCGGCACTCCTGACCTCGACCGACGCCAAGACCATCCCGGTGATGGTGGCGAGCCAGACCGGCTCGCAAGGCATCAACTGGTGGTCGATGGCGGCGCTTGCCACCGCCGCGATCGCACCGCTGGCGGTCATCGGGATTGCGCTTGAACGCTATCTGATCATGGGCATGACGGCGGGGGCGGTGAAGTAGGCGAGAGGCGGCGTGCCCTTCTACTGTTGACCTCGGCGGGACAGCACCCCCCTCTGGCCTGCCGGCCATCTCCCCCGCAAGGAGGGAGATCGGCAGCTTTGGCTGCATCGCTTTTCTTGCGACGTAGGTGATGACGAAAGCGGAAATGACATCTGATCTCCCCCCTTGCGGGGGAGATGTCCGGCAGGACAGAGGGGGGGTGTGAAGGATCGCTACAGAGCGACTTTGTCTGCTAGCGCCCCAATATCGCCCTCAGGTGATCCATGATCATCGCCACACCCTTTCGCCCCAGCTCCGCCGAGGCCTCCGGCGCACTCGCCGTATACCACGCGGTATTCTCGCCAAAACGCCCGGCATCGACCGCTTCCGGACACAGCGCCAGCATCAGCGACGTCTCGCCGATGCCGGCGTGATCGAACGGATATTTCCCGTTCATGGCAGCCGACATGAGCGGGTGCACCTGCACCCAGTTGAAGAAATTCTCGCCGGCGGCGTGCCCGGCATAATAATCGGCCATTTCGTCTGAGCCCCACCAGCCCTCGCCGCGCTGCTTCTCGAGGAAGCGGAAGATCGCCTGGCGGCCGGCGGCCTTGAAGGCGAGATCGGTCGGCATGCCGGCGGCAAAGTTCTCGGTCTGGTGGTGGATGATGGCGTTGATGTTGCGAAAGCCGATGCGCAGCAGGCTGTAGAACAATTCTTCGGCGAACGGCGCCAGCTGGTTGCCGCCGACCTGCACTGAGCCGTTGCCTTCGGGTGCTGCCACCACATAGCTCGCCGCACCGTAGTAGAAAGCCGGCAGGATGACGATGTCGGCCTCCCTCTCGTAGAGCTCCAGCGTCTTGATGACCGCCAGCGTGTCCATGCCGACGGCCATGTGCTCGCCGTGATATTCGAGCACGCCGAGCGGGAGAGCGACCGGCCAATTCTCGGCGATCGCCTTGCGGATCTGGTGCGGCAGCATCAGTTCGTAGCGCATGATCTATTCCATGTTGGTGTGGCGGGCGCGCATGGCCTCGGACGACTGGCCGGTCAGCGCCTTGAGCTTCAGCACCATGACCTCGAACAGCAGGAACAGCGCCCCTTCGAAGACCGATCCCATCGGCAGCAGCGATGTCTTTTGCGGCCCTTGGTCACGCGCCATGGTCTGCGCCGGGATCAGCAAGGTGAAGTCGGCAAGCGCGACCGCACTGCTGCCTGCCTCGGCGGTGAGCAAAAGCACGGTGGCGCCGGCCTGGCGGGCGACTTGCATCAAGGTAAGCACCGTCGTCGTCTCGCCCGGGCCGGAACTGACCAGGAAGACATCGGCTGGGCCAAGCGGTGGCGTGTTCATGTCGCCGACCACCGACACCTCAAGGCCAAGGTGATAGAGGCGCATGGCGAAACCCTTGAGCTGCAAGGCCTCGCGGCCGCAGCCATAGACGACGATCTTTTGCGCGCGGGCCAGGGTTTCGCAGGCGGTGTCGATGCCGGCTTCGTCGACGCGCGCCAGTACGGCGCCCAGCTCTTGCAGGGCCGTCGAAAACATATCCGAGCCGGCATTCGTCATGAGAGTCCCATCTGTCCGGCTGGGTTGTGGCCGGTGATTTCGGGTTGCGCGCTTTCGGAAAAGGCTTGTTTTTGTTCATGCTATCACCGCGAAAATGCCTGTCCAACGGCCATGGCGGCTTTTGCTGAGCCAGCGGCGTGATAGTGTCATGTCAGACAATCAATCCAGGAAATCAGCACGACATGAAGACACGGCATTTCGACCGCATCGGCAATGGCGGCCTCGACTTCACCGAGCTTGGCTTCGGCAGCGCGCCGCTCGGCAACCTTTACCGCGCCGTCCCCGACGCGGATGCCAACGCCACGCTGGAGGCAGCGTGGGCGACCGGCTGCCGTTACTACGACACCGCGCCGCTCTATGGCCTGGGCCTTGCCGAAACACGGCTCAATGCCTTCCTGCGCGGCAGGAAGCGCGACGACTATGTGCTGTCGAGCAAGGTCGGTCGCCTGTTGCGCGCCTGCCCGCCGGAGGAACGAACCGGCATCGGCAAGTTCTTCGACACACCGACGCGCAAGGAGGTCTACGACTACAGCTACGACGGCGTCATGCGCTCGTTCGAGGCGTCGCTGGAACGGCTTGGCGTCGACCGCATCGACATCCTTTTCGTCCATGACCTCGACATCTTCACCCATGGCAGCAAGGAGGCGTCAGACCAGCGCATCGAGGAATTCATGGCCTCGGGCTACAACGGACTGGTTGCGCTGCGCGACCAGGGCGTGATCAAGGCCTTCGGCGGCGGCATCAACGAGTGGGAGGTTTGCCAGACGCTGGCGGAGCGTGGCGACTTCGACCTGTTCCTGCTGGCCGGGCGCTACACGCTGCTGGAACAGGAAGCGCTTGCCACCTTCCTGCCGCTCTGTGAGCAACGCGGCATCGGCATCGTTCTCGGCGGTCCTTACAATTCCGGCATCCTGGCGACCGGGCCGAAGCCAGGCGCCTATTACAATTACTCCGAGGCGCCAAGTGACATCATGGAACGCGTCGGGCGCATCGAGGCCGTCTGCGAGCGCCATGGCGTCAGGCTGATCGAGGCGGCGCTGCAGTTTCCGCTGCTGCACCCTTCCGTGGTGTCGGTCATCCCCGGCGGCCAGCGGCCGAGTGAAGTCGAAAGCAACCGCGCCCTGCTCGATGCCAAGCTGCCCGCGGCGCTGTGGGCGGACCTCAAGCAGGAAGGCCTGATGCGCGCGGATGCGCCGGTGGGCTGAAGGCTCGCCTCAGCGGGCTGACGGCCTGCCGCCATCGAGGCAAAAGAAAAGCCGGGCGAACCCGGCTTTTCAACATTCTCTGAAAAAATTTTTAGTTGACCGCGTCCTTCAGGCCTTTGCCGGCCGAGAACTTCGGCACGGTACGCGCCGGAATCTTCACTTCCGCGCCAGTCTGCGGGTTGCGGCCAGTCGATGCCGCACGCTTGGAGACGGTGAAATTTCCGAAGCCGACGAGCCGTACATCGCCGCCCTTCTTCAGTTCGCCAGTGATGACGGAGAACACCGCCTCAACCGCCGACTGTGCGTCACCCTTCGAAATGCTCGCGGATTCAGCGACAGCGGAAACCAGTTCGTTCTTGTTCATAAAAATTCCCTTCCATGAGAAAACCGGAACTTTCGACTCATCCGGCAGGAGAGGGACTTTAGAAAGAAGCGCTCGCAAACCCAAGTCAAAAAGCCGGAAAAAGTTGGAAAAAGCCCGGAAAAGGTGGGTTTTTCACATGAAAAAGCCGGGCACAAGGCCCGGCTCTCTCTTTGTGCACTGCAACTTTAGTAGTTTCTAATGTGCAAGCGACTTTCCAGCATCGTCAACGGTATCGGTGGAAGCCGGCGGATTGACCGGCTCGACCCACTCGATCGGCTCCGGCATGCGCACCAGCGCGTGCCTCAGAACCTCGCCGACACGTGAGACCGGAATGATCTCCATACCGTTCTTCACATTGTCCGGTATCTCCGCCAGATCCTTGGCGTTGTCTTCCGGGATCAGCACCTTCTTGATGCCGCCGCGCAGTGCTGCGAGCAGCTTCTCCTTGAGGCCGCCGATCGGCAAGATGCGGCCGCGAAGCGTTATCTCGCCAGTCATCGCCACATCGGCCCGGACCGGAATCCCCGTCATGACCGACACGATGGCTGTCGCCATGGCAGCACCTGCAGACGGACCGTCCTTCGGCGTGGCGCCTTCGGGCAAGTGGACGTGGATGTCACGCTTGTCGAACAGCGGCGGCTCGATGCCGAAATCGATGGCCCGCGAGCGGACATAAGAGGCCGCCGCCGAGATCGATTCCTTCATCACGTCGCGCAGATTGCCGGTCACCGTCATGCGGCCCTTGCCGGGCATCATGACGCCTTCGACCGTCAGCAGCTCGCCGCCGACTTCCGTCCAGGCAAGACCGGTGACGACACCGACCTGGTCGTCAGCCTCGACCTGGCCGAAGCGGAAGCGCGGAACACCGAGGTAATCGGCGAGGTTCGCCGCCGTGATGCTCACCGTCTTCTTCTTCGTCTTCAGGATCTCGGTCACCGCCTTGCGCCCGAGCTTCATCAGCTCGCGCTCCAGGCTTCTGACGCCCGCTTCACGGGTGTAGGTCTGGATGATGCCGCGGATCGCGTCCTCGCCGACGGAGAATTCCTTCGGCTGCAGGGCATGGTCGCGGATCACCTTGGGCATCAGGTGACGCTTGGCGATCTCGATCTTCTCGTCCTCGGTGTAGCCGGCGATACGGATGATCTCCATGCGGTCCATCAGGGGCGCAGGGATGTTCAGCGTGTTCGCCGTCGTCACGAACATCACGCTCGACAGGTCGTATTCGACCTCGAGGTAATGGTCCATGAACGTCGAGTTCTGCTCGGGATCGAGCACCTCGAGCAAGGCCGATGACGGATCGCCGCGGAAGTCCTGGCCCATCTTGTCGATCTCGTCGAGCAGGAAGAGCGGGTTGGACTTCTTGGCCTTCTTCATCGACTGGATGACCTTGCCGGGCATCGAACCGATATAGGTGCGGCGGTGGCCACGGATCTCGGCCTCGTCACGGACGCCGCCAAGCGCCATGCGGATGAATTCGCGGCCGGTCGCCTTGGCGATCGATTTGCCGAGCGAGGTCTTGCCGACGCCGGGAGGGCCGACGAGGCACAGGATCGGCCCCTTCAGCTTCTTCTGGCGGCTTTGCACGGCGAGATACTCGACGATGCGGTCCTTGACCTTGTCGAGGCCGAAATGATCGGTGTCGAGCACGTTCTGCGCAAACGCCAGGTCCTGCTTGACCTTGGAGTTCTTGCCCCACGGGATCGACAGGATCCAGTCGAGGTAGTTGCGCACCACGGTCGATTCCGCCGACATCGGCGACATCGTCCGCAGCTTCTTCAACTCGGCTTCCGCCTTTTCGCGGGCCTCCTTGGAGAGCTTGGTCTTCTTGATGCGCGCCTCGATCTCGGCGGCCTCGTCGCGGCCGTCCTCGCCTTCGCCGAGCTCCTTCTGGATCGCCTTCATCTGCTCGTTGAGGTAGTATTCGCGCTGCGTCTTCTCCATCTGGCGCTTGACGCGCGAGCGGATGCGCTTCTCCACCTGCAGGACGGAGATTTCGGCCTCCATGAAGCCCATCGCCTTTTCCAGCCGTTCCTTGACGGACAGCGTGGCAAGCATCTCCTGCTTCTCGGGGATCTTGATGGCGAGGTGCGAAGCAACCGTATCGGCGAGCTTGGAATAGTCGTCGATCTGGCTGGCGGCGCCCACCACTTCAGGCGAGATCTTCTTGTTCAGCTTGACGTAGTTTTCGAAGTCGGTGACGACCGAACGGGCGAGCGCCTCGACCTCGACCTCTTCCTCCTCCGGCTCGACCAGCGCCGTGGCGGTAGCTTCGTGGAAGTCCGGACGGTCGGTGAACGAGACGATCTTGGCACGCGAAGCGCCTTCGACCAGCACCTTGACGGTGCCGTCTGGCAGCTTCAGCAATTGCAGCACATTGGCGAGCGTGCCGATGTCGAAGATCGCATCGGGCTCGGGATCGTCATCGGCGGCATTCATCTGGGTGGCAAGCAGGATCTGCTTTTCCTGACCCATAACCTCTTCCAGCGCCTTGATCGACTTTTCACGCCCGACAAAGAGCGGAACGATCATGTGCGGGAACACCACGATGTCGCGCAGTGGGAGGACTGCGAAGACGCCGTCGCTGGGAGCCTTGGATATTTTGGCCATTGTCCAACCTTTCATGTCGCGGCCGCTAATCGAGCCAACCGCGAATCTCATATTAACGACCGGGGATCGTTCCGCCTACCACCGTTTGTGACGGGAGTTTTACAGCACAGAATTCGGCACCACGGCCTTCCGATGTTAGTTGGATGCACGAGGGGCAAAGATCAAGGGTCGACACGTTCGTTCATCCACTCCGTCACAAGGATCGGTACCTCACCACAGCAAAACGGCGCCCCGCGGGCGCCGTTCCATAAAAAGGTTAGGCCAGATGCCAGATCAGGCGCTGACGTTGCCCTTCTTTTCCTTCTGCTCGGAATAGATGTAGAGCGGCCGGGCGCTGCCGGTCACCACTTCTTCCGAAATCACCACTTCGCGCACGCCTTCCAGAGCGGGCAGTTCGAACATGGTGTCGAGCAGGATCGCTTCCATGATCGAGCGCAGGCCACGGGCGCCGGTCTTGCGCTCGATGGCGCGCTTGGCGATCGCCGACAGCGCATTCTCATGGAAGGTCAGGTCGACACTCTCCATCTCGAACAGCCGCTGATACTGCTTGACCAGCGCGTTCTTCGGCTCGGTCAGGATCTGGATCAGCGCCGGCTCGTCGAGGTCTTCAAGCGTCGCCAGGACCGGCAGACGGCCGACAAACTCGGGGATGAGGCCGAACTTCAAGAGATCCTCGGGCTCGACCAGGCGGAACACGTCGCCGGTGCGACGATCCTCGGGCGAAGCCACGATGGCGCCGAAGCCGATGGAAGTCTTCCTGCCGCGATCCGAGATGATCTTGTCCAGCCCGGCGAAGGCGCCGCCGCAGATGAACAGGATATTGGCGGTGTCGACCTGCAGGAACTCCTGCTGCGGATGCTTGCGGCCGCCCTGCGGCGGCACGGAGGCAACGGTGCCTTCCATGATCTTCAGAAGCGCCTGCTGCACACCCTCGCCCGACACGTCGCGGGTGATCGATGGGTTGTCGGACTTGCGCGAAATCTTGTCGATTTCATCGATGTAGACGATGCCGCGCTGGGCGCGCTCGACATTGTAGTCGGCCGACTGCAGCAGCTTCAGGATGATGTTTTCGACGTCCTCGCCGACGTAACCGGCTTCGGTCAGCGTCGTCGCGTCGGCCATGGTGAAGGGCACGTCGATGATGCGGGCCAGCGTCTGGGCAAGCAGCGTCTTGCCGCAGCCGGTCGGGCCGATCAGCAGGATGTTGGACTTCGCCAATTCGACGTCGTTGTTCTTGCCGGCATGCGCCAGGCGCTTGTAGTGGTTGTGGACAGCCACCGACAGCACGCGCTTGGCGTAGGGCTGGCCGATGACATAGTCGTCGAGAACCTTCAGGATCTCCTGCGGGGTCGGCACGCCCTCGCGCGACTTCACCATCGAGGTCTTGTTCTCCTCGCGGATGATGTCCATGCATAGCTCGACGCACTCGTCGCAGATGAACACCGTTGGGCCGGCGATCAGCTTGCGCACCTCGTGCTGGCTTTTGCCGCAAAACGAGCAATAAAGCGTGTTCTTCGAATCACCGCTGTTGTTGCCGACTTTGCTCATTTTCCTGTCCTTTCATGGCCGCCCGCCGATGGTCTGGCTGAAAGGGCGCATATTCTATCTATCGCGGGAATTCGCCGCCGCCAGTGTCCCGGCTCCCGCAACGCATTCCGTACGAAACACAAATCAGAAAACGTCGCAATGATTCGCGCCAACCCTGCACAAAGCTAAGCCGTCGAAAATCAACATAGCCTTAACGTAGGCAATCCCATCCACCGAGGGAACAGCCAATTGTGGCCGAAATGCCGCAAATCCCAGCAAAAGCGCGTTATCCAGCCACGCAACTGCCATGCAGCGCTTATGCCGCAGCGCCTTCGACCGGCTCGCGCGACGAAATGACCTTGTCGATGAGGCCGAAATCCTTGGCTTCGTCGGCTGTCATGAAATGGTCGCGGTCAAGCGTCTTTTCAATGTCTTCGTAGCTCTTACCGGTGTGTTTGACGTAGACCTCGTTGAGGCGGCGCTTCAGCTTGATGATGTCCTGCGCGTGCCGCTCGATGTCGGAGGCCTGGCCCTGGAAACCGCCGGAAGGCTGGTGAACCATGATACGGGCGTTCGGCGTGGCAAAACGCATGTCCTTGTGGCCGGCGGTCAGAAGCAGCGAGCCCATCGACGCCGCCTGGCCGATGCACAGCGTCGACACCGCCGGCTTGATGAACTGCATGGTGTCGTAGATCGCCATGCCCGAGGTCACCACGCCGCCCGGCGAGTTGATGTAGAGATTGATCTCTTTCTTCGGGTTCTCGGCCTCGAGGAACAAAAGCTGTGCACAAACCAGCGTCGCCATACCGTCTTCGACCGGGCCGGTGATGAAAATGATGCGCTCTTTCAGCAGGCGCGAGAAAATGTCGTAGGCCCGCTCGCCGCGATTGGTCTGCTCGACCACCATCGGAACGAGGTTCATGTAGGTTTCGACGGGGTTCTTCATGGACTACCCTTTTTGGAGATGGGGATTCCGGCGCCGGGAAATCGGGCAGAATCGGTTCTTGATGGTTAGAATGTAAATAGGATGCCGGCTCACCCTAGCGCAAGGCCGCCTCTCCTAGCCATCTGGTTAAGTCGAATCAAGGTTTCCGCGCAAGGGAAGCCCGAAGGCGGCCAACGGCGTTTTTGCGGTGTAGCAATTCCTTAACCCCGTCGCTTAACGAAACGCGGCGAAACCGCTTTCCCCCGGAGAACCATCCCCTACAGTTCAACGTTGAACCTCACCTTCTCGCGTTCAAACAGGGGGAGTGCCATGATCAGGAAAACTGTTTGCCTCGCCATTTCCGGCCTTGCCGGTCTCGGCATGGTGTCCGATGCGGTTGCCGACGGCCGGGCCGCCGAATGCTATGAGCCGGTGCACAGGCCGGCGCTCTATGACACCGTCTATGAAGACGTCATGGTCAGTCCCGGCGGGCAGTTGGTCGACTATGATCCGCCGATCTATGGCACCATGGAGCGCGTCGAGCAGATCGCGCCGCCCCGAGTCACCTATGACATCGTACCGGCGAGAACCCGCACCGTTTACCGCACGGTCCAGGTCGACGATGGCGGCTATGCCTGGGAATGGCGCGTCATCCACGGCCGCAAGGTGCTGTGCAAGGTGTGGCGCAAGGCCCGCTACGCGCGTGTGGCCGAAACGGTGGTGGTTGAACCGGAGCGCACCCGCCGGGTTGTGCTGCCGGCCGAATATGAGAGCGTCGCCCATGAAGTGCTGGTGCGGCCCGAGCGGCGGCACGTCACCCAGATAGCGCCGTCATACCAGAGGATGGCGCGCCGGGTGGTGGTGCAGGAAGGCTCGACCAGCTGGCGCCGCGTGCATATTGCCAGGCATTGCGAGGATTAGACTTCGGTACTTCGCCGAGGTCCGCCTCGGTTGGCTCAATCCATAGGGCCGTCGGGTGCCAACATCCGGTCTGGCACCAAGCCGGCAAGCCGCGGTAATGGTCTGGCATGACCACATCCATGCCGCCCTACCTCGCCTTTGATCCAGCCACGCGCCGCCTGCGGCTCGATCCGCACGAACCGGCGTTTTTCCAGAACCCCTACGACGCCTATGCCGTCCTGCATGGCGCATCGAATGCCTTCTTCTGGGAGGAATTCGGCTTCTGGTGCTTTGGCGGCTTCGACGACGTCAACCGGCTGTTGCGCGACCGCCGCTTCGGCCGCCAGAACCCGGCCGGCATTCCCGACAGCCGCGGCATCGGCGAGGATCGCTCGCATTTGGCCGCTTTCGACGGCATCGAGAGCAATTCGATGCTGGAGCTGGAGCCGCCGGTGCACACCAGGCTCAGAACCCTGGTCAACCGCGCCTTCGTCTCGCGCCAGGTCGAGCGGCTGCGGCCGCGCGTGGAGGCGCTGGCCAATGAGCTGATCGACCGTTTCGAGCCGCGCCAGGTTGATCTATTGCCCAGCTTCGCCGCACCTTTTCCGATCACCATCATTGCCGAAATGCTCGGTGTGCCGGTCGAAATGGGGCCGCAACTGCTCGACTGGTCGCACCGGATGGTGGCCATGTACATGCATGGCCGGACGCGCGAGACCGAGGAAGCGGCCAATCGCGCCGCGCGCGATTTTTCCGACTTTTTGCGCGGCTATGTCACCGAGCGGCGCAAGAAGCCTAGCGACGACCTGCTGTCGCTGCTGATCGCGGCGCAGGAGGATGGCCAAAAGCTGTCGGAAGCCGAGTTGGTCTCGTCCGCCATCCTGTTGCTCAATGCCGGCCACGAGGCGACCGTCCATCAAACCGGCAACGCCGTGCGCACGTTGCTGGCGCAAGGCGGCGACCCCGGCCGTTTCTTCACCTCGCCGGAAGCAACCGCTGCGACGGTCGAGGAGTGCCTGCGCTTCGACGCGCCGCTGCACATGTTCACCCGCTACGCCTATCAGGAGGTCGAGGTGACATCCGGGGTTGTCGTACAACCGGGCGAGACGGTCGGCCTGCTGCTCGGCATGGCCAATCATGATCCGCTTGCCTTTGCCGAACCTGGCGCCTTCCGGCCCGGCCGACCAGACCAGAAGAATGTCTCGTTCGGCGCCGGTATCCATTTCTGTATTGGTGCGCCGCTGGCGCGGCTGGAATTGCAGGTGTCGCTGAAAACCCTGTTCGAGCGGCAGCCGCAACTCCATCTTGCGGAGCAGCCGCGCTTCCGCGACACCTATCATTTTCATGGGCTGGAAAAGCTCATTGTGAGCTTGTGAGGACGGCGGAGCCGACGCATGCCCGAGAAAATGAGATTCGCCTTTCTACAGGAACCACCCTTCTGCTTTATCGACGGATCGGGACGTCTGGGCGGCAGCGATGCCCACTGGCCAAGAGGGTCTGCCTGACGCTCGGGCTGGAACTTTTGCCCATCGAGACCGAGTTTGCCGAGCTGCTGCCTGGGTTTGCCGAAGATCGGTGGGACATAACCACCGGCCTGTTCATTTCCGACGACCGCCGGAAGCTGGTCGACTTCACAAGGCCGATCTGGATGCTGGCGAATGGATTGCTGGTCGCGAAAGACAATCCCCGCGCCTTCGATGGCTATCGGTCCGTCGCCAATGATCGGACGGCGCTGATCGGCGTCATATCGGGCCAGATCCAGCACCGGACGGCCCTGCAAAACGCTATTCAGCCCGAACGGCTAAGGATATTTGCCACTCAGGCCGAAGCAGCTAACGCCGTCGCGGCCGGCGTGGTGCATGCCTATGCGAGTGCAGCGCTCGCGCATCGCGGCTATCTGAGCCGGCGACCCGACGCGCCTCTCGACGTCGTCGACGTCCCGGCAGTCGAAAAACAGCCAGCGCCCGGCGCTTTCGCTCTCGCCAAAGGCAGTGCCACCCTGCTCCAGCGCGTCGATTCATGTCTCAGTGATTTGCTTGGAAGTCCCTGGCACAGGGAGATGATGAGCGGATACGGCTTTTCCGACACTGACATCGATCGGCTTTTGTGAAGTCCAAGCGCGCCGCGAGCGTCAGAGCTTGATCACATACTCCTTGCGGGTCGTTTCAAGCACTTCCCAGCTGCCCCTGAAGCCTGGCCTGAGCACGAAGCTGTCGCCGGCGCGCACCGTGCGCGCCTCGCCGCCATCCTCGGCAACCACCGAGACGCCGGACAGGATGTGGCAGAACTCCCATTCGTCATATTCGATGCGCCATTTGCCCGGCGTCGCTTCCCAGATGCCGGCATAGAGGCGGCCATCGCGCTCCTCGACATTCCAGGTGCGGAACTTCGGATCGCCCGCAATCAGACGATTCGGCGCCGGGGCGCCAATCTCGGCGTCGACGCTGTCGGTCGATATGGCCAGGTAATGCGCGGACAGGGTTTGCCTCCAACAGGTTAGTGAGTAGTGAGTAGTGAGCGGAAAGCGCTCCCTCGAACGGGTGGCTAATCACTAATCACTGCTAACTAGTGAATACCGACCACTACTCACTACTCACTACAAAAAATCAAACCTTGGCCAAAGCCTGTTCCAGATCGGCGACGATGTCGTTGACATCCTCGATGCCGACGGAAAGCCGGACCGTGTCCGGTCCCGCACCCGCCTTGACCTTCTGCTCGTCGGAAAGCTGGCGATGCGTGGTCGATGCCGGATGGATGACCAGCGACTTGGTGTCGCCGACATTGGCGAGGTGCGAGAACAGTTCGAGCGCCTCGACGAACTTGATGCCGGCCTCGTAGCCGCCCTTCAGGCCGAAGGTGAAGACAGCACCGGCGCCTTGCGGCGAGTATTTCTTCTGCAGCGCGTTGTTCTTGTCGCTGGGCAGGCCGGGATAGTTGACCCAGGCGACCTTGGGGTGGTTGGACAGCCAGCCGGCTACGGTGATCGCATTGTCGCAATGGCGTTGCATCCTGAGCGGCAAGGTCTCCAGCCCGGTCAGGATCAGGAAGGCATTGAACGGCGAAATCGCCGGGCCGATGTCACGCAGGCCAAGCACGCGCGCGGCGATGGCGAAGGCGAAATTGCCGAAGGTTTCGTGCAGGACAAGGCCGCCATATTCGGGGCGCGGCTCCGACAGCATCGGATATTTGCCGGATTTCGACCAGTCGAACGTGCCGCCATCGACGATGGCGCCGCCGATCGAATTGCCGTGGCCGCCGATGAACTTGGTCAGCGAATGGACGACGATGTCGGCGCCATGCTCGATCGGCCGCACCAGATAGGGCGAGGCCAGCGTGTTGTCGACAATGAGCGGCAAGCCGTGCTTGCGGGCGATGTCGCCGATCTTCTCGATGTCGACGAAGGTGCCGCCGGGATTGGCCAGGCTCTCGATGAAGATCGCCTTGGTCTTGCCATCGATCTGGCTTTCGAAAGTGGAGATGTCGTTGGTGTCGGCCCAACGCACCTCCCAGCCGAAATTCTTGAAGGCATGGCCGAACTGATTGATCGAACCACCGTAAAGCCTTGTGGCGGCGACGAAATTATCGCCAGGCCGCATGAGATTGTGGAACACGATCACCTGTGCGGCATGGCCGGAAGCAACGGCAAGTGCAGCCGTGCCGCCTTCGAGCGCCGCGATCCGCTCTTCCAGCACCGCCTGGGTCGGGTTCATGATGCGGGTGTAGATGTTGCCGAAGGCCTTCAGCCCGAACAGCGAGGCGGCATGGTCGGCATCGTCGAACACAAAGGAGGTCGTCTGGTAGATCGGCGTGGCGCGTGCGCCCGTCGCCGGGTCGGGCTTGGCGCCGGCATGGACGGCGAGCGTGTTGAAACCGGGCGTGCGGGTCATCGAAAACCTCTCTGAGCGGTAAACGTGTGAATGATGAAATGGTCAATGGTGAGCGATGAATGGTGGTCGCAAAGTCGGCCAGTCCCACCTTGATTGCAAGCCGCTCATATGCGGCTTTACCCGGCTTCCAGGAAAATCCTTCTATTCACCATTCACCATTCACTGCCTTACTTCTGGCGCACACCGAAACTCTGGAATCCCGACCGCATCAGCGGCTTCTTCGACGAAAGCACACCGGAGTTGACGCCGGTCCAGCCGATCTCGCCCGACAGCTTGCCATATTCGATCTTCGGGCAGCGGTTCATCACCACCTTGATACCGGCCGCCTCGGCACGCGTCGCCGCCTCGTCATCGCGCACGCCAAGCTGCATCCAGACGACTTTCGGCAAGGGGTCGAGCTTCAGCACCTCATCGACAATGCCGGGCACCGCTGCGGAGGCGCGAAAGATGTCGACCATGTCGACCGGTTCAGGCAGATCGGCAAGGCTGGCATAGGTCATGCGGCCGAGGATTTCCTTGCCGGCCTGCCCCGGATTGATCGGAAACACCGAAAAGCCCTTGGCCAGCAGGTATTTCAGCACGAAAAAGCTTGGCCTGACATCATTCGCCGATGCGCCGACCATGGCGATGGTCTTCACCGAATTGAGGATGCCGCCGATATAGGCATTGTCGTAGCTATCGTGGTTCACTCGTCGGTCTCCCTCAGTGCTTCCTCCATAAAGGACTGCGGGTCCGTGCAGAAGTCGCGCATCATGCGAAAATGATCGGTATCGCTGAAATCTGTGGGGTCGAGGCCGAAGCGGCTGATGCGAAACAGCCGCGCGCCGGGACAAGCCATCAGCAGCGGCGAATGCGTCGCCATGATCACTTGCGCCGTGCCTGACTGGTCCATGCGCCGCAGCATCTTCAACAATTCGATCTGCCGCGACGGCGACAGCGCGCTTTCGGGCTCATCGAGGATGTAGATGCCTTGCCGGCGGCAGCGCTCCTCGAAAAAGCGAATGAACCCTTCGCCATGCGACCAGGACAGGAAGTCCGGCGGCGGCGGTCCGAACGGGTCTTCGAGTGCCGCCTGGTCGAGATAGCGCGCGACCGAGTAAAAAGATTCGGCACGAAAGAACCAGCCGGCGGTGACTTTTGGCAGCCAGTGGCCGCGGAATGTATTCGCCAGTGCCGCACCGCTCTTGTCGATGGCGATGGAATGATCGACCGGACGATAGCCCTTGCCGCCGCCGGCCTCGTCGTAACCGGCCAGCGCGCCGATGGCTTCCAGCAGTGTCGATTTGCCGGTGCCGTTTTCACCGACAATGATGGTGATCGGCGTGGTGAATTCGAGCTCGAATTCACGGCCGCGAAACAGCGGCAGGTTCCATGGATATTTTTCCCAATCTTCCACGCGCTCGGGGTCAATCAGGATGCGCTTGAGATAGGGCGCCTTCAGCCGCGTCAGTTGCTTGCGGTACGCCATCCGGGTCAGTCGGGCAGCGAGATCGAGCCGTCTTCCGTGATCGGAAAGGCCGGATTGTGTGCGACTTCCCAGACATGGCCGTCGGCATCGGCGAAATATCCATACCAGCCGCCCCAGAAGGCGCGGCTTGCCGGCTTGACGATCCTGCCGCCGGCCTTCTCGGCGGCCGCCAGCACGTCGTCGACTTCGGCATCGGAGCGGGTGTTGTAGGCGAGGTAGACCGCCGACGGTGCTGCGGCGAAGGCAATGCCTGAATCCTCCTCGGCGCTTGGCCTCGGGAACAGGCCGAGAATGGCGCCGCCCATCTGGAAGAAGGCGACGCCATCGGTGATGCCGGCGTGGCGCTTCAAGCCCATGCCTTCGTAAAAGCGCACGGCGCGCTCGAGATCGTCGGTGGCGATGGTGATGATGGAGATGCGCGGTTCCATGGATCGAAAACCTATTCGTCCGTCCATTCCGGTTTGCGCTTGCCGATGAAGGCGCCGATGCCTTCCTCGGCGTCGCGGGCCAGCATGTTCTCGACCATGACGCGGCCGGTATAGGCATACGCGTCCGCCAACCCCATCTCGGCCTGCGCGTAAAAGGCTTCCTTGCCGGTCTTGACCACCAGAGATGATCTGGAGGCAATGGTTTGCGCGTATTTGGTGACGATCTGATTCAGGTATTCGCGCGGCACGACGCGGTTGACCAGGCCGAATTCCTTGGCGGTTGCGGCATCGATGGTCTCGCCGGTGAGCAGCATTTCCATGGCGTGCTTGTGAGACACGTTGCGTGACAGCGCCACCATCGGCGTCGAACAAAACAGGCCGATATTGACGCCCGGCGTGCAGAAGGTCGCTTCATGCGAGGCAATGGCGAGGTCGCAACTGCAAACCAGTTGCAGCCCCGCAGCGGTGGCTAGGCCATCGACTTCGGCGATGATCGGGAGCGGATGGCGCACGATCTGCTGCATCAACGCCGCGCAAGCCGAAAATGTCTGCTCGAAAAACCCCTTGCCCTTGTCGGCGTCGGCGCGGCGCGCGGTCATTTCCTTGAGATCGTGGCCGGCGCAAAAGACTTTCGCGGCGGCCGCCAGGACGATGACGCGGACCGATTTGTTGACCTTGGCATGGTCGAGCTCGGCGCTCAGTGCCGCCATGACGGAAAGCGACAAGGCATTGGCGGGCGGATTGGCGAGCGTCAGGCGCAGCACGCCCTTGTCCAGCCTGGCGATGACCGGCCCGTCTATGGCAACAGGTTTGATAGAAAGGATTTCGGCCATGACAAGGTCTCCGCGATTCCGCCGGCGCGCCAGACTATCTAATATCGGATCGAGTTTCATCAACACCCATCGCTTGCGCCAGAGGTGTTGCCAGAAGCGCATCATTGCGTTCATACAGGCCCGGCATTGAACGAGAGACCGACATGCCCGCCCAGGATAATCTCAAGCCGGTGCTGACGGCGGCTGAAGTCAATGCGCTGATGGCCAGCGTCTACCCGCAGCTCAACGACGAGTTCACGTCGTATGAGGCGCTCGATGTGTTTCCGGGCGGCTGCACGGTGCGGCTCAACGCCAGCGAACGGCATTTGCGTCCCGGCGGCACGGTGTCCGGGCCCTCGCTGTTCACGCTGGCCGACATTGGCGGCTATGTCTGCGTGCTCAGCCACGCAGGACCGGATGCGCTTTCGGTTACGGTCAACCTCAACATCAATTTTGTCCGCAAGGCCGAAGCCGGGCCGATCGACGGCCATTGCCGCATCCTGAAGCTGGGCAAGAGCCTGATGGTGTTCGATATCGACATCGTTGCCGGACCGAAGGGACACACGGTAGCGCATGCGACCGGCACCTATTCGATCCCGCCGAAGCGCGCCGCCGATGTGGTAAAATAATACCTTTTGGTCAAACCTTTGTTTTTATTACACTTTGCGAGCAGACGTGCGTTTCCTGCGCCTTGACGTGCCCACTCCCCTCGCCTATAAGCCGTCACGAAGCAGCGGCCCGCAAAGGCCGCCGTTTTGTTATTGGCGGCGGGCAAGTGCCTTGTCGCCAATCCAAGCAACAAGAAACGCCTTCTTCGGAAGGTCCTAACCGAAAGCAGAAAAATCCATGGCAACCTTTTCGCAGAAGCCTGCGGATGTGGTGAAGAAGTGGGTGCTGATCGACGCCGAGGGTCTCGTCGTCGGCCGTCTCGCCACTGTCATCGCCAATCATCTTCGCGGCAAGCACAAGCCCACCTTCACCCCGCATGTCGACGACGGCGACAACGTCATCGTCATCAATGCCGACAAGGTGGTGTTCACCGGCAAGAAGTTCACCGACAAGGTCTACTACTGGCACACCGGTCACCCCGGCGGCATCAAGGAGCGCACCGCGCGCCAGCTGCTCGAGGGCCGTTTCCCCGAGCGTGTCGTCGAGAAGGCCGTCGAACGCATGATCCCGCGCGGGCCGCTCGGCCGTCGCCAGATGAAGAACCTCCGCGTCTATGCAGGCACGGAACATCCGCATGTCGCCCAGCAGCCCGTCACCCTCGACGTCGGCGCGCTGAACGCCAAGAACAAGAAGGTTGCATAAGATGGCTGAGCTTTCCTCGCTCGCAGAATTGGGCGCCGCCACCGGCAACACCAACACCCAGCCGGCAGCACCCGTGCATGTCCAGAAGCTCGACAAGTCGGGCCGCGCCTACGCCACCGGCAAGCGCAAGAACGCCATTGCGCGCGTCTGGGTGAAGCCGGGTTCCGGCAAGATCGTCGTCAACGACAAGGAATTCGCGACCTATTTCGCGCGTCCGGTCCTGCAGATGATCCTCAACCAGCCGATCATCGCTTCCAACCGCGCCGGCCAGTACGACATCGTCGCCACCGTCATCGGCGGCGGCCTCTCCGGCCAAGCCGGTGCCGTTCGTCACGGCATTTCCAAGGCGCTGACCTACTACGAGCCGGCACTGCGCGCCGTGCTCAAGAAGGGCGGCTTCCTGACCCGCGACAGCCGCGTCGTCGAGCGCAAGAAGTACGGCAAGGCGAAGGCCCGTCGTTCCTTCCAGTTCTCGAAGCGCTAAGCGCTGCGATGTTCCAGACATCGAAAGGCCGCCTCCGGGCGGCTTTTTTGTTTGGGTCACGGCAGTCACCCCGCCCGCGTCTTCGGCGCGACCTCCCCATCGAGGGGGGTAGGGGTCACGGCAGTTTTGCCGCCCTGAACAATCCACGGGGGCTCGGCTGACACCAAAACCCGGCCATAAGAGCGCGACGCCCTACCTCTCCTCGATGGGGAGGTCGGCGCGAAGCGCCGGGTGGGGTGATGGCGCCGGCCTCGGTTCAAGTCTCAGAACTTGCCGGCCTTGATATAATCGATAAACGCCCGTAGCGGCGCCGGAACCAGACGCCGTCCGGGATAGTACAGAAATGGCCCGGGAAAGCTCTGCCACCACGGTTCGAGCACGGGCTCCAGGTCACCGCTTTCGAAGTGAGGGCGAAGCCACCCTTCAAAGAGAGCGACGATGCCGCTGCCGGCAATCGCCGCATGGACGGCAAGATCGCTCGCCCCGCCGATGCGCACGATCAACGGCCCCGTCGTGTCGACCCGCACCACCTCGCCGTCGCGCTCGAATTCCCACGGCAGCATCGCACCGCTGGCAAAACGACCGCGCAGACAAGCATGGCCAAGCAGGTCGCTCGGGTGCTGCGGCCGCCCATGGCGCTCGAGATAGGCGGGGCTGGCGCCAGTGGCGAAGCGCTGGACGCGCGGTCCGATCGGCACCGCGATCATGTCCTGCTCCAGTCGCTCGTCATAGCGGATGCCGGCGTCGCAGCCGGCCGCCAACACGTCGACGAAGTTCTCATCGGCGATGACCTCCAGCCGAATGCCGGGATAGGCGGCGAGGAAGCCCGGAACGATGTCGGGCAATATCAGCCGCGCGGCGCTGACCGGGACGTTGAGGCGCAGCGAACCGGCCGGCCTGTCGCGAAAGCCATTGACCACGTCGAGGGCCGCCTCCACCTCCGACAGCGCCGGGCCAAGCCTTCCCAAGAGGCTGAGGCCTGCGTCGGTTGGAACAACGCTGCGTGTGGTGCGGTTGAACAGCCTGACGCCGAGCTGCGTCTCCAGGCGGCGCACCGCTTCGCTCAGGCCCGACGCGCTGCCGCCGCCGGCGCGAGCCCCTTCGCGAAAACCGCCGGCACGCGCCACCGTCACGAAAGCATTCAGATCGCCAAGATCCATCATTGTTCGCCATTCCGCACAAGCTGTACGGATTGTACCTTATTATCCCAAGGTTGAGCAGCGTCTATCTTCGCCTCCTCAAAGGAGATCGACCATGTCCACCATCCAAAAATCCGGCACATTCACCCTCGGCAGCCACACCGTGAAACGGCTCGGCTACGGCGCCATGCAACTTGCCGGCCCGCACGTTTTCGGTCCGCCGAAAGATCGGGACGCGGCCATTGCTGTGCTGCGCGAAGCGGTGGCGTCCGGGGTCAACCACATCGACACCAGCGACTATTATGGCCCGCATGTCACCAACCAGCTGATCCGCGAAGCGCTGGCGCCCTATCCGCAAGACCTCGTCATCGTCACCAAGATCGGGGCGCGGCGCGGCAGCGACGGCTCCTGGCTGCCTGCCTATTCCGCCAAGGAACTAGAGCAGGCCGTGCACGACAATCTCAGGAATCTCGGCCTTGAGGTGCTGGATGTCGTCAATCTGCGCATCATGTTCGGGGTGATGGGTCCGGCCGAGGGCTCGATCGAGGCGCAGTTGACCGCGCTTGCCGAACTGCAGCGCAAGGGCCTGGTGCGCCATATCGGCCTGAGCAACGTCACCCCAGCGCAGGTCGAGGAAGGCCGTGGGATCGCCGAGATCGTCTGTGTGCAGAACCAGTACAATCTGGCGCATCGCGACGACGACGCGTTGATCGATGAACTGGCGCGCGCCGGTATCGCCTACACGCCGTTCTTCCCGCTCGGCGGTTTCAGCCCGCTGCAGTCGTCGACCTTGTCGGATGTGGCCGCGCGGCTCGGCGCCACACCCTTGCAGGTCGCGCTCGCCTGGCTGCTGCGCCGCTCGCCGAACATCCTGCTGATCCCGGGGACGTCGTCGGTCGGGCATTTGAGAGAGAACCTGGCGGCGGCGGAACTGGAGCTGTCGGCTGATGTGCTGAGGGAATTGGATGGGGTGGCGAAAGCGGCGTGAAGATTTTGCGGGCGGCGCTGTCACCCCACCCGCGCCTTCGGCGCGACCTCCCCATCGAGGGGAGGTAGGAGGTCGCGGCAGCCTTGCATGCCTCGCAATCGCTACGACTGTCGGAATCTAAAGCGCCAACGCCCTACCTCCCCTCGATGGGGAGGTCGGCGCGCAGCGCCGGGTGATGTGATGGCGCCGACGTACGATTTCTAATTGATACTCGCCGTATTCGCGGCTCGGCCGGCTTCGCCTCATCCACATAAGGCACCCGAAACACATTGGCCCCCAGCCAGCCAATCGCAGCCTTCGGTTCGTCGGTCTGGATGATGGTGGCGCCGCGTTCGGCCCAGAAACCGTGATCTCGGCCGAAATGCCGGCCTGCACCGCCAGTTCATCGCCGCAGCCGCCGGAGAGGAAGCCGCCGGGCCTTGCGCCTTGGCTATACAAGTCCTTCGCCAAGCTGTGACTGGCATCTTGCGTGCCGGTTCTATAGTTGTGGCAGCCCGATGAACAAAGAAGGACCCGTAATGGCGAACCAGACCATCGACAACGCGTTCACCGCCCGCTCCAAGACGGGGCCTTCCTTCGAGCCGACCTATGCCGGCGCGCTGTCGTTCATGCGGCGCAAATACACCAAGGATGCAAAGGGCGCGGACGCCGTCGTGTGGGGCATTCCGTTCGATGCCGCCGTCACCAACCGGCCGGGCGCGCGCTTCGGGCCGCAGGCGATCCGCCGCGCCTCGGCGATCCTCGACAACGACCCGCAATATCCGTTCTCGCGCGACCTGTTCGAGCATCTCGCTGTCATCGACTATGGCGATTGCCTGCTCGATTCGGGCAATCACCAGAAGACACCAGGCACGATCGAGCGCGAGGCGGCGAAGATCCTGAAATCGGGTGCCTTCCTGTTGTCGCTCGGCGGCGATCATTTCGTCACCTGGCCGCTGCTCAAGGCACATGCCGCCATCCACGGGCCGCTGGCGCTGGTGCAGTTCGATGCGCACCAGGACACCTGGCCCGACGATGGCAAGCGCATCGACCATGGTTCGTTCGTCGGCCGCGCCGTCAATGAAGGCATCATCGACCCCGACCGCTCGATCCAGATCGGCATCCGCACGCATGCCCCCGATACGTTCGGCATCAAGATCCTTTACGGTCACGAGATCGAGGAGATGCGGGCTTCCGACATCGCCTATGCGATCGTCGACCGCACCGGCGGCAGGAAGACCTATCTCACCTTCGACATCGACTGCCTCGACCCGGCCTTTGCGCCCGGCACCGGCACGCCGGTTGCCGGCGGACCGTCCTCGGCGAAAATCCTGTCGACGCTGCGCCAGCTCGGCCAAGTCGATATTGTCGGCGCCGACGTCGTCGAGGTTGCGCCGGCCTATGATCACGCCGATATAACGGCGATCGCCGGCTCGATGGTGGCCATGCACTATCTCGGCCTGGTGGCCGAGCGAAAAGCGCGGGCGGAAGAGCTGAACAGCGGCAACCATGGCGCGGCAAACCATGGCCAGGGCATATAGGCCTGAATTAGCAGGGAATTGACGGGCACATGAAACCGAAAATCTTCATCGATGGCGAACACGGCACCACCGGCCTGCAGATCCGGGCGCTGCTGGCCGAGCGCGGCGACCTCGAGATCATCTCGATCCCGGCCGAGCGCCGCAAGGAAACGGCGGCGCGCGCCGAGTTCCTCAATGCAGCCGATGTCGCCATCCTGTGCCTGCCGGATGCGGCTGCCAAGGAAAGCGTATCGCTGATTGCCAACGACACCACCAAGGTGATCGACGCCTCCACGGCGCATCGCGTAGCCGAGGGCTGGGAATATGGCTTTGCCGAGATGGAAAAGGGCCAGGCCAAGATCATCGCCAATGCAAAACGCGTCGCCAATCCCGGCTGCTGGCCGCAAGGACCGATCGCGACACTGCGGCCGCTGGTCGCCGCCGGCCTGCTGCCGGCGGATTTCCCGATCACCGTCAATGGCATTTCGGGCTATTCGGGCGGCGGCCGGCCGATGATCGAGGACTATGTCGCCAAGGGCGAGGATGCCTCTGAATTCCAGGTCTATGGGCTGACCCTGCAGCACAAGCATGTGCCGGAGCTGCGCACCTATGCGAAGCTGTCGCACGATCCGATCATGCAGCCGGCGGTCGGCAATTTCGCCCAAGGCATGATCACAGTGGTGCCGCTGCAGCTCGGCGGGCTCGACCATGTGCCGGTCGGCGCCGAACTGCACGCGGCAATCGCCGACCATTTTGCCGCCATCAAGGGCGGCGTGGTCGAGGTAGCTCCTTACGAGCACGTGGAGCGCCTGCCCGAGATCAATCCCGAGGTCTATAACGGCACCAACCGCATGAAGGTCTATGTCTTTGCCAATGACGACAGGGCGCAGGCGCTGCTGATTGCGGTCTATGACAATCTCGGAAAGGGCGCCTCGGGTGCTGCCGTTCAGAACATGGATCTGATGCTCGGCCTTTAATTCAGTTGGAGAGAGCATGTTGCCCGAAAACCGCTTAACACTTTTCGGCATCACGCTCTGAATGGACGCGCCTGCATTTCCAAAGCGCTGGAAGATCAGCGCGCCCGAGCTCATTGCGGAGACGTTTTCGAGCCGCATCTGGAAGGTGCGGCGTGAGGACGGCTCGCCGGCCATCGTCAAGGCGCTCAAACCATTCGACGATGTCAAGGACGAGTTGCGCGGCGAGCACTATCTCGCATGGCGGCGCGGCGAAGGCGCGGTGCGGCTGCTTGGCCGGGACGGCCACCGCATGCTGCTCGAATATGCCGGCGACACCCTGCTTTCCGACGTTCTGGCCAAAGAAGGCGACAACGCCGCGACCGCAATCGCGGCCGAGTTGATGGGGAGACTGTTCTCGCCCTCAAGACGCCCTGCCCCGCCGGACCTGCAGCCGCTGCGGACACGGTTTGCCAGCCTGTTCAAAAAGGCCGGAGCCGATCGCGACGCCGGAGAGCACAGCCTCTATATCGAGGCCGCCGAAATCGCGGACCGGCTGCTCGATGCCCCGCATGCGGTCAAGCCGCTGCATGGCGACCTGCATCACGACAACATTTTGCACGGTGCGCGCGGCTGGCTGGCGATCGACCCGAAGGGCGTGCTCGGCGATCCCGGCTTCGACGCCGCCAATCTGTTCTACAACCCACTGGGGCGCGACGACCTCTGCCTCGATCCCGAGCGCATCGCGCATATGGCTGAGATCTTCGCCAGGACACTCGGCCAGACGCCGGCTGCCATTCTCGACCATGCCATCGCCTATGGCTGCCTGTCGGCCGCATGGCATCATGAGGACGAGAATGCGGTCGACGAGAACCGCGAGCTGTCGGTTGCGGGAGTGATCCGAAAGGTGCGGCTCAGCTTCTGACCGGCGCAGCCTCGCGCTTTAGACGTAGCGAGGCAGTTCGTTCGCGAAATAGATTATTGCGACGGCCAAGACACCGTAGACGATGTACCTGCGTTCATGGGCGGCCGCGTTGGCAGTGGATAGGCGCCCTTGTTGCCGCGCCAGTGGGCGGCGGCAAATCCCAGCAGGACCAGCGCGAAGGCCTGATGGGTCAGCGCCATGTGCAGCGGCACCTGCATCAGCAGCGTGCCGATGCCGATCGAGGCCTGCACCAGCACCAGCAGAAACAGCAGCGTTGCGCGGCGTGCGTGTGTCGTGCCCGGCAGCCGCCGGCGCGTCGCTATCATATGCCAGAGCGCGATGGCAAAGACCGTATAGGCGCCGAGCCGGTGGACGAACTGCACCGTCTTCGGGTTCTCGAAGAAATTGCGCCAGGCCGGTTCGAGCAGCAGCAGCTCGCCGGGGATGATCTTGCCGTCCATCAGCGGCCAGGTGTTGTAGCTCAGGCCGGCGTCGAGCCCTGCGACCAGCCCGCCGAGATAGATCTGGACCAGCGCCAGCAGCACGATGAAACCGGCCAGTCTTTGCGTCGACCGGCCGGCGGCAGGCTCCGAATGCGGCGCCAGCCCGCGCGCGACCACCATGGTGGCAGTGAAGATCAGGGCGGCAAGCGTCAAATGCGTCGCCAGCCGGTACTGGCTGACGGAGACGCGGTCGACCAGGCCGGAGGCCACCATCCACCAGCCGATGGCGCCTTGCAGGCCACCAAGCAGCAGAATACCGACCAGCTTTGGCCCAAGGCCGCGCTCGATGCGGCGCGTCGCCCACAAGACCAGCAACGGCAGGCCGAAGACCAGGCCGACACTGCGCGCCAGGATGCGGTGCGCCCATTCCCACCAGAAGATCGATTTGAAGGCGTCCAGGCTCATGCCCTTGTTGAGCTCGGCATATTGCGGAATCTTTTGATAAAGCTGGAATTCCTCCTGCCACTCCGCGTCATTGAGCGGCGGTATCACACCGTGGATCGGCTTCCACTCGGTGATCGACAGGCCGGAATTGGTGAGCCTGGTGGCGCCGCCGACCAGCACCAGCGCAAACAGCACCAGAAGCACGACATACAGCCAGCCGCGCACCAGCGCCCGATTTTTCAAGTCGCGATCGCGGTCAATGTAAGGCGCGGCGGCTGATATGGCGGCCATGGTTGGTCCCGGCAGGTTGACGTGGCGGATTGGTGAACCATCGCAACCCGGCTGACAAGACCGGACGGCGCGGCACGCCGTCGCGCCGCATCTCCCGGGTTGCACAGGCGCGCGGTTGGGCCTAAGCGGAGGCGATCAACGAGAACGCTCATGCCCATCCGCCTGAAAAAGCTGATCGGAACTTTCCTGCTGGTGGCGCTGGTCATCATCTATGCGCTGGTCGCGTCGATCATAGCGGTCGCGCAGCTGTCGCAATCCAGCCCGCTGGTGCACTTCCTGTTCTTCCTGTTCAGCGGCCTGTTCTGGGTGCTGCCTGCCATGGGCATCATCAAATGGCTGATCCTGGAGCCGCCGCCGAAAGGCTGAAGAGCCCGCCCCAGGTTAGATGGTGACCACCATTTTGCCGGCATTGGCCAGCGGCGTCGTTAAGCCCGACAACATGGTGCGGATATGGGCGACGCTCTGGTAGCGGCCGTTGATCGAAATGCGCGGCAGCGCGTGCAGGAAGCCGGCGTGCTCGGCGTGCAGCACGCCGTGGCGAGTGGTCACCGCCGAGGCGTAGCCGGCGTCGCGGGCAAAGCCCACTTCGCGGCAGCCGACAGCGCTGGCGTAACCATAGGGGTAAGCGAGATGACGTGGGTCTTCGCCGAGCTGCGCCTGCAGCTGGCGCCTGACGTCGACGATTTCATGGCGCGCATCGGCTTCGTCGAGCCGCTTCAGGTTGCGGTGGTTGACCGTATGCGCGCCGATCGTCACCAGCCTGTGCCCGGCCACGGCGCGGATATCGTCCCAAGTCATCAGCGTGCTTGGGCGCAAGCCATCGAGGTCGATGCCGTTCGAGTGCGCCAGATCGCGCAGCACGGCGCGCTGATCCTCCTCGCGCACCTCGAGCGTCAGATAGGCATGCAGACGCGCATTGGCGTGGAGTTTCTTGCCGTGGGTCGAGCAGTCTATGGTCACCGGCCCCTTCGGCGTCGCCAGCGTCAAACGCTCCCGCGCGTTGACGATATCCTCGACCACGTCCCACCATAAATCGGCGCTGCCGTCGATCAGACCCGGCGCGACATAGATGGTGATCGGCGCGTCGTGCTTTTCCAGCACTGGCAGCGCTTCGGTCATGTTGTCGCGATAGGCGTCGTCGGCGGTGATGGTGGCGAACTGGCCGTCCTTGCCGCCGGCCTTGATGCGCTCGATCGCCTCGTCAAGGGTGACGAAGGCATAGCCCCTCGACTTCATGTCGGCGACGAGAGCGTCGAGGAATCGCGGGGCGATGTTGAGGTGGCGGTTAACGCCGTCCGGCTTCTCCGGCGTGGCGGTGACCCGATGCAACATGAGGATGGCGCCAATGCCGCCGACGAACGGCTTGGCCAGCGGTGCAAGGCCGGTAAAGCGGGCGATATTAAGCGCCAGTTTCCGAACTGCCTCACCACCGTCGATCATTCATTCACCTTTTGCGCCTAGGCTCGATCCAAGCACGGAACGCGCCGACGCGAACTCCTGATCGCGACGAATACGCCTTAAGGATTGAGGTATGGTTGACGCCACCGCGTCATTTGACGGCAATCGGCTCGCCGCAAGCAAGGCGTCTGCGCGCACGCCGGCTGCCGACCAGACCAGTCTGTCGGTGTCGATCGCAGATGCTGCCGCGCTCGCCTCTTACGGCGAATTCTGCCGTTCGGCGCTGTTTGCGCCGGCGCAAAGCGCGGCCTGGGTTCGTGCCTGGACGGCGCAGGCCAATCCCGATGCCGTCATTGCCACGCTGACAATCGAGGACAGGCCGGTCTTTGCACTGGCACTGGAAATCACGCGAACTGGTCCATTCCGCGTCGCCCGCTTCATGGGCGGGCGCCATGCCAACGGCAATTTCGCCGCCGCCGATCCGGCATGGCTGGCAAAGGCCGATGCCGGGGGGATCCGCAGGCTGGTGACGGCGATCGGCAAGGCGCGCCCCGACATCGATCTCGTTGCCTTGGAAAGGCTGCTCCCCGACCTCGATGGCGTTGCCAATCCGCTGGCGGCGTTCTCCAACTTTCCGAGCCCAAACCTGTCGCTCGCCGTCAATCTCGACGGTGGTTTCGATGTGCTGCTGTCGCGTGTGGGCGGCAAGCGCAAGCGCAAGAAGCACCGTTCGCAGACACGCAAGTTCGAGGCGGTCGGCGTTCATCGCCGCATCGAGGCGCAGACACCGGAAGACGTGAACCGGCTGCTCGACGCTTTCTTCGAGATGAAGGAGTTCCGCTTCGCCAAGATGGGCATCGCCAATGTCTTCGGCGAGCCGGAGGTGCGGGCTTTCTTCCGTGCCCTCTTCGCCGGCGCGCTGGCCGAGGAGAAACCGGCCTTTGTGCTGCATGGGCTCGAAGTGGCCGGCAAGCTGCGCGCAATCACCGGCTCGAGCCGCTCGGGCAAACGCCTGATCTGCGAATTCGGCGCCATCGCCGAGGACGATCTCGGCCACACCAGCCCCGGCGATTTCCTTTTCTTCGACATCATCGAGGAAGCCTGCCAAACAGGCTTCGATGTCTATGATTTCTCGGTCGGCGACGAGCCCTACAAGCGGCTCTGGTGCGATATCGAGACCCAGCATTTCGAGGTGCTGGCGCCCCTGACGCTGAAGGGACGCGCCCTGGCGTCGGCGCTGCGGCAGGGCGCACGGGCGAAAGCCTTCATCAAGAACAACCCGACGGTCTGGAAACTGACCAAGATGCTGCGCCGCAAGGCCGCCGGACAGGCAGCGCCCGCTCCCACGGACGACGAAAACTAGCGTTCAGAAATTCAGCGCTTCGCGGAGCGCCGGGCCGGCCCTGACCCGCAGGTCGAGATCCGCCTCGATGTGGTCGATATGGTGCAGCATCAGCCGGCTCACCAACCCGCAATCGCCGCTCTCCAGCGCGCCGACCATTTCCGTGTGCTCACTGTGCCCGCAGGCCGACACGCCGGATCGTCCGTAAAGGGCGATCACCAGCGACGAACGCGCCACCAGCTCCTCCATGAAGCGCTGCAGGATGGCATTGCCGGCGACGGAGGCGAGCAGCAGATGGAAATCGCCCGACGCCTTGATTTCGGAGCGCCGCGCGGTTGGGCCGCGCTCGGCGATGAAGCGGCCTTCCTCGTCGAGCTGCGCGCGGAACGCAGCGATATCGGTGGCTGTGACCCGCCCACAGGCGGCAATGGCTATGCCCGGCTCGATCAGCCGGCGCGATGCGAACACCTGGCGCGCTTCCTCGGGCGAAGGGTTGGCGACGAAGGCGCCACGGTTGCGCTCGGTACGCACCAGCCCCTCGAAGGACAGCATCTGCAGCGCCGCGCGCGCGACGGTGCGCGAGACGTCGAACAGCGTGCCGACCTCGCCTTCCGACAGCTTGGTGCCGGGCGTCAGCCGACGGTCGACGATGGCGTCCCGCAGATTGTCGCGAATCGCCTGGGCGCGATCCTGGTTGGCGCTGTCGGCGGAATGGATCTGATCGGCAATGTTCATGGCGATGATGGTTCCCAGCCTCTTCTAGCGCAACTCGTCGCCTGCGCACGAGAGGCAAGTGGACACGAAGCCAAAAAAGATTGCATACGATTCTTGTGCAGATCGCGCACAATCGCCCATAATTTGTGCAATGCACAAGATAGCCTACCGGCTAGGCAGTGGGCAAGAACCCCGATTTTTCTGTCGATTCAAACGCTTGGACCGGTTGCCGCCGATTGGCACGCATAATGCATTGGGTAATGCGACCAAACGGGGAAGCCTGAATGTCCAAAGCCGCCGAGATCGACATCGTGTCCGTTTCGAAAGTGTACGGAACGACGACTGCCGTCGAGGCCATCAGCCTGAAAATACCGGCAGGCACCTATTGCTGCTTGCTTGGCCCCTCCGGCTGCGGCAAGACCTCGACGCTGCGCATGATCGCCGGCCACGAAAGCATTTCGTCGGGCGATGTCCGCCTCGGCAACATTGTCGTCACCGACCTGCCGCCGGCAAAGCGTGGCACGGCGATGATGTTCCAGTCCTATGCGCTGTTTCCGCATCTCGACCTTGTCGACAATGTCGCCTTCAGCCTGAAGATGAAGGGCGTCGACAAGGAGCAGCGCCGTGCCAAGGCGCTCGACATGCTCAAGCTGATGCAGATGGAGGCCTATGCGACGCGCCGGCCGGCGCAGCTTTCCGGTGGCCAGCAGCAGCGTGTTGCACTCGCCCGCGCTCTGATCACCGATCCCGAGGCGCTGCTGCTCGACGAGCCGCTGTCGGCACTCGACCCGTTCCTGAAGATACGCATGCGCGCCGAGCTGAAGAAATTGCAGACCTCGCTCGGCATCACCTTTGTCCACGTCACCCACAGTCAGGAGGAGGCCATGGCCTTGGCGGACCTGATCGTGGTGATGAATGACGGCCGCATCGAACAGGCGGCACCGCCACGAGATGTGTTCGAAAGGCCGGCCACCGCCTTCGTCGCGCGCTTCATGGGCGACCACAATGTCATCTCCGGCCGGGTCACCGGCGCGCGCGACGGCATGGTCGTCTTCGACGTCAATGGTGGCGCCTCGCTCGCCGCCCGCGGGCAAGGCCGGGAGGCGGGCCAGGAGGTGGGCACGCCGATCGACATCGCCATCCGCACCGACCATGTGCGCATCGGCGAAGCACCCTCTCCCGGCCTCGGCTTCACCGGCATCGTCTCCAACATCGAATATCGCGGCGCCACGGTGAAGCTGTCGGTCACCGGCGGCGGCATCGACGATTTCACGGTCATCATCGACGATTCCGACTTCTTCGCCAAACCCGTCGCCCTTGGCGACGCCGTACCGCTCGCCTGGGATTCCGAGGACGCCATCGTCCTCGGCCGCCTTCATTCATGAATTCAACGAAGCAAAACAAAACAGGGGAATAGGAATGACAAAAACAGTGGAAACAAAGACCGGAATTTCGCGCCGTTCGTTGCTCAAGACAGGTGCGGCCGCCGTCGGCCTCGCCGCAGGCTCGGGCGCCATTACAGGCTTCCCGACCATCTGGGCGCAGTCCAACATCACGCTGCGCCAGTTCGGCACCGGCGTGTCGAACCTGAACGCGATCGCCGACAAGTGCAAGGCCGACCTCGGCATCACGCTGGAAATGACGGCGACCGATTCGGACGCGGCCGCCCAGCGCGCCGTGACCCAGCCCGACAGCTATGACATCGCCGACATCGAATACTGGATCTGCAAGAAGGTGTTCCCGAGCGGCGTGCTGCAGCCGATGGATGTCAGTAAGCTGAAATACTACGACGAGCTGGTGCCGTTGTTCAAAACCGGCAAGCTGACGCCCGACAGCATCATTGCCCAGGGCACCGCGCCGCACACGGTCGGCTATGTCGAAGCGCAGGACTCAAAGACCTTCGCCAAGGCGCCGACCAAGTGGTTCACCATGGTGCCGACGATCTACAACGCCGATACGCTAGGCATCCGGCCCGACCTCGTCGGCCGCGACATCACCACCTGGGCCGACATCATGGACCCGGCCTTCAAGGGCAAGACCGCGATCCTCAACATCCCGTCCATCGGTATCATGGATGCGGCCATGATCATGGAGGCCACAGGCAGCATCAAATATGCCGACAAGGGCAACATGACCAAGGAAGAGATCGACAAGACGATCGACTTCCTCATCAAGGCCAAGCAGGCCGGCCAGTTCCGCGCCTTCTGGAAGTCGTTCGACGAGAGCGTCAACCTGATGGCATCGGGCGAAGTGGTCATCCAGTCGATGTGGTCGCCGGCCGTCGCTGCCGTGCGCTCCAAAGGCATCGCCTGCCGCTTCCAGCCGCTCAAGGAGGGCTACCGCTCATGGGGCGGCGGCCTTGGCCTTGCCGCCCATCTCAAGGGCGCCGAACTCGACGCGGCCTACGAATACATCAACTGGTATACGTCGGGCTGGGTCGGCGGCTATCTCAACCGCCAGGGCTACTATTCCGCCAATATGGTCTCGGCCAAGAAGTTCATGTCCGACGACGAATGGGGCTACTGGATCGAAGGCAAGCCGGCCAAGGGCGAGATCAAGGCGCCGGACGGCACCGTCATGGAAAAGGCCGGCGCCGTGCGCGACGGCGGCTCGTTCGAAGAGCGCATGGGCAAGGTCGCCTGCTGGAACTCGGTCATGGACGAGGACCGCTACATGGTGAAGCGCTGGAACGAGTTCATCGCGGCGTAGAGCGGACGCGTTCACTGTGATGTTGCGATCCTTCGCGCCCCCCTCTGTCCTGCCGGACATCTCCCCCACTTGGGGGGAGATTGGCAGCGTCATGGCTGGCTCTTCGTTAGCAACGTTGGAGTTTGGCGAAGGCCGTTATGAGAGTTCGATCTCCCCCCTCGTGGGGGAGATGTCCGGCAGGACAGAGGGGGGCGCGAAGGATCGCAAGTCATCGCGATCACGCGGAGGATTTTCCCAATGACAGTCGCGCTCGAACGCCCCGCCATCGCAGCAGCCAAGCCCGCCAGACGCCGGCGCTTCTCCATCAGTGCCGTCACGCCCTACCTCCAATCGGCGCCGCTGGCGCTCATCCTCGGTGCGTTCCTGCTCTTGCCAATCATCATGATCGTCGTCGTCTCCTTCTGGGATTATGACTTCGCCGCCATGTATCCGGATTTCCTGACGACGAACTATTCCGACGTGCTGGGATCGTGGGTCACCTGGAAGACCTATCTCAACACCATCAAATTCGCTGCCATCGTCTGGGCGCTGACCTTGTTCATCGGCTTCTGGGTGGCCTATTTCCTCGCCTTCCATATCCGCACCACGGCCATGCAGATGGTGCTGTTCCTTGTCTGCACCGTGCCGTTCCTGACCTCCAACATCATCCGCATGATCTCGTGGATCCCGGTGCTGGGCCGCAACGGGTTGATCAACTCGACGCTGGTGCAAGTGGGGCTGGTGCCAAAACCCATCGAATGGCTGCTCTATTCGGAATTCGCCGTGGTGCTGGCCATGGTGCATCTCTACACGCTGTTCATGGTAACGCCGATCTTCAACACGCTGATGCGCATCGACCGCTCGCTGGTCGAGGCCGCGCGCGATGCCGGCGCGTCCGCCTGGCAGGTCTTGTGGAACGTCGTCATCCCGCTGGCCAAGCCCGGCATGGCGATCGGCACCATCTTCGTCGTCACGCTGGTGATGGCCGATTTCTCCACCGTGCAGGTGATGTCGGGCGGCCAGAGCGCGTCGGTCGCACTGATGATGAAGAACCAGATGTCGCTGCTGCAGTATCCCGCAGCCGCCGCCAATGCCGTAGTGTTGCTGGTGTTGGTACTGTTGATGGTCGCGGGCATCCTGCGCATCGTCGACATCCGCAAGGAGCTTTGAGGTGAGCCACGAAAAACGCACCCTCGAATTCTATGTGCTTGCGGTCTTCTTCACTCTGTTCGTGCTGTTCCTCTACGGCCCGCTGTCGGCGATCCTGATCCTTTCTTTCCAAGGCGAGACCGGCGGCCTCACCTTCCCGCTCAATGGCGTGTCGCTGCACTGGTTCGCCAATCTGTTCGAGCGCCAGGCGGTCGGCGATTTCGGCGGCAGCTTCAAGCGCTCGCTCGTGCTCGGCCTCATGGTGATGATCGTCACCGTCGTCGTGTCGCTGCTGGCAGGGCTCGCTTTCCGGCAAAAATTTCGTGGCGCCACCGCTTTGTTCTACCTGGCGGTCGCCAGCCTCGTAGTGCCCTCGATCATCATTTCGCTCGGCATCGGCGTCGTTTTCCAGCAGGTCGGCTTCCGCCCGGCCTGGTACACGTCCGCCTTCGGCGCGCACCTGACCTGGACCTTGCCCTTCGGCGTGCTCATCATGTTCGCCGTCTTCAACCGCTTCTCGCCCGCCTATGAGGAAGCCGCGCGTGACCTGGGCGCCAACTCCTGGCAGACCTTCGCCCATGTCGTGCTGCCGATGATCGCGCCGAGCCTGATCGGCGTCGGCCTGTTCGGCTTCACGCTGTCCTATGACGAGTTCGCCCGCACGCTGATGACGTCGGGCACCTTCAACACGCTGCCGCTCGAGATCTACGGCATGACCACCAATGTCACGACGCCGGTGCTCTACGCGCTGGGCACGGTGACCACCGTGTTCTCCTTCCTGGTGATCCTGGCCACACTGGGCGCCATCCTCTATGTTGGCCGCAGGCGGGCCAGGGTTTGATTGTGCAGATACTGGTGGTGAACCCCAACACAACGGCGAGCATGACCGAGACGATCGCGGCGGCGGCGCGCGGCGTTGCCGGCGCCGGGACCGAGGTGATCGCGGTCACCTCCTCGATGGGCCCGGCCTCGATCGAGGGCTATTATGACGAGGCATTGGCCGTGCCCGGCCTCTTGATGGAGATCGCCGCCGGCGAACGTGCCGGGGCTCAGGCCGCCATCATCGCCTGCTTCGACGATACCGGCCTGGATGCGGCACGCGCCATGGCCTCCATTCCGGTCATCGGCATCTGCGAGGCCGCACTCGGTGTCGCCTCCTACATTGCCCAGCGCTTCACAGTGGTGACGACCACCGAACGCTCGCGTGTCCCTGTCGAGGGGCTGGTGCAGCGCTACGGCATGGCCGGGCGCGCGCGCGTGCGCGCCGCCGACATTCCCGTACTCTCGCTTGAAGACGCTGCTTCCGGCGCTGTCGAGAAACTGCGCGCCGAGATCGCCCGCGCCATAGCGGAAGACCGCGCCGAGGCCATCGTGCTCGGCTGCGCCGGCATGGCCGACCTGGCACACCGGTTGCAGCAAGAGTTCGACCTGCCCGTCATCGACGGCGTCGGCGCCGCCCTCAAACAGGCCGAGGCGCTGATCGCATTGGGCCTGTCGACCTCGAAGCGCGGCGCCTATGCCAGTCCGCTGGCCAAGCCCTATCGCGGCGTGCTGAAATCCTTCTCGCCGGGGGTGATCGCCGCGGAGTGAACGCTATGAAGCCTACCGTCCGCGCATTGTCTCCGCCGGAACTGACCGTTCTCATCGACTGGGCGGCGGCTGAAGGCTGGAACCCTGGCCTTGACGATGCCGCCGCGTTCCGGCCAACCGATCCTGAAGGGTTCATCGGCGCTTTTGTCGACAACGAGATGACCGCCGCCATCTCGGCTGTCGCCTATGGCGGCAATTTCGGTTTCATCGGTCTCTACATCTGCCGACCAGACATGCGCGGCAAAGGCCATGGCAAAGCAGTCTGGAATGCGGGCATGGCCAGGCTGGCCGGCCGAACGGTCGGCCTCGACGGCGTCGCCGCGCAGCTGGCGAATTATCGCCGCACCGGTTTTAACTCGGCATACGAAACCATCCGCTTCAGCGGCCGTATCGCGACCCCGCCCGTCCGAAGCGAAGGGGTGCGCATGATAACCACGCAACTCGTGCCCGACATCATCGCCTATGACGCCCGCTGTTTCCCCGCGCCTCGACGAGCCTTCCTGCACCGCTGGGCGCAGCCGCCGCATTGCGGGTTCGCCGCGATCAGTTCACTCGGCACCATAGGCTACGCCGTGGCTCGTCCCTGCCGTTCGGGTTACAAGATCGGCCCGCTGTTTGCCCACGACACCGAGACGGCGATGCAGCTCATGGGCAGTCTGGCTGCCGCATGCGAAGGTGGCGACCTGCATATCGACGTTCCTGCCGAAAATTTCGATTTCACCAAGGCGCTTGCAGCGATTGGTTTCAGGCCGACCTTCACCACCACGCGCATGTACAAGGGCCCGCCTCCGAAGGTCGACTCGCGCCGAATATTTGGCGTGACGACCCTGGAGTTGGGGTAGATCCCGGCGCCGACTGACAGGCTTGGTTTTTCGGGAGCCGGCGGCGATGGACGAGCCGATCCGTAGTAGCGCCGCCTAAGTTGAATTGTCTGATGTCTCAGGCGGCGCTACGTCGTCCCGGCACGGGGTTACCCGGCGTCTCGTGGCCGATCGGCGTCACCAGAGTGAGGTCGGGATAGCCGCTTTCGATCAGCTCGACGGCGGCCTGCGCCACCTCATCGTCCGCCTGCAGCATGGACATGAAGACCTCGGTGCTGTCGCCGACCAGTCGGCTGATGCCTTGCGCATCGGCCGGTCCGCATTCGACGATGACCAGATCATAGGCGGTGGTCAGCGACTGCATGATGATCGGCAGCCGGTCGGCGGCGCGCATGGCGCGAACCGGATCGGCGGTGCCGACGGGAACGACATGGCAGTCGGAATAGAGGTCGGCGTGAATGACGTCGCTGAACTGCGCCTCGGAAGCGAGCAGATTGGTGATGCCGGGGAAAAGTCCGCTGTCCAGCATCGGCCGCGACGCCGCGCCCGATGCGGTCAGGTCGAGCAGCAACACGCGCAGGCCGGCGTCGGAGACTTCGCGCGCTACCAGCACTGCCGAGGCCGCGGCCTCATCGCCTTCGGGCGAGACGAAGATGGCGCGCGCAGCACCGCTGGCGATCAGCTTCTCCGCCGCCTTCTCGACATCGATCTCGCCAAGGCTGGAGCGGACAGGTTCAGGTTCGGCTTGCGGTTCGGAACCGGCGATCGCTGCGTCCTCCTGCACTGCAGGAGCCGGCTCGGGCTTTGGCGCCAGTTCAGACTCCACGGTCGTCGGCTGATCGTCCACTTCCACGACCTCAGGAGCCGGTTCCGGGTCGACTACCGGCGCCGACATTGCCGGCATCGCAACCTGCTCGATACGCTCGAAGCGCGCCCCTGGGGCCGGACGCATGGCGCGGCCCGAAAACAGCTCCTGCAGCAGCGTGATGACCGACATCAGAACCAGCGAGCCGACGAAGGCGGCGCCGACGATCGGCACGAGCTTGGGGAAATAGGGTTCCGACGGCACGCGCGCCTCGGAAAACACGCTGGCATCGACCGGCAGATAGTTTTTGCGCGAGGACACTTCGCGGAAGCTCGCCATATAGGATTCAAGCTGCTGGCGCCGGACGTTCGCCTCACGCTGCAGCGCATCCAGCTGGACTTGCTCCTCGCCGGCGCGCGACGACGCCGCTTTCAGCTTGTTGACGTCCGATATCAGCTGGTTTTCGCGCGCCTGGGCGGTCTGCGCCTGCGTCAGCAACCCGCGCATGATCTTTTGCGCCTCGTTGCGGATCTGACCGTCGAGATCGGCTAGCTGCGACCTCATCGCCCGCAGGCGCGGATGGTTGTCGAGCAAAGTGGTGGAAAGATCGGCGATGTTGGTTCTGAGCTCGATCTGACGCTCGCGCAGCCGCTGGATCAGATCGGAAGACAGCACTTCGGGTACAGCGTCCAGCGAACCGCCATTCTGCAGGGCCTGGCGCACCCTTTCGGCCGTCGCCTCGGCCGAGGCGCGGCTGGCGCGCACACGCGACAGTTCGGTCGATAGCTCGGACAATTGCTGCGTCGCCAGCACCGAATTGTTGCCAGCCATCAACAGGTCCGACTGGGCGGAGCGGAAGGCCGCGACCTTGGCCTCTGCATCCCTGACCTGCTTCTGCAGATCGTCGATTTCCGGCCCGAGGAAGGCGGTCGCGGCGGCGTTCGACTTGGTCTTGGCATCCGCCTGGTAGGCCAGGTAGGCCTTGGCAATGGCGTTCGGAATGTCGGCGGCAAGCTGGGGATCTTCAGAGGAAAATTCGACGGCGATGACGCGGGTCTTTTCCACGCCATAAACATTGAGCTTGTCGCGCATCTTCGTCAGCACGCGCTCTTCGAGCGGAATTTCTTCCGGATCGCTCTTCAGCCCGGCAATGACCAGGAGCCGGGTGACCGGCGACATGCCGAGCGCATAGTTGAACTCGGGCTTGTCGCCCAGCTTAAGGTCGGCAGCCACCTGCTTGAGAATGTCGGACGAGGAAATGACCTGAACCTCGGTTGCTACACCTTCCGCATCGAGCACAGGTTTGTCGTCTTCATTGGTGCCGGCAGGCCGCGTATAGGCCGATTCGCTCAACTGGATTTTCAGCTGCGTCGTGGCCTTATAATGCGGCGTGGCAAGCCACGCGAACGCGAAGGCGAGACCAGTGACGAGAAGCGTGATCACAAGAATGCGCAGCCAGTTCCGCGCCAGGCTGGCGAAGAGCTGTCTCAGGTCGACATCGACATCTGCGGCCGCGGACTGGTCGGACATGCATTCCTGCTCCGGACATGAGGCTAGATGGTAGCGTAAACAACTATGGTAACTCAGCCGTTAAGATCGCGGTAAGCAGCTGTTAGGGTTTGCTGACATCCGGTAAACAAAGCCAGCAAAACTATACGGCTTTTTGTCGATTGCCGCCAAATCGGCCGCGTCCCTTTACCGGCCATTAACCCTAACAGGATGATAACGAACCCAGATCCTTAAGGTTTGCCGCCGTGTCCTGGCGGCCATAGCGACGAAGGTGTGTGTCCGATCATGAAAAGCGCTGCTGGTCTGTTTCGCGCTCTGCTGGCCGTGTCGATGCTCGCCGGCTGCTCCAGCTACCGGCCGACGCCGGCGGCCTTCCACGAGGTACTCGACCAGCCCTATCGGCTCGGCGCCGGCGACCGTGTCCGCGTCACCGTGTTCGAACAGGACGGTCTGACCAACACCTACAGTGTCGATCAGTCCGGCTACATGTCCTTCCCGCTGGTCGGCGCGGTGCCGGCGCGCGGCCACACGGCCCAGCAGCTGGAAAAAGCGCTCGCCGACAAACTGCGCCAAGGCTATCTGCGCGACCCCGACGTGTCGGTCGAGATCGATCGCTACCGGCCGATCTTCGTCATGGGCGAAGTGGGCGCCGCCGGCCAGTATTCCTACGTGCCGGGCCTCACCGTGCAGAAGGCCATCGCGATTGCCGGCGGTTTCTCGCCGCGCGCCAACCAGGAAAGCGTCGACATCACCCGCGACATCAACGGCAAGGTGATGACAGGCCGGGTGGTTACCTCCGATCCGCTGCTGCCGGGCGACACGGTCTACGTTCGCGAACGCCTGTTCTGACATCAACGTGGCGGACCAGCTCAGGATCGTCCACTGCTTTCGCTCACCCGTCGGCGGGATCTTCCGGCATGTGCGCGACCTGACGGAGGCCCAGCTCGCCGCCGGACATGTTGTCGGCATCGTCTGCGATTCGACCACCGGCGGCGAATACGAGGAACGCCTGTTCGACCAGATGAAGGACAGCCTGGCGCTCGGCATCCATCGCACGCCGATGCAGCGCCATGTCGGGCCGGGCGACTTCGCCTCGGCCTGGCGTACCTATCGAATCATCAAGGAATTGCGGCCGGACGTGTTGCACGGGCACGGCGCCAAAGGTGGCGCCTATGCCCGTCTGTTCGGCTCATTGTTGCGGGTATCTAGGTCTCGCGTAGCCCGCCTCTATTCGCCGCATGGCGGCTCCCTCCACTATGACGAAACGACGACGACCGGGAAGCTGTTCTTCGCGCTCGAGCGCTTCATGGCGCGCTTCACCGACTGCCTGCTGTTCGTCTCCGACTATGAGCGGCGCACCTATCGCAAGAAGGTCGGCGAACCGCCTATCCCGAACACGCTGGTCTATAACGGCCTGCGCGCCGCCGAGTTCGAACCGGTGGTCGCACAGCCCGACGCAGCCGACCTGCTCTACATCGGCATGATGCGCGACCTCAAAGGGCCTGACATTTTCATCGAGGCGCTGGTGCTGGCCGGGTCCCAGCTTGAGCGCCGCTTGACCGCGGTCATGGTCGGCGATGGCGACGACCTGCCGCGCTACCATGCGCAGGTGAAACGGCTGGGCCTCGAAAAACAGGTCCGCTTCTTGCCGCCTATGCCAGCCAGGGAGGCATTTTCGCTGGCCGATCTGGTCGTCGTCCCCTCCCGCGCGGAAGCCATGCCCTATATCGTTCTGGAGACGCTAGCGGCCGGCAGGCCGATGATCGCCACGGCCGTCGGCGGCATTCCCGAAATCTTCGGTGAGGGATCCCCTGCCCTGATCCGTCCCGATCCGCGCCAACTCGGCGACAAGGTGGGTGAAGCGCTGCGCGATCTCGACGCCTACCGGCGCGTCATGCCCGATACGGCCAGCCTCAAGGCGCGATTCGGCGCCGATGTGATGGCCGCCGAAATCGAAAAGGCCTATTTCGCCGCGCTTAACAGATAGACGACCCTCCAAAACCACAAGTTGTCTCAAGGTTTTTTTAGCTCTCTTTCTGCTATCGTCATCGCGGAAGCTTGTGGGAAACCCGATGAACGAGACCGACCCCACGCGCCGCTTTTCGGCCGATGCGGTGCGCAAATTCGACAGTCCTGCCGAGAGCCCCACGCCCGGCGGCATGAACAGTGTTGCCCGCCAGGTCGCCTCGCAATACCGGCGCGATACGATGTCGCCGGTCATGGTCAGCGGCGTATTGCGCATAGGCGAATTCGGCTTGCTGTTCCTGTCGGGGCTCGCGCTCTACTTCCACTTTGTCGGCTTCTTCAACTATCTCGCCTGGCAATATCCGCTGACCATTGCCGCGGCGTCATTCGTGGCCGTGGTGCTGCTCGACGTCAGCGATTGCTACCAGATCTCCGCCTTGATGCGACCGATCTCCAATCTCGGCCGCGTGCTGATGGTCTGGGCCGGCACCTTCGCGCTGATGGCGCTGACGGCCTTCATCATGAAAATGTCGGAGGATTATTCGCGTCTGCTGTTCGGCACCTGGTTTGTCGTCGGCCTGCTTCTGCTGTTCGGCCTCAGGCTGGTGATGTCGAAGCTGATCCGGCGCTGGGCGCGCAACGGCCGCATGGAACGCCGCGCCGTCATCGTCGGCGGCGGCAAGGCGGCCGAGATGCTGATCCGCTCGGTCGAGAAGCAGCCAGACAACGACATCCGTATCTGCGGCATCTTCGATGACCGCGGCGACAAGCGCTCGCCGCCGATCGTGGCCGGCTATCCCAAGCTCGGCACCATTTCGGAGCTGATGGAATTCGCCCGCATCGCGCGCATCGACATGCTGATCGTGTCGCTGCCGCTGACTGCCGAAACGCGCGTGCTGCAACTGCTGAAGAAGCTGTGGGTGCTGCCGGTCGACATCCGGCTCTCGGCGCATTCCAACGCGCTGCAGTTTCGCCCGCGCGCCTATTCCTACATCGGCTCGGTGCCGATGCTCGACATCTTCGACAGGCCGATCAACGACTGGGATTCGGTCGCCAAGCGCGCCTTCGACATCGTCTTCTCGCTGATCGGCATCATCCTGTTTTCACCGGTGATGCTGGCGACTGCCATCGCCATCAAGCTCGACAGCAAGGGTCCGGTGCTGTTCAAGCAGAAGCGGCACGGCTTCAACAATGAGATCGTCGAAGTCTACAAATTCCGCTCCATGTATACCGACCGCTCCGACCCGACCGCCAAGCAGACGGTGACCAAGAACGATCCGCGCGTCACCCGCGTCGGCCGCTTCATCCGCAAGAGCTCGATCGACGAGCTGCCGCAGTTCTTCAACTCGCTGTTCGGCACGCTGTCACTGGTCGGTCCGCGCCCGCATGCGATTGCCGCGCAGTCGCACAACCTTCTCTACAATGAGGTGGTCGACGGCTATTTCGCCCGGCACAAGGTCAAGCCCGGCGTTACCGGCTGGGCGCAGATCAATGGCTGGCGCGGCGAGATGGACACCAATGAGAAGATCCGCATGCGCACGGAATACGACCTCTATTACATCGAGAACTGGTCGATGCTGTTCGATCTGCGCATCCTGCTCATGACGCCGCTGCGGCTGCTCAACACGGAAAACGCCTATTGAGCGCGATTTCCCATGATGTGCCGCAGGCTGCGGTCAATGCCAAGCTGATCGGGCTGATATCCTCCGGCGCGGTGTTTTTCGGCGTCTTCCTGTCAGGCTTCGTCATCGACGAACCGGCGCCCTACGATCTTTTCATGCTCGGGCTGATCGGGGTGTGGGTGCTGTTTGGCCTGCGCATATCGCGCGCCGCCGTGCCGCTGCTCGTGCTGCTGATCACGATGAACATCGGCGGCATGATTGCCATGACGCAGATGGCCGATCTCGCCAACACACCGCTCTATCTCGCCGTCTCGCTGTTTCTCGCGTTCACCGCGGTGTTCTTCTCGTCGGTGACGGCGGTGCAGCCCGGCCTCTACCGGCTGATCTTCATCGCCTATGTCGTCTCCGCGGTGGTGACCTCGCTGCTCGGCATCGCCGGCTATTTCCACGCTTTCCCGGGCGCTGAAATCTTCACCAGATACGACCGCGCCCAGGGCGCCTTCCAGGATCCGAACGTGTTCGGGCCGTTCCTGGTGCTGCCCGGCATCTATCTGCTCTATCTCCTGTTGACCGGCTCGATCGCGCGCATGCCGCTTCTGGCGGTGCCGCTGCTGATCATCACCGCGGGCATCTTCTTTTCGTTCTCGCGCGGCGCCTGGGGCATGTTCGCCGTCTCGGCCATCCTGCTCACCGGCGCCCTGTTCCTGCAAAGCAACAGCGGCAAGTTCCGGCTGCGCGTCATCGTCATGACCATTGCCGCCGTCACCCTGCTGGTGGTCGCCATGATCGTCATCCTGCAGCTGCCCGGCGTCGGCGAGATGTTTTCCAGCCGCGCCCAGCTGGAACAGAGCTACGACACGGCGCGCCTTGGCCGCTTTGCCCGCTACACGATCGGCTTCGAGATGGCGCTCGAACATCCGCTCGGCATCGGCCCGCTGGTGTTCGGCACCATTTTCGGCGAAGACACGCACGACATCTGGCTGAAGACGCTGATGGATTATGGCTGGCTCGGCTTCGTCTCGTTCCTGTCGCTGACGCTGTGGACGATCGCGGCCGGCTTCCGCATCCTTTTGCGCGACCGGCCATGGCAGCCCTATCTGCTCTGCGCCTACGTCGCTTTCATCGGCAATATCGGGCTCGGCACCTTCATCGACATCGACCACTGGCGCCATGTCTACCTGCTGCTCGGCCTGATCTGGGGCGCGATCGCGCTGGAATACAGGCATCAGCGCGGGTTGCGGGCGGTGGCGGCAATCCGAACGGATGGGAAAGCCGCCGAGTTCGGATGACTTCGCCCTTGGGACGAATTGCGACCGACGATTTCGTCTATCTCGCGATACCGGTCACCCGCTCGGGATACTGAACTGCCAGCATCGACTTGTCGGCGTGATCGGCGAAGATGGCGCTGACCTTTTCGGCGTCGAATCTCGCCCTGCGTTTGCGCTCTCGTCGTTCAACAAGATGCCGCTGATGGCATCGAACTTGCGGCCAAAATTCTTCATCAACCCTCTCTTGACCGGCCAACTGCGGCTGAAGCGTCCGGCCCAGGGGGTGCCTTTCGCCAGGTCGCGATAGACCGCCATGGCGTCGACCTCGACACCGACTGGCCGAGGCTCCCAAGGTTTGCCCCACGCGAAGTGCCGCGCATAACACCTGCTGAAAGGGATCTGGCTGCTGTAGTTGGTCATCACGTTCCAGAACGGGTGCATCGTCTGCCATCGGCCTTCGAAGGCCACGTTCAATGCGCCCTGATCCATTCCGTAGACATGCTCGGACGCCAGCTGCCGCGTACGCTCCAGAAGCCCCTCAGCCCTGAGCAGGGGCATGTTGAAGAGAAGAACGCCGGCGTTGAATTTCGGCGCTCCAGGCTGCATCGGCAGATGTTGCCTGTACTTTGCATCGAAGTAACTCTGCTCGTCGTGAGCGGCCAGCAACGGTGCATTGAGCGGGGTCTTGCAGAGATCGGCTATCGATCGGTTGAAAAGCACGTCGGCGTCTGAATAGGCGATGCGGTCGTATGGCTCGAATTCAGGCAATTGATCGGCAAACAGCCTGATGTAGGTCGCAAGGGTGGGATGCGTTCCACGGTTGAAGTTCGTGGCCTCCATGAATTTCGTCACGTCGATGATGCCGATCCTCGCGTCGAGCAAACGCTCACCGGCAGACCGGTCGTCACTGGGAATGACGCCGGTGTGCAAAATAAAGCCGTCGACGGCGCCGGACAAATCCAACACACGGCGCGCCGCCAAGCAGGTGTACGGAAAATACCTTTGATCGGCGGCGAAAAAGAAGCATGGCTTTTGCGACACAGTCTAATTCTCCCGTCCTTGCCTTACGATCAAAGTCGCGAATATCTCAAGCGAAACCACCGAGTACTTCCGGAAACTGCACAGCCATCGCCCCGGCGTCAGCATGCTCGGCATATATCTTATGCACCTTGCTGCCGTCGTACCGTGCGCGCCGCCGATACCGATCGTTGTTCGGCAACATCCCCATGATACCGTCGAACCTGCGGGCGAACCGCCTCATGACGCCCCGCTCGAAGGGAATACGCTGCCGGAAGGGCTCAAGCCATGGCGTATCCCTTGCCAGATCGCGCCAGACGGCAAGCGCCTCGAGTTCCACGTCGACATGGCTTCCCCAGGGCTTGCCGCCGGCGAAATGCCGCGCATAGGCTTGGGCGAAGCGGAATTCCTTCGTATCGTTGGACATCAAATTCCAGTTCGGGTGCATCGTCTGCCACTTGCCCTCGAAGACGATGTTCAGCGCGTTCTGATCGTTCATCTGCCCGGCAACGGCGACATCCCTGGCGCGGTGCAAAAGTCCCTGTTGACGCACCGGCGGCATGTTGAAGACGATGATCCCGGCGTTGAAATAAGGCGCCCCCGGCTGCATCGACAGTTTGTTCCGATAGCCCGGGCGGAAATACATGTAATCGTCGTGAGCGGCCAACACCGGAGCATGAAGTGTCTGGCCCACCAGGTCGGCGATATCTCGATTGAACAGAACATCGCAATCGACATGGGCGATGCGGTCATAGTCCGCGAACTGAGGCAGTTGGTCGGCGAAGAGCCGAACAAAAGTGCCGACATTGCTTGGCCGGAAAGTGTAGCCAGCCTGGGCAAACAGCGCCGAAACGTCCATTATGCGAAGACGGTTCTTGAGCAGGCGTTCAGCAACACGCATATCGGCATCACGTGCGCCGACATGCAGGATGAAGCCTGGCGTTGCGTCTCCTGAAACATCCAGAATTCTGCGCGCCGCCAAGCATGCATACGGAAAATAGTTGGCGTCGGCCGCCAGAAAAAAACAGGAATTTGCCACACGCAATCCTTCGTATCGATATTGGGCGAGCCTTATGGCCCGAGCCATATCGCCTTGGCGTTGCGGCGACAAGGCCGAATGCCTGGCGACTTTCAGGTCCGGCGCGCCGTTTTAGCGCTTGCACCATACCCCTTGAAAATATATGGCTTTGCGCGGTCCGGAGTGTAGCGCAGCCCGGTAGCGCACTTGACTGGGGGTCAAGGGGTCGTCGGTTCGAATCCGGCCACTCCGACCAAACAAATAGTTGGCCGCTTCCCCCAAGGTGGCTACCGTCTTTTCGATTTCCCGCAAACAAGATGCATTCTTAAGCCGTCATGCTGGCGTGCCGCTCGATAAAGAGTTCGATGGGACCTGTAAGAAAAGCAGCCTCCCGCTTGATCTTCTCGTCGCTCCATTCCCACCACCGGATCGCCAGCAATTTCGCAATAACATCCTGTGAAAAGCGATACCGGATAAGCTTGGCCGGGACCCCGCCGACGATCGCGTATGGCGGCACATCCCTGGTGACAATGGCGCCGGCCGCAACGATAGCGCCATCCGCGATGTGGACGCCTGGCATGATCAGCGCTTGGCGGCCGATCCAGACATCATTGGCGATGGTAATGCCGACGGGTTTGCCGCCGTGCGCATTGAGATCGGTCGTGTCCATCATGCGGCTGTGGATCGGAAAAGTGGTTGCAGCCCAAGGCACGTGGCTTCCCCCGGAACATTCAAAGCTCACGTTGCCGGCGACCGAACAGAACGCCCCAAGGGCCAACGGAGTAGCGGCAGACGCTCCAAGCACCTTCTTCCGGCTCACCCCATAGGTGTGACGTCCAACGGTCACGCTTGGGGGCAGCTTGGATCGAAACAGATTCCTCATGCGCAGCCACCCCGTCGCAGTGACCTCTTAAGCTTCTGGAGCAAGAGATCCGCGGGAGTCCGCCATAGACGATATCGACTGGCCTTTGCAACCTGCTGGCCGACTGGCGCCATGCCGTACGTGTTAAAGAACGCATGAACACGCGGCTCAGCGAACTGCTTTTTGCCTCGGGTATTGTAGTGTCGGATCGGCAAGCTATGAGGGCTTATGGTTCGGCCGTTTTGAGAAAGGGCTACCCCGAGGCAGAACTGCTCGGGCGCCCAAGTGTCGGTCACCTCATGAACGGCCTTGATGGCGGCGAAGGCGTCCACCATGGCTGTGAGGTTGTGCCGGTGGATCCCGACGATGCCGCTGTTCCACATTGGTTCTTGGCCGGTCAGGACCTGGCCGCCGACGCTGATGTTCTTGCCCGGTAGCGCGTTCTGATAGATGCGATGCGGCCCTTCGCACAGGCGCATAGAGGAATGGGTCGCAGAGATCGAGCGGAAGCCCTTCGACGGGTCACCCACCGGGTACATGTCGGTGTCCATGAAAAGGAGCCGATCTGCTCGCTGCAAAAGCTCACGCATAGCCCCGGCCTTGATACCGAAATGGTAGCTTCCGCCGAAAGACCACTGGTCTTTCTGTTCGGCCGTTATGAGCATTGTCTCAACAGGATAAGCGCGAAAGAGGTCAGTCCTGTCCGTTGCGACGACTATTCTGGCGGTCGGGCAATGGTGCAAAAGCTTGAGGGCGCTGAGTAGCGCGCCGCGATGGTAAAGCTCGTTCTCACCATAGGCGATGTAACCAAAAACGTCGTTCATTCCGCCAAGTATAACGGGTCGTTCAATCTTCTACTAGCTGCGCTCGCAGTCGTTTTGCTCCCAGAAATCTCCTGCTGAAATCAGCCGACGATTCGCTACTGGCAGACGTCGACCCATTCGGCGCCGACAATCTGTGCCATGCGCTGCGGGCTGAGCCTTACAGCGGCGTTGGTGGCGCCGGCGGCGGGCACGACTTCATCGAAGGCGCGCAGCGAGACGTCGCAATAGACCGGCAGCGGCGCCGGCAGGCCGAATGGGCAGACGCCGCCGACGGGATGGCTGGTAATCGCGACAACCTCGTCGGCGTCAAGCATGCGCGGCTTGCCGCCGAGACGGTCCTTGAATTTGCGGTTGTCGAGCCTCGACATGCCGCCGGCCACGATCAGCATGGTCTCACCGCCGACGCGCAGGCAGATGGTCTTGGCGATCTGCGCCGGCTCCACGCCATGCGCCTCAGCCGCCAGCGCCACCGTCGCGGAACTCGCTTCGGTGACGAGCACTTCGACATCGGGCGCATGGGCAGCCAGGAAGGCGCGCACGGATTCAAGGCTCATCTCGGCATTGTCCCATTCGAAAACGGTTAGCGTTCACACTGGATAGCTTCACGCTCGGTCGGCGGCAACCTCCCCGCCCCTCGACGGCTGCAGCGATACCAGGCCAGGCGGGTCGCGCCGCATGTCAGCAACGCAAGGCGCATCCCCCGTGCGGGAGATGTGTTCGGGCTGCTGCCTTGGTAGGTCGCAATGGATCAGGGCCGGCGCTGATGCTGTGCTCCCACGACCAACCGGAGAGATCATCATGCTCAAGCTCGCCTCGGCTCTGGCGCTGCTGCTTATCGGGACGGCGCCGCTGCTTGCCGACGACATGCCGATAAACGCGGACGCCATCAAATGGGGCCCTGCTCCTGCTGTCTTGCCCGCCGGCGCGGACATGGCTGTCATCGCCGGGGACCCCTCGAAGGATGGCATCTACGTGCTGCGGTTGAAGCTGCCGGCCGGCTACAGGATTGCCGCGCACAACCATCCCACCTCGGAATATGTGACGGTGATTTCCGGCAATTTTCATATCGGCATGGGCGACAAGCTCGACGAGACCAAGGGCATCGAACTGACCGCCGGCGGCTTCGGCGTAGCCCCACAGGGAATGAACCATTACGCTTGGACGACAAGCGCTACGATCGTCCAGGTTCATGGCGAGGGGCCGTTCGCGATCACCTACGTCAACCCGGCGGACGATCCGAGCAAGAAGTGACATTCGCCGTTGGGCGAATGCAACAAGCCCGCCAGGGCAAACCATGGCGGGCTTGTTGAACGACGCTTGGCCGTTGTTTATGAAACGGACCGGTTTTCCACAGGCGCCGTGGGCGCCGGGGCATCGATCAGGGCCGTTTCCGGCAATTGCAATGCTGCGGCGATCCGGCGAAGTTTCGTCGGATCGGTGTCCTTGCCGCTCTCTATGTCGGCAATCTCGCTGGTCGACAGACCGCAGGTCAGGGAAAGCTCTTCAATACTGTATCCCTTTGTCTCCCGGATGGCTTTGAGGCCGGGGTGCTCGAGCGCAACGTCGGCCGCCAGCCTGGAGAAGGGTTCGTGTTTTGCAGTTTGGGGCATTGGCAACTCCATGGGGCTAAAGAGTTTTGGATCAAATGATAGGGTGTTGCCTGAGAGCCGGGACAATGCCCGCTTGACGGCGATTTGCCAAGGCCCAAACCGAACGTCACAGCATCGTGAACCGGCGTCAAAACCGCAGGCGCCAGGGCACATATAGGATCTCCGCCCCGATCTCCCAATCAAGTTCTTTTGAAGGGCCGCAGGCCGAAGTGTTCAGCGGTTTTGCGCCGCTCGCGCGTTAGCCTGATGTTGCTGGCAGCCGCATCGGGCCAGCTTTTCCCAAGAGGATCAGATCCATGACATTCAAGACATCAGCCATCGTGCTCGCCACGATTTCAGGCCTCGCTGGCGCGAGCATGGTCGCGGCGCAAGCCGCCGAGGCCGTGCGCATTCGCGGCACGGTGACCGCCTTTGCCGGAGCGACGCTGACGGTGAAGACCCGCGAAGGCGCTACCGACGCCATCGCGCTGGCTGAAGGGTGGAAGATTTCCGGCGTCGCCAAGGCGGATGCCGGGGATATCAAGCAAGGCGATTTCCTCGGCATTGCCTCTGTTTCGAAGGCCGATGGCGGCAGCGGCGCGCTCGAGGTGGTGATCTTCCCGGCCGCGCTGAAGGGCGCCGGCGAAGGCGACCGCCCGTGGGATCTCGAGCCCAACAGCCGGATGACCAACGGCACGGTCGCCGATGTCACCGAGATTGCAGGTCGCACGGTGACGCTGACCTACGACAATGGCCAGAAAAAGCAGATCGCGATCCCGCAGACGACGCCGGTGGTGACCTTCGCGCCGGCGACGCCCGCCGACCTCAAGCCTGGCGCTGTGGTGTTCGTCAACGCCGAGCGCGGCAGTGACGGCAAGCTGACCGCGGGCCGGGTCGTTGTCGGCACAAACGGCGTCATTCCGCCGATGTAAGTTGCCGACGAAGCCGCCAGACACAATCCAGAAACAAAATTCTACAGTCCGGAAAAACTGTCGAAAAGTTCGGAGGCGATAGTCATGACTGCGGGGTTCACCGGCACCGATCTTGCTCGGTGACGGCCAAATTCAGCCCGCGCAGAAAAGGAAACGAAGTCATGAAGAAGTCCCTCCTGTCGGCTCTCGGGCTGGCTTTTGCCCTGGCTGTCTCTCTGCCGCTCATCGGCGCCAGCAGCGCCGACGCAGCACCGCTGCACAAGAAGCATCACCACCATCATCATCATCACAACAAGCATCACCGCCATCACCATCACCACCACCACCACCACCACCACAAGAAGGTGGAGGCCAAGAAGGCCTGACACGGCCGACTTGCCCAACGGGAAGGCTGGCCCTGGAGTCCTCGCCAAGGCCGCCTTCCCGTTGGTTTTTGCCAGGCGACACGTGGAAAAGCTGAAGGCAGGATTCGATGGCGCCGATGCGCCAGAACGCGAGCAACCACAGCGCACCCCAACGAACGTATCAGGCGCAAGGCCGACAACACAGCGGTTGCCAGTTGCAGGACACCACGGGTCTCTCAATGCTGTCGGAACCCGCTAGGACGGCGCCGCGAACGCGAGCACTATTGCGATCAAAATCAAAAGCGGTCCCATCCATTTGAAATGCTTCGCGACCTGCAGCCACCATGGCTGCTGACCTTTCTGGGCCTGAAAAGGACTTTGGAGCAGCCCAAAACCAACGCCTGTCATCCACAGCCCAGCGCAGAACATGATGAACTCGTCGATGTAATTTGCGACCACGCCCGTCTCCTCCGCCGGTACCTTTGGACTGGCGTTATAGTCGCAGCCGGGAGTGGCAGAAAGCGCGGTGCCAAGTGGCGGCAATGACTGCTGCCGCTACCTGACAAGAGCCGGGCGCGGACTAGGTCTTGGCCGGCCATTTGGGCACGCCACGGTGTGACCTTCGCATGGGATGCCGCGCCGCTACCTCAGCGGCCTTCACGCGAAAATGCATGATCGATGCCGGCCCCGCCAGGCGCCGTCCGTTGGCGAAGGCTAAAAATCGACGTCGCGAAAAAACGCGAAGAAAATTCGAACCACGCATGAACCTTTGCTTTGGAGGCCGCACTAACCGGCATGGACGCCGAGAAGGCGATCCCAACACAGAAGGACGCCATGGTGGCGATCCTCGATCCAGAGAAGGAAATGCTCAAATGACCAACTTCAAGCGCATCACGCTCGCCGCGGCCCTCATCGTCTCGGCCTTCGGTTCGGCTTCCGTTCCGACCTCGGCTTTCGCCAACGGCACGCATCCCACGGGCGACGGCGGCGCGGTTTGCAAGGGCTCCGGTCATTGCCTGGTGCTCTCGATCGAGTGCAAAGGCACCTATACCGACGCCACGGACAAGAATGGCACTGTCTATGGCAAGTGCAGCCAGACCGCGCAGGTTTCGCCGCAGGCCAAGATCAAGCTCGCCAAGTAATCGGCCGCAGATCAGGGAAATGGCAGTCGTCCGCGGGACGGCCGCCATTTTCTTTTTGTTTTCGTGAATTGTTTTAGCGCCGGCTGAGCAACAAGCTGGCGAGAAGGCCGACCACGACCAACCCAACAGCAGCGGCTGTTGCCGGACGATCGCGCGCCGTCTTTTCGATCGCCCTGCCCTGCTTCCTGATCGCCGGCAGCGCATCGCTGACAAGGTCGGCAAGCTGCCCATAATAGTCCGAAGCGGCATCGCGCCCGTCCTCGTAGTAAGCACCGCCGCGTTTGGCCACGACTTTGCGCAAGGCGGCGAGCTCTTTGGAAAGGGTCGCGACCTGCTTTTCGAGATCGAGATCGGAGAGGGTCGAAAGCGATGCCATGATTGTTTTCCTTCTTTTTGAGAGAAGGCCAAACGCATGGCCGCAGAACCGGTTCCGGTCTGCTTGCCCGAGGCAGCGGAAAGGTTAGCGCACCTGGTCGAGCAGGCGCTTGCACTCCAGGAGGTCAAACAGCGCCTCCTGCAGCAAGGCCCGGTTGTCGCGCGACAGTTTCGATGCGCCGGGCTGGACCGGACCTTCCTCCTCGGTCTTGCCCAGGCCGAAAAAGCGGCGGCTGGGTTTTACCTTGGGCTGGCCGACCAGCATCTCGTCATCCATGCCGCGCGGCTGGGCGGCTGGCGTCAGCGGCACCTGATCGGCCTGCCTGCGCTGCGAGATCGCTTCGACGGCAGCCATGTCGCCATTTCCGATGGCGACCAGGAAATGGTTGCCGTTCTCGCGCAGCAGTTTCTGCACGCCCTTGATCGTGTAACCCTGGTCGTAGAGCATGTGGCGGATGCCCTTGATCAGTTCGACATCCTGTGGCCGGTAGTAGCGGCGGCCGCCGCCGCGCTTCATCGGCTTGATCTGGTTGAAACGGGTTTCCCAGAAGCGCAGCACGTGCTGCGGCAGATCGAGATCCTCCGCGACCTCGCTGATGGTGCGGAAAGCGTCGGGGCTCTTGTCCATGGGCGAAATCCTCACGCTGGACGGCGATCCGGCCCAGTCTGCCGAATCGGGTATCATTTCAGCGGTTTATGAAACAATATTCAAGCCCGGCGTCAAAACGGCCCGGCGTTTTCAACCGAAGCCTGCGGCAGAACCTATTTGCCGCCCTTGGCCTTGCTGTTCTGGTGCGAGCGCAGGATACGGCTTTTCAGCACGTTCGACGACTTGAAGGTCATCACCCGGCGCGGCAGGATCGGCACTTCCTCGCCGGTCTTGGGATTGCGGCCGATGCGTTCGTTCTTGGAACGGACGTGGAAGGTGGCGAAGGACGACAGCTTCACCGTCTCGCCGCGTACGATGGCTTCACAGATTTCGTCCAGCACCGCTTCGACGAGTTCTGCCGATTCAGTGCGTGACAAGCCGACCTTACGGTAAACAGCTTCGGCAAGGTCGGCGCGCGTAAGTGTCTTTCCCCCCATGCGACCGTCCCATCAGTTCAAAAAACATAAATCGATACAGGTAAAGGCAGAGCCTAAGTAATTGATCCGGCAAGGTCAAGGACCGAAACCGGACCGTTCGGCACTTACCAGCGAACGAGAACCGCGCCCCAGGTGAAGCCGCCGCCCATCGCTTCCAGGAGCACGAGATCACCCTTCTTGATGCGACCGTCGGCGACAGCCACCGAAAGCGCCAGCGGCACGGAAGCAGCCGAGGTGTTACCGTGCAAATCGACGGTGACCACCACCTTTTGCTCAGCAATCCCGAGCTTCTTGGCCGAAGCGTCAATAATGCGTTTATTGGCCTGATGCGGCACGAACCAGTCGAGGTCGTCGGCGGTTATGCCGGCCTGCGAAAACGTCGCCTCGATGACGTCGGTGATCATGCCGACGGCGTGCTTGAACACCTCGCGGCCCTCCATCCTGAGATGGCCGACGGTGCCGGTGGTCGAGGGACCGCCATCGACGAAAAGCTTGTCCTTGTGGGCGCCGTCGGAGCGCAGGCTCATCGCCAGCACGCCACGGTCGGCAATGCCGCCGGTGCCCTCATCCGCTTCCAGCACCAGCGCGCCGGCGCCGTCGCCGAACAAGACGCAGGTCGAGCGGTCGCTCCAGTCGAGGATGCGGGAAAAGGTCTCCGCGCCGATCACCAGCACGCGCTTGGCGAGGCCGCCTCTGATGTAGAGGTCGGCGGTGGTCACCGCATAGACGAAGCCCGAGCACACCGCCTGCAGGTCGAAGGCAAAGCCGTGATGCATGCCGAGCCGGTTCTGGATCTCGACGGCGGTCGCCGGAAAGGTGTTGTTGGGCGTCGAGGTCGCCAGCACGATCAGGTCGATGTCGGCAGGCGTAAGACCAGCATTGTCGAGCGCTGCGCGCGCCGCCGCCTCGCCCAGGGATGCCGTCGTCTCGTCATCGGCGGAGATATGACGCTGGCGGATGCCGGTTCGCTGGGCGATCCACTCGTCCGAGGTCTCGACCATGCCTTCGAAATCGGCATTCTTCATGATGCGGCGGGGCAGCGCAGCACCGGTGCCGCGCACGACTGATCTGATCAAAGCTCTTTCCTATTCCTTTTCGTCGACGGTGGCGTCGGATTTCCTGCTTGCCTGGGCATGCGGGTTGCGCGCATGGAACAGGTCGAGATCGGCCTCTATGCGGTCGATCAGATTGTTGCGCACCATGTCGTAGCCAAGCTCGATGGCCGCCGCGAAACCGTCCGAATCGGCGCCGCCATGGCTCTTTACCACGATGCCGTTCAGCCCCAGGAAAACACCGCCATTGGAGCGGCCCGGATCGAGCTTTTCGCGCAGGCGGTCAAAAGCGCCCTTGGCGAAGACATAGCCGATCCTGGCCATCAGCGTGCGGTTCATCGCGGCGCGCAGATAGCCTGAGATCTGGCGCACAGTGCCTTCTGCCGTCTTGAGCGCGATGTTGCCGGCAAAGCCCTCGGTGACGACCACGTCGACCGTGCCCTTGCCGATGTCGTCACCCTCGACGAAGCCATGATAATTCATCGAGGCCATGTTGGCCTCGCGCAGCATGCGCCCGGCTTCCTTGACCTCTTCCTGTCCCTTGATCTCCTCGACGCCGACATTGAGCAGGCCGACTTTCGGCCGGTCGATGCCGAACACCGAGCGCGCCATGCCGGTGCCGAGAATGGCAAAGTCGATCAGCTGGTGCGCATCGGCGCCGATGGTGGCGCCGACATCCAGCACCACGCTCTCGCCGCGCATCGTGGGCCAGATCGCCGCGATCGCCGGACGGTCGATGGTCGCCATCGTGCGCAGGCAGAATTTCGACATCGCCATCAGCGCGCCGGTGTTGCCGGCCGAAATGCAGGCCTGCGCGCTGCCACTCTTGACTGCTTCGACAGCCTTCCACATCGACGACTTCCAGCGGCCGTGGCGCAGCGCCTGGCTCGGCTTGTCGTCCATCCTGACCGCGACTTCACAATGGTGGAACTCGCTGACCTCGGCCAGTTTGGGGAATTTGGCGAGTTCGGGGCGCACCAATTCCTCGCGCCCATATATGACGAAGCGGATGTCGGGACGCCTGACGGCGACCGTCATGAGTGCCGGGATGACCACGTTTGGCCCGTGATCGCCACCCATGGCATCGATGGAAATCCTGATCACGCGGTCTTTATCTCACTAGCTTGGGCCAGGGCACATGGCCCGCGAAAGAAATACGAAACTCGCGAAATTCAGGGGCTCGCGAAGGTTCGGCGAAAATAGCGGTTTTGGGCTGCCGCACAACCGGCTTTTCTCCGATCGCTTCGTGTTTTAGGATTTTCCAAGCAAGGATCGCAGCTTTTGCTGGAATTCATTCTCGACGGGCTCGTTCGGGCCGGCGGCATCGAGCGAGGCGCCTGCCTTGCGCGGATAGGGATCGATCGCCAGCCCGAAGAACTGTTCGGCGAGCGCGCCGACGTCGATCGTGTCGCCGGAGAAAGTTTCCGGGCTGTCCGGCCCTTCGGCGTCGAGCAGGATTTCGCCACCGCCTTCGAAACCTTGCCGTCCGAGTTTGGATTGTTCGGGCAGGAACAGCGCCTCGACCTCTTCGTCGATATGGGCCGCGACCGGCTCAAGGGTGACGATGCAGGCCTGGGTGATATCAGCCTCGACGCGGCCGCTGACCTTGACGCCATTGCGCTTCCACGGCGCCACCAAAAGCTCAGCACGGTAGTTTTCGACCGAAAGCAGCTCGTGCTCGCGCGCAAGCATTGCGCGCTGCGCGGCGTCGGCGTCGATCACCACCTGCAAACCTTTGTGCGGCAGGCGGCCGACATTGGCCGCAAATGAGACCGGGCTAGGCGTGTCCACATGTTTCATCTTGGTCTCCCCTCCTCACTCCGCTTTCGCGACGGGAAACGCCACGGCACCGGAAACGATCGATTCGGACGGCTGTGCTTCAAGCTGCCTTGCGGCATCGATTACATAGGACGCCAGCGGCAAGGCTTGCGGCCAGGCGCCGGCATCGGGTCTGACATTGCGCGCCAGGGCGGCAGCAAGCGCGTCGCGGTCGCTGCGTTCCAGCGCGTCGTCATAGGCGGCGGTACGGCCGTAGAACATTTTGGCCAGCCTCTTCATGCGCTTGGGCACGCCGACATCGCCAACGCCCAGTTCCCGCAGCGAATGCTCGACATCGAGAAAGAACTCGTCGATCAGCACCTGCGCGACCTCATGCGCGACGCCCTCTTCGCCGCGGAGCCGGTGCTGAAACAGGAACATATGCAGCGACAGCATCTCGAAACGGCCGAGCGGCGTATCCGGCACATTCCAGTGGGAATAAAACACGGTCTGCCGCGCCGCCGCCACGATTTGTGCGTAAAGCGCCTCGGTGATAGCGCGGTTGGCGTTGCGTTCGCGGCCAAAAAGGCGCTGGAACATTGAGGGTGGTCTCCTGGGGACCGATTGTTTGAATGGGCCTTGTTGCATCGGCAAGCAAGCTGGTTTACCGGTTTTGCCGCCCAGCGCAAGTTGCGGCCAGCTAATGGAGTTGTTGTTGCGCGCGCTGAAATTCAAGTCGACTTTTCTGCCTGGGGCCACCGCCGCGGTTTCGCTGGTGCTGGTGGCTTCCGCGCTGTCGGGCTGCAATTCGTCCAAGATGTTCGGCGACCTTAACCCTAGCGAGACGCTGACGCAGGGCTATGTTATCGACCAGCAGGCGGTCGATTCGGTGCCGGTGGGCTCCAGCCGCGAACAGGTGCTTCTGGCGCTCGGCACGCCATCGACGAAAGCCACCTTCGACAATGAGGCGTTCTATTACATTTCGCAGACGCGCAAGCGCTATGTCGCTTTCGACAAGCCGCGCCTGGTCGACCAGAAAGTGCTCGCGGTCTATTTTGGCGAGGACGGGCGCGTCACCCAGATTGCCAATTACGGTCTGAAGGACGGCAAGATTTTCGACTTCATCTCGCGCACCACGCCGACCGGCGGCAAGGACCAGAACTTCCTCAGCCAGATCATCAAAGGCGCCAGCAAGCTGGCGCCCCCCATTCCTGGCGGCGGCGCCTAAGAAGCGACCGCCTTCCTCAGATTTTTGCTTCCCCCGAAGCGACACCTTCTCAGGCGACCAAAAGCCCGCGGGAGCGATCCTGCGGGCTTTTGTTTTGAGGTCATGCGGCCGCAACACCCGTCGCGCTTTGCCGCGCGTGGCCTGTTCGGCCGCCGGGCTCCAGCGAGGCGCGGTGCACAGCCGCACTCTGCCGCGCTTCCGAAGGCGTCATGCCGAAATGCCGGCGGAAGGCGTGGTTGAAGGTCGAGAGATCGCCGAAGCCGGCGTCGAAGGCGATGGCGCCGATGGTGCGGTGTGCCAGGCGCAGGTCGGATAGCTTGCTGCAAACCAGCGCCAGCCGCCGGCCAAGCACGAACTGCGACAGCGAGGTCCCCTCACCCTCGAACAGCTTTCTGATATAGCGCGCGCTGACGCGGTGGCGCCCGGCCAGCGCGTCGGACCCGACATCGCCGGAAGCCAGATTGCTTTCGATATCGGCTTTGATGGCGCGCAGCCGCGCGGCGCGTATGCCGCGGCCTGCGGCGACCTCGGTGGCGTCCTGCGTTGCCCCGACCACGACCGCGACAAGGTCCTGTATGTGCTTGGCGGCAAGCCAGCGCAATTCGGACGCGGCCAGGTTCGGCTCCTGCATCAGCAGACGGACATAGCTGGTCAGCAGCAAGAACTTTTCGCCCACGCATGACATCGGCGTCATCAGGGCGGCATCCGCATTCGCAGCCATGGGCCCGAGCGCTGCCTTGGGGATGGTGATGAAGAGATGATGCGACATCGCCCGCTCGATCACATGCGGATCAGAGGAGGACAGAAGGATTGCCTGGCCGGCCTCGATGCTGGCCTCGCGGCCGAGATGCGAGAAGGTGGCAGCGCCCTCCAGACACATGAAGAAAATGTAATCATCGGTCCCCTTGGCCACGGCGCGGGAACGGATGGTGCGGAAGGCGGTGGTCCTCGAATCGGCAATGCCGACGCCCGGCAGCCGCAGGATGGTCGCGTCGACGGAGAGCTTTTCCTCCGTGACGTTAAAATCCATGTCGGTCACCATCCGGCGCAACAGGTCGCAATAGACGTTTCGCCATTCCGCTTGCGGCCACATGGCTGTCGAAAAGCGCGCATGCGCAAACTCGGGGGGTCGAATAGTCATGGGGTACTCCCAAGCGATTGTCTTCATTTCACTGTCGTTCGTAAGTCGAGGCTCGTTCCATGAACGGCCTCTCATCCGACGGCGGCAATCGGGGGGCAGTGGATGGCTACAATGATTTGCGCACTTGGACAAAAGACTATTTACGAAGCTATGGATGAGCTTTGTTCATTCATGCTAAGGAACCCATGGGCGGGATCGGGTAACGGCAAATGACAAGACGGCTTCCACAACTGGAATCCATTCGTGCTTTCGAGGTCATTGCCCGGCTGGGCAGCTTCAAGCGCGCCGGCGATGAGCTGAATGTTACGCCAAGCGCGCTCAGCCACCGCATCGCCGATCTCGAAGCCGATCTCGGCGTGCTTCTGTTCACCCGCCATGTCCGCCGCGTCGAACTAACGCTTGAAGGCGAACGATTGTCCGCGGGCGTGCGACGCGCATTGCTGGAAATTCAGAGCACGGTCGCGAGTGTCGCGCGCAACGAGCGCACGAGGCTGAGGGTCACTGCCATTCCTTCGCATGCCGTACGCTGGCTGGCCCCGCGCCTGCACAGATTTCGCAAAAAGCATCCCGAAACAGAGATCGACATCAATGCGGATCTTGCAGTCGTCGACCTTTCGCAGCGAACAGTCGACATCGCATTGCGCTTCGGCGGCGGACACTATCCGGCCGTCGAGACCGAATGGCTGATGGCAGATGCGATCTTTCCTGTCGTCAGTCCCGACTATCTCGCCGCCAACGGCCCGGTCAGAGACCAGCACGATGTGCTGCGACTGTTCCGCATCCTCGACACGACGGCCGAAAATGACGAGAGTGGCGCCAATTGGCGCCACTGGTTCGAGAGAAACAATCTGCCGCTGGATACGGTTGGCGACGGCATGAATCTGAATGGCACCTTGTTGGCGGTCGAAGCGGCGGCCAGCGGACTGGGCGTCGCCATCGCGAGGAAGTCGCTGGTCGAAAGCGATTTGCGCACCGGCAGGCTCGTGCGCCTCCTGACAACGGACATACCGACGAACTGGAACCACTACGTCGTCGTCCACCCGTCCATCTCCGCCTGGGAGCCTGCCAGATCGTTCATCAACTGGCTGAAGGCGGAAGCCGGCGACAGCGCCGGCGCCGGTTGACCTCGGCGGCCGTTTGGGAACTCTCCTCGGGAGGTCAGCAGAAGGCGCCCCCCGGTGCTCAAGGACTCATTGCACCGGCTGGTTGCTCATCCTTGCGGCCCGACTGGTTCGCGGCCTTGGCGGCAAGCGCTGCCGCCATCTGGCTCTCCAGCTCGCGCAGCTTGGCGTCGAGTGTCGCCATGCCACCCCAGCCGAATGTCGCGCGGTACAGCGGTGCGATCTCGGGCGTCAGGAATTCGACGAGGGTTTCGTCCTCGACCCAGACCTTGAGCACCTTGAACAGGCGCGCATCGATCAGCTCGCTATGCCAGCCCCATGCGGGCGGCAATGCCCTGGATGGTTTCGGTCGAATTGGGCGTGCTGAGCAGCACATGCGAGCCGGAGCGCAGGCGCATATTCGGATCGAAGCCGATGCCGAGCGGCGCTTGCTGATCCAGAACCGTGCCGCACGGCAGGATTTCGATCAGCGAGCCGAAATCGTCGCCGAGGCAGACGAACCATGCGCCCTGCGGGAATGGCGGCGACGGCGCACGAACCGCAGTGGCGACAAGCATTTCGGCAAGGACGCTGGCGACGGCCTGCGGATCGCGGGCGTTGAATGAAGCGTGGTGCAGCATGGCAATACTCCTGTTTTCAACGGCGGCGGCCGGCAGAAGTGCCGACCCATGGGGTGGCGTTCCGCAAAAACTGAATCATCGGCTGAGCGTCAGGATGACCGCGGCAAACAGGCAGGCGTATTCGGCCAGTCCAAGCACAAGGCGCAGATTGTGGTTGGCCGCCCAGTTATCGCGGGTCTGCGCCCAATCATCGGGGATGGTCACCGGCGTCCAGCTCTGCACCTGTTTGTTGAGCGGCACCTGAGTGCTGACGGTGAAGCCAATGTCGATCACCACCAGCGCCGCGGCGACGATGGTCAGGATGCGCGGCAGGCCGGCATCGACCGCAAACATCGCCATGGCCGCGATCAGCACCAGCGTCGTCAGCCTGACGACCGGCATCACCCGGGTAAACGTCCGGTCGCGCATCTGATGCATGGCCATGTACTGGCCGGCGGTAAGATCATCGATGCGAAAATCGTGGATTACGCCCGAGACGTAGATGCCGGCAATAATTCCAGCCAGCGCAAGCGAAGCCGCCATCAAGAAAATGTCCATGTCTTTTCCCTGCCCGAATGTCGTTTCCCTGGCCAAAATCGCCGCAGAGGCGAGCCCGACACCGCGTCGATCGCAATGTCCTGGCCAATGGCCGGGGTATTAAAGCAGGCGAACGGTCCGGGCTTGGGTAGGATGGAACGATGTTTTGGGCAATGCGGCCCTCCGATTGCGTCGGAAACATCAAGTGCCGTGAGATCGAAGCCTATCAGCAAACCTTGACGCGTACTTGCCAGCGACCGGTCAAATTCGTATCAGACCGTGCTGGCCAATGGCGCATCACGCTGAATTGGGAGGAGCATCCGTGCCGGAAAAAACCCGGACAAAACCGACAGGCTGGATGGCGACCGGAACGGCTGACGGCCAGGTGGTCACGCCTGACTGGATGCCCATCGAGCCGGTGGCGATCGATGGCGTGAGGGTCAAGGAGATCAGGCCGGTCGCAACCTCCACCGGCTATCTGACCGAGATCTTTCGCGAGGAGTGGGAGCTCGATTCGGAGCCGGTCGGCCAGGTCTTCCAACGGACCTTGTATGCCGGCGCGGTGACTGGCTGGCATGCACACGCGGTGACCACCGACCGGCTGTTCTGCTGCGTCGGCAGCGTTCGCATTTCGCTGTTTGACGGACGCAAGGCCTCGCCGACCTTCGGCGCCGTCTGGCACAAGATTATCGGCCCGTTGCGCCCGGCGGTCGTCATCATTCCACCCGGAATATGGCACGGTGTTGTTTCGCTCGGAGCGGAGACGGCGGTGCTGCTCAACCTCGTCGACAAGGCCTATGCCTACGATCAGCCCGACCATTGGCGCCTGCCGCCAGACACCGACCACATTCCCTACAGACTGGTGTAGCGTGGAAGCATCGGCGCAGCGCGATCAGGCCGGCGGCGAACCGCTGGTTTCGATCGTGATCGCGACGCACAACCGGCCGGCAGCACTGCGGCAGGCATTGACCAGCGTCATGCGCCAGACGTTGCAAGGCTGGGAAGCCTTGGTCATCGGCGACGATTGCAGGCCGGATACGGCGGCCGTTGTCGCTGAATTTGACGATGCCCGCATCGTCTACATCGATCTTCCTGTCAATTTCGGCGAACAGTCCGGTCCCAACAATATCGGCTTTGCCAGGGCGCGTGGCCGCTTCGTCGCCTTGCTCAACCACGACGATCTGTGGTTTCCCGACCATTTGGCGGCGATGACCGGCTGGATCGACGCCTCGGGCGCCGACGTGGTGCTGGCGCGCGGCGCCGTCATTGGGCCGCCATCGGCGGCAGGCGATCTCGTCAATTCGATCTTCGGGTCCGGCAAGGATGGTTTTTACGACCCCGTCACGACGGAAGGATTTGGCTCGGCACACATGTTTCGCCGCGCTTCGTTCAGCCTGCTCGGACCTTGGCGACCCGCCAGCCAGTGCTTTTGCGAAAGCTCGCAGGACTGGCTGTTTCGGGCATGGCGAAAGGGCGCGGTGATCGCGACGATGCCGCACCTCACGGTGATCAAGTTGCATTCCGGCATACGCAAGGGTTCCTATCTCGGCGACAATGCGCAGGAACAGAAGGATCTTCTGGACGCCATGCAGACGCCGGACGCCTTGCGCGTGAAAATCCTTGGCTGCGCGGGCGAACCCATTCGCCTGGCGGCATCGAGTTATCTCAGGCGCAGGCTGATGACGGCTCTTGGCATCCATCCCCGCGCCCGCGCCTTCCGCCGCAAGTATAAGCGAGGCGCCTTCCTTGCCAAGCTGCGGCGCCTGCGTGGCCTGGCGCCGATGCCTGAGCGCGAACCTGGCGTGAGCGAATTGCTCGATCGCTACAGCAAGCGCGGCGATGCCGGCACCGAGCCGGATGAGGGTTGACTGCCACCAGCGTAAATCTCAAACAAAAACCCGCGGGATCGCTCCCGCGGGTTTGTTCCTGAAGCAGTGGCGTTGCCTTAGCCGTGCGCGAGCACGGCCAGCAGCAGAAGCGCCACGATGTTGGTGATCTTGATTGCCGGGTTGACCGCCGGGCCGGCGGTGTCCTTGTAGGGATCGCCAACCGTGTCGCCGGTGACCGAAGCCTTGTGCGCTTCGGACCCCTTGAGGTGCTTGACGCCGTCCTTGTCGACAAAACCGTCCTCGAACGACTTCTTGGCATTGTCCCAGGCGCCGCCGCCCGAAGTCATCGAGATGGCGACGAAAAGGCCGTTGACGATGACGCCGAGCAACGAGGCGCCGAGCGCCGCAAAGGCGGACGCCTTGGAGCCCGAGATCAGCTGCACGCCGAAATAGACGACGAGCGGCGCCAGCACCGGCAGCAGCGAGGGGATGATCATTTCGCGGATCGCCGCCTTGGTCAGAAGGTCGACGGCGCGGGCATAGTTTGGCTTGGAGGTGCCGGCCATGATGCCCGGATCCTCGCGGAACTGCTTGCGCACTTCCTCGACGATGGCGCCGGCCGCACGGCCGACGGCCGTCATGGCGATGCCGCCGAACAGATACGGGATCAGACCGCCGAAGATCAGGCCGGCTACGACGTAGGGATTGGAGAGGTCGAAGGAGACATCGCCCATGCCCTGGAAGTACGGATATTTGTCGCCATTGGCGGCAAAGAACTTCAAATCGTTCGAATAGGCCGCAAACAGCACCAGCGCGCCGAGGCCGGCCGAACCGATGGCATAGCCCTTGGTCACCGCCTTGGTGGTGTTGCCGACCGCGTCGAGCGCGTCGGTGGAGTGGCGCACTTCCTTGGGCAGGCCGGCCATTTCCGCAATGCCGCCGGCATTGTCGGTGACCGGGCCGAAGGCGTCGAGGGCGACGATCATGCCGGCAAGGCCGAGCATGGTGGTGACCGCGATCGCCGTGCCGAACAGGCCGGCGAGCTGGTAGGTCGAGATGATGCCGCCGACGATGACGATTGCCGGCAGTGCGGTCGATTCGAGCGACACCGCAAGTCCCTGGATGACGTTGGTGCCGTGACCGGTCACCGAGGCCTGGGCGATGGAGTTCACCGGGCGCTTGTTGGTGCCGGTATAGTATTCGGTGATCACCACGATAAGACCGGTCACAACGAGACCGATCAGGCCGCAGATGAACAGGTTCTTGCCGATGATGGTCATGCCGGCGACGGTGCCGACCTCGCCCCAGCCGACGGTTGCCGAGGTAGCGACACCGAGACCGACGATCGACAGCAGGCCGGTGACGATCAGGCCTTTGTAGAGGGCGCCCATGATCGAGCCGTTGGAACCGAGCTTGACGAAGAAGGTGCCGACGATCGAGGTCAGGATACAGGCGCCGCAGATGGCGAGCGGATAGAGCATCGCCGCACCCAGAGCGGCGGTGCCGCCGAAGAAGATGGCGGCCAGCACCATGGTGGCAACGACGGTCACCGCATAGGTTTCGAAGAGGTCGGCGGCCATGCCGGCGCAGTCGCCGACATTATCGCCGACATTGTCGGCGATGGTGGCCGGGTTGCGCGGATCGTCTTCGGGAATACCGGCTTCGACCTTGCCCACGAGATCGCCGCCGACGTCGGCGCCCTTGGTGAAGATGCCGCCGCCCAGACGGGCGAAGATCGAGATCAGCGAAGCGCCGAAGCCGAGCGAAACCAGCGCATCGATGACGATGCGGTCATTGGGCTGCAGGCCCATCGGGCCGGTCAGGATATAGTAGTAAATCGACACGCCGAGCAGCGCGAGGCCAGCCACCAGCATACCGGTGATGGCGCCCGACTTGAAGGCGATGTCGAGACCGGCGGCGAGGCTGTTGGACGCCGCCTGCGCGGTGCGCACATTGGCGCGCACGGAGACGTGCATACCAATGAAACCGGCGGCGCCCGAGAGCACGGCGCCGATCAGGAAGCCGACCGCGGCGGTGATCGAGAGCAGCCACCAGGCGAGCACGAGCACGACCACGCCGACGATGGCGATGGTGGTGTACTGGCGCGCCAGATAGGCTTGCGCGCCTTCGCGGATGGCGGCGGAGATTTCCTGCATGCGTGCGTTGCCCTGATCGGCTGCAAGAACCGATCGTGTCGCCCAGATGGCGTAAAGGATTGAAAGCAAGCCGCAGGCGATGACGGCAGAAATGATGGTCATTGCCGAATTTTCCTCGATTGATGGCCCAAAAGAACCCCTCCCTGGGCCGTTGGTGCGGGGAGCGGATAAAGCCTAGGCGGAATCCGTCCTTCGCAGCGGTGTATGCGAAACAGGGCTCGGAACGTCAAGATATTGTTCGGTTTTTGCCCCGCTTTCAGCCAAAAGTTTAGGCCAGAACATTCCCGTGGCCGATGCCTTGCTATTAGATCGGTTGAAATGACGCTGCGTCAGTCAATGCTTTGCCCGCAGTCCAGCGAAGGTCAGTCGCCAGTCTCCTGCCCCATCTTGCGCGCCGTGTAGCGTTCGATCGCCGAAAGGCCGTCATAGATCAGCACCGCAAGGGCAGCGACGATCAGGCCGCCTTGCAGGACGAAGGCGAGATTGTTGGACAGCAGGCCGGCGATGATCACCTCGCCCAGCGTCTTGGCGGCAACCGTCGAACCGATCGTCGCCGTGGCCAGGCTGATCACCACCGACAGCCTTATGCCGCCCAGAATGATCGGCGCGCTCAGCGGCAATTCGACCTTGATCAGCCTTTGCCAGCCCGTCATGCCGGCGCCGCGCGCGGCCTCCATGATGTTGCCGGGCAGTGTCGTGAGGCCGGTCAGCGCGTTCTCGAAGATCGGCAGCAGGCCGTAGAGAAACAGCGCAATCAGCGTCGGCTTCTCGCCGAAACCGACGGCGGGCACCGCCAGCGCCAGCACCGCCACCGGCGGAAAGGTCTGGCCGATATTGACCAGACTGCGCGACAGCGGCAGGAATTCGGCGCCCGCCGGCCTGGTCACCAGGATGGCAAGCGCCACGGCAACGATGGTTGCGGCGAGCGTAGCGATCAGCACGGTCCTGAGATGCAGCAGGGTCAGCGTCAGCAGGCTGCCCTGATTGTAGATCGCCGACGCATTGTTTTCGGTCAGCGGCTTCAACAGCGGCTCGAACCAGCCGGGATTGGTAACGAAGGCTATGAGAAGCACCACCAGGGCAAGCCTGAGCAGCGAAGGCAGCCAGGCTTTTAGACCGGCCCCTTTCATGCCGGTCTCGCCGCGCGCTTCACCAGCCCGTCGACGGTGACGCGGCCGAGAGGCTTGCCGTCTTCGCCCTTGACCGGCAGCGCCGGCCGGCCCGACCACAGAAGCTCGGCCAGCGCGTCGCGCTGGCTGGCGTCGCCTGGGATCGCCTCGCCTTCGGCAGACCCCTTTTCCACGGCGTCGCGCACGCGGCCGAGCGACAAGAGCCGGAACGGCTTTTCGCTGGCGCCGACCAGGGTTTCGACGAAGGCGTTCGCCGGCCACGCCAGGATCTCTTCCGGCTTGGCGTATTGCACCAGCTTTCCGGCATCCATGACGGCGATCTTGTCGCCCATATGGACCGCCTCCTCCATGTCGTGGGTGACGAGGATGATGGTGGTGCCGAAGCGCTTCTGGATCGCCAGCAGATCTTCCTGCGCCTTGGTGCGGATGATCGGGTCGAGTGCGCCGAACGGCTCGTCCATCAGAAGCACATTGGGCTCGGCGGCGAGCGCGCGCGCGACGCCGACACGCTGCTGTTGCCCGCCGGACAGTTCGTGCGGGTAGCGCTGGCCATAGGCCTCGGGGTCGAGCTGGTAGAGTGTCATCAACTCATCGACGCGGGCCTTGATGCGGTCCTTGTCCCAGCCCAGCAGGACCGGCACGGTGGCGATGTTCTGCGCAACGGTGCGGTGCGGGAACAGGCCGTGGCCCTGGATGGCGTAGCCGATGCTGCGGCGCAGTTCGTAGCCGGGCAGCGAGCGGTTGTCGTTGCCGTCGAGCTTGATGACGCCGGCGGTCGGCTCGACCAGCCGGTTGATCATTCGCAGCAGCGTCGTCTTGCCGGAACCGGAGGTACCGACAATGACGCAAACCGTGCGCGGCTCGACGACCATGGACACGTCGTCGACCACGGTCGTCGCGTCATAGCGCTTGGTAATGCCTTCGATCTCGATCATGCCGTTTCAACCCTGCGCCTGGTGGCGGTCATTTCGATCACTGCGTCGAGGATGATGGCCGCGGCGAAGGCCAGCGCCACCGTCGGCACGGCGCCGAGCAGCACCAGGTCCATTGCGGTCTGGCCGACGCCCTGGAAGACGAAGACGCCAAAGCCGCCGCCGCCGATCAGTGCGGCGATGGTGGCCAGGCCGATGTTCTGCACCAGCACGATGCGGATGCCGGTGAGGATCACCGGAAAGGCCAACGGAAACTCGACGCCGAACAGGCGCTGGCCATCGGTCATGCCCATGCCGCGCGCTGCATCATTGGCCGCGCGGGGTACGCCAGCAAGCCCGACCACGGTGTTGGCCACCACCGGCAGCAGCGAATAGAGGAACAAGGCAACGAAGGCCGGCGCGGTGCCGATGCCTCTGACACCGAGCGCTGCGGCACCCGGAACATGCGCGGCGGCCCAGCCGAGCGGCGCGATCAGCAGGCCGAACAGCGCGATCGAGGGTATGGTCTGGACGATGTTGAGCACATTGAGCACGCCGGCCCGCAACCGTTCGACGCGGTGGCACAGGATGCCGAGCGGCAGGCCGACGATCACCGCCGCCGCCAGCGACCCCAGCGCCAGTGTGATGTGCTTGGAGCCTTCGGCCCAGAAACTATCGGCGCGGTTTGCATATTCCTTGAGGATCGACAGGCTGTCCCACTGCCCCGATATCAGCAACAAGCCGATGGCCAGCGCCGCGACGACGAGCACGCCGACGCGGGCCGGTGGCGACAGGTTGAGCCTGGTCAGCACGTCGGCGAGCAACAATGTGAAGGCAAAGATCAACAGCCAGAACCCGGAAGCCGGCGAGATGCGGGCGAAGGTGTTGCCGGCCGGCATCAGGAAGGTGCCGGCGACACCGATCAGGATGGCAAGGGCGGCGAGCGCCACGACGCTTGCGGCCAGGCGCAGGACAAGCGGGGTTTTCAGCAAGGCAACAATTGCGGCCACGACGACGATCGCCAGCAGTAGCGGCCCGACTGTGGCCGGCAGCGCCTCCAGGATCGAGCGCGCCTGACCGGGAACGATACGATTGGCGCGGAAGGTGGCGAACGGAGCCAGAAACGCCGCATAGGCAACGATCGCCGCGATAACCATGCCGAGCTTGTCGAAACGCAGGGTCATGGATGCCCCTCATGAGGAGCGATTTTCCACGTTGCGCAGACTACGCTGGTGATCGGCGCAAGCCGACGCGAAGTCCGATCTCCCCCCTTGCGGGGGAGATGGCCGGCAGGCCAGAGGGGGGTGTGAAGGATCGTCAGCTTTCGAGCGTCGGCCTGTTCGGAAGCAACCCTGTCGAGGCACGCACCTGCTACCGGTTGTGAGGTCGGCGGGACAGCACCCCCCTCTGCCCTGCCGGACATCTCCCCCGCAAGGGGGGAGATCAGCAGCTTCCAGAGAGGGGTGTCTCGCACCAGCGTCACGATCAGCTATGCGCTGACTACTTCAAAAACCCGTTCTTCTTCAAAAAGTCCTCGGCGACACCCTTGACCGGCTCGCCGCCGACCTGGACGCGGCCGTTGAGTTCCTGCAGCGTGACGAGGTCGAGCTTGGCGAACACCGGCTTCAACAGCGTCTCGATCTCCGGATGCTCTTTCAGCACCGCTTCGCGGATGATCGGCGCCGGCTGGTAGACCGGCTGCACGCCCTTGTCGTCGGCGAGCACGACCAGGCCGGACGGCGCGATGCCGCCGTCGGTGCCGTAGACCATGGCGGCGTTGGCGCCGTTGGTCTGGTTGGCGGCAGCACCGATTGTCGCGGCGGTGTCGCCGCCCGAAAGCGTGATCAACTGCTCCGGCTTCAGCGTGAAGCCGTAAGTGGTCTGGAACGCCGGCAGGGCTGCCGCCGAATTGACGAACTCAGCCGACGCCGCCAAAACCACCGTGCCGCCGCCGGCGACGTATTTGCCGAAGTCGGTCAGGGTCGCCAGCTTGTTGGTCTCGGCAACCTCCTTGCGCAGCGCGATCGCCCAGGTGTTGTTGGCCGGTGACGGCGACAGCCAGACGATCTTGTTGGCGTCATAGTCGAGCTTCTTGGCGGTCTCATAGGCCTTGGCGGCATCCTTCCAGACCGGATCGTCGGCCTTCTCGAAGAAGAAAGCGGCATTGCCGGTGTACTCGGGATAGATGTCGATCTCGCCGGCGGTGATCGCCTTGCGTACCACCGGCGTGCCGCCGAGCTGGATGCGGTCGGTGGTCTTGATGTTGTTGGCGTTGAGCACAAGCTGGATGATGTTGCCGAGCACGCCGCCCTCGGTGTCGATCTTCGAGGAGACGACCACCTGGGCATTGGCGGAGGCGGCCGTGATGCCGAGCGCCAACGCCGCGCCGGCCAGAATCTTGACTGAAAACATCGTGAAAACCCCTTGCTTTGGACCGAAATGCGGTGGCCGCATATGAGCATGGCTTCAACGCCCCGTCGGGGCACACGGTTTCATAACAATGGGTACAGACGCAATAATTTTGTTCGGTCGCCGCGATTTCGGCCGGCGCCATGCTGACAGGTCGTGCCAAGCCAAACATAGAACCGATCAGGCGCGGGCTTTGCGCAATGCGGTCAGCTTGAGGGCGCCAAGCGCCACAAAGCAGAGGGCGACGACCGGGAAGACCAGCCAGTTCAGCATCTCCCAGCCCCAGGCATTGTAGATGGCGCCCGACATCAGCGAGGCGAAAGCGACCGAGCCGAACAGGACGAAGTCGTGGAAGCCCTGCACCTTGCTCTTTTCGGACGGATGGTAGCTGTCGGCGACCATGGAGGTGGCCCCGATGAAGGCAAAATTCCAGCCGAGGCCAAGCAGGATCAGCGCCGTCCAGAACTGCCACAAATGCAGGCCGGACAATGCCACCGCGGCGCAGCCGATGAGCAGGACCAGGCCGGTTGCGACGATGCGTTCGGCGCCGAAGCGATGGATCAGCGATCCGGTGAAGAAGCTCGGCGCAAACATCGCCATCACATGCCAGGAAATGCCGAGCGTGGCGTCGTCCGTCGACAGGCCGCAGCCGACCATGGCCAGCGGCGCGCCGGTCATGACGAAACTCATCAGCGCATAGCTGCCGACGGCGCAAAACAGTGCCGCGACGAAACGCGGCCGGGTGACGATCTCGGACAGCGGCCGGGCGTCGCTTGACGCGACTTCCGCGTGGCCGGGAGCCTTGGCCGGGATGCGCAGGAATGACAGGATGATGGCGCCGGCCGCCGCCAGAACCGGAATGGCCACGAACGAGCCGGCAAACATCACCGGCGCCAGCAATTCGCGGGTGAAGATGACGATCTGCGGCCCGAGAATCGCGGTGATGACGCCGCCGGCCAGCACGAAGGAAATGGCGCGCGCCTTGAATTCGGGCGGAGCATTATCGGCGGCGGCGAAGCGGAACTGCTGGACGAAGGCGCCGCCGACGCCGATCACCAGCAGCGCGAAAGCGAACAGCCAGAAGCTGGCGTGGAACAGAGCCAACGTGGAGATGACGCCGCCAAGCGCGGTGACGATGGTGCCGGCCATGAAACCGCCGCGCTGGCCGAGCCAACGGATGATGGCCGCGGCCGGCAACGCGCCGAGCGCCACGCCGATGTTGAAGCCGGTGATTGGCGCCGTTGCCAGCGACTTATCGGGGCCAAGCAGATATTGCCCGGCCAGCCCGCCCATGGAAATGGCAATCGGCGCGGCCGAACCGATAATCGCCTGCGACGTCGCCAGGATGATCGCCGTGCGGCGCGCGTCCCGTGCTGCGCCGGCGACGGTGCCGGTCACAATGCGTCCTTGCCGCGCCCCTCGCCCCGCACCCGGCGCGACACACGGTCGAGCACGGCGTTGGTCAGCTTCGGCTCGTCTTCCTCGTAGAAGGCCTTGGCGATGTCGACATATTCCGAAACGATGACGGCCACCGGCACGTCGTCGCGCTTCATCAGTTCGTAGACGCCAGCGCGCAGGATGGCGCGCAACGTCGAATCGAGTCTGGACAGCGGCCAGTCTTCCGTCAGCGCCTGGCGTATGATCGGATCGATGGTCGTCTGGTTCTCGACGACGCCGGCCAGGATGGCGCGGAACCACTGCGCGTCGGCCTCCCGATAAAGCGCGCCGTCGACTTCCTTGCCGAGCCGGAACGCCTCGTATTCGGCGGTGATCTCGAAGACGCCGCTGCCGGCCACGTCCATCTGGTAAAGCGCCTGCACGGCGGCCAGACGGGCGGCGCCACGCTTATTGGCATGGCGTGTCGCGGGCTGGCCGGGCGAAGCGGGTTCGCTCACGATTGCGCTCCCAGCTTCTCCTTGAGCGCGATCATGGTCAGCGCCGCGCGCGCGGCAAAGCCGCCCTTGTCGCCCTCCGAGCGCTTGGCGCGCGTCCAGGCCTGCGCGTCGTTCTCGGTGGTCAGGATGCCGTTGCCGATCGCAATCGCTTCCTGCACCGAGAGATCCATCAGCGCGCGGCTCGATTCATTGGCGACGATGTCGAAATGATAAGTGTCGCCACGAATGATGGTGCCGAGCGCGACAAAACCATCATAGTCCTTGCCGCCCTCGCCCATGCCGTCGAGCGCAAAAGTGATCACTGCTGGAATTTCCAGCGAACCGGGAACGGTGATGACGTCATAGGTCGCGCCGGCTTCGTCGAGCGCGCTCGTCGCGCCGTCGAGCAGCGCGTCGGCAAGATCGTCATGAAAGCGCGCCTCGATAATCAGAAGGTGGGCCTTCTTCTTCGGGCGAATGAACGCTTTGCCGTGTTGGGATGTGCCTGCCATGAATGTCTCCGGGGGTACCGGTGACTTAGGCTGAAGCGGTCACATTCGCAAGCTTTGTCCGACGCTCAGGCCCGGTCTAATTTCCCAGGGGGGCTCAAAGCCCCTCTTTCACCGCCTCGACCAGTCGCGCGGCGTAGCGGGCCATGGTGTCGATCTCGAGGTTGACCTTGTCGCCCACCTTGCGCTCGCCCCAGGTCGTCACGGTCAGCGAATGGTGGATCAACAGCACGTCGAAACGGGCGCCTTCGACCTTGTTGACGGTAAGCGAGGTGCCGTCGAGTGCGACGGAGCCTTTTGGGGCAATGAATTTTGCCAGTTCGCGCGGCGCCTCCAGCGTGAAGCGCACGGCATCGCCCTCGTCCTTGCGCTCGACGATTTCGGCCATGCCATCGACATGGCCCGACACGATGTGGCCGCCGAGCTCGTCGCCGATCTTCAGTGCCCGCTCGAGATTGACCCTGGTGCCTGATTTCCAGCCCGACGCCGTGGTCAGCCTCAGTGCCTCTTCCCAGGCTTCGACCTCGAACCAGCGCGCGTTCGAGCCGCCATCTGGCAGCGCCGTCACCGTCAGGCAGACGCCGCCGCAGGAAATCGAGGCGCCAATAGCGATGGTCGCGGGATCATAGGCAGTGTCGATGCGCAGGCCGACGCCTTCGCTCAGCGGCTTAATGGCCGCGACAGTGCCGATATCGGTGACAATTCCGGTAAACATCGATGCTGATCCCTAGAGGTCCCTTATCCATTCCGCATAGACATCTTCCCCGAAGCGCATCTCGCGCAATTTGCGGAAGCCTGCCGGGATATGGTTTGCGTCGACGGGCGATACAATGCCGCCCTCGCCGATCGCTTCCGGTCCCTGGAACAGCACGATGCGGTCGACCAGTCCTTCGGCGAGGAAGGCGCTGGCCACCTTGGCGCCGCCTTCGACCAGAACGCTGGCCATGCCGAGCGCGCCGAGATCCTCGAGCAGTTCCGGCAAGGCAATGCCGCCTTCATGGGTTTCGGTGCCGATGAAGCGCACACCGGCACGCTCCAGCACCGACCGCCGCAGCGGGTCGGCCTCCAGGCTCGCGGCGATATAGAGCGGCACCCGGTCGATGCCGGAGACCAGCTTCGAGGCTTCGGGCAGCCTGATCTGGCGGTCGAGCACGATGCGCGCCGGCGAGCGGTTCTCCAGCCCCGGCAGCCGCACGGTGAGCGCGGGATCATCCTCCAGCGCCGTGCCGATGCCGACCAGTATGCCATCGGCTTCGGCGCGCATCAGATAGACTTCGCGGCGGGCGACATCGCCGGTGATCGCAACCTGGCCGGCGCCATGCCTGCCGATCTTGCCGTCGCTGGAAAGCGCAAGCTTCAGAGTCACTTCCGGGCGCTTTTTCATGGATCGAATCAAATAGCCGGCCATCTGCTCGGCGGCTTCCTCGACCAGCACCTTTTCGACCACTTCGATGCCGGCGGCGCGCAGGATGGCATAGCCTTTGCCGGAGACGCGCGGATCGGGATCGCTGGCGGCGCCGACGACCCGCGCGACTCCGGCATAGACCAGCGCGTTGGCGCAAGGCGGGGTGCGGCCATGGTGGGCGCAGGGCTCCAGCGTGACATAGGCCGTGGCGCCGCGCGCCAACTCGCTGGCTTCAGCCAACGCCTCGGTCTCGGCATGCGGCCGGCCGCCAACAGCGGTGACCCCTGTGCCGACGATCATCGGGCCGGCGCCATCGTCGCGAACGATTATGGTGCCGACGGAAGGGTTGGTCGAGGTGCGGCCGGCATTTCTGCGCGAGAGCCTCAGCGCCGCGGCCATGAAGCGGCGATCGAGGGCCTGCTGATCGGCCTTCCCTGACGTTTGGCTTGCCATGCTCAGCCGGCGTCCTCTTCGCTCTTCAGCTCGTCGCCTTTGAGTTCGTCACCTTTGAGCTCACCCAGCACGTCGTGAAAGTCCTTGGCCTCACGGAAATTGCGATAGACCGAGGCGAAGCGGACATAGGCGACGTCGTCGAGCGACTTCAGCGCTTCCATGACGAGCCGGCCGACCTCGCCCGAGGCGATTTCAGTCTCGCCGGAGCTTTCGAGCTGGCGCACGATGCCGGTGACGGCGCGGTCGATGCGCTCGGGATCGACATTGCGCTTGCGCACCGCGATCTCCACCGAACGCAAGAGCTTGTCGCGGTCGAACGGCACCTTTCTGCCGGACTTCTTCACCACCACGAGGTCGCGCAACTGGACGCGCTCGAAAGTGGTGAAACGGCCACCGCAATCGGGACAGACGCGCCGCCGGCGGATCGCCGCGCCATCCTCGGCGGGGCGCGAATCCTTCACCTGCGTATCTTCGGACTGGCAATAGGGACAGCGCATGGAGAGCCTTCAGGTTGGCGATTCTGGCGGAACGATAGGCTTAGAGGTTTTTGCCGGGACGGCAAAGGTTCGGCAACGGCCGCTCGCGCCCTCAGAGATAGCGAGGCGGGAGGAAAATTGCCAGCCGCGCCAGATATGTCAGGGCGCGACGTCCTTGGTCGGGAAGCCGCAGGACGTTCCGAGGTTGCGGTAGGCCTTGGTGAAGCCGTCCATAGGGATGCTGGCGACGGCTTGCTTGCCGAACGTCACGTCGAGCGAGATGACCTGGCGCATGGCCCGCAACAAAGCGAGACTGGTCTTGGCCTGGTTGTCGACGGTCCAGCTCGGGCGGCCGGCATCATTGGAATAGACGGTCGCGGAAACCTTGACGCCGGGGTCACCGAAGGTCGCGGCGATCTTCTTGCCGGTCGGCAGCTCCTTGTTGGCGATCGTGAACATGATCGCGGGATAGGCATCGGGCGGCAGCGCGTCGCCGGTCGAGATCGAAAGCGTCAGCGTGCCGGCATTGCCGCCGCCATCGACAAAGGCCGTGGAGGCAGCGCAGGTCTTGTGGGAATCCTGGCCGGTGTCGAGCGCATCGATGATGGTGGTCCACCTGCCAAAGGTGTTTGTGGCGGGGATATCCGTGCCCGGCTGCGTCTGCTCCTGGGCGATCGCGCCCGACACGGCGACAGCGGCAAGCGAGCCGAGGGAGGCCAGAACGGCAGGATGGAACATGCGCATCGTCAAATCTCCAACAGGCCGCGCCGCCCGGACAGCAAGCGGCGCAGAGCGCGGGATAAAAGACGAAGCGCCGCTGGTGGTCAACCGAGATAGGGATAGAGCGGGAAACGATCGGTCAGCGCCACGACCTTTGCCTTCACCGCCGCCTCGACCGCCGCATTGCCTTCGTCGGAATTGGCGACCTTCAGCCCGTCCAGCACTTCGGCGATCAGCTTGCCGATCTCGCGGAACTCGGCCTGGCCGAAGCCGCGCGTGGTGCCGGCCGGCGTGCCCAGACGCACGCCAGAGGTGACGAAAGGCTTTTCCGGATCGAACGGGATGCCGTTCTTGTTGCAGGTGATGTTGGCGCGGCCGAGCGCTGCCTCGGCGCGCTTGCCGGTGGCGTTCTTGGGCCTGAGATCGACCAGCATCAGATGGTTGTCGGTGCCGCCGGACACGATGTCGAGGCCGGTTTCCTTGAGGCTCGACGCCAGCACCTTGGCGTTGGCGGCGACGCTCTCGGCATAGAGCTTGAAGCTCGGCTTCAGCGCCTCGCCGAAGGCGACAGCCTTGGCGGCGATGACATGCATCAGCGGCCCGCCCTGCAGGCCGGGGAAAACCGCCGAGTTCATCTTCTTGGCGATGTCCTCGTCATTGCACAGGATCATGCCGCCGCGCGGGCCGCGCAGCGATTTGTGCGTGGTCGTGGTCACGACATGGGCGTGCGGCAGCGGTGACGGATGCACGCCGCCGGCGACGAGGCCGGCGATATGGGCCATGTCGACCATCAGATAGGCGCCGACCGCATCGGCGATCTCGCGAAAGCGCTTCCAGTCCCAGATGCGCGAATAGGCGGTGCCGCCGGCCAGGATCAGCTTCGGCTTGGTCTCATGCGCGGTCTTTTCGATCGCGTCCATGTCGAGCAGATGGTCGTCCTTGCGCACGCCGTAGGAAACGACCTTGAACCATTTGCCGCTCATGTTGACGGGCGAGCCGTGCGTCAGGTGGCCGCCGGAGTTCAGATCGAGGCCCATGAAGGTATCGCCGGGCTGCAGCAACGCCAGGAAGACCGCCTGGTTCATCTGGCTGCCGGAATTCGGCTGGACGTTGGCGAAGTTGCAGCCGAACAGCTTTTTGGCGCGCTCGATGGCGAGTTCCTCGGCGACGTCGACGAACTGGCAGCCGCCATAATAGCGCTTGCCCGGATAACCCTCGGCGTATTTGTTGGTCATGATCGAGCCCTGCGCTTCGAGCACGGCGCGCGAAACGATGTTTTCCGAGGCGATCAGCTCGATCTCGTGACGCTGGCGGCCAAGCTCGTTGCGGATCGAGCCGAAGATCTCCGGATCGGCATCTTCCAGCGTGGTTTCGAAGAAGGATTCGAATTTGTTCGACGCTGCCGCTGCAGTTGCCATGGCCTGAAATCCTTCGGTTCGGGGCATTTATCTATGCATATCGTTGCCCCGAAACCGCTGCGCAGTTCCGGGCGACATGCATTGCCGCGCCATTAACACAGTTGTTTTCGCCTCGCCACGTTTGCAGCGAAATTTGCTGGCCGGATTGCGCCAGAGCGGCCCTGAACCGCTATTTTCGCTCCTGCCGCCCCTGCAGCAAGGCTTCGGTGAGCGTGATCTCGGTAAACAGCGCCCGCGCCGTATGGTCGTTGATCGCGCCGCTGCTTAACATGTCGCGCACGGCGGTGCGCTCGGCCTCGATGCCGGCGAGCCGCATTTCGAGCTCCAGCCGCCCGGCTCGCGGGCCTCTGCCCGGGCGTCATCGGCCTCGTCCGAAGTGGCGATCCGGCGCCGGTAGCCGGCGACGATGTTTTCGGCGGCGGCAAGCCTGGCGCCGGGCACCTCGCCCTGGTCGTCGTCGCTGGCGCCCGCCATGCTTTCGACGCGGGCGATGGCCGCCTTGGCGGCGCCGATGCGGGCGAGACGCTCCTCGATGGCGCTGCCATCCTCGCCCGCCTCGACCAGTCCGTGCGCTATCTTCGGCAGCGCCACGCTGGCGATGGCGAGCGAACAGATGATGACGGCGGCGGCCAGGAAGATCACCAGGTCGCGCGCCGGAAAAGACGAGCCGTCCGGCATGGCAACCGGCAGCGACAGGATGCCGGCCAGCGTGATCGCGCCGCGCACGCCCGCCACCGAGCCGGCAAGCCGCACACGCATGCCAAACGGCTCGGCCTTGCGCTTTCCCCATTTTGCCTTGAGGCCTGCCGCGATATCGCCGACCCAGATCCAGAGGAAGCGCAGCGCGATCAGGCACAGCGTCAGCGCTATCACCGTCGCGACCGGCTGGATGATCGGGTATTGGCCGGTCAGTTCAGGCGGCACGCGGCGAATGATTTCGGGAAGCTGCATGCCGAGCACGATGAACAGCGCGCCATTGTAGACGAAGGACAAGGTCATCCACAGCGAGATCGTCTGCATGCGCGCCGAGACGCCGAGGAAGCGGAAGACGCCGGAGCCGCCGGTCAAAGCCCGGCGGTGACCGCCGCCAGAATGCCTGAGGCATGCAGATGTTCGGCGACGAGATAGGCAATGAAGGGCAGCAGGACCATGACCAGAACCTGCGCCTCGGCCGGAACGCCGCCGATGCGATTCAGAAGCTGCAGCAGCCTGGCGGCGATGAACAACGCGGCGATGCCGGCCAGGATGCCGATGGCGACGGCATAAACGAAGCTCAGCGATGCATCGGCGAAGGAAAAGCTGCCAGTCACGGCGGCGGCGACGGCGAAGCGGAACATGACCAGGCCCGAGGCGTCGTTGAGCAGCGCCTCGCCTTCCAGAATATGCATCAGCCGCGCCGGCACCAGGCTTCTGTCGACGATCGAGGACACCGCCACGGCGTCGGTCGGGGACAGCACGGCGGCGAGCGCGAAGGCGACGACCAGCGGGATGCTCGGCACCAACCAGTGCAAGGCATAACCGAAGCCGACAATGGTAAAGAAGACCAGCCCGATGGCCAGATCGAGGATCGGTCCGCGCAGCGCGATCAGCTCGCGTTTGGGCGCTCCATAGGCATCGCCGAACAAAAGCGGCGGGATGAACACCAGCAGGAAGAGTTCGGGGTCGATCTCGACATGGATGCCTTTCACCGGCCAGGCGAGCGCGGAGCCGATGGCAATCTGCAGCACCGGCAGCGGCACCCGAACCAACCGCACCAGTGCGCCGGAAAGAGCGACGAAGACCAGCACGGTGAGGATGAAGATTGCGACCTGCATGGCGCGATTCCGGCTGTTTTGAGGACCATGCGCAATTGCCGTTAGTCCGTCCAGATGGGCCTGCGGCGCAACGTCCGGCAGTGTTCATGGCCTGCATGGCTGGCGGCCACCAGTCTTCTTCTGTTGGGATGTCGAACGGAAAAGGCCACCTTGCGGTGGCCTTTTCTAATTGAGATCAGCGGCTTAGAGCGAAGAGGTGATCTGCAGTTCGCTGGCGCCATCGAGCGCGTAGACGTCGTCGCGGAACTGCACGACGCCCGGACCCGTCGACCAGGCCGACACATAGAGGAAGTGGACGGGAACCGGGTTGACGACCTGCACCGGCGTGTTCTCGCCGGTCTTGATGGTCGCCTCGAAATGCTGGCGATCCCAGCCGGGTGTGTCGCGCAGGATCCATGTGACGAGGTCGCGCACGTTCTGGACACGCACGCAGCCCGAGGAATCGAAGCGCATCATCTTGCCAAACAGGCTCTGCTGCGGCGTGTCGTGCATGTAGACGCCGTCGGGGCTGGGGAAGTTGATCTTCACCGAGGCCATGGCGTTGCCGGAACCCGGATCCTGGCGGAAGCGGTATTTTGCAGCATCATCCGTCGACCAATCGACAGTCATCGGATCGACTTCGCTGCCATCAGGCGCAAACAGCCGGATGTGGCTGTCCTTGAGATAGTCGGGGTTCTTCCGCATCAGCGGAATGATGTCCTTGCGCACGATCGAGACCGGCGCGTTCCAGTAAGGATTGACGATGATCTCGTTGATCTTGGAATTGACCACCGGGGTCTGGCGGTCGATCTTGCCGACGATTGCGGTGTGGCGCAGCACGACGCGATCGTTCTCGACCGCCTCGATCTGTGCCGCCGGGATATCGACCAGCACATAACGGCTGCCCAGCGTGCCGGCCTTTTCGCGCAGGCGCTCCAGATTGGTCTGCAGCTGACCGAGGCGGATCTGCGCCGAAACGTTCATCGCCGCATAGGTGTATTTGCCCATGGCGCCGTCGGCCGGCAGGCCATGGCGCGCCTGGAAGCGCTTGACCGCGGCGTCGACATAGGAATCGAACGACGTCGAAATGCCGGCGCTCTGCGCCAGGTCGCCCGAAACCATCAGCCGCTTGCGCAGCGGCACCACGTCCGGATCGTCGACGCCAAGCTGCAGCTTCTTTGTCGCCGGCACCTCGCCCCAGCCGCCCTGGGCGACGATGTTCTGATACTGCGCCACAGCCTGTTCGGTGAAGGCGACCGTCTGTAGGCTGAAGATCGGCAGCGTCGAGGCGACCTTGCCGCCTTCGGAGGCGCGGGCGTCGAACTGGTCGTCCCAATTGCCACGGTTCGAAGACTTCAGGACGTCGTCGATCACATCCTGCGCGCTGGCGGCATTGGCAACCATGGCAACGGCGAGCGCGGAAGCTCCGGAAAGGAAAAAGCGGCGGCTGGTTCTCATGGACGTTCCAGACATTCCTGTCGTGTTTGGCTTGTAGCGTTTGGCTGTTGCAGCGTTCGGCTACGTGCTCGATCTTGGGCGATATCGCCCGCACTCTAAAGTTGGCACTGTTAACAATTAGCCAACCATGACCTGCATCACTTAGCCGTGAAAAGCGGACCGCAATGCGACATTACAGGCGCGCCTATGGCTTTCGCCGCCGCATCACCCGCACCCTCGCTTCCACCGCGAATATGGCGGCAACGTGGCTTTGCGCCGAATTTGGACGCGCAGGCGATCTGAAATGGAGTGACCTGTGCTTTTCGGCACCGGCTCGCCTCCAACGATCTCCGCCAGCGCTTACCCACTAGCTGTTAGAGCCCAGGGCTTTGCGTTGGGACCAGAGCCTCTACCTTCGTTAAACGTAGACAGTTTTATGCCGCAGCAGCAATCTGCAGTCACTTTCTGTAGCGGGGGGCGTACATGGAAAAGCTAATCACCGAGCTTTTGGTGGATTCATTCGACCATCTTGGCAAGCTGGGCGTACCGGTCGCATGGTCAATCGGCTCTATCGATGTGATGCCGGGAACTACACAGAAGAGTTACGCCCAAATCAACATCCCGAACCTTCAACGGGTCCTTTATAAAACCGAAGAATTCCCTCCGTTTTTAGCTTTTGCTAAAGCGCTGCAGCAATATGAGCCCTACACCACCCTATTTGCCGAAGCCCCCGACGAGAACGAGAAATTCCTACTTGATCCAATCTACATCGCCTACGAGGTTCTACGCAGCCATATGGAGGCTTATTCCCAGAGGGGCATCGAGATAGCTCTGGCGTCGCAAATCGCGGCTAACCTTGATGACTGCATTAAGCGAAAGATTTTCGTCATTCGCGGTTGGAGTCCGCTGGCAGGGTTTACCTCGACCCAGGACGAAATCGACTGTGGCAATGGACTAGTCATACGTCGTTACAGCGAAATTGATGCCTACAGAATCGGCAGAGTTTTTGAGGATGGCTCCCTCGATATGTTCAATATCCCGCCATATGCGCTTGAGTGGAACAAGGAGTATTCGTTCGTTGGCAACAAGTCCGACGAAAGTTCCTGGCAGAACCATATCTACCCAACTGTTCGGGCTCTGCGTGTTCTCAGCCCCGGCAAAGTCGCGGTTTCATTTACGAAGATAATCCGCGCTGGGCCGGGTCGCCTTTCACCTCACGGCGGAGGCTCAGTACCGGGCTTTGTTCCCCACATCTTCGAGACCAACTATGAACTCGCAGAAGCGGACTATGAGACGTTGCAGGCCCTCATTAAAGTGGTTGCCCGAACAGACCTTCCGAATCCCGTCAGAATTGCGCTGGATAGGGTTCATACGGCGGTTGAGCGCCCAAGTTTGGAAGATGAGTTCATCGACCACATTGTGGCTCTTGAGGCTATGTATGGCGACAACCTCGGCGGGTTGCCGGGTGGACTGTCCCACAAGATCGGCGTCAGGCTGGCGATGTTCCTGTACGCCAGCGTTGCCGACCGAAAGCTGGCTTTCCGCAAGATGTTGGACGCTCTCACCGCGCGAGGGGGTCTTGTCCACGGCTCTAACACCCTCGCCAATCTGAAACCGCGATACCGGGATGCGGTAGTATGGGCCGGTGACGCTGCCCGCGCATCAGTCCGCAAGGCTCTGCTTGAGGACGTGCAGTTGGAAAAGGACTACTTCGAGAACCTGATTTTCTCAGCCAATATACCTACGCCTAGTGTGAAGAAACCCGCCAAAACCAAGGGGTCGGCCTAATACCCCCACCGGGTAGTGATATCAAACCGCAAACTCACTTCGGTTCTGTCCTTCGGCTTCATAGGCGGCCAGCCACTTCGGCGAAGCGCCCCTGCCGGTCCAGGTACCCGCACAAAACGTCAATCAACTTCCCATGACCCAAAGATGAGCCACGACTCATCCGAGATAGAAGGCCAATTGATCGATGGTCAGGATGTACTGCAATGCTCTCGCGAGGGTATACGCCTCTGCTTTTGCATTGCCATGCCCGACTGGGTGTCGGCCAGCGGCCGCACTGGCGCCGGTTTTCGGGTCAAATGGGGCATAAATATATTCCCCGAGATATTGGCCGAACTGATTGGGGAACATTAGCGTATCGTCGCCTTCCGCCTTCGTCACGCCCGCGACTTTGGCGAATTCGCTCAGACTATCGATTTTCGCACCCTTGCCGTGGATCGTGATATGCGCCTCCTGCAAGATCCCCTCGATTTCAGAAGAAAGGGTTTTGATAGCGGCGACGGCATCGCCTCGCAGAAAACTGTCGAGACCCGACTTGAGGATTGCCATTTTGTCTTTTAGTACGGGTACAGCTCTCCAGCGCTCTTCCAGAAATTCTAATCGCTCCCTGTCGAACGCCTTTATGGTTTTTCCTTCAATCTCGGCCATATCAAAACCAGCGGTCAAGTGGTTCATTATTTCTCGAAATTCCGCAGTGATTATCTCAGCGAACGGAAACCAGCCGGCCTTAAATAGATTTGCCACAAACGCTTCGTTGCCAAGCGCATCGTACAGATAATCATATCGCAGAGCCCTAAAAAGCGCTCCGAGCGTGCGCCCCATCTCCTTCTCGTCAAAAGCGCCATTGTCTCTCGACAAATCAAAATAGAGCGCAAACTTCCAACCTTCGCGGAAGCAGACAAGCACACCATCGTCCGGCTTAAATTCAACACCGATGAATCCCATGGCACGAACGTCGGTGATATCCCTTTCAAATACCGGACTACCGGCTTGCACCGAGCGCTTCACCCTCATCTCTACACGGATGCCTGTGGTGTCCACGTAAAGGTCGGCTGATTGATCGGCATGGCACACGAGCAATACCGTATTTGCTCGCGCTAGATTAACGGCTGCGCCAATCTGAGCGGCTTCATGGGTTAGGCCACCATTCAGTCCAGCTACCAGCGTATGGAATAGAGGGGCGTCGGAGGTTGTTGCCAATTTTACGAAAATCGGGATCGTATCACCTTCGCGCCCTGCCCCCGCTGAGAATCCAGCGAACCTATACACCGGCAACTTGATTGACTTGGCAGGCGCTGACTTGACCAGACCCTGACTATCGATAGTGGTGGGCGGAGCTTCTTCCGGTTTGGCTTCGTCAACACTCATCTCAACATCCCCTATTGCCTTCGCCTGACTTAGCACGTGTTGGTGGGCTGTGTCGGCGTGGTGAGGATACCAGGCGAAGAAGGTCGCCGGGAGTGACTTCCCTCCCGACGATTACTTTTCAGAGCGGTAGTTCGAGTTGTGCCGGCGGCACGCTGCCGAACCGTTCGCCGGTGTTTATCTCGCTCACGCGGCCCTGATTGACGCCGAGCATCGTGGCGATGTCTTGCTGGCTATATCCAAGACCCAGGAGAGCTTTGGCCTTGGCTGCCATCTCGTCCGACATCCGCGGCGACGAGCGCCTGGGAGCGAGTGGTATCGGTGGAAAGGGTTTCATGTATGTTCTCCAAAGGTGCGGAGATCGCACTTGCTCCAGAGAAGGCTTATCGGTTATATCCGACACGTCAGGGACGGATATTTCCGCTTCCTTTCTCCAGTGACCTGCGTGCGACTCCAATCAAATTGCAGGTCATTCGATTCTGAGGCTGGCTGGGTGTGCTAGACCCATTGCTGGCCTCAGGACGCTGCGAATCAGCGCACCCCTCAAAATATTGGAATTGGCAAGGCACGACGACCCCTATCTGCGTTCGTACCGGTTTCCACAGGTTATTCACAGACATAGAAAAAGGGCGGCAGAGACATGCTCTACCGCCCAACTGGAATTTGGGGTGCTACGCAAGTGCAACGCTACTCCTGGAACACAGTACGCCTATTGGCGCCTTCTCGTGCCCTTACGTTGCACCCAGCAAGCTTTCGCACCCTAATAAAATCAATCACATACGATATGCAATCGTGTCGTTCCAGAAGCGATCCAGGCGCTGCAGCGCGCGGTTCATCTGCTTGAACTCTTCGCTGTTGATGCCGCCGACCTGTTCGATCGAGCCGACATGGCGCTCATAGAGACCGGCGACGACTTCCGCCACTTCATTGCCCTTCGGCGTCAGCGAAACGCGGACCGAACGGCGGTCGATGCGCGAGCGCTGGTGGTTGATGAAGCCGAGATCGACCAGCTTCTTCAGATTGTAGGAGACGTTCGAGCCGAGATAGTAGCCACGCGAGCGCAGCTCGCCGGCGGTCAGTTCGGAATTGCCGATATTGAACAGAAGCAGCGCCTGGATGGCATTGATGTCGGAACGGCCGTTGCGGTCGAACTCGTCCTTGATCACGTCAAGCAGACGGCGATGCAAACGCTCCACCAGCTGAAGCGATTCCATGTAAAGCGAACGGATAGCCTCGCGGCGATCGTCGGATACGTTGGCGGTCTTCGCCGCCGGACGCGAATTGATCATTGTCTTTGCCTCTCGTTTGTCGCCCTGGTGATTTTTTGTTTTTCACCTTGATTGCGACACTATCGAATACTCATAAAATTCGACTTAAACGCTAGGGCTAACAAGAGCTTACCGGTAATAGGTTTCGCAAGACGCTTAACGAACGGTCACCCGAGCAAGGATAATTAACCTAAAGATTTAGCCAATGGCTGCGGGGCGGCGTTTCAGGCGCGCGCAGGGCGCTTGCGCATCCAGATGACGACGCGGAAGGCGATGTAGAGCAGCGCGACCGCGGCATGCGAGAAGACGATCAGCGGCCGGTGGCCGTAGAGATCGGGGAAGCCGGCATACATGATGGCCTCGGTGACAGCACAGATGAACCAGATCACCGGGCCCCACGACGCCAGCATCCACAGGCCGGCGGCGGCGAAGGGGAAGAACACGGCCAGCATCACCGCCACTACCTGCCAGTGCACCGGCATCAGGTCGAAGCGCCACAGCGGGCCGGGATAAAAACCGATCAGCCGGATCCAGTACAGGATGCCGAACAGCAGGCAATAGCCCGCTATGACGCGCTGGAACCAGGCGAAGATGATCTCGACGCCCGAGGGCTGCAGCACGATGCGCCGCGACGTGACCTCGCTCACAGTTCGAGCTCCCGTTCGAGCGGCGCGAAATAGGCGTCCACCGAAGCAGCGTCGACCTCGGCCAGGCTTGCCGGCCGCCACTGCGGCGTCGAACCCTTGTCGACGAGGACGGCGCGGATGCCTTCATAGAAGTCGTGCCCGGCCAGCATGCGGTTGAGGATGCGGAACTCCATCTTCATGCAGGCTTCCATCGACAGCGTCAGCCCGGCGCTGATCTGGCGCCACGCGACATTGAGGCTGGTCGGCGAGCGGGTGCGGATGGTGGCCAGCGTCTTGGCGGCAAACTCGTCGGCGCCTGCCGCCCGCTCCAGGCTCTCGAGGATTTCGGCGAGCGACGGTTGGGAAAAATGCCGGGCGATGGCTTCCAGCACCGGCTGGGCGGTTTCGCGCCGGGCCGGCACGAAGAAGCCGCGCAGCACCGATTCCGGATCGCCATTGGCGCAGAGCCGGTCGAGAAAGGCAGCCTGGTCGGCGGCCTTGATGGTGTGGGTGGCCAGGCCCGACCACAGCGCATCGCCATAGCGAATGCGGTTGCCGGTCAGCGCCAGATACATGCCGAAGCTGCCGCCAAGGTCGGGCAGCAGATGGCTGCCGCCCACGTCGGGGAAGAAACCGATGCCGACTTCGGGCATGGCGAACTGGGCGTTCTCGGTCAGCACGCGCTGCGAGCCGTGGAAAGAGATGCCGACGCCCCCGCCCATCACGATCCCGTCGATCAGCGCGACATAGGGCTTTTTGTAACTGTTGATGCGGGCGTTGAGCCGGTATTCGTCGGCGAAGAACTCGACCGGCGGCTTCCCGGCGCGGGCCTCGTAGACGTGCATGATGTCGCCGCCGGCGCAAAACGCTCTGCCCTCGGCCTTGACGACGACGACATCGACGCCGGTATCGCGTTCAAAAGCGTCGAGCGCCTTGTCCAGCGCCTTGATCATGCGATGTGTCAGCGCATTGAGCGCCTGCGGCCGCGTCAGCGTGACGACGCCTGCCTTGCCCAACCGTTCGAAGCGGATCTCGTCGCCGCCGCCAAAGTCCATCGTCAGAGAATCCCTCCCCGCGCCTGCGGGACTGAAGTGCTAAAGGTGGCGCATGGGTGCGTCAACCGGCGGGCGCGGTTTGGATTTTCGCAAGGCAACGCGACCGTGCTTTGCCCCCGACAGAAATGCGCGCAAAATTGCCGGGCAAACAGCCTTTCTTCTGATGCAGGGACAAACGCATGACGCTTGAAACCGCAGCGCCGAGCCATGGCTGGGAGATGCCGAAAAAGTTCGACCCGGATGATGTTCTCAGCCGCCCGCTGATGGCCAATCTGGCGACCGTGACCGCTGACGGCGCGCCGCGCAACGCGCCGATGTGGTTCATCTGGGAGGACGCTGCGATCTGGCTACTCGGCTCGACCGGCGCAAGTGCTGTCAAACACCTCGAACGTGACCCGCGCTGCGCCGTGGAGATCGTCCATTTCGACAATGAGGCCGGCATCCTGCTGCATCTCGGCCTGCGCGGCGTCGCCACCATAGAAGCGATGGCGCCGAACCGCTTCAAACGGCTGCTGCACAAATATCTCGGCCCGGAGGCGACCTGGAACCGCTGGTTCATCGACAATGTCGCCGACATCGGCCATCCGGACGGGCGCCTGATCCGGCTCGCCCCGGAGAGCATCTTCACCAACAATGTGTCGTTCTTCAAAACCGGCCCCGAGCTGGCGTGGCCGCCGAAGCCGTAAGCAGCGCGTTATCGACTGGCACAATCGTGTCGCATTGGTCAGCGGCAAGGCCTCGTGGTAAAAGCCGCCCCGACCCGGAGTTTTTGCGATGAACAAATTCACCCCCGCGACGAGCAACAAATTCGCACCGGCAAAGCCCGCCGGTGCGCGCAGCGTCGACGAGATCACCGGCAGCCGCCGCTTGCGGCGCATGCGCAAGGCCGACTGGTCGCGCCGCCTGGTGCAGGAAAACCGGCTTACGGTGAACGATCTGATCTGGCCGATGTTCGTCATCGACGGCAAGAACACGCGCGAGCCGATCGCCGCCATGCCCGGCGTATTCCGCCTGTCGCTGGACCTCGCCGTCAAGGAGGCCGAGCGGGCCGCTAAGCTCGGCATTCCGGCGATCGCCACCTTCCCCAATGTTGAACTCAGCCTGCGCGACCAGACGGGATCGCACATCCTCGACCCGGAAAACATCATCAACCGCGCCACCCGCGCCATCAAGGACGCGGTGCCGGAGATCGGCATCATCACCGATGCGGCGCTCGACCCGTTCACCTCGCACGGCCATGACGGCATCTTGCGCGACGGCATCATCGTCAATGACGAGACAGTGGAACAGGTGACCGCCGCGGCCGTCATCCAGGCAGCGGCCGGCGCCGACATCATCGCGCCGTCCGACATGATGGACGGCCGCATCGGCGCCATCCGCGACGCACTCGACGCCAACGGTTTTTCGGATGTGGCGATCATGTCCTATGCGACGAAATTCGCCTCCGCCTTCTACGGCCCCTACCGCGAGGCGGTCGGCACCGCGGGCCTGCTCAAGGGCGACAAGAAGACCTACTATCTCGACCACGCCAATTCCGACGAAGCGGTGCGCGAGGCCGAGCAGGACATCGCCGAGGGCGCCGACATGCTGATGGTCAAGCCCGGCCTGCCCTATCTCGACATCATCCGCCGGCTGAAGGACGAGTTCCAGATGCCGACCTTCGCCTACCAGGTGTCAGGCGAATATTCGATGATCAAGGCGGCGGCCGCCAATGGCTGGATCGACGGCGAAAAGGCAATGCTGGAGAGCCTGCTCGCCTTCAAGCGCGCCGGCTGCGACGGCATCCTGACTTACTTCGCGCCGGAAGTGGCGCAGCTGCTGAAGGGTTAGCCGGAACCTGGATGCTCCGGGTTCCGGCTTTTCCTCACGCCTTTGGCAAATAAGGAATCGTTCCGGCGAGATCGGTATCGTCGATCAGTTGAAAGCGGCTGTCGCTGCCCTTCCGGCGCTCCGCCACAAACGGAGCGTATTGCGGATCGTTGGTGAAGGCTTCGGCTGCCTTTGCCGATGGAAACGCCATGATGGCGATCAGGCTGGTGTCGAGCGGCTTGCCCTCCAGCGTCTTCACATTGCCGCTGCGGGCGAGATACTTGCCGCCATGCTTGTGGACGAGGTCATGCACCGAAGCGGCATAGGCCGGCACCCATTTGTCATCCTTCACCTTGATGTCTGCGATCACGTAAGCGGTCATTGTCCAACTCCTCATGGATCGGCACCGGACTGCCCGGTGACGTGACCGCTGCCTCGCATGGCGGCGCCGGACCGCTCCAGTCACAGAACTGTACCGGGGGTGCCAGTACAGCTTCTGTACTGGCTGAACTCAGGTTTTCTGAATAAGGTCCGGCAACATCTTTTGGAGCTCACCACATGACACAAGCCGGTTACAAGCAATTCTGCCCGCTCTCCATGGCCGCCGAGCTGCTCTGCACACGCTGGACCATGGTGCTGCTGCGCGAACTGGTGGCGGGATCGACCCGCTTCAACGATTTGCGCCGCGGCGTGCCGAAAATGTCGCCAACCCTTCTGTCGCAACGGCTCAAGGACCTCGAGGCCGGCGGCATCGTCGAGCGGACCGAGATCGCGACCGAGAAGGGCGTGTTCGAATACCGGCTGACCGAGGCGGGCCGGGATTTGCGCCCGGTTGTCGAGGCGATGGGGTTTTGGGGCCAGAAATGGGTCGAGGCTAGGCTGTCGCTCAAAAACCTCGATCCGTCGCTGCTGATGTGGGACATGCGGCGCAATCTGAACCCCAGTCCGCTGCCGGACGGGCGCACCGTGATACAATTCCTGTACCATGACCTGCCGGCGTCAAAACGATCGTGGTGGCTGATCGTCGAAAAGCAGGGCGAGGTCGATCTTTGCTGGTACGATCCGGGCTTCGACGTCGATCTCTACGTCTCGACCGATCTGTGCACCATGACCTCGATCTGGATGGGGCTGACGACAGTTCACAAGGAACGCGACAAGATCAGCCTGACCGGCGATCTCGACGTCGCCGGCAAGATGCAGATCTGGCTTGGGCTCAGCCCGTTTGCGGTGATGCCGAAGCGCGTGGCGGCTTGAGGTCCCTGCGCATTCCACAGATCGGCTTGCCTCTAAAAATACAAAATGCAATCAGTTTGAATACTGATTGCAAATCACAACTGGTCACCGAAAGGGAGTCTCCATGTCCAAACTTCGCGTCAATGCCTTCACCTTGTCGCTCGACGGTTTCGGCGCCGGTCCTGACCAGGACCTGCAAAATCCGCTCGGCGTTGGTGGCGAATATCTGCACAAATGGATGACCGGCACCCGCACCTTCCATGAGATGGTCGGCAAGGATGGCGGCACCACCGATGTGGACGACCGGTTCACTGTCCGCAGCTTCGACAATGTCGGGGCCTGGATCCTCGGCCGCAACATGTTCGGCCCAATCCGCGGCGAATGGCTAGACGAGAGCTGGAAAGGCTGGTGGGGCGACAACCCGCCCTATCACGTGCCGACCTTCGTGCTGACCCACTACAAGCGCGACCCCATTGTGATGGAAGGCGGCACCGTTTTCCACTTCGTTGCCGGCGGCATCCACGCCGCGCTCGAACAAGCAAAGGCCGCGGCCGGCGGCAAGGATGTCCGCGTCGGCGGCGGCGTTTCCACCATCCGGCAATATCTGCAAGAGAAGCTCATCGACGAGTTGCATCTGGCGGTGTCGCCGGTGTTGCTCGGGAGGGGCGAGAGCCTGTTTGCCGGGCTGGATATGCTGAAGCTGGGTTACCAGTGCACCGAGCAGGTGGCGACAGCGCTCGCCACGCATGTGACGATCAAGCGGGTGTAGTGGCGAAGTGATAGGCGCAGGCTTCTTTCTCCCCGTTCTACGGGGAGAAATGCCCGGCAGGCAATGAGGGGCAGCGCTGCTTTTGGAGGTTAGCAGCGTCCGACGACTGTGAATTCGTCGATGCCGGCGCTGCCCCTCATCCGCCCTTCGGGCACCTTCTCCCCGTGAAACGGGGAGAAGGAAAAGTGCTCAATACTTCTCCGGCACGTAAAGCTCGCGCGGCAGGACCTGGCGCTCGTACTCCGGGTTGAACACCCGCTCGGGCAGCGTGATTTCTTCGTGCGGCACGTCCTCATAGGGCAGCTGTTTGAGGAGATGGTCGATGCAGTTCAGCCGCGCCCGCTTCTTGTCGTTGCCTTCGACGATGTACCACGGTGCCTCTGGGATGTTGGTGCGGGCAAACGTCTCTTCCTTGGCCTTGGTGTACTGCTCCCAGCGCACGCGCGACTGCAGGTCCATCGGCGACAGCTTCCACTGCTTCATCGGATCGTGGATGCGCATCATGAAGCGCATCTGCTGTTCCTCGTCGGTGATCGAGAACCAGTATTTGACCAGCGTGACGCCGGAGCGGACCAGCATGCGCTCGAACTCCGGCACGTCGCGGAAGAACTCTTCGACCTGATCGGGTTCGGCAAAGCCCATCACCCGCTCGACGCCGGAGCGGTTGTACCAGGAGCGGTCGAACAGCACGATCTCGCCGCCGGCCGGCAGATGCGGCACGTAGCGCTGGAAATACCATTGTGACTTTTCGCGCTCGGTCGGCGCCGGCAGCGCCACGACGCGGCAGATGCGCGGGTTGAGGCGCTGGGTGATGCGCTTGATGACGCCGCCCTTGCCGGCGGAATCACGGCCCTCGAAAACCACCACTAGCTTCTTCTTGTGGTAGGCAACCCAGGACTGCAGCTTGATCAGTTCCGACTGCAAGCCGATCAGGTCGCGGAAATACTGCATGCGATCGATCGACGGCGGATGGGCGTTCTTGTAGATCTTGGCGATCTCCAACGACAGCGCCGGCTCCGAGATTTCCAGCTCATAGTCCTCGTCGAGCGTGTCGGCGAGTTCGGCTTCCAGCCAATCCCTGGCCGCAGAATTCTGCTTTAGCTCATTCATTTCCACTGCTCCGCTTGCCGGCTGACATGAAACCCTGAGCCGACTTGATATAGGCCGGCAATGACGGTTTTATTGCAAGCCGCCGGCCAGCCGGTCTTCACTGCAAAGCAGCGAGGCATTGCCGATCCAGCGCCCTGGCATGGCGACAAGCCGCTCAAATTGTCCTACAAATAGCGGACCCGTTCGGGCTTCCCCGCCCTTTCCTGCTAAAACCGCCTCCCCACCAAAACTACGAGGATCAGACATGGAATACCGCACGCTTGGCCGTTCCGGCTTGAAAGTTTCGGCGCTGACCTTGGGAACCATGACCTTCGGCGGCAGCGGGCCGTTCGCTGCCGTCGGCAATTCCGATCTCGCGGAGGCCTCGCGCATCATCGACACTTGCATCGATGCCGGCATCAATCTCATCGACACCGCCAATGTCTATTCCAACGGTCTGTCGGAAGAGATCATCGGCGAGGCGCTCGGCGGCAAGCGCAAGAACGACGTGCTGATCGCCTCCAAAGCGCGCATGCGGATCGGCAAGGGCCCCAATGACGAAGGCCTGTCGCGCCATCATCTGATCCGCGAATGCGAGAAGAGCCTGAAGCGCCTCAGGACCGATGTCATCGACATCTATTTCCTGCACGAATGGGACGGCGCGACGCCGCTCGAGGAAACCATCGCCGCGCTCGACACGCTGGTTGCCCAGGGCAAGATCCGCTATGTCGGCTGCTCCAACTATTCCGGCTGGCAGGTCATGAAGGCGCTCGGCATCAGCGACAGCCAGCACCAGCCGCGCTTCGTCACCCAGCAGATCCACTACACGCTGGAAGCACGCGAGGCCGAGTATGAGCTCTTGCCGATCTCGGTCGACCAGGGCCTTGGCGTTTTGGTGTGGAGCCCGCTCGCCGGCGGCCTGCTGTCGGGAAAATACCGCCGCGACAGTCCGACGGCGCGCCAGATCGGCGGCTGGTCGGAACCCCCGATCCGCGACGAGGATCGGCTGTGGCGGATTGTCGACGTGCTGGTCGATATCGGTGCGGCACGCGGCGTTTCGGCGGCCCAGGTGGCGCTGGCCTGGCTGCTTGGCCGGCCGGCCGTCAGCTCGCTGGTGATCGGGGCGCGCAACGAAGCCCAGTTGAAAGACAATCTCGCCGCGGCGAGCCTGACGCTGTCCTTTGATGAACGCCAGCGTCTCGATGCCGTCAGCCGGCCTCCGGTGCTCTATCCCTACTGGCACCAGCAGTTTACGGCGAAGGACCGCTTCGGCCCGGCCGATCTGGTTATGGACCGCAGCGTCATCTGACTTAAGGGCGCCGGAAGCCGCTAGCCCGCGATAAACCGCCAGACCTGCGGATCGGGCTCGATCTGGCCGCTGAGCACGAAATATTTGTAGAGCACGAGCAGGCAGATCGCCTGCTCGGCCCGCTCGTCGGCGAATTTGCGGCAATAGGCGTTGGCCGCCGCAACGATGCGCTGGGCCTCGGCCGGATGCTGCTCGAGATGATGCACCCGCTCGGCCAGATCGCTGAAGTCGGGCGCCAGCGGCACATAATGGACATCGGGCTCGAGCTGCCCCTCGGCGAACCAGGTCTCGTAAGTCGGCGGCGGCATCAGGCAGAGCGAGTTCGAGCTCATGATCCATTTCAGATTGGTCGCGACATCATTGCCTTCGAGCGAGATGATGTAGCGGTAGCGGCGCTGCTGATCGATGCTGAGATAGGGCTTGCGGTATTCCGCAGGTGCTGTCGCCCTCGGCGTGCCGACATCGCAGAACGGCAGATTGCGGGCTGCATCCAGCAACAAGGTGCGGATCGGATTGTTGAGTTCGCCGCGCCAAACGACGAGCGGATGCTTGTCGGCGAAGGCGACATCGTCGGCCGGCATGTAGAAATGACGGAACTTGTTCAGCTTGAACAGGACGCCGTTGCCGTTGTCGCCCGCTATCGGCCGGTCCTTGACGATCGACGGCATCTTCGGCACTTCGATGACGTCGCCGAATTCCAGGTCGATGCGCAGATCTGGGTCGAAATAACGGGTGAACTCCTTCAGATCGTAATAGTACATGCTGCGGTCCGACGGCAGCCGGCTGACCGGCACGGCCTCGGGGCTGGGGCTAAAAGGCTCCCGCAGCGTGTTGTAGTAATTGAGCCGCTGGCGGACCGATGCGTCGGAAAGCCTGGCCTGATCGAGCAGCCGGCCGAGCCGGCGCCGGAAAAGAACCGGCGGCGCGATGTCGCGCATGGCGTTGCGCGCATAGTAGATCAGCTTCTGTGCGTTTCTTTGAAGCGTGGCCATCGGTCGTTTTGATTCGAAATCGGTCGGCGGCGGCTCCAGCAACTGTCCCGCAGCCTTTTCTAAACCATTGTGTTCGCCATCACGCAAGTCCAGAACCGCTGGCATCTGCCCTCGCGGCGCTGTTGTGTTTGCCGGCCAATGCTTCTAGGCAGGATCAGGCACAGCGAAAGGAAACGATATGGCTCGACCACCGAATTACGGTCAGGAACGCAAAGAGCGCGACCGGCAGAAGGCCGCCAAGAAGGCGGAGAAGCTCGCCGCCAAGGTCGCGGCCAAGGAGCGCGCCGAGCCTGAGAACGAGGCAAGTTCCAAAACCGACACCGAGACAGAAAAATAGGCAAGACAGGATCACCGGCCCGCGAAACGGGCCGGATCCTGGCAAAATGCCGGTCTGATCAGGCCGATGTGATCAGGCCGGGGCCTTGTCGCTGACGAAGACGTTGACCTCGCGCGCGGCGGCGATGAAGGCGCGTCTTGCAATCATCGCCGGCTTGTCGCCGGCCAGCGCGTCATGGCAGGCCTGCAGCGCTTCGCGATGCTTGGGGCTGCGCTTGCCGGGCCAGCTGTTGAGCAGGTAATCGGAAGCCTCACGCACCGTACGCAAGAGCTGAGTGCTTCCCTCCGTGCCCGACTTAACGGTCACGGGTGTTTCAAATCGGTTGTTTTCCATGGCCGCCTCTTACGCCATCGGTGTCCGCGAAGCGAGGCCGAAAGCGGATGGCGTCGGCGTTCTTTCGTTTTCGTGACCGGTATCAAGCGTCGACGACAGCAAAACCCCTGGCGCGCAGGCCGCGCCGGTCATTGTGCAACGACGTCACCAGGCGGGCGCGGCTGCCGGCTATATGGGCGGAAAGTCGCGCCGCCGCCGCATCGGCATCGCCGGCCCGCACCGCTGCCAGAATGGCGTGATGCTCGCTCCAGGCGCGGCCAAGGGCCGCCTCGTCGCGCACCTCCAGCCAGCGCGCCCGCGACAGCCGCGTCATGGCATCGCGCACGGCCCGAAACAGGAACTCGTTGCCGGAGAGCCGCGCCAGTTCGATATGGAAATCCATGCCGACGCGGTGCCATTCCTCGCGCGGCGTGGCAGTGTCGCAGGAGTCCAGCATCGCCTTGATGACATCGGCTGCGCTCCTGTCGGCCAGCGCCGAAGTCAGCCTGACCGCCGCGACCTCGACGGCTTCGCGGTACACCGCGATCTGTTCCAGTTCGGCAAGGTTGATCGGCGACACGGTCCAACCGCGCCCGTCGCGGCAGATCAGCCCTTCCGTCTCCAGCCGCAGCAGGGCTGCCCTGACCGGCGTGCGCGAGGCGCCGAAGCGGCTCTCGATCCAGCGCTCCGTCAGCCGCTCGCCAGGACCGACCTCGAGGCCAAGGATCATCTCGCGAAGCGCTTTTTCGACGATGTGCATCTGCGACATAGTTGCTTCCATTGCTGGCGATCGGCCTTGCCCGTTGGTCTTGCCGATCACATTGAGAGCGCCTGATTGACAGCAGCCGGGCTTTGCGTCCATGAGGGTACCAAGTTGGTATCCCAAAATGGTATCCGCAGCAAGCGGACAGGACAGGACATGCCGCAGGACAGTGCAGCGCGGGCCGCCGAAGTGCCTTCCACCTACAACATTCATTGGCGGCGCAACCTGTTCGTGTGCTTTGCCGGATCGTTCAGCACGCTTGTGGCGATGACGTTGCTGCTGCCGTTCCTGCCGCTCTATGTCGAACAGCTGGGCGCCGTGGGCCACGCGGCGATCGTGCAATGGTCCGGCATCGCTTTCGGCGCCACCTTCCTTGCCGCCGCCCTTGTCGCGCCACTGTGGGGACGGCTGGGTGACCGTTATGGCCGCAAGGTGATGCTGGTGCGCGCCAGTTTCGGCATGGCGATCTGCATGTCGCTGACCGGCATGGTGCAGACCGTCTGGCAATTGGTGCTTTTGCGCCTGTTGATCGGCTTTGCCGGCGGTTATTCCTCAGGCTCGACGATCCTTGTCGCCATGCAGACGCCGAAGGAGCGCTCCGGCTGGGCGCTTGGCGTGCTGTCGGCCGGCATCACCGCAGGCTCCCTGGTCGGCCCGTTGCTTGGCGGCGCGCTGCCGCCATTGATCGGTATTCGCGCCACCTTCCTCATCGCGGGCGGCGTCATTTTCCTGGCGGCGCTGGCGACGACGTTCCTGATAAAGGAGATGCCTCGCCCGCCAGTACAGGCAAAACGCGAGGAGAAACCAAAGGGAAGTTGGGCGCAGATCCCCGACAAACGCCCTGTCGTGGCCATGCTGGCGACCGGCATGCTGTTCACCTTCGCCAACATGTCGATCGAGCCGATCATCACCGTCTACGTCCAGCAACTGGTCGCGGACGCAAGCCGGGTGACCCTGGTCTCAGGTGTCGTCATGTCGGCGGCCGCACTCGGCGCCATCCTGTCGGCGTCACGGTTGGGCAAACTCGCCGACCGCATCGGCCACTGGAACGTCATCGTCGCATCGCTGGCCGTCTCGGCTCTGCTGTTGATACCGCAGGCCTTCGTCACCGAGAGCTGGCAGTTGGTCGGGCTGCGGTTCCTTATGGGTCTGGTGCTGGGCGGGCTGTTGCCCTGCATCACCAGCGTCATCCGCCACAATGTTCCCGATGGGGTCGGCGGCAATGTGCTGGGCCTGGCAATCTCGGCGCAATATGTCGGCCAGGTTGCGGGGCCGCTGCTGGGCGGCTTCGTCGGCGGCCATTTCGGCATGCGCGCGGTGTTTCTCGGCACGTCGTTGCTGATGGCGGGCGGTGCCGCGTATAATTGGCTGGCCCAGGCGCGCCGCACGCGCGACATGCTGGCGATATCGGAAAAATCCTGACAGACAGGTCGCGCCGCCTATCGTCAATCACGGAGCCCGAGACATGAGCATCGCCGAGTCAGCACCAGCAAACAGCGCGCGCATCCTCGTTTTCGCCGGCGGCATTGCCGGCGCGGCGGGCGTGGCGCTGTCGGCGGCTTCAGCGCATCTCGGCGGCGCGTTCGTCGGCACGGCCGCATCCTTCCTGCTCATGCATGCGCCGGTGTTTTTGGCCGTCGGCCTCGCCGGCGCAAACCGGATCTTGCGGATCGGCAGCCTGGTGCTGCTCGTCGGGCTTGTTCTGTTCTGCGGCGATCTGCTGGCACGGGATTTCGTGGGATCGCGGCTGTTCCCAATGTCGGCGCCGATCGGCGGCACCTTGCTCATCGCGGGCTGGCTGGTGATCGCGGCCTCGGCGCTCGTGCGGCAACGGTCCTGACGAGCCAAGAACCCTGCCCCATCAGATATCACACGAGGCTTAATCCTGCCGGTTTTGCGGCAGCAGGTCGCGGTTGCGCTTGGCAGACTTGGTCGGCCGCCGCCTTTCCGGCTGCTCCGTGGCAGGCGAGATACCCCAGTAGTTGCGATAAATGTCTTCGAACAGATGCTTCACGGGATGCATGTTCGTCTCCTCTTTAAGCACTTGAATCGATCCAATCAGCTGGCACGAAAATGCCGGGGCCGATCAGCTGCGCTTGCGTTTCACAAGGTATTGCAGGTCACGCCTCCACGGCCCGACCTTGTCGCGGCGCTTGCGGGTGGCGGCGTCGGAGACTATGCCCCAATCATTGCCATAGATGTCTTCGAACAGATAATTCACGGGATGCATGGCACCCTCCTCTTGAATCGATCCAAGTTGTACTTGGTGAATCCCTTGGATCGATTCAAATATAGACTCTCTCCGCCGTCCGATCAAGGGAAAATTTGAACCGATCCAACGAAAGTGCTAAACAGGCTCCGGTTCAGGAGACGAAAATGACGGCATTGACCTCCGGCAAGACGAGACCAGTGCGGCTTGCCGACATCGCCAAGGCGGCCGGGGTCTCGCACGGTACCGCGTCCAACGTGTTCGCTCGCCCGGAAATCGTGCGCGAAGAGGTCCGCGAGCGGGTCAAGGCGGCGGCGGAAGCGATGGGCTATGCCGGCCCGGATCCCAAGGGCCGGCTGCTGCGCGCCGGCAAGGTCAACGCCATCGGCGTGGCAACGGCAGAACCATTGTCCTATTTCTTCGACGATCCCTTTGCCCGCGTCATGATGGCTAGCATTTCGCAGGCCTGCGACGCCACCGGCGCCGGAATTTCGCTGGTCTCGGCCGCCAACAGCGAGCAGCTCGCCTGGAACATCCAGAGCGCCCTGGTCGACGGCTTCATCGTGTTCTGCATCGAGGGTGGGTCGCGGCTGGTCGAACTGGCGCGCGAACGCAAACTGCCTTTCGTGGCGCTTGATCTCGATTCGGAAAATGAGGCGGTCGCTGCGATCGGCGTCGACAACGTCGCCGGCGCGGGTCTGGCGGCGCGCCATCTGGCCGAGTTCGGCCATCGCAGCTTTGCCGTACTCGCCCTGGAATCTGCCGACGCTGGCTTTGGTCCCGTCACGCAGGAGCAAGTCGAGACGACATCCCTCTACTCGGGCACACGCGACCGTCTGCGTGGCTATTTCGGCGAGCTCTCCCGCTTCGGCATCGACGTCTCGCAAGTGCCAATCTACGAAACCCTCAATGACGAGGCGAGCGTTCGGGCCGGCCTCGATCATATTTTCGCGCTGCCGCAGACGCCGACGGCAATCCTGGCCATGTCGGACAAGATCGCGCTGCATGCGCTCGACTGGCTGCGCGAGCGTAACATTGCCGTGCCGGGCGATGTGTCAATCGTCGGCTTCGACGGCGTGCCGGAAGGCGCCGACTCCGAGCCGCCACTAACCACTGTCGCCCAGCCGATCGCCGAGATGGGCCGGCTGGCCGTCGAGGCGATCCTCGAAAATGACGGCTCGCAGCACCGGCAATTGCTGCCGGTCGATCTTGTGGTGCGGGGGTCGTCCGGCCCCTCGCCTGCTAGCTAGGCGGCTGATGTGGGATCATCGGCTTAGCCTTGGCATCGCGGGCATGCCGAAGGTCTGGTGAACGGCTGGCGCTTCTTTGCGAACCGGCTTTTTGCCCAAGCCGATGCCGGACAGCCACTCAAGATAGAAGGCGAGCGCGAATTGCATGGCGATGCCGGCCGAAATCAGCAAGACGTCATAGGCAAAGCCGCCCGGATTGATCAGCTTCATCACCTGCGCCGCCATGGCGATCAGCGTGCCGGCGAGGAACACCGGCAAGGAGCGCTTGCCGAGCAGGGCAAGCGGATGGTCCGGGCTGAGACGGAACAGGTTCGAGAAAGCCGGCAGGGCGACGATCAGATAGCTCACCGCCAATATGTGCAGGAGCCGCGGCAGCGACAGGAACGTCTTGTCGAAGCCGCCGATCACCACGGGCAGGTTAAACCACGTTATCTCGCCCCAGAGCGGGCTGTGCACCCAGACCGCCGCTGCCGCGACATAGGTCGCCGCGGCGCCCACCAGCCAACGATTGACGGGAATTGTGCCGCCGCGCCTGACATGCAGCATGCCGGCAAGGCCGATGTTGAACAGGAATTGCCAGGACAGCGGGTTGAGGAACCAGAAGCCGGGCTCGGGATAGTTCGGCGGCGCGATCTGCCAGAGGCCGGCGACGAGCCACAGCGCGCCGGAAAAGACCAGCGCCGGCAGCGGCCGGTAGCTGACGAAGAGCAGGAAGAGCGGCGCCATCAACAGCAGCGCCGCATAGACCGGCAGGATGTTGTTGTAGCCAAGCTGGTGGCCGAGCGTGACAATGCCGATCATGACCTCCGGCGTGTTCTTCATCAGCGGCTCGATGTTGATCAGCTTGAGCAGTTCCGGCCGCCGGCCGAACACCGCCGCGGCGCAGAACAACGCCATCACAACCATGGTGGTGACGATGTGGGCGCTGTAAAGCACGCCGGCCCGGCGCCACATCTTCAACATCGCCAGCAGCCGGCCGCCCGGCTGGAACTTGGTGCCATATGCGAGTGCGACCGACATGCCGGAAATCAGCACGAAGGCTTCCGCCGCGTCCGAGAATCCGAAATTCTTGTAGGTCAGCGTTTCGAAGACGGTGCCCGGCACGTGGTCGATATAGATGGTCAGGAGTGCGAGCGCACGGAACACGTCAACGCGCGTGTCGCGATCGGGGATACGCGGAGCGCGATCGGCGATACGCGGGGCGCGATCGGGCGGAACTGGCAGGGTCATTGACAAAAGGCCTCAAAGGAGAGCAAGGGTGCTCGCGTTGTTCATGCCGGGATGCGACCATCGGCGCACACCGCTTCGATTCCTCCCGCAGGGAGCGTATCGGCGCAGAAACGGTCTGAAATGAGCCTGTTGCAATCACATTTCGCGGAGCGTGAAAATATTCCGTTTTGAAGCTGGCAAAGGACCAATGTCTCCGTGAAATCAATGAGATATGAGCGTGCATCGATATAGCGACGAGAACGCCTTTCTGCATCAGGATCTGGCGTTTCCCTACCGCCTCCTCAAGCCGGAGAATGCCGGCGGCGAGAGCCTGTTTTTACTGCACGGATCGGGTGTCGACGAAACGACGATGGTGCCGATTGCGAGGCAGATCGCTCCCAACGCCACGCTGGTCGCGGTGCGTGGCCGCATCCGCCAAGAAGACGGCTTCCGCTGGTTCGAGCGGATCACGCCGACCAGTTTTGAACAGGCGAGCATCCGTGCCGAAACATCGTACTTTGCCGCCTTCGCAAGCGAGGCCGCAAAGCGCCACGGGCTCGACCTCGCCCGGGCGACTTTCGTCGGCTATTCCAACGGCGCCAATCTGGTTTCCAGCCTGATGCTGCTCAACTCTGACCTAGTCCGAAAAGCAGTGCTGCTGAGAGCTATGCCCGTGCTTGACGATGCGCCGGCAACCGATCTGACCGGAACGCGCGTCCTGATTGTCGCCGGTGCCGCCGACGAGACCTACGGGCCGTTTGCGCCGCCACTGGTGAGGCTGCTCAACAAACATGGCGCCGAGGTCGATGCGCGCATCGTGCCTTCAGGTCACGAAATCGGCGACCCGGATGCCGCCATCGTCCGGCAATGGTTGGCGGGACCAGCATTGGTCGCACGCCAGGCAGGCTAGGAGACCTTGGTAGACCGCATCGGCGCCCGGCGGAACAGCTGAGCAGATGCTCGTCGCCTAGCCCTGTCCCATCCGGTTCCAGGCATCGAGCCCGGCGATCTTGTAGGCTTCGGCCAGCGTCGGATAGTTGAAGGTGTTGTTGACGAAGAAATCAACCGTGCCGCCGAGGTTGATCACCGCCTGGCCGATATGGATCAGTTCGGTGGCGCCTTCGCCGACGATGTGGGCGCCGAGCAGGCGGCGCGTTTCGACCGAGAACAGCAGCTTCAGAAAGCCGGAGTTGACGCCCATGATGTGGCCGCGCGAGGTTTCGCGGAACCGCGCCAGACCGACTTCATAAGCAGCGCCGCTCTCGCGCACCTGCTCCTCCGACTGACCAACGGTGGAGATTTCCGGCACGGCGTAGATGCCATAGGGGAAGGTTTCCGGCGGCGGTGGCAGTTGCACGCCGAAGGCGTGGCAGGCGGCCACCCTGCCCTGCTCCATCGATGTCGAGGCAAGGCTGGGGAAACCGATGACGTCGCCGGTGGCATAGATGTTGGGCGCACTGGTCTGGAAGGTCTGCGGATCGACCTTGATGCGGCCCCGGGAATCGGCCTCGATGCCGACCACGTCGAGGCCGAGGCTGCCGAGATTGCCGCTGCGGCCGGCGGCGTAAAGCACGATCTCGGAGCGGATGGTGCGGCCATCGGCGAGCGTCACTTCGGCATAGTCGGGTTTTGAGACGATTTCCTTGACCGTACTGCCGAGGCGAATGGTCATGCCGCGGTCGCGCATCTGGTGGATGAAGTCGTCGACGATCTCGCGGTCGACGAAATCGAGGATGGTGTTGCGCGGCTCCACCAGCGTCACCGGCACGTCGAGCGCCGAAAAGATCGTCGCATATTCAACGCCGATGACGCCGGCGCCGATCACCGTCAGCGTGCGCGGCAGATGGTCGAGTTCCAGCATCTCGTCGCTGTCGAAGACGCGGATCTTGTCGAAGGGCACGTCGCGCGGCCGGTGCGGCCTGGTGCCGACCGCGATCAGCGCATTGGTGAAACCAACCTCCGAGTAGTCGCCATTGTCTGCCGTCAGGCTGACCTTGTTTGGGCCGACGAATTTCGCCATGGCGCGCACGCTTTTGACGGCGTTGCGCATAAACTGGTGCTGCAGCACCTCGACCTCGTGGTCGAGCGTCTTGTGCAGCCGCTCGACCAGGTCGGCGATGGAGATGTCCTGCTTGACCCGGTAGCCTCGGCCGTAAAAGCCCCGCTCGCGCCAGCCGGACAGGTTCAGCACCGTCTCGCGCAGCGTCTTCGACGGGATGGTGCCGGTGTGCACCGAGACGCCGCCGAGGCGCCGGCCCCTGTCGACCACCAGCACCGATTTGCCGAGCTTGGCCGATTGCACCGCGGCGCGGCGCCCGGAAGGGCCGCTGCCGATGACCAGCATGTCGTAATCCATGTAACCCCGTCCCCTCGGCGTCTTGTTGCGCCGCAGCAAGCTAACGCCATCCGTCCACCAAATTCAATCGGCTCAACCTCGTCACACTGCCGAGCCGGACCGATGGACGAACCGATCTTGATTCCGCCCGCGGTCTTCACCATTTCAGTGGCGGCGCACCCTAGCGTGGCGCCTGTTACGAGGACATGACATGAACGCGCGCGTACTTGACGGCGAAATCATCACCAGCAGGCTCGACGACGTCAGGGCCTATGACGGTGTGCGCACGCGGCGCATCCTGGCCTTCATCATCGACTATTGCATCGTGGCGCTGCTCACCATTCCGTTCGCGATCCTGGTGGCCGTGCTTGGCCTTTTGACATTCGGTCTTGGCTGGGCGCTGTATTCCATCCTCGTGCCGGCGGTCGCCATTCTCTACATCTGGAACACGCTGGGCGGTCGCAACCAGGCCACATCAGGCATGAAGATGATGGGCATTCGGCTCGATCGTCTCGACGGCAGCCGTATCGACGGCCTCACCGCCGTTGTCCATTCGGTGCTGTTCTGGGCGAGCACGGTCATCCTGACGCCGCTCGTCCTCCTGGTGACGCTGTTTTCCGATCGCAAGCGCACACTGCACGACCTGCTGCTTGGCACCGTCGTCAGCCGCAGCGACCGTTGAACCGGCGTTCAACCGACGCCAACAGGCATTTGTGCGCAAATGTGAAGGGGTCCGTTCAACCCCGCCTTCACAATCCTGTTGAATTTTTCGCCAGCCAAGCCAAAGGTAGAGCGATTCGCAGGAGTGTTCCCAAGGTTCGATGACGCACCATCCGACCCAGTCGCCGCAGTTCTTCCTGACCGCGCCATCGCCGTGCCCGTATCTCGAGGGCCAGTTCGAACGCAAGGTGTTCACGCATCTGGTCGGCGACAAGGCGCCGGAGATGAACGATCTGTTGACGCAAGGCGGTTTCCGGCGCTCGCAGAACATCGCTTACCGTCCCGCCTGCGAGACCTGCCGCGCCTGCGTCTCGGTGCGTATCCTGGCGCAGGAGTTCACCGCCAGCCGCAACATGAAGCGGGTGATCCAGCGCAATTCCGATCTGATCGGCGCCATGCACGACGCGCAGCCGTCGACCGAGCAGTATTCGCTGTTTCGCGGCTATCTCGACGCTCGCCATCGCCGCGGCGGCATGTCCGACATGACGGTGCTCGACTACGCCATGATGGTCGAGGATACCCATGTCGACACCAAGGTGATCGAATACCGGCGCCGCGGCCCCGACACATTCATCACCGGCAAGGGCCAGGGCGAGCTGATCGCCGTGGCGCTGACCGACAAGATGGCCGATGGCCTGTCGATGGTCTATTCCTACTTCAATCCCGAGTTCGAGGACCGTTCGCTCGGCACCTTCATGATCCTCGACCATATCGCCCGCGCCCGGGCCATGGGCTTGCCCCATGTCTATCTCGGCTACTGGGTCAACGGCTCGCGCAAGATGAACTATAAAATGCGCTTCATGCCGCAGGAGCATCTCGGCCCGAAGGGCTGGGAACGCTACGACCACGAAGCGGTCACGCGCTGATTTTTCTTCTTACCAGATCCTGATCTAAACATTTTCAGCCGAGACGATGCTGGTCTTCCGCCCGTTGGCGGGGCGATTGCGCCGACCGGCATCTGCTCAAATCATTGCGAAAGCCGTTGCATGTCCTCTCACAATGCCCACACCAAAGGACTCCTGCTCACCGCGCTTGGCGGGCTGGCGCTGACCATCGACATTCCCCTGATCCGGCTCGCCCATGGCGAAGCCTGGACGATCCTTTTGCTGCGCACCGGCTGCACCTTCGTGGCAGGGCTGATCGTATGGGCCATCTGGCGCTCGTTCAGCAAGAATGCTCCGCAGCTGATACCCGGCTGGTCGGGGCTCGTGGTCGCCACACTCTACGGGCTCGGCGCAATCGCCTTCATCACTGCCGTCTACAACACCTCGACCGCCAATCTGGTTTTCATCCTGGCCTTCTCCACCATGTTCTCGGCGCTGCTGTCGTGGCTGTTTCTGAAGGAGCGACCGCAGCCGCTGACGCTTGCGGCAATGGCGCTGATGATCGTCGGCATCGCGATCATCGTCGGCGATTCCGTCGGCACGGGATATCTGTTCGGCGATGTGATGGCGCTGTGTTCGGCCTTGGCGATTGCCTGCGCCATCACCGTTTCACGCGCCAGCGGCAGGGATATGGGATTCACCGCGCTGACCGGCGTCCTGCTGCCGTTCGGGCTGGCGGCGCTCATGGTCTCCAAGACCGGTTTTCAGGTGGAGGCGCCATGGTGGATCGTTTTCAACGGCGCCGTCATCATGCCGTTCGCCTTCTTCTGCCTCGCCAACGGGCCGAAATACATTTCAGGCCCGGAAGTGGCGATGTTCTATCTCCTGGAAACGGTTCTGGCGCCGGTCTGGATATGGATGATCTTTGCCGAGACGCCGTCGCGCAACAGCTTGATCGGCGGCGTGATCCTGATCGTCACGCTGGTTGCCCATTCCCTGTGGCAGTTGCGTGAAGGGCGCAAGCGCCGGGCAGCGCTCGCCGTCGCTTACCCAGCCTGACTTTTCTTCGCCGGGCCGGCGACAATCTCGATCTGCGGCGGCCCGCCTTCGAGCTCGGCCGCCGCGTCGGGAACGGTGTCTTCGGCCAGTTCCACCTCGCGCAGCCATTCGCGCCATATCGCCACCAGCAGTGCCATCAGCACGGGGCCGATGAACAGGCCGAGAAAGCCCATCGTCTTGACGCCGCCGATCAGGCCGAAAAAGGTGGGCAGGAAGGGCAATTTGATCGGTCCGCCGACCAGCTTCGGGCGCAAGGTCTTGTCGACGATGAACAGTTCCACCGCGCCCCAGATGAACAGCGCCAGACCCGCCATCGGCGAGCCGCTGGCGGCGAGGTAGATCGATACCAGCGTAAACGACAGCGGCGCGCCACCGGGGATCAGCGCCATGACGCCGGTGAGCGCGCCGAGCGTCACCGGCGAGGGCACCCCGGCCAGCCAGTAGGCGATGCCCAGCACCAGCCCCTCGCCGATGGCGATCACGGTCATTCCGGTAACGGTCGAGGAAATGGTCGCCGGCACGACGCGCGAAATCCGCTCCCAGCGCGTCGGCAGGATGCGTTCGCCGAGCCGGTCGATCTGGCTGGCAAAGTGTTCGCCGTCGCGGTAGGCGAAGAACAGCGCGATCATCATGAACAGCAGCGTCAGCAACAGGCCGAAGGCGCTGCCGCCGGCAGCCAGCACGCCGCGATAGATGCTGCCGATATTGGCGCCGCTGACCAGCTGGATCAGCTCGCCGATGCCGCCGGGATGGCCGAAATTGTCGATCCACTGTTCGTTCAGCCACTCGCCGACGACAGGCAGCGAGGTGATCCAGTGCGGTGTGACCGCGCCGTGCCTGTTGGTCTCGATCGCCCAGCCCACCCATTCGCGGACCTCGTTGATGGCGTAGGTGCCGGCGAGCGCTATCGGCACCACCAGGAAGGCGAGGATGAACAGGATGGCGAGCGTCGCGGCGACGGTGCGGTTACCGCCGACACCGGCAAGCAGCCGGCGGTAGAGGGGCCAGCTGGCAAAAGCAATGACGAGGGCTGCCAGCACGGGAAACAGGAACCCGTGGAAGAAATAGACGCCGGCGGCGACGATCAGCACCAACAGCCAGCGCGCAGCCGACAGCGGCGGAATGACGGCGGATCGCAACGGTGTCGACAGGCCGAACAGGCGCTGCTGACGTTCCGGCTTCTGGATCTTCGCTTCCTTCAAACGGTCAATTCTCCCCAGCCTACACAGCGTTTATGCACTGTTATAGTGCCGCAATAGTGACGATAGTCCAAATGGTTGGTGAAGCTGCCAATCTCCCCCCTTGTGGGGGAGATGTCCGGCAGGACAGAGGGGGGCGCGAAGGATCGCCAGCCTGGCACCCGACATTGAAGACCCAAGAGTTGCGACCGAGTGGCGAGCCATGACCATTCGATGCGCTGGCGGGACAGCGCCCCCCTCTGGCCTGCCGGCCATCTCCCCCACTTGGGGGGAGATCAGCAGCTTCAACCAAATTTCCCCGTCCGCGGGAATCCCTTCGGCACCATGCGACCGGCCGACGCTCTCGCGCCGATCCATTCCGCCAGCTCCT
>NZ_JAMYNB010000009.1:0-307744 GCF_040318795.1 Mesorhizobium sp. M1004
GGGGGTGTGTTCTGGGGGGCCGGGTGGGGGGGCGGCTATTGGGGGGGGGGCCCCCCCACCCCCCCATTCTCAAAACTCCTTGTTTTCCTATGTTTCAAAACCCCCGGGGGGGGGCCGGCGCCCCCCCCCCTTCGTTTGGGAGGTTGTATCAGGCAGCGATGTCGAAACGGTCGGCGTTCATCACCTTGGTCCACGCCTTGACGAAATCGCCAACGAATTTCTGCCCGGCATCCGCCGACCCGTAGACCTCGGCCAGCGCGCGCAGCTGCGCATGCGAGCCGAAGATCAGGTCGGCGCGTGTGGCGGTCCACTTGACCGCCCTGGTCTTGCGGTCGCGTGCTTCGTAGACCTCATGCGAGCCCGGCTCGGAGGCCGGATCCCAGATGGTGCTCATCGAGAGCAGGTTGACGAAGAAGTCGTTCGTCAGCGTGCCCGGCCTGTCGGTCAACACACCGTGCTTCGAGCCGCCGCTGTTGGCGCCGAGCACGCGCAGGCCACCAACCAGCACCGTCATCTCCGGCGCCGTCAGGCTGAGCAGTTGCGCCCGGTCGACCAGCATGGCTTCAACCGTCATCGGCGGTTTGCCCCTGACATAGTTGCGGAAGCCGTCAATTTTGGGCTCGAGCGCCGCAAAGGAATGGAAGTCGGTCTGCGCCTGCGAGGCGTCGGTGCGGCCGGGCGTGAAGGGAACCTTCACCGCATTGCCGCCATCCGTTGCGGCTTTCTCGACCGCGGCGACGCCGCCGAGCACGATGAGGTCGGCCACCGAGACCTTCTTGCCGCCTGCGTTGAACTCGTTCTGGATGGCTTCGAGCTTCGCCAGCACGGTGGCCAGTTCGACAGGCTGGTTGACCTCCCAGTCCTTCTGCGGCGCCAGGCGAATGCGCGCGCCATTGGCGCCGCCGCGCTTGTCGGAGTTGCGGAAGGTCGAGGCCGAGGCCCAGGCGGTCGAGACCAATTGCGAAACGCTGAGGCCCGAAGCCAGGATCTTGGCCTTCAGCAATGCGATATCCTGGTCGCTGACCAGCTCATGGTCGACGGCCGGAACCGGATCCTGCCAGATCAGCTCTTCCTTCGGCACCAGCGGGCCGAGATACCGCACGACCGGCCCCATGTCGCGATGGGTGAGCTTGTACCAGGCACGGGCGAAGGCATCGGCGAACTGCTCCGGATGCTCATGGAAGCGGCGCGAGATCTTCTCATAGGCCGGGTCGGCCCGCAGCGCGAGGTCGGTGGTCAGCATTGCCGGCGCATGACGCTTCGAGGGATTGTGCGCGTCCGGCACCGTAACCGCGCCAGAGCCGCCCTTCGGCGTCCACTGATGAGCCCCGGCCGGGCTCTTGGTCAGCTCCCATTCGAAGTTGAAGAGATTGTCGAAGAAGTTGTTGCTCCACTTGGTCGGCGTCGTCGTCCAGGTAACTTCGAGGCCGGACGTGATCGCATCGCCGGCAATGCCGGTGGCATGCTTGCTCGACCAGCCGAGGCCCTGCGCCTCGATGCCCGCGCCTTCCGGCTCGGCGCCGACCAGTGTTGCATCACCGGCGCCATGGGTCTTGCCGAATGTGTGGCCGCCGGCGATCAGCGCCACGGTTTCCTCATCGTTCATTGCCATGCGCGCGAAGGTCTCGCGGATGTCGCGGGCCGAGGCCAGCGGATCCGGCTTGCCGTTCGGCCCTTCCGGGTTGACGTAGATCAGGCCCATCTGCACCGCGCCGAGATGGCCGTGCAACTCACGGTCGCCGGAATAGCGCTTGTCGTCGAGCCACTTGGTTTCCGAACCCCAGTCGACATCCTGCTCGGGCTCCCAGACATCGGCGCGGCCACCGGCGAAGCCAAAGGTCTTGAAGCCCATCGATTCCAGCGCGACGTTGCCGGTGAGAATCAACAGGTCGGCCCAGGAGATCTTGCGGCCGTATTTCTGCTTGACCGGCCACAAAAGCCGGCGCGCCTTGTCGAGATTGGCGTTGTCCGGCCAGCTGTTCAGCGGCGCGAAACGCTGCTGGCCCGCACCGGCGCCACCCCGGCCGTCGCCGATGCGATAGGTGCCGGCGCTGTGCCAGGCCATGCGGATGAACAGCGGCCCGTAATGGCCGAAATCGGCCGGCCACCAATCCTGCGAATCCGTCATCACCTTGTGCAAATCCTCGATCACCGCGTCGAGGTCGAGCGTCTTGAACTCCGCGGCGTAGTCGAAAGCTTCGCCCATCGGGTCCGAAAGGCTCGACTGCTGGTGGAGAACGCCGATGTCGAGCTGGTTCGGCCACCAGTCGCGGTTGGTCCTGGCGGAGGTTCCATGCGCGACCGGGCATTTGCCGGCGCTGTTGTCGTCGGTCATCGCGTCCATCTTGGCCTCCGAATTGCTGATTTATGTGTTGGTTTTTCCGGGCCGGCCGGGAGCCGCGCCACTCTGGAATAGTTCCAGACTAAGCCGTCTCTTCGATAAAAACAAATTGCCTTTCCTGTTTGTTGCGATAGGTTTTCCTTATGGTTGGCCTGACGGTGCGGCAGATGCAGTATTTCGAGGCTTTGGCGCAAACGCTGCATTTCGGCCGCGCCGCAAAACTCGCCGGCGTCAGCCAGCCGGCGCTGTCCGCGCAGATCGCCGAGATGGAGCAAAGGCTGAACTGCCGGCTGTTCGAGCGCGGCGGCAAGACGGTGCGGCTGACCGAGGAGGCGCTGGCGATTTTGCCGCGCATCGAGCGCATTCTGCGCGATATCAGCGAGGTCGAAACGACGGCCAGGCGCGGCCGCCCGGCGATGGAAGGCCGCTTCCGGCTGGGCATCATTCCGACGGTGGCGCCGTATCTTTTGCCGCACGTGCTGCCGGAGCTGAAACGGCATTTTCCTTCGCTGCAACTCGAACTGCGCGAAGCGGTGACCGCGTCGCTGGTCGAGGACACGGCGACGGGGCGGCTCGACGCCTTCATCGCAGCGCTGCCGCTCGACCAGCCCGGCCTGGTCACCGAAGAGCTGTTCGCCGACCGCTTCTTCCTCGCCGTGCCGTCGGGCGACCCGGCCTTCGCCTCGCCGCCAGTGCCGCCGGAAAGCCCGGCGCTGGAGCGGCTGATGCTGCTGGAGGAAGGCCACTGCCTGCGCGAACAGGCGCTGGCGCTATGCGGCAGCGTGCGCCCGGTGGCAATGGCAAGCTATGGCGCCACCAGCCTGACGACACTGCTGCAGATGGTGGCGCATGGGCTGGGCGTCACGCTCATCCCCGAAATGGCGGCGAAGCCGGCCAGCGCCATGCCGGACCTCAAGATCGTGCCGTTCCAGGAGCCGATGCCGCAACGCACGATCTGCCTCGCCTGGCGCCGCAACAAGGTGCGCCATGATGAGTGCGTGGAACTGGCGAAGATCATTCGCGGGCTGGATGGGGCGGTGCTGGGGTGTGAGGGGCTTGCACACTAGGTCGATGGATGAAGCGATGAGCTATGCTCTAAACGCGGTCACGCCATTTGGTCGAGAAATTGAGCTCTCGAACTAGCAAGAAACTATCACCCCATACCACATGCATTTGGTTGCAGACATCAGGAATTCTGCGATTTGCACGTTGTGCTGCCGGTTTTGAAACTTCGGTCGTGATAACCGTCCGGACATCCGGAGCAAACATGGCATACGATATCAGAAAAGGATCACGTCCGATCTTGATGATTTCGGCGTCGGTAAGGTCATGGGCATAGCCGTTCGCCAAGACATCTTGAACCCGCCCGACATCGGCTTCTTCCTCGAGGCAAAGCGCATTCTTATTGTCTTTGTCACCAAGCCATTGAGCCAGGTCGTCTGTACCCCCTACGATTTCCTCGAGGATTTCGACGGGAATCTTGATTGCACCTTGTTCACCCCAATGCAGCAACCAGTCCCAGAACTCGGGCACGCGATCAAATGCGTAATACGAGTTCTTGGCGGTGATTAGGACGTTGGCATCGAGGAGATAAATCGTTACCCCCTCAAGCTGCGCGGCCAGAGGTGCCAGCAGTCGACAACCCCGTCAGAGCGTAAACGTTGGTCGGCTTAACGCCCAAGATTCGACTCGCCATAGATGGCGAGAGAACGCCCTCGGCAAGCATCCGCCCAGAAAGGGCCACTAGTCGGTTACCCAGCCTATGCCGTCGGACTACATAATAATCGGGTCCGTTCTCGTTCTCCTTATTTCGCTCTCGCGCGGTCGCCCGGTTCTGAAGCCACAAGCGGCGAAAGATGCCACTAATCTCGGCCCACACTTCGCGCGAAATAATGCCCTCGCGAAACAGCTTATAGTTGACTGCAGAATGGCTCACGCGCCAAGCCTCAGCGAGCTGCCTTATTCTAGCGATGACTTGTTCGGTTGGCGCGCCGCGCAAAGCGTCCTCACGACCAGCTTCACCTTCGGGCATGAGGATTTGGCCAGCAACGTCGTTGCAGAATACCTCGACTGCAGTGGAAGGATTTGCGCCGCTGATTCCCGTGCGGCCGATCCAGATATGCGCCAATTCATGCAGCAGTGAAAAAGACCACGCTGCTTCACTATCCTGATCGTTTATGACGACGAAAGGCGCGATAGGATCCGCCAAGGCAACCCCACGAAAAAGCTCAACGTCAAGAGCACTGTGGTGACTTCCAAGATTCCCAATCAACAGCACGAAGACACCGATTTGTTCGGTGAGGTTCCTCAAATAAGCGAAGGCGTCATTTCGGCCACCCCGCCTGAATTGAGTAAGATTGAAACTAAGAGCGTCCTTAATTTCCTTTGCTAGTGCCTTGGTACTGCCATTAGCGTCGAAGCTTCCGACGAAAGACAGCTTTTTTGCCTCGTCTTCAACTTCGAGCAGGGAGCGAACCATCTCTTGTCTTGCCCTAACTTCGCGCAGCAAAGCATCAACTAATGCCTCGTCTCGCCGAGCATAATCCACCGGCAAGGTGCGGAAATCCTCACCACGCTCCGCCCGCTTAGGGGGTGCGGGCAGATAGAACGCAAGCAACGGGCGCCGGTAGTGTTTTGCCATCTTTAGGAGCAAGGGCCGGGAAGGTTCGCCATCGCCATTTTCCAACGCCGCAAGACGATCTGGACCTGCGACAGAACGCGTGTCCTTGAGGCCCAGCCTTTTTGCTGCACCTTCGAGATCGAACCCGGCCGTTTCGCGGGCCCACTTTAGCACGTCAGGATTGACGCTTGGCATTCCTCACCTTTGTTGAGCCGGTCATGTTTCCCGGCACCATGGTACAACCTGCAAGCAAACGCTTCGTTACGAGGTGGTCATATATTTAGGAAGTGGTCAACGGTTTCGCCCTGAGGGGAAATCGCCAATACGCTACCGATAACGACCATTGTCAGCGGCAATCCAGTCTCGTAACGCAGGCAATTAGATCACCCTACGCCGTCTTCTGCACCACCAGCCCCAGTTCCTCCACCATCGCTTCCCGCATCAGAAACTTCTGCGGCTTGCCCGTCACCGTCATCGGCAGTTCGGTGCGGAAGCGGATGTAGCGGGGGATTTTGTAGTGGGCGATCTGGCCGGCGCAGAAATTCTTGATCTCCTGCTTGGTGGCGATCTGGTTGGGCTTCAGCACGATCCAGGCGCACAGCTCCTCGCCATATTTGGCGTCGGGAATGCCGAACACCTGCACCTCCTTGACCTTGGGATGGCGGTAGAGGAATTCCTCGACCTCTCTGGGATAGACGTTTTCGCCGCCGCGGATGACCATGTCCTTGACCCGGCCGACAATGTTGCAATAGCCCTCGGCGTCGATGGTGGCGAGATCACCGGTGTGCATCCAGCCATCGCTGTCGATCGCCTCGCGGGTTTTTTCCGCGTCGTCCCAATAACCCTTCATCACGGAATAGCCGCGTGTGCAAAGCTCGCCCGGCGCGCCGACCGCGACGGTGGCGCCGTCGGCGTCGATGGCCTTGACCTCGACATGCGGATGGATGCGGCCGACAGTGGAGACGCGTTTTTCCAGCGGATCGTCGACGCTGCTCTGGAACGAGACCGGGCTGGTCTCGGTCATGCCGTAGGCGATGGTCACCTCTTCCATATGCATCAGCGTCACCACCTTCTTCATCACCTCGATCGGGCATGGTGAGCCCGCCATGATGCCGGTGCGCAGGCTGGAGAGATCGAAGCTGGCGAAATCCGCATGGTCGAGCATGGCGACGAACATGGTCGGTACGCCGTAGAGGCCGGTGCAGCGTTCCTGCGCCACCGCCTTCAGCGTGGCGCCGGCGTCAAAACCCTCGCCCGGGAAAACCATGGTCGCGCCCTTGGTGACGCAGCCCATCGTGCCCATCGACATGCCGAAGCAGTGATAGAGCGGCACCGGGATGCAGAGCCGGTCGTCGACGGTGAGCCTGATTGCCGCGGTGACGAAATTGCCGTTGTTGACGATGTTGGTGTGGGTCAGCGTCGCGCCCTTGGGCGCGCCCGTCGTGCCTGATGTGAACTGGATGTTGATGGCTTCGCCCGGCTTCAGCCCTTCGGAGATGCGGTCGAGGCTGTCATGCTCGTCACGGCCGGCCATCGACAGCACGTCGGCGAAATTGAACATGCCGGGCGAGTTGTCATCGCCCATGCGGATGACGATCTTCAGCGCCGGCAATTTCTGCGCCTTGAGCTTGCCGGGGGTGGCCTTGGCGAGCTCCGGCGCCAGCGTCTCGATCATGCCGAGATAGTCGGAGGTCTTGAAACTGGCGGCGGTGACCAGCGCCTTGCAGCCGACCTTGTTGAGGGCATATTCGAGCTCGGTCAGCCGGTAGGCCGGGTTGATGTTGACCAGGATCAGGCCGATGCGAGCGGTGGCGAATTGGGTGACCAGCCATTCCCAGCGGTTGGGCGACCAGATGCCGACACGGTCGCCTTTTTCGAGGCCGAGCGCCAGGAAGCCGGCGGCGAGCGTATCGACCGTGTCCGACAATTCGCTCCAGGTGAAGCGCTTGTCCTGGCCGACGAAGACGGCAGCATCCTGCGTGGCGTATCTGCCGACCGTGTCGGAGAAAAGCTGGGGGATCGTCTTGTCGAGCAGCGGCGGGGTGCGCTCGCCGGAGACATGCGCGCGGCCGTCGAGCGGGGCGATGAACGCCCTGCCGCGCCCGCGCAGATTGGTGGCGTTCTTGAGCTCGTCGAGATTGATCGCCATCGCCGTCTCCTCCCGATGAGTGAGCCTAGCAGCCTGATGGGATGGTGGAAAGTAGAGGCGGTTCCCCTCCCCCTCGCGGGGAGGGTGCCTCGCGAAGCGAGGCGGTGGGGTCCTCGGCGAAGTGCTCGACTTCCTTGCTCACGGTCGACCCGGCTTGGGTCGTCTCGCGTCGAGCACTGCCGGAGCGACCCCACCCGTCCATCCGCCTTTGGCGGCTGTCCACCCTCCCCTCAAGGGGGAGGGAGCGCGCTCATCTTCGCGGCTATTTCCCGCACTAGCGCCTCATCCGCAGCAGCACGATCTTTCCTGGCAGCCACGAGGCAGGCCTGCGACTTCAGCACAACCCCATCGGCCAGCACCTTGAGATGGTTGGCGCGTAGGGTCGAGCCGGTGGTGGTGATGTCGACGATGACATCGGCAAGGCCTGCCGCCGGCGCGCCTTCGGTAGCGCCGAGGCTTTCGACGATGCGGTAAACCTGGATGCCGTGCTTTTGCGAGAAGAATTGTTGCGTCAGCCGCCAGTATTTGGTTGCGATCCTCAGCCGCCTGCCGTGGCGCTGGCGGAAATCGGCGGCGACATCGTCGAGATCGGCCATGGTATCGACGTCGAGCCAGATGCCGGGCACCGCGACCACGACATCGGCATGGCCGAAGCCGAGGCGAGCGACGATTTCGGCGCGCGCTTCCCAGTCGGCGAGGTTTTCGCGCAGCAGATCCTCGCCGGTAATGCCGAGGTCGACCGAACCTTGCCCAATCTCGCCGGCGATTTCGGACGCCGACAGGAACGCCACCTCGATGCCCTCAGTGCCGTCGATGCGGGCGCGGTACTGGCGCTCATCGCCGGGCAGGCTGACGGCAAGCCCGGCCCTGGCCAGTACCTCCAAGGCCTGCTCCTTGAGCCGGCCTTTCGATGGGATCGCCAGCGTGATCATTGCGGCTCTCCCCGCAGCGCTTCGATGCGGTCGAGCCAGACGGAGAAGCCGACGCCGGGGATCGGCGTCTTGGCGCCGAGCAGGGTCAGCAGCCGGTCGTAGCGACCGCCGCCGGCCAGCGGCCGCTCGCCACCAAGTGCTGCGATCTCGAAGACGATGCCGGTGTAGTAATCCAGCGGACGGCCGAAGGCAGCGTCGTAGCGGATCGTCTTTGCAGGCAGGCCATGTGCCTCGATGGCTTTGGCGCGGGCGGCGAATTTTTCCAGCGCCGCGCCCAGCGAAAGCCCGGCAGAGGCCGCAAAACTTTCGAGCGCAGCACTCGCGCCGTCGAGCGGCACGTCGATGGCGAGAAAATCCCTGAGCGCCGCAAACGCTTCGTTCGACAACCGCACGCTGCGCAGTTCGGCCTTTTCGATCAGCCGCCGGGCAATGTCCGCCGGCGCGCGCCCGCCGGAGCCCGACAGGCCGGCCCCTTCCATGCCGCCGGCGATGTGGGCGGAAAGCGCTTCGAGATCGCCATCGAGCACAAGGGCCGCGACATCGCCGTCAAGCTGACCGTTGCGCGGCGGGTTGGCGAGATCGGCGAGTGCTGCCTGCAGCATCGGCGCCGAGCCGAAGGCGCGCGCAAGCCGCATGCGCCAGCCGCGCGGCAAGCCGAGTGCTGCCAGCACCGCCTCGAAGATGGTCTGGTCGCCGAGCGTGATCGCAAGAGGTTGCGCCGGCAGCACCAGCTGCAGCAGCGCGTGCGCATCGGCCAGCGAACGCGCATCGGCCTCGGCTGTATCGCGGTCGCCGAGATCCTCGATGCCGGCCTGAAAGAACTCGTTGCCGCCCTCGCGGCGCTGGCGGAACACTTCGCCGAGATAGGAATAGCGGCGCGGCGTGCCGGCCTGCGAGGCGATGTGGTCGAGGCAGACGGGGATGGTGAATTCGGGCCGCAGACACAGCGTCTTGCCGGTCTCGCTTTCGGTGAGAAAGATGCGGCGGCGCAGATCCTCGCCGGCCATATCGAGGAATGGGTCGGCCGGCTGCAGCACCGCGACCTCAACCGCATGGGTGTTGCGGGTGGCGAAGAGCTTGGTGATTTCGGATGCGATGGCGGGATAGCGGGAGGTCATGCGTGGCGCGAGGCACCCCCCTCTGGCCTGCCGGCCATCTCCCCCTCAAGGGGGGAGATTGGCAGCTCGGAGCGCAGCGCCTCTTCTTCAACGCCGGAGATTGGCGAAACCATGCGCGACATCCAATCTCCCCCCTTGAGGGGGAGATGGCCGGCAGGCCAGAGGGGGGCGTTCAAGCGCCACCCTTCGCACGGTCAGCGGCCTGCACCGCCAAAATCTTCCTCACCTCGGCGACCAGCTCTCCCTCCGCCACCGTCACCTGCGCCGGGCGGGCAGCCCGCCATTCAGCGTTGTCGGCGATTTCAGCGGACATGCGCGCGCCTTCGATCAGATCCTTGATCTGCAACTCGCCCTTGGCGCGCTCATCGCCGCCCTGGATGATCGCGACCGGGCTACCGCGGCGGTCGGCGTATTTCAGCTGCGCCTTCATGCCGGCGCCGCCGAGATACATTTCGGAGCGGATGCCGGCCGCGCGCAGATCGGCCACCATCTTCTGGTAGCGACCGAGGCTTTCCGTATCCTTGTCCATCACCAGCACGACGACCGGCGCGATGACATCGGTGGTGTCCAGCTTGCCGAGGTTCTTCAGCGCCGTCATCAGGCGGGAGACGCCGATCGAAAAGCCGGTCGCCGGCACCGGCTCGCCACGGAAGCGCGAGACCAGCCCGTCATAGCGGCCGCCACCACCGACCGAACCGAAGCGCACGATCTGGCCGTCTTCGTTGGGGATTTCGGCCAGAAGCTCGGCCTCGAAAACCGGGCCGGTGTAGTATTCGAGGCCACGCACGACGGAGCGGTCCATGGCGATGCGATCTTCGCCATATCCGGCCGCCCTGACCAGGGCTTCAATCGTCGCGAGCTCGCCGACGCCTTCTTGGTAAGTCGAGTTCGAGCTCACTATGGAAACCTGGTCGACCTGTGCGTTCCTTGCCGTGGCGAGAAGAACTGCTTCAGCTTGCCCGTCGTCCAAACCAGCGCCCTTGGCGAAGTCGCCCTCGCCTTCCTTGCCGCCATCCCATCGGCCCGGCCCAAGCAGAAGCTTCACGCCTTCCGGCCCGAGCTTGTCCAGCTTGTCGATGGCGCGCAGCACGGTCAGCCGGCGGCCGGCATTGTTGTCACCGCCAAGGCCGATCGCCTCCAGCACGCCGTCAAGCACCTTGCGGTTGTTGACGCGAATGACGTAGTCGCCGCGCTTGATGCCAAGCGCTTCCATCACGTCGGCCATCATCATGGCCATCTCGGCGTCGGCTGCGACGCCCGGCGTACCGATCGTGTCGGCGTCGAATTGCATGAACTGGCGGAAGCGGCCCGGGCCGGGCTTTTCGTTGCGGAACACCCAGCCGGAGCGGTAGCTGCGATAGGGTTTCGGCAGCTTCTCAAAATTCTCGGCGACGTAGCGCGCCGTCGGCGCGGTCAGGTCGTAGCGCAGCGACAGCCACTGCTCATCATCGTCCTGGAAAGAAAATACGCCCTCATTAGGCCGGTCCTGGTCGGGCAGGAACTTGCCGAGCGCATCGGTGTATTCGATCAGCGGCTGGTCGGCCGGCTCGAAACCGTAGAGCTCATAGACCGAACGGATCGTCGCCATCATCTTCTCGACGGCGCGGATATCGTCGGCGCTGCGGTCGGCAAAGCCGCGCGGCAGCCGCGCTTTCGTCTTTTCCGATTTGTCGGCCATGGGATGGGTCTTTTCGCTAAGTAATCGATGACTTATTTGGAGTCGGCGTGTCCTAACCGAAGCGGCTTGGTGCGGCAAGGGTTTGCGCTCTTTCCTTCTCCTTCGAAACAAAACGCACCAAAAGGAAACAATTCCGCCATCGGCGCGGCATCGTGCCGACACAATCAGAGCCGATAAGCGCGCCGAAACAAAGGGTTGGGGCCATGACTGCGGCACGCAAATTCGATATCAGAGACGACGGCTTGCATGAAGTCCGGCTGCGGCCGGCCGAGAGCCGTGCGCAGGTGACGGCGAGCCCCGGTCCGTTTGAGGTCACTGCCGACGAGCGCAAGGGTTCGACCATGCGCGAGGCGCTGATGACTGGATTGCTGGTGATTTATCCGGCCTTTGCGGCACTGGCGGCGATTGTCGCCGGGTTTTTTCTGACGGGCGCCAGCGGGACGTGAGTTCCTTACCCTCCCCCTTGTGGGGAGGGTCGACGCGTAGCGTCGGGGTGGGGGTGCGGCGCCAAGATACCCCCACCCGCGCCTTCGGCGCGACCACCCCACAAGGGGGAGGTAGGGGGACAGCGCCCTACTTCGGCCTCTTAAAGGCCTTGCGTTCCTTCTCCACCTGCTCCCGGCAAACACACCCCTCGAGATGGTCGTTGACCAGACCCATCGCTTGCATGAAGGCATAGACCGTCGTCGGTCCGACAAAGCTCCAGCCGCGCTTTTTCAACTCCTTCGAAATCCTGATCGAGACCGCTGTCGTCGGGTTGGCCCGCAGGTGGGCGAGGTCGACGATCTCCGGCCGCTCCTCCGGCCCCGGCTCGAACTTCCAGAACCAGGCGGCCAGCGAGCCGAATTCATCCACCATTTCGCGCGCGCGTTTGGCGTTGTTGATGGTCGAGACGATCTTGCCGCGGTGGCGGATGATGCCGACATTGGCGACCAGGCGCTCGACATCCTCGTCGGTGAAGGCAGCGACCTTGTCGAAGTCGAAACCGGCGAAGGCCTCGCGGAAATTCTCGCGCTTGCGCAGAATGGTCAGCCAGGACAGGCCGGACTGAAAGCCTTCCAGGCAGATTTTTTCGAACAGCCTGCGGTCGTCGGCGACCGGCCGGCCCCATTCATGGTCGTGGTAGTGCAGATAGTCCGGCAGATTGCCGTGCCAGAAGCAGCGCGTGATCCCGTCGGAGCCGGTAAGCAGTCCGGTGTTGTCTTGCGCCATGGCCAATCCATCCGTTAACGCGCTTTCGCGCTGCATTTACCGCGGCTTTACCAGATTCCTGAACCCGACGGTAACCACACCAAAAGGTTTACTGACAAAGCGGCATTTTACGCATTCCGATTCATGTTTCGGTTGCCGCTTCGCGCCAAGGATCGCGCAACCGGGGGCAAGTTCCGCCTCCGTCCGTTCGACGATCAAGGTGCGTTCCGATGAAGATCTTTTTGCGTTCCGTGCTCGGCGCCGTGGCCATTCTGGCCGCCGGCGTCACCTCTTCTGCCGCCAACGACCGCTATGCCGACAGGCCGCCGGTGATGGTGAGCCCCGACCTTTCCGCACCCTGGGTGCTGCAGCTTGGCCGGGCGCCCGGCATCGTGCGGCAGAGCCGACAGGTGGTCCAGCAGCCGCGACTTCGCTATGCGCAGCCGGCGCGACCCGATCGGGTGCGCACTGCTTCCGTGCAGGCGCCGGCCAAGCGCGTGGTGATGCGGCCGCAGATCAATCCGCTCTACCTGCCGCAGGAAGTCGCCTATGACGGCCCGCAGAAGCCGGGCACGATCGTCATCGATACGACGCAGAACTTCCTGTTCCTGGTCGAGAAGAACGGCAAGGCGCGGCGCTATGGCGTCGGCACAGGCAAGCCTGGCTTCGAATGGTCTGGCACGCACAAGATCACCAACAAGCGCGTCTGGCCGGACTGGCGCCCGCCAGCGGAGATGATCAAGCGCGAGGCCGCCAAGGGCCGCTACCTCCCGACCTATCTGGCCGGCGGCGAGGAAAACCCGCTTGGCGCCCGCGCGCTCTATCTCGGCACGACGGAATACCGCATCCACGGCACCAACCAGCCATGGACCATCGGCGGCTCGGTGTCTTCCGGCTGCATCCGCATGCGCAACGAGGACGTGGTTGACCTTTACGAGAGGGTCAATGTTGGAACGACCGTGGTCGTGATATAATCGGCTACCGAATCATCTGGTCCAGAAGGTTAGACCTTCAGGGTCGGGAAGAGTTTACGGGGGACGGGCCGTGTGGGGATGCGGCCAGTCAGGAAAGGGCAGCCTGGGAAACCGCGCTGCCCTTTCTCTTTGCGGCGGTAGCTGAGCCAGGCTGCGCCAGAACGTCGCGCCAGGGGGACGACGGTTCGCTTTCACGCTGCCTTGCCGCATTTCCCCTGCTATAGGGACGGCCAAACTCCCCTGCGCCAAACTCGCTGCAAAGGTTCAGCCATGTCTCCGCCAGACGATAGCCGCTATCTCCGGGGCGGCCCGGTCGCCCAGCGCATCATGGCATCCGTGCGCGAGGATGCCGCCATCGCCACCGCCGAAGGTTTTCCGCCCAAGCTGGTGTCGATCACCGTCGGCGATACCGCTGCCGTCGATGTCTATGTGCGCAACCAGCGCGCCAAGGCCGCGCTTGCCGGCATCGGTTTCGAGGAGCGGCGGTTCCCCGCCGACATCAGCGCCGGCGAACTCGAGGCGGCGATCCACGGCCTGAACGCCGACCCGCGCGTCACCGGCATCATCATCCAGCGGCCGGTGCCGGCGCATATCCCGATCAAGACGCTGCAAGCGGCGGTGCATCCACTGAAGGACGTCGAGGGCATGCATCCGGCGTCGATCGGCAATATCGTCTACAATCAGCTCGACCTCGCGCCTTGCACGGCTGCGGCCTCGGTCGAGCTGCTCAAGGAAACCGGCCTCGACCTCAAGGGGCTCGAAGTCGTCGTCGTCGGCCATTCCGAGATCGTCGGCAAGCCGATTGCCTTCCTGCTGATGAGCGAAGGAGCAACGGTGACGGTGTGCCATCACATGACGCGCTCGGTGGCGGCACATGCGCGCCGCGCCGATGCGCTGTTCGTCGCCGTCGGCAAGCCGCGGCTGATCAAGGCCGACATGGTGAAGCCCGGTGCGGCCGTCATCGACATCGGCATCAATTCCGAGATCGGCCCGGACGGCACGAGCCGCATCGTCGGCGACGTCGACACCGAGAGCGTGAAGGAAGTCGCGTCCTGGATCACGCCGGTGCCGGGCGGCGTCGGCCCGATCACTGTGGCGATCCTCTTGCGCAACACAATGGTCGCGCTCAGCCGCCAGCGCGCGCGCTACCAGGCGACGTATGGCGTGGTGGACCGGCTGGCAGCGGAATAGCTGCTTACTCGGCGGCGACCAGGTTTCCTTCGGAGACGCCCTCCGGCTTCGGACCACCATAGGCCCAGTCGAGCAGCTTGATCGTGTGCACCACCGGCAGCTTCGCGGCGGAAGCGATCTGGGTGATGCAGCCGATGTTGCCGGTGGCGACGATTTCGGCGTCGGTCGCCTCGATGTTCTTCACCTTGCGGTCACGCAACCTTGCGGAAATCTCCGGCTGCAGGATGTTGTAGGTGCCGGCGGAGCCGCAGCACAGATGCCCCTCGCGCGGTTCGCGCACGACGAAGCCCGCCTTGGACAGCAATTCCTTCGGCTGGCGGGTGATCTTCTGGCCGTGCTGCATCGAGCAGGCGGAGTGATAGGCGACGACGGTGCCGGGTTTGCGCACCGGCTCGGGCAGGTCGAGGCTTGCGAGATATTCGGTAATGTCCCTGGCCAGCGCCGAGACCCGCGCGGCCTTGTCGGCATAGGCCGGATCGAGGCGCAGCATGAAGCCGTAGTCCTTGATCGTTGTGCCGCAGCCGGACGCGGTGATGACGATGGCATCGAGCCCGCCCTGGTCGATGGCACGCGTCCACGCATCGACATTCTGCCGGGCCGAGGCAAGGGCTGCTGCCTCGCGGCCCATATGATGGACCAGCGCGCCACAGCAGGCTTCGCCCTGCGGCACCACGACCTCGACGCCAAGCCTGGTCAGCAATGCAATCGTCGTCTCGTTGATGGCGGGGTCGAGTACCGATTGGGCGCAGCCGGTGAGGATGGCGACGCGGCCTCTCTTCGTCCCCTGCCCGGCATGAATGCCGGAAGAGGCCATTGGCGAGACCGTCGGGATCGAGGCCGGTGCCAGCTTCAGCATCGCGCTGAGCGGCTTCAGGGCCGACACCTTTTCGAACAGACGAATGAATGGCTTGCCGAGTCTCGCCAATTTCAGCGCGGCGCGAAAGCGCGCGGGATAGGGCAGCACGAAGGCCAGCATGGCGCGGGTGAGCCGGTCGAGCAGCGGCCGCTTGTAAGTTTCCTCGATATGGGCGCGGGCATGGTCGACCAAGTGCATGTAATTGACGCCCGACGGGCAGGTCGTCATGCAGGCGAGGCAGGACAGGCAGCGGTCGATATGGGTGACGATCTCCTTGTCGGCCGGGCGGCCATTCTCCAGCATGTCCTTGATGAGATAGATGCGGCCGCGCGGCGAATCCAGTTCGTTGCCAAGCGTCACATAGGTCGGGCAGGTGGCGGTGCAGAAGCCGCAATGCACGCATTTGCGCAGGATCTTCTCCGATTCCGCGACATGCGGATCGGCGAGCTGGGCAAGGGAGAAGTTAGTTTGCATTATCTTAGCCTTGGGCCATGCGGCCTGGGTTCAGGATGGTCTTAGGATCGAACTCGGCCTTCATGCGCGCCGACAGTGCGGCCAGATGCGGCGCCTGCGGCTCGAACACCGGAACGGCGGCGCGATACGAAGGGGTGGCGCGCACCAGCGTCGCGTGGCCGCCGCGATGCTTTCTGATCAGCCCGCGCAGCAGGGCGGCCTCGGGATCGCCCTGCTCCATGCGCAGCCAGACCAGCCCGCCCTGCCAGTCGTAGAAGGCGCTGACACCGATCTGCATGCGCAGCGTCAGCACCATCTGATGGGCCTGAGACGGCGCCATGGAGACGCGCCAGACCGGCTTTTCGCTACGGTCGGCGAATGGCGTGCAGTCCCTTATGTCACGCCAGAGGGTATGCGATGTCTCGCCTGCGATCTCCTGCAGCGGGCCGGCATTTTTCAGCAGGGTCTTCAGTGCCTCGATGCGATAGGCGACCGATGGGCCAAACCCTTCGACGCGCAGCAGCGTTGCAGCGTCAGTGCCTAGACTGCCCCCGGCAACGCGCGCGGCGATGCGTTCGGGCAGATGGGCCGCGCTCGACACTTCGGCGCTGGAGCCGAGCGCCAGCGCCATGGCGGCAGAGGCGGCATCGTCGAGTAGGCCGCGCATGGCAAGCGTCACCTCGGTCTCGGCCGCCGGCAGCACCTTGAAGGTGACATCGGTGAACACGGCCAGCGTGCCCCAGCTGTTGGCCATCAGCTTCGACAGATCGTAGCCGGTGACATTCTTGACGACGCGGCCGCCGGACTTGAAGGCCTCGCCGCGTCCGGCAACCGCATTGATTCCCAGAATATGGTCTCGTGCACCCCCCGCCTTCAGCCGGCGCGGGCCGGACAGGTTCGCGGCGAGCACGCTGCCGATCGTGCCCTTGCCGGGCTCGCCGCCGAGTAAAGGACCGTAATCCATCGGTTCGAAGGCGAGTTGCTGGCCGCTTTCGGCGAGCAGGTTTTCGATCTCGGAAAGCGGCGTGCCGGCCTTGGCCGACAGTACCAACTCGGCCGGCTCGTAGAGCGTGACGCCGGTGAGCTTCGAAAGATCGAGCGTGTGTTCGCTCTGCTGTGGCCGGCCGATGCCGCGCTTGGAGCCGTGGCCGATGATTTCCAAAGGTGACTCTTCCGCCGCCGCCCATTGGACGGTGGAGAGGATCTCGGCCGATGTGGTGGGGGTGAAGGTCGTCATGGCGAAGATGGGTCGAGTTCCTTCGCGCCCCCCTCTGTCCTGCCGGACATCTCCCCCACTTGGGGGGAGATTAGCAGCTTTGGCGACCGCGCTTCTCTAGCAACGTCGAAGATTGGCGAAGGCAGAGATGACTGGTGATCTCCCCCCTTGTGGGGGAGATGTCCGGCAGGACAGAGGGGGGCGCGAAGGATCGCCGACGTGAGACATTCCGCCCCCATCAAAACCTCGGAATGTCCGGAAACGCCACCTGGCCGCGATGCACGTGCATGCGCCCAAGCTCCGCGCAGCGGCGCAGTTGTGGAAACACCTTGCCGGGGTTGAGCAAATGATTGGGGTCGAAGGCGCATTTGACGCGCATTTGCTGATCGAGGTCGATCTGGTCGAACATTTCAGGCATCAAGTCGCGCTTCTCGACGCCGACGCCGTGCTCGCCGGTCAAGACGCCGCCGACCTTGACGCAGAGCCGCAAGATGTCGGCGCCAAAACTTTCCGCCTTGTCGAGTTCGCCCGGCACGTTGGCGTCGTAGAGGATCAGCGGATGCAGATTGCCGTCGCCGGCGTGGAAGACATTGGCGACGCCAAGGCCGTATTTCTCCGACAGTTCGCGCATGCCGGCGAGCACACGCGGCAATTCCTTGCGCGGGATGGTGCCATCCATGCAGTAATAGTCGGGCGAGATGCGGCCGACCGCCGGGAAGGCCGCCTTGCGGCCGGCCCAGAAACTCAGCCGCTCCTGTTCGGATTGCGAGATGCGACAGGTGGTGGAGCCGTTCCTATAGGCGATCGCTTCGACGAGACCGATCAGGTGATCGACCTCGACGCCCGGCCCGTCGAGTTCGACGATCAGCAGCGCCTCGACATCAAGGGGGTAGCCGGCATGGACGAAATCTTCCGCGGCATGGATCGCCGGCCGGTCCATCATCTCCATGCCGCCAGGGATAATGCCGGCGCCGATGATGTCGGCGACGCATTGGCCGCCCTGCTCGCTGGTCGGAAAGCCGATCAGCAGAGCGCGGGCCGTCTCCGGCTTTTTCAGGATGCGCACGGTGACCTCGGTGACGACGCCGAGCAGGCCTTCGGACCCCGTCATGACGCCGAGGAGATCATAGCCTTCCGAGTCCAGATGATTGCCGCCCAGGCGCACCACCTCGCCGTTCATCAGCACCATCTCGATGCCGAGCACATTGTTGGCGGTCAGGCCGTATTTCAGGCAGTGCACGCCGCCGGAATTTTCCGCGACATTGCCGCCAATCGAGCACGCGATCTGGGAGGATGGGTCAGGGGCGTAGTAAAAGCCCTCCTGCTCGACGGCAATGGTGATGCCAAGATTGGTAACGCCTGGCTGAGCGACGACGATGCGGTCGGGATAGTCGATGGCAAGGATGCGGTTGAAGCGGCTCATGACCAGCAGCACGGCATCCTCGAGCGGCAGCGCGCCGCCCGACAACGAGGTTCCGGAGCCGCGCGGCACGACACGGATGTTGCGGTCGTTGCAGTATTTCAAGATGCGCGACACCTGCGCCACCGTTTCCGGCAGCACCACGACCAGCGGCAATTGCCGGTAGGCGGTGAGGCCGTCGCTTTCGAAGGCGCGCATCTCATTGGTGGCGTCGACGACGCCCTCGCCCGGCACGATGATGCGCATGTCGGCGACGATCTCCGCCCGCCTTCGCATAGTGGCGTCGTCTGGCTTGGGCATGACAAGGCCGGACATCGGCGGCGTTCTCCGCTTGGCTGGTAAAAATCTTTTACCAATTTCATTCGGATGTTGCAAACACCGCGTCGGGCAAAGAGCGTACTGCCCGCCTTCCGCAGCGGCAATCTGCCGCTATTCACCCTCCCCCTTGTGGGGAGGGTCGCGAACGCAGTGAGCGGGGTGGGGGTCCGCGCGACGAAAGCTCTTTACGAGCACCCCCACCCCGATCCGCTATGCGGATCGACCCTCCCCACAAGGGGGAGGGTAAAGTGCGCTCCTACTCCCCCGGATGTTTCGCCGGCTCGGAGTGCATCCGCCTCACTCGCCGCACCCCCCACCAGACCAGCACGATGGCGACCGGCACCGCCGCGGCAGTGACGATTTCGGGTGCAAAGGCATGGCGGAAGATCGATGCGCCCTTGGCGAGATAGGAGATCAGGCCGACGACATAGTAGGACACTGCTGCCACCGACAGGCCCTCGACCGTCTGCTGCAACCGCAGTTGCAGCCGGGCGCGGTTGTTCATCGACGCCAGCAGATCGCGGTTCTGCTTCTCGACCTCGACATCGACCCACGTGCGCAGCAGCGTCGTGGCGCGGGTCAGTTTTCGCGACAGGTTGGCCTGGCGCTCCTCGACCGACCGGCAGGTGCGCATGGCGGGTGCCACCCGCCGCTGCAGGAAGCCGCCCCAGGTGTCGTAGCCGGGCACGGCTTCTTCCTCCAGCGCTTCCAGCCGCTCGACAACGATGCCGTCATAGGCGCGGCTGGCGCCGAAGCGATAGAGGCTGGAGGCGGCATCAGCCTCGAGTTCAGCGGCAAGCTCGGTCAGGTCGGCGAGCAGCGTCTGGCTGTCGCGGGTTTCAGCGACCTTCATTTCCAGCGTGGTCTGCGCCAGCCGGTCCTCAATGCGGCGGGCGCGGCCCGACAGCGTCAGCGCCAGCGGCAGGCCGAGCATGGCAAGCGTGCGATACGTCTCGACGTCGATCAGCCGCTGCGACAGCGCGCCGGTCCGCGCCGGCGTCAGGCCGCGATCAAGCACCAGGATGCGGGTCAGGCCGTCGCCGTCCTGGCGGAAATCGGTGACTATGGCCGCATTGCCGCGCTCGACCAGCGAATAGCAGAGGCTCGTCGGGTCGAAGGCCGCAATCAGCTTCTCGCTTGCCGGCGTCCATTTGCGGATCTCCAGCCTTATACCTGAGATCACCGTTCCCGGCGGCGAGAAGCCGTTGCCGAAAGGAGAATCCTCCTGCGCCCTGCTGCTTTCGGCCAGCGGCCCTTCCCACAGATAGGTCGAAAATTCCGTATGCCGCTCCCAGCGCAGCGTGCCCTTGCCCCACTTCATGGCGTGGTGGCGGGCATGACGGTCGGGCGCCGCGATGCCGAGGCGCCGCGAAAGTTCGGAGAGCACGGCCATGTCGACGCCGGAGCCGCCCTCGGTCATAAAGGCGAGTTGCACAAGCACGCGCGGCTTCTCGATCAGCGGATGCGGCCGGGCATGGACCTCGCCGATCGCGCCGGGCCGTCCCTCATGCGCGGGAAAGCCCATCACGCTGCCCTGGGCGCGCGGCTGGAATTCGAGGTTGGACGTCTCGTCCGACACGGTGGTCCCCCTGTTCTCGACCCTTCGTGTGATGGCGTCCTCTAAAGGCAATCCATGAGGCGCGTAAACACCAAAGTCTAGCATCGTAGGTCCTGCCGGCGCGACGCGCAGACCGACCCGATTGGGCAAATTGGATAAATAATTTGACCACTTGGCGACGCTGGCTTTATCTTGCGCGACACCGGTTCAATTTCCCAGGCCCCCGTTGAGCGATATTTTCTCCAGGATCGAGCATTCGCGCACCGCCGACGAGGTGGTGCAGCAGATCGAAAGCCTGATCCTTGAAGGCGTGCTGCGCACCGGCGACCGGCTGCCGGGCGAGCGCGAGCTGGCGCGCCAGTTCGACGTGTCGCGGCCGATCCTGCGCGATGCGCTGAAGGCGCTGGAAGGGCGCGGGCTGCTGATCACCAAGGCCGGCGGCGGCACCCATGTCGCCGACGTCATCGGCCAGTTGTTCACCAAGCCGGTGACCGACCTCATCTCGATGCACCGCAAGGCGGTGACCGACTATCTGGAATACCGCCGCGAGATCGAAGGCGTGGCGGCCGAATATGCGGCGCGGCGCGCGACAGCGGACGACATTGCGCTGCTCGACCGCATCATGGCGCGCATGGACGAGGCGCACCGCACCGGCGATTTCGACGACGAGGCGGAAATCGACGTCGAGTTCCACCATGCTGTGTGCGAATGCGCGCACAACATCATCCTCTTGCACACGCTGCGCTCCTGCTACCGGCTGCTGTCTGAAGGCGTGTTCCAGAACCGGCTTCTGGTGTTCAGCGTGCCCGGAGCGCGCGAGGCGCTGCTGGCCCAGCACGCCGCGATCTACAAAGCCGTGAAGGCCGGCGATCCCTCAGCTGCCCGCCAAGCGGCGATGGACCATATCTCCTATGTCGAGCGCTCGATGCTCGAGGCCGAACGCAGCGGCGACTGGCAGCGCGTGTCGCGGCTCAGGCTTAAGCAGCGCTCCGACGCCGACGACGGCTTCAAGACGACTGGCTAACGAGGAACCACCATGAGCGACATCCTCACCATTGCCGATCTCAAGGACCTGGCGCGCCGGCGGGTGCCGAAGATGTTCTTCGACTATGCCGATTCCGGCGCCTGGACCGAAAGCACCTACCGCGCCAACGAAGAGGACTTCCAGAAGATAAAATTCCGTCAGCGCGTACTGGTCGACATGAGCAACCGCTCGCTGGAATCGACCATGATCGGCGAGAAAGTGGCGATGCCGGTGGCGCTTGCCCCAACTGGAATGACCGGCATGCAGCATGCCGATGGCGAGATGCTGGCCGCGCAGGCGGCAGAGGAATTCGGCGTGCCGTTCACGCTGTCGACGATGAGCATCTGCTCGATCGAGGATGTCGCGTCGGTGACCAAGAAGCCGTTCTGGTTCCAGCTCTACGTGCTTCGCGACAAGGATTTCGTGCTCGACCTGATCGACAGGGCGAAGGCTGCAAAATGCTCGGCGCTGGTGTTGACGCTCGACCTGCAGATCCTGGGGCAGCGCCACAAGGATGTCCGCAACGGGCTGTCGGCGCCGCCCAAGATGACGCTGGCCAACATTGCCAACATCGCCACGCGGCCGCGCTGGCTGATGGGCATTGCCGGCACCAAGCGCCGCACCTTCCGCAACATTGTCGGCCATGCCAAGGGCGTCGGCGACGTCGCTTCGCTGGCATCGTGGACTACGCAGCAGTTCGACCCGCATCTGTCGTGGAAGGATGTCGCCTGGATCAAGGAACATTGGGGCGGCAAGCTGATCCTGAAAGGCATTCTCGACAAGGAGGACGCGCTGATGGCGGTCGAGACCGGCGCCGACGCCATCATCGTTTCCAACCATGGCGGGCGCCAGCTCGACGGCGCATCGTCGTCAATCATGGCGCTGGAAGAGATCGCCGATGCCGTCGGCGACAGGATCGAGGTGCATATGGACGGCGGCATCCGCTCGGGCCAGGACGTGCTGAAGGCGCTTTGCCTCGGCGCCAAGGGCACCTATATCGGCCGCCCGTTCCTGTACGGGTTGGGCGCCATGGGCAAGCAAGGCGTGACCCTGGCGCTGGACATCATCCGCAAGGAGATGGACATCACGCTGGCACTGTGCGGCAAACGGCTGGTGACCGAGATGGGCAAGGACCAGTTGCGGCGATAGGGTCTTGTTCACCGATTAGACCCTAGCCTCGCTGGATCACGGAGACGAAGCCGCCTTGACCGAGACCGGCATCCACTACCTCGACGCGCGCGCGCCCGATGGCATGCGCCTCTATGCGATCGGCGACGTGCATGGCCGGCTCGATCTGCTCGCCGCCATGCATCGCCGCATCGAGAGCGAACTCGAATACAAGCCGACCAGCGATTGGCGCGTCATCCACCTCGGCGACTATGTCGACCGCGGACCAGAGTCCAAGGGCGTCATAGACTTCCTGATCGAGGCACAGAAACGCGATCCGCGGCATGTGATGCTCGCCGGCAACCACGATATCGGCTTCCTCGACTTTCTCGACGAGCCTGACCCGGAAGGGCTGTTCATCCGTTATGGCGGCGTGCAGACGGCACAATCCTATGGCGTCGACCTAGCGGGACACGCAAGCTGGTTCGGCAAGGCCGAGGCGTTACGGCGGGGACACCAGGCACTGGTCAATGCTGTACCGCAAGCCCATGTCGACTTCCTACGGTCGCTGCAATTGTCACTGATATCAGGTGATTTCTTCTTATGCCATGCCGGCGTCAGGCCTGACGTGCCGCTGGCGAGCCAGAGCCCGCAGGATCTGGTCTGGATCCGCGACGTCTTCCACAACCATCCAGGGCTTTACCCGAAGGTGATCGTGCACGGCCACACACCGGTGCCGCAGGCGGAGGTGATGCCGAACCGCGTCAATGTCGACACGCTCGCCTGGCAGTCAGGCATGCTCAGCGCGCTCGCCGTGGACGGCGCGGACAAGCGTATCCTGACTGTGCAGGGAAAAGCGTTTTAGCGAAGCGCGGCGGTGACGCCGTAGCCGTCGACGGCCTGATGGTTGTTGGCCGCATCGGCGGAATAAATGCCGAGACCGCACAAAACGATGGCAGACAGCATGACAAAGGACAGAAGCGCTGCTTTCACGGACGTCATCTCTAGTTGAGCTTCCTGCATCTGGGCACGAGGCGGTTACCAATGGGTTGAAACCGAGAATTCGTCTCAAAGTTTCGACGATTTCGCGCTTGTAGGTCGATTCTGTATCGGCGGTGTGTCGCGCGGACCACACAGAAGGTTCATCGCGGTTGCATTGCCGATGCATAGCGCGCGCCTTGTAGGATAGCGTTCGGCCACAAACTAAGGACGAAAGAAGTTGTCCCCGGCAGATTCCCCGCCGCGTGCCAATTATGCAACGGCCGCGCGTTGGCTGGGTTCAGATCGTCGCCACCCAGGCGCGGGCAATGGCCAAGCCCGCGGCATCAGCCTCGGGGCCGTTGAGAGCCATTTCGCTGTCGAGGCGGTCGTGCCAGTCGGGATGGCGATCGGCAATCAGCGGCGCGAAGGACGTGCTCCAGTCCCTCACCATCGGCCGGTCGGCCTCGAAATGGAACTGGAAGCCGTAGACGGCGCGGCCGATACGGAACGCCTGGTTCTCGGCAATTTCGCTGCCGGCAAGCCGCACCGCATTTGACGGCAGCGCGAAAGTGTCGTCGTGCCATTCGAAGATGGGGAAATCCTGGGGAAGTGCGCCAAGCACCGGATCGGTTCTGGCATCCGGCGTCAGCGATACCTTGTGCCAGCCGAATTCCGAGGCGCCGCCGATCTGGTTCTCACCGCCGAAAGTGCGGGCAACCAACTGGCTGCCCAGGCAGATACCGAGAACCGAGCGATCCTTGGCGGCGAAATCGCGGGTCAGTTCGAGCAGCGCCGGGAAATACGGGTAGTCATCGTCGGCCAGCGCATTCTGACCGCCGCCAAGCATCACCATGGCATCGTGTCCGGTCGCGTCGTCCGGCAGCGCATCGCCCTTGTAGGGCCGGCGCAGGTCGAGATCGGCGCCGGCTTCGGCGAGCGCGGCACCAACCTGGCCAAGGCCGGTGTTGTCGTAGTTCTGGACCACCAGCACCCGCATCGCAAAACCCTGCTGACATGAAATGACGCGACGAGCGATATCATGTCGCCCGTATTGCAGCCAAGATGCGTATTCGGGAGAGAGCTATGCCACTGCAGAACCGGGTCGATCCGTTCGGCGCCATCCATGCCATATCCGAGCGCGGCCTGTTCACCGGCAATCGCGGCATCATCCACGATCCTGAGACCAAGACGCTGCTGAAAAAGCGTTGGGCCTTGCCGGCCTGGATCATCTGCGTCTGCCAATTCCGCAATGCGCGGCGCGAGCCGATGGGCAGGAACAGGCCGGGCGGCAGGGCCGGCTGGACCGAGTTGTTCTTCCTCGACGAGGTGACGGCGCTGGCCGCCGGGCACCGTCCCTGTTTCTATTGCCGGCGTGAGCGAGCCACGGATTTTGTCGGGCGTTTCGGCAAAGTCTTCGGTGTAAACGAACCGCGCGCGCCAATGGTGGACAAGCGGCTGCACAAGGAGCGGCTGGCTTCCGGCGGCAAGCCACCTGATGTCACCATGGGAGAGCTTGCCGAATTGCCGGACGGAGCGATGATCGCGGATGGCGGCTCGGCCTATGCGCTGCGCGGCGGCAACGCGCTGACCTGGTCGTTCGCAGGCTATGGCGATGCGGCGGCCTTCGACAGCCTTGCCGGCCGGTCGCTGCGCCTGCTCACACCGGCCACGACCGTTTCGGTGCTGCGGCACGGTTTTGAACCGGTGTGGCATCGTTCCGCCGAGACTTGACGCCAGGCACCGCCTCGCCCATTCCTCGGCGATGCGCGCCAATTACAAGATGCAGCGGCTGTTCGTGCCGGACGACCTCGCGGCAGGCATCGAATTCGATGCCGGCCAGCAGCAGAGCCATTATCTCACGCATGTGCTGCGGCTCGGCGAAGGCGCCGAGATCCTGGTCTTCAACGGCCGCGACGGCGAGTGGTCGGCGGCGATTGCCACCAGGTCGAAAAGGGCGGTGCGGCTGAAGGTGCTGGCCTCGCAGAGACCTCAACCGCCCCTGCCTGACCTGATCTATTGCTTCGCGCCGCTGAAACAGGGCCGGCTAGACTATCTCGTGCAGAAGGCGGTCGAGATGGGCGCCGGCATCCTGCAGCCGGTGATCACCCAGCACACGCAAGTGGCAAAACCCTCCATCGACCGGCTGCGCGCCAATGTCGTCGAGGCGGCCGAGCAATGCGGCATACTGGCGGTGCCGGAAGTGCGCGAGGCCGAGAAATTCGAGCGCCTGCTCTCCGGCTGGGACAAGGAACGCCGGCTTATCTTCTGCGACGAGGATGCCTCGACCAACAACCCGCTGCCGGCATTGCAGGCGGTGCCGGAGAGGAAGCTGGCGCTGCTGGTCGGGCCGGAAGGCGGCTTTTCCGACGACGAACGCAAGATGCTGCGGGCGCTCCCCTTCGTCACTGCCATCCCGCTCGGACCGCGCATCCTGCGCGCTGACACAGCAGCTGTAGCGGCGCTTGCGGTGATGCAGGCGACGGTCGGAGACTGGTAAGAGGCGTAAAGATCAATTCCTGTTGACCTGTGGCTCAGGATTTTTCGCTTGATCGGCTGCTGACATTTCGTCCATTTAGCGCCGGCGGGCTCCGAGAGCCGCAGAGGGGGCCCCATGGCGCGCGACACAACCGATTTCCGGCCAATCGAAGGCATCGACGAACTGGTCGAGCATCTGGCCGAAGGCAACAAGCCGCGCGACAAGTGGCGCATCGGGACCGAGCACGAGAAGTTCCCCTTCTATGTCGACGGCAACGCGCCGGTGCCTTATGGCGGCGAGCGCGGCATCCGCGCCATCCTCGAAGGCATGCAGCAAAAGCTCGGCTGGGACCCGATCATCGATGACGGCCGCATCATCGGCCTGGTCGAGCCGACCGGACAGGGCGCGATCTCGCTGGAGCCTGGCGGCCAGTTCGAGCTGTCGGGCGCGCCGCTGGAAACGATCCACCAGACCTGCCGGGAGGGCAATGCGCATCTGGCGCAGGTACGCGAGATCGCCGAGCCGATGGGCATCCGCTTTCTCGGCCTCGGCGGCAGCCCGAAATGGTCGCTGGCCGAGACGCCGAAAATGCCGAAATCGCGCTACGAAATCATGACCCGCTACATGCCCAAGGTCGGCACCAAGGGTCTCGACATGATGTATCGCACCTGCACCATCCAGGTGAACCTCGACTTCGAAAGCGAAGCCGACATGCGCCGCAAGATGCAGGTGTCGCTGAAGCTGCAGCCACTGTCGACGGCGCTGTTTGCCAACTCGCCCTTCACCGACAGCCGGCCGAACGGGCTGCAGAGCTGGCGCGGCGACATCTGGCGCGACACCGACAACCAACGCTCGGGCCTGCTCGAATTCTGCTTCTCGCCCGAGTTCGGCTTTGCCGACTATGTCGAATGGGCGCTCGACGTGCCGATGTATTTCGTCATCCGCGACGGCCACTATCACGACATGACGCACATCACCTTCCGCCAGTTCATGGCCGGCGTTGCCCGCAATGAAGTACCGGACGGACTGCCCACCATGGGCGACTGGGCGAACCATCTGTCGACCCTGTTCCCTGACGTCAGGCTGAAGCGCTTCCTCGAAATGCGCGGCGCCGATGGCGGGCCGTGGCGCCGCATCTGCGCGCTGCCGGCCTTCTGGGTCGGGCTGCTCTATGACGAGGCCGCGCTCGACGCCGCCGAGGCGCTGACTTCGAGCTGGACCTATGAAGAAACGCTGGCGATGCGCAATGCGGTGCCGGAACAAGGCATTTCCGCGCCGTTCCGCAACACGACGCTGCGTGAGATCGGCCGCGATGTAATGACCATTTCGCGCCTTGGGCTGAAAAATCGCGGCAGGAAGAACCGCGACGGCTATGACGAGACCTCGTTCCTCAACACGCTGGACGAAGTCGTGGCGCGCGGTACCACCAGTGCCGAGGAAATGCTGTCGGCCTACCACACGCGCTGGGGCGGCTCGATCGAGCCGGTGTTCATGGAATATGCGTATTAGCGTCGCGCCTTGAGCAGCGGCAAAAGCCGCTTCAATCGAACATCGAAACGAACTAGGTTCTCCCTCGAGGATTTCCGGGAGGAGAAACCGATGCGTACCTTGTTCGACATATTGGCGCAGGCGCAGAACGGCAACGGCATGCAGGCGCTTGCCCAGCAGTACGGGCTTTCCATGCAGCAGACGCAGGCGGCTGTCGCCGCCCTGCTGCCGGCCTTCTCGCAAGGGCTGCAACGCAACACCGCCGATCCCTATGGGCTCGGCGCCTTCATGACGGCGATGGCGAGCGGCCAGCACGCCAAATATTTCGAGGACGCGACCAGGGCTTTCTCACCGCAAGGCGTCAATGAGGGCAATGGCATTCTGGGTCATCTGTTCGGCTCGAAGGAGCTGTCGCGCGCGGTGGCCAGCCAGGCCGCGCAGGCGACCGGCGTCAGCCAGCAGATCCTGCAGCAGATGCTGCCGGCCATCGCTTCGATGGTGATGGGCGGATTGTTCAAGCAGACGACAAACCAGTTGACCGGGGGTCAGATGCAGGCCGCCGGTGGCTTCGGCGGCGGCAGCAATCCGCTCGGCGAGATCATCGAACAGATGATGCGGCAGGCGGGCGGCGGGGCACAGCCTGCGCCGCAGCCAGCACCCAATCCTTACGGTGAGAACCCGCTGGGCAAAGTGCTGCAGGACATGTTCGGCGGCGGCGCCCAACAGCCGCAAAGCCAGCCGCAACAGGCGCCCAACCCCTATGGCGACAATCCGCTGGGCAAGGTGCTGCAGGATATGTTCGGCGGTGGCGCGGCACAGCAACCGCAGGGCCGGCCGCAGCAGCCAACACAGCCGCAACAGACGCAGAGCCCTTACGGCGATAACCCGCTGGGCAAGATTTTTGAAGAGATGATGCGGCAAGGCGGTGGTGGCGGCTTCGGCCTGCCCGGTGGGCAGCCGGCGCCGCAAGCACCCCAGCCGCGACAGGCACCGCAGGAGCGCCAGGCGCCGCAACCGCAGGCCAATCCGAGCGGCAGGCCACGCAATCCGTTCGACGATATTTTCGGCAAGATGTTCGAGACCGGCGCCCAGCAGCGCGACGACTATCAGAAGGGCGTGGAAACGATCTTCGACCAGTTCAAGCGGGACATGGACCGGCGGTAGTTGGCGGTAGTTGGGCGCTGACCTTCGCGGCTTCGGAGCAAGGAACGAAGCGACGCGGCGCAGACCGCACGATGACGACGGATCTTTAAAAGAAAAGCCCGGTCCTGGAGGAGGACCGGGCCAGTGTGCAGGCTGGCCGGCGGGGAACCGGCAGGGAGTGGGGAGCCTGCTATACTCGTTGGTCGCAGCGAGCCTGAGAAAGGTTCACGGCAACCGAAACAATGCGCCCGATATCACGCTATCTGGCGGGCGAGATCTTCGATCGTATCGGCACGATCGCTCGCAATCGCACGCAGCTTCACGGTCGGATCGGCGCCGAACGGCACATCGATGGCGACATGGAGATCCGCGCGCATCAGGCCGATATCGGCGAGTTCCGCGTCCGACATCTCGCCGAGGCGATAGAAGGCCCGGCGATTTTTCCAGGCCTGGTAGGCATTGAGAAGAGTGTTGGCCACGCGCGTCGCAACGGCCGGACGCGAGGTGATGCGCGAGGTCTCTGTGGCGAAATCAAACGTGGTCATGTCGGTCTCCTTCAGACTCGAACTGGACAAGACCAGGCGATCGGCGCTGGGGACAGCGGCCGTTCCGGTCTCGATTCACATGCCTTCATGTGGACAATGTGAATTTGCCACGCACCGATTGATTAATCCAACGAATGTTTCTAATCTTTAGCATCAACGCTAGTGATGGATTGGACCGATGAAAGCGCCACTCGATCTCGACCAGTTGCAGACCTTCATCTCGATTGCCGATACCGGCAGCTTCACCCGTGCGGCCGAGGAAGTGCTGCGCACGCAATCGGCGGTGTCGATGCAGATGCGCCGGCTGGAAGAGCGGATCGGCAAGCCGCTGTTCGAAAAGGACGGCCGCACCAACAGGCTGACCGAGGAAGGCGACAAGCTGCTCTCCTACGCGCGCCGCCTGCTCTATCTCAACCGCGAAACGCTGGCCGCCTTCGATGATCAGCGGCTCGAAGGCACCATCCGTATCGGCACCCCCGACGACTATGCCGACCGGTTCCTGCCCGAAATCATGGCACGCTTCACACGGTCAAATCCGCGCGTCGAACTGACTGTCATCTGCGAGCCGACACCAGGCTTGGTCGAGCATATCAAGCGCGGCAATCTCGATCTTGCGCTGGTGACGCACAATGATACGCGCGGCCAGTCGGAAGTGGTGCGGCGCGAGCCGCTGCTATGGGTGACCTCGGCCAACCATGCCACGCACGAACAGGAAGTGCTGCCGATGGCCTTCGGCCGGCCGAACTGCATCTGGCGGCGCGCCGCCGTCGATGTGCTCGACCGGCAAAGCCGCGACTATCGCATCCTCTTCACCAGCTTCTCGGCGACCGTCATCACCGCCGCGGTGCTGTCGGGGCTGGCGATCTCGGTGCTGCCGGAATGCGCGCTGCGGCCCGGCATGCGAGTGCTGGGCGAAGCCGACGGTTTTGGCGCGCTGCCCGACTGCCGCATCGGCATCATGCGCGGCCAGACCTCGCGGCCCGAAATCGTCGACGCGCTGGCCCGGCACATCTCGGAAAGCCTCGACAATATTTCCGTGCCGCTCGGCGAAGAAACGGGAAGCTTCGATTTCGCCTCGCTCGCCTTCGCCAAGATGAAGCGGAGCAAGCCGAACCAGATCCTGCCTGGCTGGTAGGAACGATCAGGCCGACGCTGCCGCCTCCGTCGTTGCGTTGGCCGACGACAGGCCGGGCAGCGCCACCAATTGCGCCGGCTCCAGCGGCGGCGACAAGAGGTAGCCCTGCAGCTGCTGGCAGCCCATGGCGACCAGCAGCGCCTTTTGCACCTCGGTCTCTACGCCCTCGGCGGTGACCTCGACCTTGAGCGCGCCGGCGAGATCGATCAGCGCCTTGACGATGGCGCCCGAATTGCCGTCGCCGTCGAGAAGCCGCACGAAGGAGCGGTCGATCTTGAGCTTGTCGATGGCATGGCGGCGCAGATAGCTCAGCGACGAATAGCCGGTGCCGAAATCGTCGAGCACAATGCCGACGCCCGACTGGCGCAAGGCTGCCAGAGCCGCTCTGGTGGTGTCGTTGTTTTCCAGGAGAACGTTTTCGGTGATCTCGAGCTGCAGGCGCTTCGGCGCCAGTCCCGTTTCGGCGAGGATCGAGGCAACCTCTTCGGCAAAGCCGGCGTCGCGCAATTGCAGCGGCGAGACATTGACGGCGAGCCACGGCAGTTTGGTCTTCACGGCGAAGCGGCAGGCTTCCAGCAGGGCCCATGCGCCGAGCTGCCCGATCATGCCGCGTTCCTCGGCGATGGCGATGAACTGCGCCGCCGGCAGTGCGCCATGGACCTCATGCGCCCAGCGGATCAGCGCCTCGGCGCCGACAATGGTCTTGCCATCGCTGGCAAAGACCGGCTGGTAGGCGAGCTTGATACCGGTGCCGCCATTTAGCGCGCTGCGCAGCTCGCTCTCGACCTTGCGCTTGCGCAGCAAAAGGTCGTCCATGTCGCCGGCGAAGACCTGGTAGCGGCCACGGCCGTTCTTCTTGGCTTCGTAGAGCGCGATGTCGGCCTTGCGCAGCAGATCGTCTGCATCGGCATCAGGGCCTGTCGACAAGGCTATGCCGATGCTGGCGCTGATAAAGACCTGATCGTCCATCAGTTTGAACGGCTCCTGCAGTTTCTGCAGCACCCTCTCGGAAATATCCTCTGCGTTCCTTACGTCGCGGACATCGATCAGGATCACCGCGAATTCGTCGCCACCCAGTCTTGCCACCGTGTCGACGTCGCGAACCGTATGCTGAAGCCTGGCCGCCGTCTGGCGCACGAGTTCGTCGCCTGCCGGGTGACCAAGCGTGTCGTTGACATGCTTGAAGCGATCTAGATCGAGATAAAGCAGCGCGACCTTGCTTTCATTGCCGGAGGTAAGCAAGGCACGCCGCAGCCTGTCCTCGAACAGTGCCCGGTTGGGCAGGCCGGTGAGCGTGTCGTGAAAGGCGAGATATTGCGCCTGGGCCTGGCTGGTCTGCAGCGCCGATGACGCACGGCGCAGACGCCGGAGCAGAAAGGCGAGCACGCTCGCCGCAACCAGCGCGGCCAGAGCCAGGGCCGGGCTGGCCTTGCCCACCAGCGTCAGGCCGGGCCGTTCCTGGTCCCAGGCAATATAGCCGAGGATGACACCCTGTTTGTCGATAAGCGGAATGGCAGCCGAGCCAAGCGGCTGAGCCATCGGCAGGAGATGCGCCCCCGCCAGCAGATATTTCTGCGCGATCTTGCCGATCACCGCGTCGTTGATGAACTCTATGGAGACATGCAGATATTCGCTGCCGGATGCCTGGGTGACGCGATCCGAACTCGGCACCAGAGGCATGACGCTGAGTATGGCAGGCTGACCGTCAAGCGAGACCAGATCGTCGGCAACGAATTTTGCGCCGGCCTGGCTTGCGTCCTTGCTCATCATCTGGCGCAACCTGGCGATGGTCGGCCGCAAAGCGGGTTCGTCCTCGCCAAAGACGGCAGGCGACACGACCTTCCCTTCGCGCATGGCGTGGACCGGCCGGTTGGCGTCGTCCAGCACATAGACCCGGTTGTGGCCGTAATACGAGGACATCCAGACGCTGAGATTCTCTGCCATCCAGGTCTGGTTGCCGGCCTTGGCGTTGATAACGGAATCATCCCAGACGGCGACGCTTTCCTGCTCGCGCTTTACCGCGGCGACCTGGTCCTGCAGGCCGTTGGCCAGGAAAACCTTCTGCCGCTCGAGCGAGACCCGGTCGGCCTGCATGGTGGCGTAAAGGCCGAAGCCGACAACGATGGCCAGTGCAAAAACGGCAAGCGTCAGCACCGTCAGGGTGACCTGGAACGTCAACGGGCTGCGTTGTTTGCGGGCGCTCATGCGTCCTCCTTGGCCCAGAGTCAATCAGGCCAGGCTTAAGATCAAGTTATGGAATCTTGACGCGGAGCGACAACAGCCGCTCAATCGGCCGATGAGCGACGCAGAATCCGAATCACGAACCAATGCCACCGAATACACGGTGAGCGAGATTTCCGGCGCGCTGAAGCGCACGGTCGAGGATGTCTTCGGCCATGTGCGGGTGCGCGGCGAAATTTCCGGCTATCGCGGGCCGCACTCTTCCGGCCATGCCTATTTCACCCTGAAGGACGACCGCGCGCGGCTCGATGCCGTGGTCTGGAAAGGCACGATGAGCCGGCTGAAATTCCGTCCCGAAGAGGGGATGGAGGTGATCGCCACCGGCAAACTCACCACCTATCCCGGCAAATCCAACTACCAGATCGTCATCGACAATCTAGAACCCGCCGGCGCCGGGGCGCTGATGGCGCTTTTGGAAGAGCGCAAGCGGCGACTGCAGGCCGAAGGACTTTTCGATGCCGGCCGCAAGCGGCGGCTGCCGTTCATGCCGCGCACCATCGGCGTCGTCACCTCGCCGACCGGATCGGTGATCCGTGACATCATCCATCGCATCAAGGACCGCTTTCCGCTGCATGTGCTGGTCTGGCCGGTAAGAGTCCAGGGCGAGACGGCGGGGGCGGAAGTGACGGCCGCCGTCAACGGCTTCAACGCGCTGGCCTGGGATGGCGCGATTGCCCAGCCCGACCTTCTGATCGTGGCGCGCGGCGGCGGCAGCCTCGAGGACCTCTGGGGGTTCAACGATGAAGGGCTGGCGCGCGCCGTCGCCGCCTCGCGCATTCCGGTGATTTCGGCCGTCGGGCACGAGACCGACTGGACCTTGATCGACCTCGTCGCCGACATGCGCGCACCGACGCCGACAGGTGCGGCGGAGATCGCGGTGCCGGTGAAAGCGGATCTCGAAGCGACACTAGCCAGTCTTGGCGCACGGCTCAAAGCAGCCACCTTGCGCAATTTCGAACGCAAGCGGCAGGCCTCGCGTGCGGCCGCCCGCGCGCTGCCCTCGCCCGACCAGTTGCTGGCGCTGCCGCGACGGCGGCTGGACGAGGCGGCCAGCCGGCTTAGCCGGGGGCTGATGGTCTCCACCGAAAGAAAGCAAGCTCGGTTCTTCGCCGTGAAGCTCACTCCGGCAACGCTGTCGCGGCGGATTGCCGAGGCGCGACGCACCAACGACCGCAACCTTTTGCGCGCCCAGGGGGCGCTGCGCGCATTGGCGAGAGCCCGGCGCGCGGAGTTGAATCGTGCGGCGGATCAGTTGCCAAAATGTGCGAAAGCATCCCTGCAACGGCACAGGCAGCAACTGGCTTTGCTGCAAGGCCGCATTACGATCGAGCCAACGGCACGGCGGCAAACCGTGCAGAGGGATCTTCTGACAGCTTTGACGAGACGAGGCACGCAAGCGGTACTGCTCAGGCTGGAGCGACTGCGCGGCCGCATCGTCCAATCCGAGAGGCTGATGGCAACGCTGTCGCACAAGGCTGTGCTGGCCCGCGGCTTCGCGCTGGTCAAGGATGCCGGCGGCGCGGTGATCAAACTGGCAGTTGATGTGGCGCCGGGCGCTGGCCTGCAGCTGGAGTTCGCCGACGGCATCGTAAATGCAGTCGCGACCGGCGACGCCGAGCGGGTGCAGGCCGTTGCCAAACCAGCGGCCACGCCGCCCGCCAGCAAACCCGCCGCAAAGCCGACGGCCAGCAAACCGAAAGAGCCGGGCAATCAGGGCTCGCTTTTTTAGAGGACCGCATGACCGGACATGACCCGCATCTTCAAACGCCGGCGGGCAAGCCGCGCGCGCGTGCTTTCGGCATTACCTTCGAGGGCACGCCGGGCGGCTTCAACGCCATCACCGATGTGCCCGGCGTATCGGTCGGCTATGCGACGCTGATTTCCGGCGAGGGTCTGCTCGAGGTTGGCACGGGGCCGGTGCGCACCGGCGTCACCGCCATCCTGCCGCGGCCGTTGGCTGAGCTCGCCACGCCGGTGCTTGCCGGTGTCTTCAGCCAGAACGGCAATGGCGAGTTGACGGGGTCGCACATTATCGAGGAAGTCGGCGCCTTCAACCTGCCCGTCACGATCACCAACACGCATTCCTGCGGCGTTACCCGCGACGGCACGCTGCGCTGGATGCAACGCGTGCTGCCGGCGGCGCTCGACAGCGGCTGGGGCCTGCCGGTTGCGGCGGAGACCTATGATGGTTTCCTCAACGACATCAACGGTCATCACGTCGGCTTCGAAGATGTCGAAGCCGCGCTCGACGGTGCCGCCGGTGGAGCGATCGAGGAAGGCAGTGTCGGCGGCGGCACCGGCATGATTGCCTTTGGCTTCAAGGCCGGCTCGGGCACGGCATCGCGCATCATCGAGTGGCAGGGCATCAGGCATACGGTCGGCGTATTCGTGCAGGCGAATTTCGGCAAGCGGCGCAATTTCACACTGCGCGGCGCCCGCGTCGGGCCTGATCTGGTAGAGCCGGCGATGCGCGAAGGCACGCCGCGTGCCGAAAAGGGCTCGATCATCGCCATCGTCGCCACCGATGCGCCATTTCTGCCGCACCAGATGAAGCGGCTGGCAAAGCGCGTGCCGCTCGGCATCGCCATGACAGGCGGCTTCGGCTACCACAGTTCGGGCGACATTTTTCTGGCCTTCACCACCGCCAATCCGCAAGCAGCACTTGCACCATCGGGACGAACCGCAAACGTCGCTTACATCCCGGACGTCGATATCGATCCGTTCTTCGATGCGGTGGCGCAAGGCGTAGAGGAGGCGATCCTCAATGCAATGGTCGCCAATGAGGATATGAGCGGACGCGACGGCAATTTCGTGCCGGCGCTGCCGAAGGCTTGGCTGAAAGATCGATTTGGATAGAGGACAAGGCCTGGCGGCGCCAGGCCTGTTGCGTCACGGCTTGGCCGCGTTGCTCTGGTCGGCCTCGGCCGCCTCTTCGAGCCGCGATGCGATCAGTTCCTGGATGTCGCCGACTTCTTCCTGGATATCTTCCAGCGGAATGCCGACCTCAGCGGCCTTGGCCGCGCACTCCTTGGCGAGGGTCTCGGCCTGCTTCTCGATCTTTACCGGCGAGTGCTGGCAGTGGACCTTTTCACCGATCCATCCGCGCAAGAACTCGATCGCATGTTCACTCATACTGCTTTTCCCTGGCGGCTATGCCGGTTGGTAACCGTAAACGTCCGCACCCGGTAAAGGATGCATGCTGCCATTCGAACCGAGTCGGCTTCGCCCGGCAAGTTGATCTTGTCGGAGGTCCGAAGAGCCGAATGAAGGGAAGGGTTCAATGAGCACGTTCTGATTGTTTGATAGAGTGGTACGTTGGCCGGGATCGGCTTCGGCTCTATGCTGTTGTTCTTACGATCTTTTCCTGCTGTCGACGGCCGATTTGTATCACAATAGGGATCACAACGCGTAACACATTTTCTGCTGCTTCGTGGTACACCGCCACAGCTACGGGGTCGAAGCCGCCGCTATATAGTGACATCATTATGCGATGTCGACTCTATCAGCTATCCTGCTTCTTTCCGCCGCGCTGTGTCAAACGTCATCCCCGTCCAGTATGGAGATTGGATGGCCCCGGAGGGCGTATGAAAATGTTGATTTTATTGCGTTTCGTGGCCAAAATCAGAAACCTCTCGTCAGCGTCACCCCGCTCGACTGCCTCCGCCACACTCAGCGCCTCCGACGTCGATTCCTTGCACGTAAGGCGCGGGCCGGATGAACGACAACATTGGCGCTTTGGCAGCGCGCTGCTGCTAAGGACGATGTCTCGATGCGACAAGCTCTGCCTTGCGCTGCGCCGTCTCCAACCCGATTGCGATGAAGGCGCGCGCATGCCGGGCCAGTTCAATATTGTCGGCCCACAGATTGCGCCAGATCGCGGTCTTCCGTGACAGGTTCTCGTCGACGATCTTCGACGAGAAGGATTCAAAGCTGAGGTCGTCCCTATAGCCGATTGCGGTCAGCGCATCGAAGATGGCGGCAAAGTCGATATTGCCGGTGCCGAGGAAACCGCGATGGCTCTCGCCGATATGGACATAACCGATCTTGTCAGCAGCATGGCGGATAGCCAGTCCGACATCGGCCTCCTCGATGTTCATGTGGAAGGTATCGAGATGCAGGAAGATGTTGTCGGAGCCGGTGTCCGCGATGAAGGCCAGGCCTTGTGAAGCGGTGTTGAGCAGATTGCTTTCGAAGCGATTGACGATCTCCAGATTGAGCGTGACGCCGGCGGACTTGGCCGTCTCCGCAACCTTCGCAAGTGTCCCCGCGCTGCGGTTCCACTGATCGCGCGTCGGCGCCTGCGTCTGCAAGCCGTGGCTGGTACTGAGGATGCCGCCAATTTTCTGGCCGCCGAGATCGCGGGTGAGCGCGATCGTCTCGTTGAGGATCTCGACGCCGCGCGCGGCAACCGCCTTGTCGGCACTCGAAATGTCGCCGTCGGCCGGCAGGCCGATGCTGATCGCGACGCCGAGCTTGAGGTCGGCGATGCGCCTGGCCAACCCGCCAACGTCGACATTGGCGGGGTCAAGATAGGAGAACTCGATCAGGTCGAAACCGGCCTCCTTGGTGTTGGCCAGCGTCCGTTCGAGGTCGCCTTGCGCCGAACTCGCCGACCAGACGAAGGAATGAATACCGATGCGCGACATGATCGTCTCCCGTTTCTGAATTGAGATGCGGCCGGGTTGCCCCGGCCGCATCGGCCTTGGGAGGCTTAGCGGGCTGCGGTCCAGCCCTTGTAGTCTCTCAGGTTCTCGGCCGTGATCAGCTTCGGGTCGAGCAGCACGGTCGGCTCCGCCGGCTTCTTGCCGGCAAGCAGCTCAGCCGCCATCGTCAGCGACTGGCCAGCCATCACGTAGGGATCCTGCGAAGCCGAGGCCTTGATCATCGAGGTGCCGGAAGCGAGTTCCTTCTCGATATCGGGAGCGCCATCCACTGCGGTGAAGATGAACTCCGAGCGATTGAGCTGCTTGGCCGCAAGCTGGGCGCCGATCGCCGTCGGATCGTTGATGGCAAACACCGCATCGATCTTGTCGAAGCGGGTCAGCAGCGACTGAAAGACCTTCAGGCCGCCGTCGCGCGAGCCTTCGGCATTCTGGTCGTCGGAGAGGATCTTGATGTCGGGGTGTTTTGCAAGGACGTCCTTGCAGCCCTTGACCCGCTCCAGGATCGACGACGACGCCGGGCCGTTGAGGATGACGTAGTCGCCCTTGCCGCCGGTGTGGTCGACCAGATACTGGCAGGCCTCTTCGCCGGCCTTGACGTTGTTGGTCATGACGGTGACGTCGGCGCCTGGCGCCGAAACGTCGAAGGCGGCAACGACGATGCCCGCTGCTTGCGCCTTCTTCACCGCCGGGCCGATCGCCTTGGCATCGACCGCATTGAGCATGATGACGTCGACGCCGGCGGCGATGAAGGAATCGACCTGAGAGACCTGCTTATTGAGGTCGTAGTCGGCCGACACTGACGTCACCTCGACCTTCGGGTTGATCTTCTTGGCCGCGTCCTCGATGCCCTTGATGGTGGCGACGAAGAAGGGGTTGCCGAGCAGGCCGACCGAGATGCCGACCTTGTTGAGGTCCTTGGCCGATGCGGGCGCGATGGCGGCAGCCGCGAGTGCGACGCCGCAGAGCAGTTTAGCGATGGTCTTCATTGCTTTCCTCCAATTGCCCCGCGCCTCTCACGGTGCGTTACACAAACCGGTCGTTTACGCCGGCGACCAAGGTCAATCACGTTCTCGCTCCTGCCTGGAGCCTGTAGCGGTCGAGGGCGACTGCCACGATGATGACCAATCCCTTGATGATGTACTGCCAGATGTCCGAGACACCGGCCAAGATAAGCCCATTGGAGAGCACCGCTATGATCAGGCCGCCGATCAGCGTGCCCCAGATCGAGCCGACGCCGCCGACGAAGCTGGTGCCGCCGAGAATGACCGCGGCGATGGCATCCAACTCATAGGACTGGCCGAGTTGCAGCCCGTTGGCCGCATAAAGCCGGGCCGCTGACATGGCGCCGCCAAGGCCGGCCAGCAGGCCGGAAACGCCATAGACAAAGAGCAGCACCAGCGGCACCTTGATGCCGGTCAGCCGCGCCGCTTCGGCATTGCCGCCGACGGCATAGATCCAGGTGCCGAGCACGGTGCGCTTGAGCACCAGCCAGGACAGCACCACGACCGACAAGGCGATGATGACCAGCCAGGGAATGCCGAACAGCGTACCGTTGCCGATGAAGTCGAACGGCAGGTCCGAGTTGAACACCGTGGTGTCCTGGCCGAGCAGGCGGGCGACGCCGCGCACAGCGGTCAGCGACCCCAGCGTGACGATGAAGGGCGGCAGTCTGATGTAGGCGATCAGCAGCCCGTTGATGACGCCGAAGCCGAGGCCGACGAGAATGGCCGCCGGCACGCCCAGCAGTCCCCAATCAGGCACCAGCGACACCATCACCGCCACCATCGCCGAGGCGGCAAGTATCGAGCCAACGGACAGGTCGATCCCGCCGGTCAGGATGACGAAGGTCATGCCCGCTGCCAGCACAATGTTGATCGACGATTGCTGCATGACGATCAGCAAATTGGTCTGGGTGAAGAAGCGCGCGTTCATCAACTGAAAGCCGACCGCCAGCAGGATCAGGATCGGCAGCATGCCAAGGGCGGCGAAGGCGGTGCGCAACCGCCGGCTCCTGCCGACAGCTTGGCCACTGATCTCGGTCGCCTTGTCGGTCATCCCTTGGCCGCTCCCGTTGCAAGTTCCATGATTGCTTCCTGGCGCAGCGGCTGGTCTTTGGACGCCGTCACCTCGCCGGCGATCGTGCCGTCGCGCATTACCAGCACGCGGTCGGCGACGCCGATCACCTCCGGCAGTTCGCTGGAGATCATCAGGATGGCGATGCCCTTTTTGGCGAGATTGTCGATCAGCCGGTAGATTTCCGACTTCGCTCCGACATCGACGCCGCGCGTCGGTTCATCCAGGATGACCACTTGCGGCTCGGTCTCGAGCAGGCGGGCAAGCAACACTTTCTGCTGGTTGCCGCCCGACAGCGAACCGGCATTGGCCTGTACCGACCTGGTGCGGATGGAGAGATCCGAAACGGCCGTGGCAGCACGTCTCTCGGCGGCTTTGAAATCCCGCAAGCCGCCGGGCCGCGCATCCCTGGCCAGCACGCCCATGCTGATGTTGTCGGATATCGACATGTCGAGGAACAGGCCGAGCTCCTTGCGGTCCTCGGTGAGATAGGCGATGCCGGCATTCAGTGCCTCGCTTGGCGAGCCGATGGTTACGGGCTTGCCGTCGAGTTCCAGCGTGCCGGCGATGCGTCTGTCGGCACCGAAGATCAGTCGCGCGAGTTCGGTGCGGCCCGAGCCGACAAGGCCAGCCAAAGCCAGCACCTCGCCCTTATACAGTTCGAAGGAGCAGTTCTTCAGGAGATTGCCGTCCGCCATGCCGCGCACCGACAAGGCGACCGCGCGCTTGTTGTCCGGCGGGCGATGATCCTTCCTGTAAAAAGCGGACAGGTCGCGGCCAACCATCATCGAGACGAGGCGCGAGGCGTTCAGCTCGGCGCGCTCGAGTGTGCCGACATAGCCGCTGTCGCGCAGCACGCTGACACGGTCGGCCAACTGGTAGACCTCTTCCATGCGGTGGCTGATGTAGATGATGGCGATGCCTTGCGACTTCAGCGTCGCGATGACCTCGAAGAGACGGTCGGTCTCGCGCGAGGTCAGCGAGGTGGTTGGCTCGTCCATGACGATGATGCGCGCGCTGGTCGAAAGCGCGCGGGCGATTTCGACCAGCTGACGCTCGCCGAGCGATAGGCTGGAAACCTGGGCCCGTGCGGAGAAGGACACGCCGAGACGCTTGATGATCTCATTGCTGCGCCGGTAGCATTGGTCGCGGTCGACGATGCCGAAACGCCTCGGCTCATTGCCGAGGAAGATGTTCTGCGCGACCGTCAGGTTGGGCGCCAGCGACAGTTCCTGATAGATAACCGCAATGCCGTGAGCCCGCGCCTTGATCGGGTCGCCGGTGGCGACCGGCACGCCGTCAATCAGTATCTCGCCGCCGGCATCAGGCCGATAGGCGCCGGACAGCACCTTCATCAAAGTCGACTTGCCGGCACCGTTTTCACCCATCAGCGCATGGACTTCGCCGGCATGGACGGTCAGCGACACGTCCTGCAAGGCGCGGACTGGCCCGAACGTCTTCGAGATGTGCCGCATTTCCAGCACTGGCTGGCGCGTGACTTCGGCCTGAGCAGCGACGATCACCGTGCGCCTCCCGCTGCCGCGCGGGGGATGCCCTGCTCGCCGATGAGGCCACGCCATGTGTCGCGATATCGGGCAAGTCCGGTGAAGCTTGCGGCACGCACGGGCTCCGGCACTTCCGCGGCAAATTCGCGGCCGACGGTCTCGAAGGCCAGCGCCGCCGCCCCGGTGGCGCTGCCCTCCAGTGTGGCCCCTTGCAGGAAGGCCTGGCTGGGACGCAGTTGCGCCACTAGCCCGGCGAGCAGGCCGCCAGCGTTCAGTCCGCCATCGACGATCACGGTGTTGTCCGAATGGATCTGGTCGAGGCAGAGGTCGACCATCAGCGCGACGTAGAGCAGCGCCACGGCTGCGCGTTCCTCGGCGCTTGGCATGCGGACGACCAATTTGCCGGCGCGGCCGGGCATTGGGCCGCCCGGCGCGAAGCTCGGCAGCGCCATGCTGCCGGCGTTGATCACCCGCTGCACTGTCGCCGGCGCGATCGGGCCTTGCCAGCCGTCGCTGATCGTGGCGAATTCGCGCCCGCCCATAAAGCGGATGGTCGGCACAGGGCCGCCGTCGACATCGACATTGACCAGCATGTCGCGCTGGCCATCGAGCGCGTCGAGCAGGCAATCCGGATTAAGCACGACGACCCAGGTGCCGGTCGAGACGACGGTGACCGGGCCAAGCTCCTGCCGGCGATAGGCATGGAGCGCGGCATTGCTGTCATGGACACCATTGTGGATGGCGATCCGCCGCTTCGTATCGCCGAGGCGTTGCTCGCCGACAACCGAGCCCGCCCGCTCGAAACCGGGCATCCGGTCGCGCCAGCCCTCAATGTCGACCAGCGAACTGAAGTCGCGCTTGCGCGGCGCCCATAAATGCGAGTGGCAGCCGAGATAGGACACTTCCGAGACCGCCCGGCCGCCAAACCGCCAGCTCCAGTATTGTGGATAGCCGAGGATCGATTTCGCGGCCGTGAATGCACCGGGTTGCACCGCCTGTAGCCACAGCATGTGGCGACCGTAGTTGAAGCCGAGCGGCAATCGCGGCGAGAAGGTCTCGGTGAAATCCGGAACGAGGCGATCAATTTGCGCGGCAATATCAGCCGGCGGCTCTTGCTCGTAATCGAGTATCGGATGCGTCAGCGCCGCCTCGTCGACCAGGGCAAAGGTGCAGCCATGGCCCGACACCATCACGCCCTCTACGCCATGGATGTCGGCGGCCTCGCCAACGGCGCGAACCGCCCAATCGTGAAGTGCTGCCTCATCAAGCACGCTGAAGCCATCTTTGCGCATCCAGTTCGGCCAGGTCCGGCGCTCGTCGACGATGCGCCCGTCCTGAGCGAAGACGAACAGCTTCGAATTGGTCTTGCCGAAATCGAGGACGGCCATCTTCACTGGATGGCTCCCGAAGCCGAAGCGATGCGCACCGTGACGCCCGCGTCTTCCAGCATGCGCGCGTCGACGTCGGACAGGCCGTCATCGGTCACCAGCGTGCCGATGCGCGACAAGGGCAGCGCGATGTTACGGGCGTGGATCGACAGTTTGCGGCTGTCGGCCAGCACCACGATCTGGTCGGCACACAGGCTGAGATCGGCGATGGAGCGGACCAGCAGCGGGTGCGATTCCAGCACGCCCTCCTGGCCAAGGCCTTGGGCGCCGAGAAAGAACTTCGATGCGTAGAACGGCTCCGCCTGGGTCGGTGAATGGATGATCCCCGGCTCACGATGCAGATCGCCGCCGGCAACGGTCAGGCTGCAATGGCCGTGGTCGCTCAGATAGGCCGCGAGCGGCATCGAATTGGTATAGAGACGGATGCTGCGCTCGGCGAGCTTGACCCCGAGGTGGAAGCAGGTCGAACCGCCATGCACGATGACCGCATCGCCGTCGCGCACCATCGTGGCCGCGAGAGCGGCGATCTGCCGCTTGGCCTCGACCGCGAGGTCGCGGTTCTCGTCATAGGGCCTGGCATAGGCAACACCCGCCTGTGAAGCACCGTCGAGCGCCGAGATGCCGCCATAGACCTTCCGTGCTTCACCGGCCTCGTCGATCTTGTCGATGTCGCGCCGCACCGTCGCCGCCGACACGCCGAGCTGCTCCTGCAGTTCGCGCACCGACGCGAAGGGGCGATCCCGTAGCAACTCGACGATCTGACGCTGGCGGCCGGAGTCGCTCAATCGTTTTTCCTCCCAGGAGCCGTTTTTGCCACGGCATTTGACGTAACTTACTCAGCATCTTTCCGATTGCAAGAACCTTTGATGAAATTAGATCACTATTGACGTAAGTCGCTCGCATCTGCGATACACATCAGCATCCCACGATGGGTATCCGAAGCTGCGAAGCTGACTGAGCTGACAGAGGAATTGCGCGATGGCGACCTATGCGGATGCGCAGGAAATGGCTGCCTTGCGGGCGCTTTCGGCCAGCATCGGGCGCAGCCCAAACCTGACCCAGGCCGCCGGCGGCAACACCTCGCTGAAAGCCGGCGACACGCTGTGGATCAAGGCTTCCGGCACATGGCTGAAGGATGCGCTCTCCGAAGACATCATGGTGCCGGTGGCGATGGCGCCGCTGCTCAGGGCTGTCGAACAGCGCGACAGCGCCGCCGACCAGCCGCAAATCTTCGCCATCGAGACGCTCAACGCCCGGCGCCTGCGCCCTTCGATTGAAACCACCGTTCACGCGCTGATGCCGCAGCGCGTCGTCCTGCATGTCCATTGCGTCGAAACCATTTCGCTGGCGGTACAGGCCAATTGCGAGGTGGAAGCCGCCAGACGCCTTGATGGTCTCAAATGGGCGTATGTTCCTTATTTCCGGCCAGGCCTGCCGCTTGCCCAGGGTATTGCCGAGCGGCTTCAGGCTGGGGTCGACGTGCTGATCCTTGCCAATCACGGGCTGGTCGTCGCGGCCGATACCGTCGCCGAGGCCGAAGTGCTGCTGCGCCGCGTCACGCTGCTTCTGGCGCGGCCGGCGCGCCAAGTGGCGGAACCGGATGTTGCGGGATTGGCGGCGCTGGCCAGGAAAACCGGTTACAGGCTGCCGGCGGAAATCGAGGCGCACGCGGTCGCCATCGATCCCGAAAGCCGCCGCATGGCGTCGGGGGGCAGCCTCTACCCCGATCACGTCATCTTTCTGGGTCGGGGGTCGGTGGTGGCAAAGCCCGGTGAGGATGTGCCGCGCGTCATCGAGCGGTGCGGTGCAAAGCCCGTGGCGATCCTGTTTCCCGGGCTGGGCGTGCTGATGCGCGGCGACGCCAGTGCCGGCGCCGACGCCATGCAACGCTGCCTTGCCGACGTGACGGCACGCATCGACATTGCAGCGCGGCTGAACTACCTCACCGCCGCCGAGAACGATGAACTGGTCAACTGGGACGCCGAGAAGTATCGCCAGAAACTCAATGCCGCCAGCCGCTGACACGCCGCTTGCCATAGGCATCGACATCGGCACGTCCGGCGCGCGCGCGGTCGCCATGCGTCCAGATTTTTCCATTGCCGCGCGTTCCGCCGTTTCGCTCGAGTTGTTTGGCCGGAATGCCCGCGACCCTGCAGTGTGGTGGTCAGCGGTCGGCGCAGCGCTGGCGGAACTGCTTTCGGGCATCGACCGAACAGCGGTCCGGTCGATCGCTGTTGACGGCACTTCAGGTACGTTGCTGCCGGTCGACGGCGCCGGGCGGCCGCTGGCCGAGCCGCTGATGTACAACGATACGGTCGCCGACAACGCCATTCTGGTCGCGATCGCTCGCGAAGCCCCAGCGACCAGTGCCGCACTTGGGGCGACGTCCGGTCTCGCCAAGGCGCTCTGGTTCCAGCGCACGCCCGGTGTTGCCGCGGTGCTGCATCAGGCGGACTGGATCGCGGGACAATTCTCCGGTCGCTTCGATGTCAGCGACGAGAACAATGCCTTGAAAACCGGTTACGACGCCACGGCCCGCTGCTGGCCGGACTGGATTGCGGCGACCGAAATGCGCATGGAATTGCTGCCCGGTGTCGTCAGGCCGGGCGATGTCGTCGGCAAGCTCACCGCAGATGCCGCGGATATGTTCCGCTTACCGCGCGAAATCGCCGTCGTCGGCGGAACGACCGATGGCTGCGCCTCGTTCCTGGCGACAGGTGCCGCGGCAATGGGCGACGGCGTCACCGCGCTGGGGTCGTCGTTGACCGTCAAGATCCTGTCCGACCGGCCTATCTCGGCGCCACGCTTCGGCATCTACAGCCACCGGCTGGGCGATGCCTGGCTGGCCGGCGGCGCGTCGAACTCCGGCGGCAAGGTGCTGGCGCAGCATTTTTCGCTGGCGCGCATCATCGAGCTCAGCGCCGCGATCGACCCGGCGACCGCGACCGGCCTCGACTATTATCCGCTTCCCGCGACAGGCGAGCGATTTCCAGTCGCCGATCCCGCCCTGCCGCCGCGCCTTGCGCCGCGGCCGGCGAACGACGCCGACTATTTGAAAGCAATGTTCGAGGGCATCGCCGCGATCGAGGCGCTCGGCTATGACAGGCTTGCCGAACTCGGAGCGCCTGCGCTGACATCGGTCAGAAGCGTCGGCGGCGGTGCGGCAAATCCTGCCTGGACGGCGATTCGGCAGCGCCGGCTGGGCGTTGAATTCCTGCCGGCGCTTTCGGACGAGGCGGCTGCCGGCACGGCGCGGCTGGCGCTGATGGGCGCAAGCACGGCGGGACTTCTATGAGCGCGAAACCAGTCGAACACCTCAACGGCATCAGGCAGTTGGCCGAGCGCTATGATGTTTTCCTGCTCGATCAGTTCGGCGTGCTGCATGATGGCACCAGCCCCTATCCAGGCGCGGTGGAAGCGCTGTCGGCCCTGAAGCGCGCCGGCAAGACCATTGTGCTGATCTCGAACTCCGGCAAGCGGGCAGGCCCCAACGAGAGCCGGCTGCTAAAGCTCGGCTTCGAACCGGGAAGCTGGGACCATTTTGTCTCTTCCGGCGAGATAGCGTGGGAGTTCTTCCACGACATGGCGGCATCCGGAAGGCTGCTGCGAAACACGAAATGCCTGCTTGTAAGCCGCGACGATGACCGCTCGGCGATCGAAGGTCTGCCCTTCGCATTGACCAAGGACAGTGACGATGCCGGGCTGGTGCTGATTTCGGGCAGCGAGGGCGACCGCTACGATCTTGAACACTATCGCAGGCTTCTTGCACCGGCTGCAGCGCGGCAGGTGGCATGCTTCTGCACCAACCCGGACAAGATCATGCTGACGGAGGTGGGGCCGCGCTTCGGCGCCGGCCAGCTGGCGGATCTCTACGAGAGCCTCGGTGGCAGCGTCACGCGTATCGGCAAGCCTTACCCCACTATATTTGGCGCTGCGCTAGCGCTGGCAGGCAATCCAGACCGCAGCACTGTGGTCTGCATCGGCGACAGCGTCGAACACGACATCGCCGGCGGACTTGCTGCCGGCGTGGCCACGGTGCTGGTTCTGTCAGGAATATTGGCGGACACACCTGACCTGTTCGACCTGTTCGACACGATGGACGCATACCCGGATTACACCATGGATGGCTTCAGGTTTCGCTGATTTGATTCACCTGAAAGCGCTCGCGCCCGAATCCGTCCTAAACGCATTGTGGCCGACGAGCATTGGCCCGCTGGCTCAAGACCGCCGAACAGCGCCGATCCAGTCGAGCCGCGCGGCTGGAATGAGGCCGTAATTGTAGAAATTGACGCCGTCGACACCGGGCGCCAGCGCCGGCTTCACCTTGGCCGCAAGGATGTCGGGGCGGGCCATTTCCGGATAGAACAGCCGGTAGCCGGCGCCGAGGAATTTGTCCGCGCCCAGTGCCGCACGGCCGGCCGCCATCAGGCTGGCGACATCGCCGGCCTGCATGTCGTAGGCGCACAGGATCGCCCCGTCGCAGACCTTGCCCAGCGCTGCCAGATCGCAACCGCCAAGCCAGCCGTCTTTCAGATCGATAATGACGACCCGCGTCGTGGGATCGGCTACCTCGCGCAGTTCGGCGACCAGGCTGGTCACTGGCTCGAATCGCCACAAGAGATAGGCATGGAGCTCCGGCCACGGCGCAAAGGCGTCGAGGCCGCAGGCGGGGAAATCGGGAAAGCGCCGCTCAGGCACCGCGCGCTCGCAGGTCTCGACGATCCATTGCCTGGTGAGCTTGCGCGCCGCCTCGGCATCGATGCCGGCTTTTGCCGCACGGGCGACGCAGGACGGACAGAAGCACAGAGACAAAAGAAAATCGTCTTCCGGCGTCAGCCCGACACCGTCCTTCTCGTGATGGTATTCATGGGCAAAGCCCATGAAGGACGGGCTTTCAAGTTCTATCCGGTCCGGCCGGTAGCTGTGCGAGATGTCGGCGATCAGCGTGCGGACATAGGCGCGCGCATCGGGATGGGAGGGGCAGAGATTGTAGTAGTTGGCATCGCCGAAGGCGTTGCGGGTGACGGCCTGCGGATGCAGCATGCCCAGGCGGGTGTTGTGCAGGCAGACCGTCCAGCACGAAACGCCTAGCCCGCCCGCATCGCGATGGCGGATGAGCTGACCGAGCACGTCGCCGCCCTCGGTGATCACGTCAGCCACCTTGGGCTGGATGGCTAGACTTCCCCAGCGCGCAGCGGTCGGCTTGAAATAGATGGTGCCGTCCTCAGGGAAATAGGCCTTGCGGCGCGGACTGCGCGGCTGCAGGAAGCGCCCGGCATGATAGGATGTTGCCAGGCTGATCATGTTGAGCCCGGCGCGCTCGACAAGATCACGTTCGACCGTCTCCAGGCCGAGATCCTGGATGTCCCAGGGATAGGTCCACATGGACAGTTGCTGCATGGAATATCCTCTGCCTGATCCGGGTTTGGCTCAGCCGTCGACCGGCTCTGCGACCTGCATGAGGCAGTCGCCCGCCTCGCACATCGTGTGCAGCCGGCGCGACAGCACCAAGCCGCTTTCGGCGAAATGCAGGGCCTCCTCGGCAACATCGAGCCGTTCGAGATCGTGGTACCAGCCGGCCAATTGTCCTGAAGTGACACTGTCGCCGAGCCTGGCGGCGGGCTCGAACCAGCCGCGGCGGGTGGCATAGAGGCCCTGGCTGTGCCTGGACAGGGACAGCAGCCTTGTCGGCGCCGAAGGCTTTTCGCCCGCGCCAAGAACCGGCGCGTCGACCACACCCATTGCTATCATCAGACGGTCGAGCGTGCGGGCCGTGATCGCCATCGAATCGACCGTTGCGGTGCCACCGCCGCCGAACTCACCGCTGACGCCGACGGCGCCGGCGCGGCGCGCTGCGCCCATCGAGGTTGGCGAGGCCTGGCCGTTGTCAGCGATAAAGCCGTAGGGCATGCCGAGCGTGCGCATCAGCTCGACGCCACGCCGGTGGCGCTCGGGATCGGCGTTGCGTTCGACCAGCGCGGTCGGCAGATGCTCCATCGACGTGCCGCCCGAATGGATATCGAAGACGACGTCGTGACGGGGAAACAGCTCCGTCTCGAGGAAATTGGCGAGCCGGCTTGTCGGCGTTCCCGAGGGGTCGCCGGGAAAGGCCCGGTTGAGATTGCCGCCGTCGAGCGGCGAGCAGCGCTTGGCGGCCATCACCGCAGGGGCGTTGGCCATCGGCATGATGGTGATGCGGCCCTTGATCCGCCTCGGATCGAGCCGGCGCGCCAGTTTTGCCAGCGACAGCTCGCCCTCATATTCGTCGCCGTGATTGCCGGCCATCAAAAGCAGTGACGGGCCGTCGCCATTGCGGATGAGGCAGATCGGCACCTTGACCTGAAAGTAGGGCGAGCGATCGATCGAGAACGGAATGCTTAGATGGCTGAGCGTCTTGCCGTCGCGGTCGAAATCGAGCGTGTGGGCGAGGCCGGTGTGCATGGTCAGACCGCCGCGACCGCGGTGATTTCGATGCGCAGATCAGGGTCGGCAAGCCGCGCCTCGACGCAGGCCCGCGCCGGCAGGCGGGCAGGATCGATCCAGGCATCGTAGATGCTGTTCATGGCCTCGAAATCACCGATCTGCGGCAGGAAGATGTTGACCGCCACCAGCTTCGACTTGCTGCTGCCGGCCTCGACCAGCAGCGCCTCGACTTTGGCCAGCACGTCGCTGGTCTGGCCTTCGATGCCGGCCTTGCGATCGTTGGCCACCTGGCCGGCTATGTGAACGAGGCCGCCATAGACGACTGCCTGCGACATGCGCGAGCCGGACTGAAAATACTTGATCATATCGGATCCTTTCGAGGTTCTCTTTTTGGGGGATCTGGTCAGCCGAACCAGGTGGGGAAAGCGTGGCGGACGTGGCCGGTCGCGTCGACGCCGAAGATCACGCGATAACGGTCGAGGCAGGTGCAGGGATGCGAGATGCCGAATTCGACGACGTCGCCGACGGCCACGTCGTCGCTCGGTGCAATCGACAGGAAGGAATGCTGGTCGTTGAGCTTGACCACCTCGGCGCGCGCCGCCGGCATCGGCAGCGGCTTGCAGGCACGAAAGACGGTGAGCGGCGTTGGAAAGCCCTGGTCGAACGACACGTCGCGCACGCCCATGCCGCAGATGACAAGGCCCGGCTCCGGACGCGACAGCACTTCGGCCCAAAGGCGTAGCGCAGGGCGAAAGGAATGCCGCGCCGAAGCGCTGATGCCGCCTATGGCAAAACCCTTGCGGGCATCGAGGGCGCCGAGCGAACGGTCATAGGTGCCGTGGTCGTGGAAGAAGATGGCGCCGCTGCGCAGCACCAGCGTTGCGTTGCCGTCGCTGGAAACGAGGGGTGCAAGCGCCGCGACCACCTGGTCGAAGAAGGCGGAGCCACCGGCTGTGACGATCAGCGGTGCGTCGCCGCCGACGCGGGCACGCAGCCGCAGGAACATGTCGGCGGTCATTGCCAGCAGGCCGGATATCACCTCATCGGTGCGACCGGGCTCGGGTTGCGCCGCCGCCCCTTCATAGGTCGCAACGCCGGCGATCAGCAGCCGCCCGCCGGCAGCCGTGATCGCATCGGCGATGGCCTCGGCTTGCGGGGTGGTGCGGGCGCCCGCCCTGCCCGCACCAAGTTCGACCAGCACATGCAAAGGCGGCAGTGCCGCATTGGCGCGCCAAGCCTCGGAAAGCGCGTTCACGGCGTCGACCGAGTCGGCAAAGACATAGAGCTCGGCATCCGGCCAGGCACCAGCAAGCACGGCCAGCCGGTTGGCGCCGCCGGCTCCGCCAACCTCATTGGCGATGATCAGCCGTGTCAAGCCGGCCTTCAGCATCACTGTCGCTTGCCTGATGTCGGCGACCGTCGTGCCCCATGCGCCGGCCTCGACCAGCGACCGGGCAAGGTCGGGCGCCATCGGCGTCTTGGCATGCGGAGCGATCTCAACATTGTGTTCGCGCGCATAGCGCAGGAACAGGTCGCGATTGGCGGAGAAGGCCGCCTCGTCGAGGGTCAGAACCGGAAGCGCCATGCGTCCATCCGCGGGATGCCAGTGCTCGGCCGCGACAAGGCTGCTGTCAAGCCCGGTTGTGCCGGGAGGCACGCCGCGGATGCGGTCGTCGAGCCGAAAATTTTCGTGCACCGAAAGGGCGGAACCGGTGAGTTTTCAGTCATCCGATGCTAACCCTTTCACCGTCGCAGAACGAAGCCAGAATCGATCGCCGGTCACAGCCTGAGAGAGATACGTGCCAGAACCTTACGCCGGACCGATCATCGACGCCCATCATCATCTTTGGGATCTCAGCCTGGGACGGCATCCCTGGCTCGGCGCCACGGCCGGCGAGCGCGGCGGCCTGGGCGAGCTTGGCCCCTTGCGGCGGAACTATCTGCCCGGGGATTATGCGCGCGATGCCATAGGGCATAATGTCGTCGCCACCCTCCATGTCGAAGCCGGCTGGGCGAGTGGCGACTGCATCGGAGAAACGCGCTGGCTTGAAGCACTCGACAAATCGCGCGGCGTCGCCGCCCGCTATGTCGTTCACGTGCCGCTCGCCGATCGCCAGGCGCCTGCGCTGATCGAAGCGCAAGCCGCGTTCGAGCGCGTCGCCGGCGTGCGCGACATATTGAGCTGGGATCCCGACCCTGCCCGCCGTTTTGCGGCCCGTGACGGCATCATGGACGATCCGGCCTGGCGCGCCGGGCTTGCCTTGCTTGGCCAGCATCGGCTGGCCTTCGACCTGATGGTGTTTCCGCGCCAGCTCGCCGGCGCGGCTCGCCTTGCGGCTGCCTTCCCCGATCAGCAATTCGTGCTCAACCATTGCGGCAGTCCGATCGACCGCGACGCCGACGGCATGCAGAGATGGCGCGACGGGCTGCGGCTTCTGTCGCAATGCGACAACGTCGCCATCAAAATATCGGATCTGGTCGCCTACGATCATGACTGGACGCTCGACAGCCTGAAGCCCGTCGTCCTGCATTGCATCGATTGTTTCGGCACCGGTCGCGCCATGTTCGGCAGCGACTTTCCGGTCGCCGGCCTGCATGCCTCGTTCGATGACATATATGACGGCTTCAAAACCATCACAGCGGACTTTTCCGCCGACGAGCAGACGGCGCTGTTCTTCGGCAACGCAAGGCGCATCTATCGGCTCGACGATGTGTCATCGGCGCGCCTGCTCCCGGCCTGAGAGCAGCAGCAGGCCGAGGATCAGCGAGCCGAACAGGATGCTGCGCCAGCCGGGCGATGCGTTGACGACGGTGATCAGCGCGGTGATGGTGACCAGCAGGATGGCGCCGGGGATGGTGCCGGCATAGGTGCCCAGCCCGCCGAGGATCGAGGTGCCTCCGAGGACCACAGCGGCAATCGAGGCGAGCAGATAGGGATCGCCGATGCCGACATAGCCCTGTCCGTTCATGCCCAACACGAGCACGCCGGCAAGTCCCGAGCAGAAGCCGCTGATGCCGTAGACCGCAAGCGTCGTGGACGTGACCGGAACACCGGACAATGCCGCGGCAAGTGGGTTGGCGCCCATGGCGAAAATCCGGGCGCCGAGCGATGTCGCATGCATCGTGGTCAGCACGATCACCGAGACGACCACCCACAACAATACGCCAGCGGGAATGCCGGCCGGCCGGCCATTGCCGAGCCAGTGGACCAGCGGGTTCTCGGCGGTCACGGCGCTGCCGCCGGCGATGATGATCAACAGACCCTGCAAGAATGTCGCCATGGCCAATGTCATGATCATCGGGTGGACGCGCAGCAAAGCGACGCCGAGCCCGTTGACCAGGCCGATTGCCGTGGTCAGCACCAGAACGGCAAGAATGGCGGTGATGCCGGTCGGATCCACCTGCCACGACAGCAGCGGCAGGCTGACGGCGCTGACCGTGACGATGGCCGCGACGGAAAGGTCGATGCCGCCGGCGATCACCACAAAAGTCTGGCCCGCGGCAACCAGGCCGATGACGGCGCCGAGCTCCACCAGATAGCGCAGATGGCCATAAGCGCCGAAGCCGCGCGAAACGAAGCTCGCCACGATCCAGACCGCGGCAACGATGGCAACGGTGAGAAACGGCCGGCTGCGCAGGACCGTCAGGGCGCGTTTGCCGCCCGCGCTGTCATTCCATGCTGTCATTGCTGTGCCTTGCGGAATTGCGGGATGGCGACCGCGCCGATGATGATCAGGCCCTGGGCCACATATTGTGCGACCGGCGTGAAGCCGAGGAAGAACATGACGCTGATCATCAGGCTGAGCAGCAGGCTGCCGGCAAGCGCGCCGCGCATCGTGCCCTGGCCGCCGAGGAAGCCGATGCCGCCGAGCACCGCAGCGGCAATCGAGTTCAGGGTAAAGGCGGCGCCGATGACCGGGTCGCCCGAACCGGTCTGTGCGGCGACGAACAAGCCGGCGCCAGTGGAGAGCAGACCGCTGATCGCATAGGCCGCAATGCGCGCGCCGTCGACCGGCACGCCGGAGCGATAGGCGCCGACCGGATTCTCGCCGGCGGCATAGAGGCTCAAGCCAAGCGGCGTGGCGAGATAGAGCTTCCACAGGAGAATGATGACCACCATCAGCACGAATGCCGCCGGTGTGTTGCCGGCAAGCAGGTCGGACAGCCACGCCGGGATTGCGCCGCCGGGCCGCGGCAGGATCAGCAGTGCGGCGCCGCCGATGATGAACGACCCGGCAAGCGTCACCACGATCGCCGGCAGGCGAAGCCGTACCACGATGAAGCCGGTCGCCGCCCCGATGCCGAGGCCCGTCAGCGCCACTGCGGCAGTGCCCCCGGCGACGCCCAGCGGCCCGGCCATCGTCGTCGCGGCGATGACCGCGCCCAAGCTGACCGTCGCGCCGATGGCTAGGCTGATGCCGCCGGTGAGCATCAGGATCGCCTGCGCCATCGCGACCAGAGCCAATGGAAACCAGCTCTGCGTGAATTTGGCGAAGCCGGACGCCGTGAACAGACCCGGAAAGAGGACGCCATAGGCGATGAGAAACACCAGGACGACGGCAAACAGGCTGCGCACGCCGACATTGCGACGCATCTGCACCGGCCAGTAGAGCGCATCGGTCTGCCGGGCGGAGGAAGATGTGTTCATGCCGCAACCTTCCGCTGTTCGGCGCCCATCGCCGCGGAGACGATGGCTTCCTCGCTCAGCGCTCCACGCGCCAGCATGGCGACGATGCGGCCTTCGCGGACGATGGCTACACGGTCGCAAAGGTGCACGAGTTCGGGCGTGTCGGAACTGAGCAGCACGACCGCCTTGCCGGCGGCGGCGAAATTGCGAAGCATCATGTAGATCTCACGTTTTGTTTCGACGTCGACGCCGCGCGTCGGATCGTTGAGCAGAAGCACCAGCGGGTCGTGCGGCATCCATTTCGCCAGCGCCACCTTCTGCTGGTTGCCGCCCGATAGAGCCTGCGCCGCCCGGCCGAGGTGACCCTTGATGCCGAGTTGGGCGGCAAGGCTTTTGGCCGTCTCGCCCTCTGCGCGGCGGCTGCGCAGCTTCAGCGCCGGCAGCCTGGCAAAGGCGGGCAGCATCATGTTGGTGATGATGGGATGGATCAGGTGCAGGCCCTCGCGCTTGCGATCCGCGGGCACATAGGCCAGCCCCAGCGCGTTGGCTTTCGGCACGCCGCCGGGCAGGCCGGAGGCGCCGTTGACGGTCGCCGACGCCGTCCGTGCCGGAATGGCGCCGTAGAGACCGAGCAGCAGATCTTCCTGCCCTTGCCCGACCAGGCCGCCAATGCCAAGCACTTCGCCCGTTTTGATATCAAGATCGACGTCGCGCATCAGGCCGGCCGAAAGATTTCGGACAGAGATAGCGTCGGCAGGCAAACTGGAAGGCTGCCATTGCGGAAAAAGATCACCGGGATCGCGGCCGACCATCAGCCGAACCAACCCGGCGGCGTCGGTGCCTTCCAGGGTGCGGTCGGCCGTGCAGGTGCCGTCCTTCAGAACGGTGACGTGCTGGCACAGCGCCATGACTTCGTTCAGTCGGTGCGAGATGTAGAGAATGGCGATGCCTTCGCCGCGCAACCGCTGCAGCAGATCGGTGAGAATTTTGGTTTCGGTTGCCGATAGCGACGATGTCGGTTCGTCGAGAATGAGCACGCGCGGCCGGCGGTAGAGCGCCTTGGCGATCTCCACCATTTGGCGGCGGCCGAGCGACAGATGCCCGACCGGCGTCGACAGCGGCTCGTGCAGCCCGACAAGTTCGCATGCGGTCCTCGCCCGCGCAGCGAGTTCGCGGTAGTCGATCAGGCCGAACCGTTTGGGATAGGCGCCGAGACCAATATTTTCGGCGATGGAAAGACTGGCCGTCAGGCTGAGTTCCTGCTGGACGACGGCGATGCCGGCCTGCCGCGCAACAGCCGGCGTCATGCGTGAGACCGCGCGTCCATCGACCTCGATCGTCCCGCCATCCGGTCTCAAGGCGCCGGACAAAAGGTTGATCAAGGTCGACTTCCCGGCGCCGTTCTCGCCGAGCAGCGCATGCACGCGGCCCGGCTGGAGAGCGATTGAAACGTCGCGCAGGACGGGGTTGCCGAAGAAAGACTTCGACACACCCCGCGCCGCGAGCAGCGGAGCCATGGTTGTCAACGCTACAACCCTTCAGGCTTATTTCTGAGCCAGCAGCTTCTTGAACAGCTCCTCATCGTAAGGAGAAAAGATGTAGCCGTCAGCCGGGAAGTCCTTGGCCCGGGCGAGGTATTCGTCGATGTTGGAATTGTCGATTACCGGCAGCGGAATCTTGACGAAAGCCGGCACATCCTTGCCTTCCAGCGCCTGGACGGCAGTGTAGGTGGCGAAGGCGCCGAGCCAGTTCGGCTGCATCGTCGCCCAGCTCTTCAAGCCCTTTTCTTTCCAGAGTTCCAAAAACTGCCGGGCGTTCTCACCGGTGATCGGCACCTGTTCACGGCCCTGCTTGTCGAGGGCCAGCACGGCGCCTGCCGACAGAGCGCCGCCGAGCGACAGGATGCCGTCGATCTCGGGGTTGGCGAAGAGCAGGCTGGTGACGGCTTCCTGTGCCGGCGCGACGTTGTAGGGCGTGTTGGTCTCGGCAAGCACCGTCACGTCGGGATGGGCCTTGAGCTCAGCGTCGGCGCCTTTGCGCCTGTCATCGCTGACCGAAACCCCGGCGGGGCCATTGAGGATCAGGATCTTGCCCTTGCCGCCGATGGCGTCGATCAGGAACTTGGCGGCCTGGTCGCCCCATTGCGAAGAATCGGTGTTGACCTTGGCGGTGACCTTGTCGGTGTCGACGAGGCTGTCGAAGTTGATGATGGCGATGCCCTTGGCGCAGGCGTCGGCCAGAACGCGTGCCGGTGCGGTCGACGAACCGGCGATCAGTATGATGGCGTCGACATCGGAATCGATCATCGACTGAATCTGCTGGATCTGGACGTTGGCATCGCCCTGAGCGTCGGTGACGACGAGCTTGTCGACCAGTCCCTGCTTCTTCAGGGTCTCGACTTCGGCTTCGATCGTGCCTTGGGTCTGCTTCATCCAGGTCGGCACGGAATAGATGTTGGCCCAGCCGATCGTGTACGGCGCCTTGCGGTCGCCCTTGATGCAGTTGGCGGCAGCATTGGCCTGCGAGGCGACGCCAAAGCTCAGCACGAGACCGAGGCAAAGCGCGCTGGCGGATGCGAAAAACGGTGATTTCATCATGACTGTTCCCTTCAGAGGTTGTGGCCTCGACGTGCAGAACAAGGGCGAGGAAACCCGTCGGTCGCCGGGTCTTGGAAACCGTGTGTCCTCTCGGGATTTGTCTGCGTCCGGCTCGTTAGTTTGTCTGGTATTTCAGACAATGTGTCTGTATATCGGACAAATTGGATGCTAGACCGAGCCTTGACATCTTTCAAGCGCCTTGAGACGAGAACCGAAATGATTTTGGCGGATGGTCATGAGCGACGGCACTAACGATGCGATCGGGAAGGAAGCCGGCGCGGAGCCGCGCAACGGCGAACGACGACGCGGCATTGACCGCGTCATCATGCTGCTCGAGGCGTTGCTGCGGCACCGCGCGCCAATGCGCGTCGGCGACATCGCCAAGATGATCGGCGCGCCGCGTTCGACCACCTACGAGATCGTCAACAGCCTGCTCGACGCCGAAATGCTCGAAAACGTCGGCGGTGAAGGTTACGTCTATTTCGGACGCGCCATGCATCTGTTCGGCTGGGCCTACTCACATCACAACGCCCATTACCGTCGCATCATCGAGACCTTGGATAAGTTGGCCGCCGAGACAGGCGAGACGGTCCAGCTATGCGGCCTGCGTGGCAACAAATACGTCGTTCTGGACTGCCGAGATTCGCCGGGCCCGTTCCGGATCTCAAGCGATGTCGGGGTCGAGGTGCCGATCCCATGGACGGCATCCGGACGGCTGCTCCTCGGCCATATGAACGAGCAAGAGTTGAGGGACTTCATCCCATCTGGCGACTACAGGCTTCCCGACGGCCGCATCATTGCACCAGCCGAATTCTTTGCCGATGTTGCCCTGGCCCACCGGCAGGGTTTCAGCGAGACCGCCGCTCTGGCGGACCGCTTCACCTGGTGCATGGCAGCGCCCATCCACGACGGCCACGGCGCCATCAAAAGGACCTTGTGTCTGGTGTTACCCGTCGACACGCCGGAGCCACGGCGCGACGAACTGCTTGCCTTGCTGCGCGAGCGCGCCCGTGGACTGTCTCTGGCGGGAGGCTGACGATCAGCCGTCGTGCCCTCTGGTTGAAGCCTCTTAAAGGCACATGGATTCCGCTCTTCCCCATCGGTTCCATTTAGGTTCGGGACCTTAGTCCCATAGTCGGTGGATAAGGTCCGAACCAGGGAACACGCAACCGGAAGCCACATTAGGAGAAGACCGTCGATCAAAGTCCCTTCATCGCCGGTTGAGGATCCCGCCGCTCTTACTGTCGAGAGCGCGGCGGGATCCTTACGCGCGGAGCGAGCACATGAGATTTGTCGAAATTTTCACAGATGTGCTTACGGCCCTGCTTCTCGCTTTATTCGTGTGCGGGATATTCGCTGTTTTCGGAGGCCATCTGGTTCCTCCACGCTACGCAAAGATGGTGTTGCTGCCGGACCTCGATAAGATGACGACTGCATCATCTACACCCAGCTTGCCCGATTCCATCGACTTGCAAGTTCAAAAGCGCCCAGAGGTGCAAAGGTCTGCCGGCGTGACACAGCGCGCAGTCGGTCTGGAGCCGCCAGTGCCATCCAGCAAGCGGTAAGAATCAGCGGAGGTTTCCCCAGCTATCAGAGAGCGCCGGCGATTATTGACAGACCCGGCTCTTGAAATTGGCTGAAATCGCCGCTCCACATTTCCGCATCTGTTTGAATTGTGTTTATCAACTAGTGCGAACGCTATGGCGAAGCAGGTTGAGTTGGCGGCGTTCCTGGCTGATCCCCGCCAGTGCTTGATCGCGGCGTGGGATCCTTGTCGAGCTTGGGATTTCGGTCCACCGGTTCGCCATTCACATCATCGGCCTTGGAGTTTGCGGGGTCCGTTTGGCCAGGATTTGGGCTGTAAGTATCTGGCGATGGAACCCGGCTGTTTTGTTGTGTCGCCGGTGTCTTAGCCTGCTCGCCATAGATTTCAGCGATCCCCCAGGCAACGAGCGCCAAGACAAGGCCTGCCAAGAGCACGCCAAGGACCGGTCGCCCCAAGCCACCCTGCCTGGCCCGCTTTTCCGGAATGTTTCTGCTCATGATCGCAACCTTGGGCTAAGAGGAGTGGCCCGCGCTCCAGGAGCGAAGACGCGGGCAGTCAAGAGCTCCGGCAGTCGGCCATGCGGCGAACAGGGAACTCGCTGCACATACCGAACTCGCTGGCGCTGTTGATGTTCCCACGGAATCCAAACAGCGCGCCGCCGGGAGCCGGACTGGCAATTTGGGTTGGAGTGGCTGGAACGAGCCAGCTCAAGGTCAACGAGCGGCGGTGTGCGTAAGCGGGCATTGCGAGCCAGACTGGAACTTTGCCGAATCTGCCGCGTTGCCGACCATGGCCGACTACAACGAGACCACCAATCCGGTGCTGACCGGTTGCAAGGCCCGCGTTGCCACCAGGGACATCTGTTTGAAGGCTATCTGAATTTGCTCCTCGTTGTTGGCGATTCCGCCCGATGGAACATCCTGATCCGCTCGCGGTTGGGGAAGCCCGGGCCAGCGGCAGGAGCATCATCATGAACGTCGAACGTAACCCGGCCGAAGACAGAGGCGATATTCAGTCTGGGGTGACAGAGGACAAGACGCCGGGATTCGACCCGGCGGCGGCGCCTATGGAAACCGATGCCGAAGCAGCAGACACCTGCGCCGTGCCGGTTCCCGCAGCGACGGGCACGCCGGCTTTCGCTAATCAAGCAAGCTTCGCCAATGCGATGCGGCGGCCGGACGACGAGCGCGCCCCGGCCCCGAGTAAAAACGGCCCGGTGCTGGCCATTGTCGCGCTTGTCGTCGTTGCCGCCGTCGTGTTCGTTGTCGCCGCGATTCTGGCGCGATAGCAGATCCTGCGCTTGCGCCAAACCTCTGCCCTGCGAAGCGATCAGGGATGCGGTCGTGACAGCAGGCGATCAGCGGCTGGAAAAACAAGCTGCAGGTTGCAGCGGCGCATGGCACGCCGGCCGGCACCCTGACCGAGCAGCATTGCGGCATGGCCGAACCCGGCTCGGCCGCCAAGGGTTGAGGCCGGATGCTCGTTCGAAGCGGGAACATTTCACATCAAGCCAAGTTCGGGCTCGCAGAGCTTGTCGTCAAGGAACAGCACATGAAGGAACAGCACATGAAGGCCCTGACATGGCACGGCAAAGGCGACATACGTTGCGAACAGGTGGCCGATCCGACGATCCAGGATGAACGCGACATCGCTGCAGAAAGTTCGGAACGGCGATATCGACCCGTCATTCGTGATCACCCATCGGGCTGGCCTCAAGGCCGGGCCCGCACTTTACAAAACCGACAAGGAGGACGGCTGCATCAAAGTCGTGATGCGCCCGCACGGCTGACCGTTCTGTCCAATGGCCCGACTTTGTTGTCCGGCCGTCTGCGTGCTGAAAAGGCGAGAGTTGAAAATGGCCAAGGACAAACCCGCATCGACAAACCCGGCCGCCACACCTTCGGTCAGATCGCCTGAGGCCACCGGCCTGCCACATCCCCGTCGCGACGCTGAAAACAGCGATTCCGGCGCCAAGCCGACGGCGCCCAAGACCGCTGGCGCCCAGCAAGCGTCCAGATCGCCGCTCGACAGCCGTATTGCAAATCGCAATGCCGGCCGTCCTCATCAGGCAGGCACGACGCCTCGGCCGACCGACGAACCGCTGGAGTAAAATGAAACCTTAGATGCGGCGCGGGTATCTGCACCGCGGTGTGTGTGCAGTCAGGGTCTTCCTGCCCTGCCGACAGCGCCATACAGGTCTTGATCTCCCGTGGATCGCCGGGATCGGCTTACTTTAGCGGAAAATTCGATGGTACCGTTGGCTGGGATCGAACCAGCGACCTCCGGATCCACAATCCGGCGCTCTAACCATCTGAGCTACAACGGCACGTTCGCCTGAGCCAGATCGTGGTGAAAATTCATTCTCCGAGATCCGCTCTGTCGTTCGGCGATGCGTCCAATACGGTCTATCAGAGACTAATTCAAGGCCTTTGATAAGGCAAAGCCGGTCTCCCAACAGACGCCCGTTTCTTCGGCAAAAGAAAAAGGCCGGCGGGAGGAGGTGCCGGCCTTTTCCTGTTACGAGCCAGCGGGAGGAGGTGCTGGCTGGTCACCCCGGAGAGCAGAGGGAGGAGGTTCCACTCGCCGGGTATTCATTTGGACAACTCTATCGCACACCCATTTGTCTGACGAAATGCGACGTTTTGATGCATCGCAGAGTTGTGCGCAATTATTAGGCGGCCTTGATGTCCTTCAGGGCCTTCTCGAAAGCGGTCTTGACCGGCTTGGAGACGTCTTCGGCAGCCTTCGAAGCAACAGCCTGGAAGTCCTTGGCCTGCTCGACGGTGGTCTCGACGCGCTTGCGCAGGAAGGCGGTCTGCAGTTCGACCACTTCCGACAGCGACTTGGCGCCGATGAGGGCCTCGAGATGCGAGAAGCCGGCTTCGGCATTGGCGCGCAGAGCGGCGATGGTCTTGAGCGACAGGTCGCTGGAAACGGTCTTGGCAGTCTCGAAGGTCGATTCCAGGACTTTCTGGGTCTCTTCGGCGCCGGTCTTCAGCTTGGAGTAGGCTTCCTTCGACTGCTCGACGCCCTTTTCGGCGAAAGCGCGGATCTGGTCGGTTGCCTTGGAAGCGTCGAAGCTCGGGAATTCGACGTTTTCGATGGTCTCAGCGGTCTTGGCCTTGGTCATTTTCCATCCTTTCGGGGTAGCGGCTTTGACAAAAAGCCGTCTCGTTCATGTATGATGGCAATATAGCGGTTTTTTTGTGCGATGCAATATCTTTGTTGCAGTGCACCATAATTTCTTCCCATGCGTTACCCCAAGAGGTTACCCAAGGGCATTCCGAGGGGCTGTTAACCAAGTGGCCAGAGATTCCACCTGCTTCCCGCCATGGCTTGTGGACCTTCGCCGCGCGGGCTTTTATTAACAAAGCGTTAACTGCAAATTGCCCGCCTTGTAGGTTCGCCAAGAGGTTTCACCGAAAGGGTCCGCCAAGCGCATGCCTTCCGAGAACTACTCTTTCCTCGATGTCGCCGTGCTCGATGCGGTCCGCCAGCGCTTCGCCGCCGGCGACGCGATCGCGATTCTGTCGGCCGACCTCGAACGGGTGATCTGGGCGAACGGCCCGGGCGCTGCGGTGTTCGGCTATCCCGATATCGAGGCCATCATCGGCGCCTCGGCACAGCTGCCGCTGATCGCCAGGCGTCAGATCATGGCGACCGCGGGCTTCCCGCAGATCGGCAGCGACCGCGCCATTACGGTACGGCTGGCGACCGGCATCACCAGCCGCGCCGTCGGCTTCCTGGCCAGTGCGGTGACGATGCCGGACGGCGAAAGCGCCATCATGCTGGTGGTGCCGGCAGCGCAGGCCGGCTCGCGCAGTGCTGCCGAGATTGCGGCCCGCGCGATCAGCGGCTTTACCGAAGACGGCCATTTCATCGCCTTTGTCGACGCCGCCGGCACTGTCGAGGCGGCTTCGGATGGCTTTGGCGCGCTCGCCATCCGACCTGAGACGCTGGCCGCGCTTGTCGCCGACGTGGCGAGCCAGGACGACCGCATCGTCAAGCGGCTGGTCCCCGGCGGCGCCACGTCCTATCCGGCCGGCTTCGCGCGCCTGACCGAGTCCAGGCATCTGCTGGTGGTCATCGACGAGGATCAGCTCGGTGAGGAAAATCCTGTCGGCGAGCTGGATGCCGAACCTGCTGCAGCGCAGGTCGACGATGGCCCGGCGCAAGCCGCCGCGGAGAACGCGGTAACGGTGGATGCGGTGGCTGACCACCCCACCGCAAGCGGGAATCAGGGCGCCCCACTCGCGGCCGCACCTGATGTCGGGGAGACAGGTCCGGCTGCCACCGAGCATGATGCTTCGGCGTCCACCGATACAAAGGCGGACCATCGCGAGCAGACGACCGGCCGCGAGCAGGCGGCGAATGACAGCGCGCCGGCGCAACACGATCATTGGTACTTCCATGCCGGCGAAGAGCCGCAGGCGGGCGAGCCGGACAGCCCGGCGCAGGCCGAGCCGGACTCTGTTTCCCCGGCCGAGAGTGCGCAGTTGGACAGCAGTGCCGCTGCGCCCGCCCTGCCCTCTGACGCAGCCCCACCGGCTGCGCCTCCCGCCAAACGTGAGATCGACCGCTCGGCGCCGCCGCTGCGCTTCGTCTGGCGCACCGACGCCGAGGGCAAGTTCAGCGCGCTGTCGCCGGAATTCGGCGACATTGTCGGCAAAGCCGCCGCCGACGTGATCGGCCGCCGCTTCAAGGACGTCGCGACAATTTTCGGCCTCGACGCCTCGGGCGAGATCGCGGGCCTGCTTGAACGGCGCGACACCTGGTCGGGCCGCTCGGCACTGTGGCCGGTTGCCGGCTCCGACCTGAAGATACCGGTCGATCTGGCAGCACTGCCTGTCTATGGCCGCAGCCGCGCCTTCGAAGGTTTTCGTGGTTTCGGCGTCGCCCGCGCCGGCGATGCGGTGGTCGATCCGGAAGCAATCGGCATGGCGCTGGTCCCCAATGGCGCGCCAGCGGCAGCAGCTGAGCCGGCCCCGGAACAGCCCGTGGCGGAAGCTCCCAGGGCGGCCGATCCGTTCGAGGGCGAAGTGCCGGCACTGACCATCGTGCCGAAGCAGGAACGTCGTTTTGCCGACAAGGTCATCCGGCTGGCCGAGCATCGGCAGCCCGCCAACGACAAGCAGCCGACAAGCGAGAGGGGCCTGTCGACGCTGGAGCGCAGCGCTTTCCGCGAAATCGGCGAGCGGCTGAAGAAGGACAATCCCCCGCCGGAGCAGCCGGAGACTGCCAAGCAGGCCGAACCGGCCAATCCGGATCAGGTAACGCCAGACCAGGCCAAGGCAGATGAGCTCAAGCCGGATCATGTCGAGGCGAACCAGGCTGAAACAGCCGCGCCAGCCCGGCGGCCCGCCGAGGTCTCGAGTCCGGGCGAAGCCGGCCCGGCTGCCGTGGCTGAACCATCGGCAACCGCACCCGAAAATGAAACGGCTGAGGCCGAACCGCCGGAAAGCGATGCCGAGGACGAAAAGGATCTCGCGCGGCTTGACGGCGAGCAGCCGGACGACGGCCTTGCGGACGGCGAAGCAGGCGAGGCGAAGGCGCCGACAGTGTCGCGCTCCCTGCTCGACTATGCCGATCCCGAACCAGGCTCCGTCACCGAAAACAGTACGGAAGCAACGTCGTCCAACGACGAACCTGCGCCGGCTTCCGAACCGGATGATACGCAAGCCCAAGAGATCGTCGAGGCCGCAGAGCCACAGCCGGTTGTTGCCGAGACGCCGGCCAATGCCGGTGAAGACGACAGCATGACGTCGGCCGATTTCCGCGATGCCGAGGACAATGAGGATTGGGCGCCGTCCGACGAGGCGACTGACTCGGCCGTGGAAGACGGGGACAAGGCCGGCGATGCGGACACAGTGCCGGCAGAACCACAGCGCTTGAAAGTGCCGCCGCTCAAGCTTGAGGGGTTCATGCCTTCGGCATTCTCGGCCGGAGATGAACACAAGGCCCCTGACACGTCGATCCTCGGCAAGCTGCCGGTGCCGCTGCTCATCCATTCGGGCGACGAGCTTCATTACGCCAATGAGGAATTCCTCGGCCTGACCGGCTATGACACGCTTGAGGACCTGAGCGACGCCGGCGGGCTCGACGCGCTGTTTGCCGATCCCTATTCAGAAACGGCCGGCGAAAGCGACCACACACTCAAACTGAAGACGCGCGAGGGCCAGGAATTTCCGATCGAAGCCATTTTGCGTTCGGTGCCGTGGCGCGCCGGCAAGGCGCTGATGCTGGTGGTGCGACGTACCGGCGATAACGAGCCGCCGATGGTTGCGCATCTCGCAGCCGAGGAGCAGACGCAGCCCGATGTCTCCGAACTCAAAGCGCGCATTGCCGAGATGCGCACCATCATCGACACCGCGACCGATGGTGTGGTGTTGATCGGCCGCGACGGCGACATCCGCTCGATCAGCCGGCCGGCCGAGGCGCTGTTCGGCTTCGACAGCGACGACGTCACCGGTAAACCGTTCGCCTCGCTGTTTGCCATCGAAAGCCAGCGCGCGGCGCGCGACTATCTGAACGGCCTGTCCGAGCCCGGCGTGGCGAGTGTGATGAACGATGGCCGCGAGGTGATCGGGCGCGAGGCGCAAGGGCGCTTCATCCCGCTGTTCATGACCATCGGCAGGCTGCCCAATGACAGCGGCTTCTGCGCCGTGGTGCGCGACATCACGCAGTGGAAGCGGGCCGAAGAGGATCTGACCCAGGCGCGCGCGGTGGCCGAGCGCGCCTCCTCGCAGAAGACCGATTTCCTCGCCCGCATCAGCCACGAGATCCGCACGCCGCTCAACGCCATTATCGGCTTTTCCGAGCTGATGGTGGACGAGAAGTTCGGCCCGGTAGCCAATGACCGCTACCGCGACTATCTCAGAGACATCAACCGCTCGGGCAACCATGTGCTCGATCTCGTCAATGACCTCCTCGACATTTCGAAGATCGAGGCCGGCCAGCAGGAAATGGACTACGAGGCGGTGTCGCTCAACGATACGCTGGCCGAGACGGTGGCGATGATGCAGCCGCAGGCCAACCGCGAGCGTGTCATCATTCGCTCCAGCTTCGCCTCGCGACTGCCGGAAGTCGTCGCCGACCTCAGAAGCGTGCGCCAGATCGCGCTCAACATCCTGTCCAACGCCATTCGCTATACGCAAGCCGGCGGACAGGTGATCGTGTCGACCGCCTATGAAACCTCCGGCGACGTTGTCATGCGGGTGCGCGATACCGGCATTGGCATGAGCCATGCCGAGATCGAGCAGGCGCTGAAGCCATTCAAGCAGATCAATGCGCTGAAGCGCGGGCGTGGCGACGGCACCGGTCTCGGCCTGCCGCTGACCAAGGCGATGGTGGAAGCCAACCGCGCCCGCTTCACCATCACCTCGACGCCGGGCGAAGGGACGCTGGTCGAGGTCGCCTTCCCGTCGACGCGGGTGCTGGCCGAATAGGGCCGGCCATTCCCGGGCGAGAATCCCGGACAAAGAAAAGGCGTCCAACAGGACGCCTTAAATGGGATTTGCTGTTACAACGGGGGCTTGAGCGAATCTGATCCTCAGGGGACGAGGAACGGGATTTCTCCCTCAAGTTACGTGCGACTATCGACGCCGGGCCTTAACAACTCCTTACCGGCCGTCCAAAAAATTTACGAATGTGTACCACTCATGAAATCTAGGTAAATTCGACCGACATATCTGGTTAACCATCCCGGCCGCGTCACTCAGCCAGCTGCGGCAGGTTCCTGAACAGCTCCAGCGCCTCTGGATTGGCCAACGCTTCCTTGTTCTTGATGGCGCGGCCATGCACCACGTCGCGCACTGCAAGCTCGGTGATCTTGCCCGATTTGGTGCGCGGAATGTCGCTGACGGCGACGATCCTTGCCGGCACGTGGCGCGGGCTGGCGCCGCTGCGGATCTTGGAACGAATGCGCTTTTCCAGATCCTCGTCCAGCGTCACGCCGGCGGCCAGGCGCACGAACAGCACGACGCGGACGTCATTGTCGAAATCCTGACCGATGCACAGCGCCTCAAGGATCTCCGGCATCTGTTCGACCTGATTGTAGATCTCCGCCGTGCCGATGCGCACACCCCCCGGATTGAGCGTCGCGTCGGAACGGCCGTGGATGATCATGCCGCCATGCGCGGTCCATTCGGCGAAGTCGCCGTGGCACCAAACATTGTCGAAGCGCTCGAAATAGGCGGCCTGGTATTTCTTGCCCTCAGGATCGTTCCAGAAGCCGATCGGCATCGACGGGAACGCTTTTGTGCAGACCAGCTCACCCTTTTGCTCGCGGATCGGCTTGCCGTCATCGTCCCATACATCGACGGCAAGGCCGAGGCCGGGACCCTGGATCTCGCCGGTCCAGACCGGTTGCGTCGGTACGCCGAGCACGAAACAGGAGACGATGTCGGTGCCGCCGGAAACCGAGGCGAGATGTACGTCCTTCTTGATGCCGTCATAGACGAAGCGGAAATCCTCCGGCGACAACGGTGAGCCGGTCGAGGAAATAGCCCGCACACTCGACAGATCATGGCTGCGGATCGGCTTGAGCCCGGCCTTGCGTACGGAATCGATGAATTTGGCCGAGGTGCCGAAAAAGGTCATCTTCTCGGCATCTGCGAAGCTGAACAGCACATTGCCGTCGGGGTGGAAGGGCGAGCCGTCATAGAGCAGCAGCGTGGCGCCCGAGGCCAGGCCCGACACCAGCCAGTTCCACATCATCCAGCCGCAGGTGGTGAAGTAGAAGAAGCGGTCGCCTTCGACGAGCCCGGCATGCAGCCGGTGTTCCTTGACGTGCTGGACCAGCGTGCCGCCGGCCGAATGGACGATGCATTTGGGAATGCCGGTGGTACCTGACGAAAACAGGATGTAGAGCGGATGCGCAAACGGCAGCCGCTCGAACGTGACCGCTTTGGCGGCAAAGGGTGACAGCGCCTCTTCGAGCGCCACGGCCTTATCGATGACCGCGGCGATGTCACGCGACGTACCGAGATAGTCGACGATCAGGACCTTGGCTACTGTTTCGAGCTTCGCTGCAACGGCAGCGATCTTGTCGGCGACCTCGATTGCCTTGCCATTGTACCAATAGCCATCCGGCGCAATGAATATGACCGGCTCGATCTGGCCGAAACGGTCGAGCACGCCCTGCTCGCCGAAATCGGGGGAACAGGACGACCAGACCGCGCCGATGGAGGCGGCCGCCAGCATGGCGGCGACGGTTTCCGGCATGTTGGGCATCATCGCCGCGATGCGGTCGCCCTTTTTCACCTTGAGCGACAGGAAAAGCTGCTGAAAGCGCGAGGTCAGCTGGTGCAGTTCGCTCCACGACAGCCGCCGCTCGATCTTGTCCTCGCCGCGAAAGACAATCGCGTCGCCGGAACCGATCTTCTTCAGCAGGTTCTCGGCGAAGTTCAGCGTCGCATCGGGAAAGAACGATGCGCCGGGCATCTTGTCGCCATCGACGAGCACGGTCTCGCCCGCATCGGTCCCTTTGTCGCCGACAATGCCGCAAAAGTCCCACAGCAGGCTCCAGAAGCCTTCGCGATCCTCGACCGACCAGCGGTGCAGGTCGGCGTAGGAGGCGAAGGATGTGCCGCTTTTGGCCGCTGCTGCCTTCATGAACGCGGTCAGTGGTGCTGCGTCGATCTGGTCTTGCGTCGGGGTCCAGAGCGGTGCTTCGGCAGCCATGATCGATCCTCCTTGAAGCCCGTCGCGTCGCAAGATAGATATGCTTTTGTTTTGATGCACGTCGTTGTCCCGGAACCGCTGCACTCTTCCGGGCGACATGCACTAGCCTCAGCTTTACAGGCGCCGCTGTCCCAAAAACGCCGCGCCTCGTAGCAGGCTGAAGCTGCATCGCTTATGCCTACCACCGTGCGGCAGAGCAAGATTTTGTTCCGCTAAAACTCGGCCATATGTTCGCAATTGCCATCGCCGGGCCATAAAGACTTGAAATGCCTCAGCCCTAAGTCGTAGTGACGACTGGAAGGCGTGGTGACAACTGCGGTTACACCCGTCAGGCGATTTTTATCGGAATGAAAGCAACCGGGGCAATATGCCATCACCTTTGATCCGGCGCGGAATATGGGCGATCGGCGTTGCCGTGCTCGTCATCGCGCTGGTCGTCGCCGCTCTGCCGCTGTTTGCCTCGACCCGGATCGTGCGCGATCGCATCGCCTGGGAAATGAGCGCGTGGAGCGGTTTCAGGGTCACCATCGCCGGTTCGCCGCGCATCGAGGTGTGGCCGAAGTTCCGCGCCATATTGAGCGACGTCACGCTGTCGCAGTGGACCGAGACCGACGCGCCGCCGGTGATCGAGGCCGAACGCGTCGAGGTCGACCTTTCGGCCATGGCGGCGCTGCAGGGCGATGTGGTGTTTTCGACGGCGCGGCTGGTGCGGCCGACGATCCGGGTCCAGCGCGCCGCAAACGGCATATTCCTGCCCGCCATACCAACGGGCGGACGCATCACCCGCTCCATCGACACGGCGCGCGGCCTGGTCAACGCCGATCCGACGAAGCCGGATCTGAGCAAGCTGCCCGCCGATCCGTTCGGCACCGTGGAATTCAGGGACGGCCGCATGGTCGCCTCCGTCGGCGGCAAGGACGTCGAATTGCTGACCAGCCTGTCCGGCCAGGCGAGCTGGGCAGCGATGAACAGCAACGCGACCTTGTCGGCGACCGGAATCTGGCGCGGCGAGAGCGTCACCGTCAATGCCGCCTCGCCCAAGCCGCTGGTGCTGTTTGCCGGCGGCGCCGCACCGGTCACGTTTTCGTTCAAGGCAGCGCCGGCCAGCTTCTCGTTCGACGGCACGGCCAGCATGTCGCAAAACGCCTATTTCGATGGCCAGGCGAAATTCGCCGCGCCCTCGCTGCGGCGCGTGCTGGAATGGTCGCAGGCCGGCATTGCTCCTGGTACGGCGATCGGTTCGGTCTCGATTTCGAGCAAGATCACGGCGACCGCCGGCCGCGTCAAATTCGAAAACACCGCGGTGACGCTCGACAACAACCCGGGAATGGGGGCGCTGGATTTTTCGTTCGGCGACGCCTTGCCGGTGATATCAGGCACACTCGCCTTCGATACGCTCGACCTCAGGTCGCTGTTTTCGGCCTTCACGCCGCTGGCGCCGACCGGCGAGACCGGTCCCGGCGAAATCGACACCAGCTTCGCCGACCGGATCAATCTCGATCTGAGGCTGTCAGCGGCGCATGCCTCGGCCGGCGCAATCCAGCTTGCCGACGTCGCCGCCACGGCGCAGGTGAAGAACGGGCTTGCCGTCTTCGATATCTCCGATGCGTCGGCCTTTGGCGGCAACGTGCAAAGTAGCCTGCGTTTCGACCGCAAACCGGAGGGCTCGCAGGTCGAGATCCGGCTGCTCGCCTCCGACATTGACGGCGCCGCTTTCGGCACCGCGGCCGGAATGACGCGGCTGGTGCCGGCCAGCACCGGCACTGTCTCGGTCATTCTCAAAGGGCCGGGCAAATCCTGGGACTCGATCTTCGAGAACGCGGACGGCTCGGTCTCTGCGACGTTCGGGCCTGGCGCGCTGAGCGGGCTCAATTTGCCGGCATTTCTGAAGCACACGGAACAGGGCGGCTTCTTCGCGCTCGACGACGTCTCGGACGGGACACTGCCGATGGACGGCGCCGAGCTCAAGGCCACCATCTCGAAGGGTGTGGCAAGGCTGGACAAGGCCGAGGCCAATTCGGCGAAATACAAGGTCTGGCTGTCCGGCATCGCCTCTTACGGCGGACGCGGGCTGGCGCTTTCGGGGGGTGTCACCCAGGCCGACCCGGCAGCGGCACCGGTCGATGGCCAGCAGGGATCCAACCAGTCGTCATTCTTCGTCGGCGGCACCTGGAGCACGCCGTTCATCTCGCCGATCAGCCGCGGCGTCTCAGGCGAATAGGCGGACCCTTACCGGGATCGCCCTATCCCTCGTTTGACGCAATCAACCGCGCTGCGCGGCCTGTTCGTCGAGCTGGCGTTGCACCTCACGCCGCTTGTTGGCGACCGAAGCGATGATGACGCCTACCGCCACGACGGCGATCAGGATGGTGCAGGCGGCGTTGATTTCCGGCGTCACGCCGAGACGCACCTGGCTGTAGATCTTCATCGGCAGCGTGGTGGCGCCAGGCCCGGAGGTGAAGGAGGCGATGACCAGGTCGTCAAGCGACAGGGTGAAGGCCAGCATCCAGCCGGAGACGATGGCCGGCATGATGACCGGCAGCGTGATCTGAAAGAAGGTCTTTACCGGCGTTGCGCCGAGGTCCAAGGCAGCTTCTTCCAGCGAACGATCGAACGACACCAGGCGCGACTGCACGACGACAGCCACGAAGCACATGGTCAAGGTGATGTGAGCAAGCGTCACGGTCAGGAAGCCACGGTCGAGACCGACGGCAACGAACAGCAGCAACAGCGACAGGCCGGTGATGACTTCCGGCATGACCAGCGGCGCAAACACCATGCCGGAAAACAGGATGCGGCCGCGGAAGCGGGTGTAGCGGGTCAAGGTCAGTGCTGCCAGCGTGCCGAGCACGGTTGCCACAGTGGCGGAGATGACACCCACACGCGCGGTCACCCAGGTGGCGTCCATCAGCCCCTGATTGTGGAACAGCGAGGCATACCATTTGGTCGAGAAGCCGCCCCAGACGGTGACCAGCTTCGACTCGTTGAAGGAGAAGACGATGAGCAGCACGATCGGCAGATAGAGAAAGGCAAAGCCCAGCACGACCGAGGTGACGTTGAAGCGGCTCCAGGTGGCGTTCATTTGTCCTGCTCCTGGGCGCGTGCCTGGGCCTGCTGGAAGAGCATGATCGGCACGATCAGGAGCAGCAGCAGGATGACGGCGACGGCCGACGACACCGGCCAGTCACGGTTGGCGAAGAATTCATTCCACAAGGTCTTGCCGATCATCAGCGTCTGCGAGCCGCCGAGCAGATCGGGAATGACGAACTCGCCAACCGCTGGAATGAACACCAGCAGGCAGCCGGCGATGACCCCGGGCAGCGACAGCGGGAACGTGATCTTCCAGAAGGCTGATGTCGGCGGGCAGCCGAGATCCTTTGCCGCCTCGATCAGCGAGTAATCCATCTTTTCCAGCGACGAATAGAGCGGCAGCACCATGAATGGCAGGTAGGAATAGACGATGCCGATGAAGATCGCCGTGTAAGTGTTGAGGATGATCAGTGGCTGATTGATGATGTGCAGCGACAACAGCAGCTGATTGAGCAGACCCTCGGGCTTGAGGATGCCGATCCAGGCATAGACGCGGATCAGGAACGACGTCCAGAACGGCAGGATAACCAGCATCAGCAAGGTCGGACGGATCGTCGCCGGCGCGCGGGCCATGCCGTAGGCGATCGGGAAGCCGACGAGCAAGGTCAGGATCGTCGAGACAGCAGCGATGATAACACTGGTCACGTAGGCTTTGAAGTAAAGCGCGTCCTGCGTTAGCCAGACATAATTGTCGACGCTGAGTTCGCGGAAGCGGACAAAGAACCCGCACATGCCGTCCCTGAAATCGAGCGCCGGCGTGTAGGGCGGCATGGCGATCGCCGACTGCGACAGCGAAATCTTGAAGACGATGATGAACGGGATGAAGAAGAAGAACAGCAGCCAGAGATAAGGCACGATGATGACGAGCCGGCTGACAAAGCCGGCACCGAGCCGCATCAGGAACGGTTTGGCCGCGGCCGATGGACCGGCGTCGGTGAGTGCAATGTTGGACATGGCCGCCCCCTACCGTGTCAGCACGACGCCGGCATCCGGCCGGAAGGAGACCCAGGCGCGGTCGTTCCAGGTCAGCGGGTCCTCGGTGACTCGCGCCGCGTTGAGCGCGCTTGCCCTGATGATCTGCCCGTCATCCAGCCGGATGTGGTAAACGGTCATGTCGCCGAGATAGGCAACGTCGTAGACCTCGCCCTCAAGCGCATTGACGGCGTCGGCCGGTTTCGTCGACGACACCTTGATCTTCTCCGGCCTGATGGCGAAGACGATGTCGGAACCGGCCTTTGTATCGGTGCTGTTTTCGACGACGATCTGGGCCCCTGTCGCGCCGGTGATGCGCGTGGTGTTTGCCGCACGCTCGGCGACCTTGCCCTCGAACATGTTCACATTGCCGACGAAGTGGGCAACGAAGCGCGAACTGGGGGCTTCATAGACTTCCGCCGGCGTCGCCACCTGCATCACCTCGCCCTTGTCGATGATGGCGATGCGGTCGGCCATGGTCATCGCCTCTTCCTGGTCGTGGGTGACGACGACGAAAGTGAGCCCGAGATTTTGCTGCAGGTCCATCAGCTCGAACTGCGTTTCCTCGCGCAGCTTCTTGTCGAGCGCGCCGAGCGGTTCGTCGAGCAGCAGCACTTTCGGCCGCTTGGCGACCGAGCGGGCGAGTGCGACGCGCTGGCGCTGCCCGCCGGAGAGCTGGTGCGGCTTGCGCTTGGCGAACTGCTCGAGCTTGACCAGCTTCAGCATCTCGGCGACGCGCTTTTCGATATCCGGCGCCGGCATGCCTTCCTGCTTGAGGCCGAAGGCAATGTTCTTTTCCACCGTCATATGCGGGAACAGCGCATAGGACTGGAACATCATGTTGACCGGGCGTCGATAGGGCGGGATGCCGCGCAAATCCTGGCCGTCGAGAAGGATACGGCCGGCGGTGGGCTCCTCGAAGCCGGCAAGCATCCGCAGCAACGTCGACTTTCCGCAGCCCGACGCGCCGAGCAGGGCGAAGAACTCGCGCTCGAAAATGGTCAGCGACAGATTGTTGACGGCGGTGAAGTCACCGAACTTCTTGCTGACATTCTCGAATTGAATATATGGCTTGGCGTTCGGGTCGTTCCATGGCGCGAAATCCCTGCGGATGCTGCCAAGCGATTTCATGTCCCACTCCGTCCTGTTTTTTTTGCTTCTTGCCCCAGAGAAGAATGGTCCCGGCAGATGACTGCCGGGACCATGTCGCATTGCTTACTGGCCGGTGACGATCTTGGTCCAGCTGCGCGTGATCAGGCGCTGGGTCTTGGGATCGTAGGGCTGGACCGTATAGAGCTTTTTCAAGGTCTCGGCGTCCGGATAGACCGCCGGATCATCCAGCAGCGCCTTGTCGACGAACTGCTGCGAAGCCTTGTTGCCGTTGGCGTACAGCACATAGTTGGACGACTTGGCGATCACTTCCGGCTTCATCATGTAGTTGAGAAATTCGAGTGCCTCGGCGGCATGCGGCGCATCGGCGGGAATCGCCATCTGGTCGAACCACATCTGGGCGCCTTCCTTGGGCACGGAATAGCCGATCTCGACGCCTTGCTTGGCCTCGACCGCGCGGTTGCGCGCCTGGAAGACGTCACCCGACCAGCCGACCGCCAGGCAAATATCCCCGTTGGCGAGCGCGTTGATGTATTCGGACGAATGGAATTTGCGGATATACGGCCGCACCTTCAGCAACGTCTCCTCGGCCTTTGCGATGTCGTCAGGTGAGGTGCTGTTCGGATCGAGGCCGAGATATTTGAGCGCCGCTGGGATGATGTCGGCCGGCGAGTCCAGCACATAGACGCCGCAATCCTTCAGCTTGGCCAGGCTGTCGGGATTGAAGAACACATCCCAGCTGTCGATCTTGTCGGTGCCGAGTGCAGCCTGCACCTTCTTGATGTTGTAGCCGATGCCGACGGTGCCCCACATGTAATTGATCGAGTATTCATTGCCGGGATCGTATTTGGCGGTCCGCTCCGAAACCGTGTCCCACATGTTGGAAATGTTGGGCAGCTTCGACTTGTCGAGCTTCTGGAACACGCCGGCCTGGATCTGGCGCGCCAGGAAGTTGCCGCTGGGCACGACGACGTCATAGCCGCTGCCGCCGGCAAGCAGCTTGGTCTCGAGGATTTCATTGGAATCGAAGGTGTCGTAGACGACCTTGATGCCGGTCTCCTTGGTGAAGTCGTCAATGATGGAACTGTCGATGTAATCCGACCAGTTGAAGACGTTGACGACGCGATCCTCGGCATGGCCGCCAACGGCGAAAAGCGTCAGAAATGCCGAGGTTGCCGAAAGCCAGAGCGCTTTGCGGATCATGCTGTTCTCCTTTGATGAGTGTTCCTTCGCCAAGTCGTCGCTGATCCAGCGCGATTGGGCATTTGCTTCAGAGTATTGAGCTTTCCGGGCAGCCACAAGCGTGAACTGCCGGCGCCATCCGGGCGGTCCGACGAGCGGCAGATGATGGCTCTGTGTGCCCGCATGGCGGGCGCGCTGACGCCGTCAGAGGCTTTCGCCGTGGCGCGGGCAGGGATACGACGCTGTGGTCCGGTCTTGGTCCGACCGGCGGGGACACTTGGCAAGGTAAGCCTGTCTTGTTGTTGCCGTGCCCCAGCCTGCCCGTGCCGCAGCAAGGTTGTCAATGGCCCGCGCGGGGCAAGCCCGGTCAATATGGCGTGCGGCTTCGCTAATTGGGGAAAGACGGGCGTAATTAGGGAAGACGGGCTCAACCAAGGGAAAGGCGGGTCAATTAGGGGATGGCAGGCCGGTGGTCCCCGGCCGTGCAGGCCTCGCCTGGCGCTTGAATTCAAGCGCGATATGGACGAGCAGCGCGGCGACCACCACCGCGCCGCCGATGATGGTGCGCACCGAGGGCACCTCGCCATGAACGAGCCAGACCCAGATCGGTCCGAGGATCGGCTCGAACGTGCCGAGGAGTGCTGCGATCGCCGCCGGAACCAGCCTCGCGCCGGTGGCGAAGAAGGCAAGGCCCAGGCCGAGATTGATGACGCCGAAGGCAAACAGGAAAGCCATGTCGTGGGCCGACGTGGCAAACTGCGTGGCTTGCGATGCGGCGAAAGCCGCTGCCAGCATCGTGCCGAGGCATGTCGCCGGCGTCATGCGCACATGGGCGAAGCGCCGGGTGATGACGGTGGCAATCGAGAACATGACGGCGATCAGCAGCGACAGCCCGTCGCCGATGGGCGATACGGCGCCGTCGAGCGATTCCGACACCATGATGGCGACGCCGGCGATGACGGCGGCGATCGCCACCCAGGTCGCGACGGCGACGCGTTCGCGAAACAGCACCCAGGCAAGCAATGCCGCCAGCAGCGGCACACCGGCCTGCATCAACAGGATATTGGCAACGGTGGTGTAGGCGAGCGCGACAACGAAGCACGTCGACGCCGTGGCGAAACAGACGGCCACGGCAAGGCCGGGCAGGCCCATGTCGCGAAACAGCCGCAACATGCCGCGCCAGCCGTCGCGCCAGGCCATGAAGCAAATCAGGAACACAGCCGCCCACAGCGAGCGCCAGAACACCACCGTCCAACTGTCAGCGGTGTCGATGAAGCGGGCGATGGTGCCGCCAAAGCTCCACATCAGCGCCGACAGGAACACCAGCAGCAAGCCGACCCGCTCTTCGCGCGGCGAGACGATCGGCGGTGCGGCGATTGGAGAAGATGCGGTATCGGTCATGGGGTGCGACTGTCGGCTATCTCGGGGTGGCATAATGCACAATGGACGACAGAAACGTGCCGTATTCGCCTAGCGCATAGGCTACCGCCGGACGTGATCCAGCCCGGCATTCCCTTTGGCGCACCGCCAACCGGCAGCCATACGGGCAAACACCGCCGTTTCTAGGACGTGCCCTTGTTGCCGCGGATAAAGCGCCAAAGACCGGCCAACGGTACCAGCAGCAGAATGCCGAACTTTTTCAGGGCGATGAGCGCGACCGCAATCAGGCCGGCCTTTGCCGCGAGTTTTCCGGCGATGAGGCCGCCAATGCCAACCGCGGCGACCGTGTCGGTGCCTGGCAGAAAATCGGTGTATTTCTTGCCGGTGTTGAAGTCCGCCACGCCCAGCACTTCGTCCAGGCTCTGCTTGATCTCCGGCAATTGTTCGACCGTAGCGATGTAGCTCATCACGAAGACGCCTTCCCGGCCGAGGAAACGGACGTCGTAATTGAGCGTGTGGACGGTATCGTCTCCGAACTGCAGTTCCTTGGCCCAGTGCAGCCGCTTGTGGACGAAATCATAGACCGGCGGCGAGGCCCAGCCGATTAGCTTGATCGGGGGAAAGCCGTCCTTTACCCGCTGATCGTTGGCCGACAATGTGTCCGCCTGCATGCTGCTCAGCAGTTCGGTGTAGTCGATGGATGCGGCGTCGGCGTCATCGACATGGCCGATCTTTTCATAGCGCAATTCGATGCCCCAACCGTTGCCGGCGATGGGCTCGTACTTGGCCGGGAAGATCATGCCGATTGCTTCGGACGCGGTATCAGGCGGATTGCCCCAGGCCTAGGTCAGGACGGACGTCGCGTCCTTCTTACCCAGAAAATAGAACTTGTCCTTGAGATCGAGATGGATGCCTTCGGGAAGGTCGACCGCGCCGGTCTTTGGATCGATTTTGTCCAGGAATGCCTTGCCGTCGTCACTATACTGTTGATAGTCCTTGAAGAATTCCGAGGATTTTTCTGCCAGAACAGGCCCCGCCAAAAGGGCAAGCGCCACGCCAAGCCACAAAGCTTTCCTGTTCATAAGCCGTCCCCCCTTGGCTGCCCTGCAGCTCACTTTCGATAGCGCAGCGCCGATGCTTAATCAATATTTGGTTCGGCGATGGTTCGGGCAGCGCTGTATTGCTTAGCGCAAACAGCTGCAGTCTTCCGCGACCTCCAGCCCGAGAAGCATCACTGGAAATCGAAGGCGCTCAGGCCCGTCACCATCTCGTCGAGACCCAGCGGACGGGTCACCGGCGGCTCGGCGCGGGCGAGGCAGCCGATGCGTTCGCACAGCCGGCAAGCGGGACCGACCGGCGTGGCGGCGCCCTGTCCGGCCTTTGCCGGCAGCCCGGCGCCATAGACGATCTCGTCGCGAAAGCCGATATCGCAGCCCAACAGCAGCGCGGTGCGGCGCGGACGCTCGGAGAACGAACCCTGCGGCCCCTCGAGCGTGCGTGCGATGCAGAGGAACTCGGCGCCGTCGGGCATTTCAACCGCCTCGACCAGGATTTGGCCAGGCGAAGCGAAAGCGGCATGGACCGGCAGTTTCGGGCAGCCGCCGCCAAAGCGGCTTTGCGGAAAGCCCTGGCCGCCGGCCTTGCGGAAGCGGTTGCCGGCATTGTCGACCTCGAGCATGAAGAACGGGACCCCGGACAAGCCAGGACGCTGCAGCATGGTCAGGCGGTTCGCCGCCTGTTCGAAGGAGACGCCGAAACGCGAGCGCAGCACATCGATGTCGTAACGAGCCCGCACGGCGGCGGCATGAAAGGCCTGATAGGGCATCATCAAGGCATGGGCGGCGTAGCGGCCGAACTCGAAGCGGGCGAGCCGGCGGGCTTCGTCCGTACCGAGCTTCAGCGCCTGAATTTCGCTGGCGATCGCGACCGTCATGCGGATCAGGCAGGCCTCCATGGCGACTTCGCGCAACTGGTCGAACGGCGACAGCCGCTCCGATAGAAAAAGACGCTGCGAATGACGGTCATAACGGCGGCGCCAGTTCGGCATGGTGGCGACCGGCAGAACCTTGACGACGATGCCATACTCGCGCTTCAGCCACGCCTTCAGCGCGCCGAACAGATCGTCGCCGGGGTCGAGCATCGAGGTGAAGGCCTCGGCCTCTTCCTCCAGTGCTGCAAAATGGTTCGGCCGGCGCTCGAAAATCTCGTGCACTTCGTCGATCGGCAGCCGCGCACCGGACAGCGCCGTGGCGCGGCCCTCGCGCGCCAGAAGCTCGTTGAGATCGGACAGCCGCTCGGCCTGCTCGCGGTAAGCGCGAAAGAGTTTTATCATCGCAGCCGATGCGTTGGGGGCTGCCTCGGCCAGTTCGATCAGTTCCTGGTCGCCCGGCAGCTCACCGGCAAGCAGCGGGTCGCCGAACACTTCCTTCAAGGCCGAGATCGACCCTCTCGCCTCACCCTGCAATTCATGCGGGTCGACCTTGTAGACAGAGGCCAGCTTCAGGATCAGTTGCACCGTCAGCGGCCGCTGGTTGCGCTCGATCAGGTTGAGATAGGACGGCGAGATGCCGAGCCCCTCTGCCATCGCTGTCTGGGTCAGGCCTTTGGCGATGCGGATGCGGCGGATGCGCGGCCCGGCAAAGATCTTCTGGTCGGCCATCGGCTTTCCTTGACAGGAAATTTACACGACTTGCGAGCGATGAACGGCGCACCATCCTTTTACAATCATGACAGATTTACAGCGATAAGCAGTCAAACACAACACAGGTTTTCTCTTATTTTCTACCAGAAATAGCGGTTTTCCTCGCTCTCGTCGCGGCGCAATGTAAATGATGTCACACACAGACGACGCACACCATCCCAGGGCGCGGCGTTTCAAGACACTGGCATCGATTGATCTGGAGTGACCAATGACTGATTTTTACAATCTTGTCCCATCCGCGCCCGAAGGCCGCTTCGACGGCATCGAACGACCCTATTCGCCGGACGATGTGAAGCGGCTGCGCGGGTCGGTCCAGATACGCCAGAGTCTTGCCGAAATGGGCGCCAACCGGCTGTGGAAGCTCATCCACGAGGAAGACTTCGTCAATGCACTCGGCGCCATGTCGGGCAACCAGGCGATGCAGCAGGTGCGTGCCGGGCTGAAGGCAATCTATCTCTCGGGCTGGCAGGTAGCCGCCGACGCCAACACCGCGTCGGCCATGTATCCGGACCAGTCGCTCTATCCCGCCAATGCGGCGCCCGAACTGGTCAAGCGCATCAACCGCACGCTGCAGCGCGCCGATCAGATCGAGACCTCGGAAGGCAACGGCCTGTCGGTCGACACCTGGTTCGCGCCGATCGTCGCCGATGCCGAGGCCGGCTTCGGCGGACCGCTCAACGCCTTCGAGATCATGAAGGCGTTCATCGAGGCCGGCGCTGCCGGCGTCCACTATGAGGACCAGCTGGCCTCTGAGAAGAAGTGCGGCCATCTCGGCGGCAAAGTGCTGATCCCGACCGCCGCGCATATCCGCAACCTCAACGCGGCGCGTCTGGCGGCCGACGTGATGGGCACGCCGACGCTAGTCGTGGCACGCACCGATGCGGAAGCGGCAAAGCTTCTGACCTCCGACATTGACGAGCGCGACCAGCCTTTCGTCGACTACGATGCCGGCCGCACGGTTGAAGGCTTCTACCAGGTCAGGAACGGCATCGAACCGTGCATAGCGCGCGCCATTGCCTATGCGCCGCATGCCGACCTGGTCTGGTGCGAGACCTCCAAGCCCGATCTGGCGCAGGCCAAGAAGTTCGCCGAGGGCGTGCGCAGGCATCATCCGGGCAAGCTGCTCGCCTATAATTGCTCGCCGTCGTTCAACTGGAAGAAGAACCTCGACGACCCGACGATCGCCAAGTTCCAGCGCGAGCTCGGTGCCATGGGCTACAAGTTCCAGTTCATCACATTGGCCGGGTTCCACCAGCTCAACTTCGGCATGTTCGAACTGGCCCGCGGCTACAAGGCGCGGCAAATGGCGGCTTACTCCGAACTGCAGGAAGCCGAGTTCGCGGCGGAAGTCCACGGCTACACCGCGACCAAGCACCAGCGCGAGGTCGGCACCGGCTATTTCGACGCCGTGTCGATGGCGATCAGCGGCGGCCAGTCCTCGACCACCGCCATGCATGAATCCACCGAGCACGCCCAGTTCAAGCCGGCAGCGGAATGAACCGATCGACATAACCAACAGAGGAAACCCCCGAAGGGCAAGGGAGAAGAAAATGGCATCGATAAGCCGCGTCAAGGAACGTGCAGACGAGCAGTCCACCACGATGAGTGTCGACCAACAGGCGACCATCCGCATGCTGGCCAACGACCTGCACAGGCTCAATCAATCGGTGATGAAGGCAGTCGAGGCCGGCGTCTCGGTGGAACTGGTGCGCTCGGCCCGGCATCATGGCGGCGACGGCAATTGGGGCGACCTGCTGATCCCGGTGATCGTCACGCAGAAGAGTCACGGCTGATCTTTCCCTTACGGAAGCTTTGTGCTTGTGGAACTTATGGGCCCCGCCGCTCACTGGCCGATTTCAACGTCACCCGCGGGTTTTCAGCGCGGGTGACTTTCGCTTTTGAGCGTAATCTTAACTACAGTTCGAAAACAGACCTTTTCTCCGGGGTTTAATATTTCCGGCTATATTTCGCAGGTCCGTCATTTCAGCTTGACATGGCGGGCGATCTCACGCCAATTGGCCCTCGGATTTCTACCCTGCATTGAAGCAGCGCCGAGTGCCCGCCCCGCCCATGTGCCCTGTGAACCGCGAGACCGACACCGCCAAACATCTGAATTCGTCAAGCAGGGACGCGAACTCCGAGATATCAACGGATTTCTCCCACGTGCTGGTCGTTGGAAAATCGCCGATCAACCGGGTGGTGGTGTCGAAGATCGTCGAGAAGTCCGGACTGAAGCCGATCTCCGAGTCGCCCGAAATGGCGGCCAAGACATTGCGAACCCTCATTCCGGGCGCCGTCGTTCTCGATGGCGGCCCCGACAACGAGGACTGCCGCGCGCTGATGGCGGCCATCGACGCCTTGCGGCGGACATATGGGCGGTCGCTCCCCAAGGTGATCCTGCTTTCAACCAAGACCGGCACGCCCGACAGCCTGGGTCTGTCGAGCGTGGTCGATGTGGTGGTAACCAAGCCGATCACCACCGAAAGGCTGCAGCCGGTGGTCGACCGGCTGATCAGTCTCGGGCGCGGCTGATCGCAATCCGCCCGAACGCGTGCGGGGCGGTCAGCCTTCCTTGCCGATGCTCTCGATCAAAGCCGGCAGTTCGCCAAGATCGACAAGCTGACGAAATCGCGGTGCCTCGACCGGCGGCTCGACGTGTTCGAGCACCCAGGTCAGCTCGTGCGGCACATACACACCCCAACTCCCGGCCTCGATGGCCGGCACCACGTCCGACTTGAGCGAATTGCCGACCATCATGCTGTCCTGCGGGCTGCCGTGGCGGCCAAAGATCCTGGCATAGGTGGCGGCGCTCTTGTCGCTGACGATCTCGACGGCATCGAACAGGTCGCCAAGGCCGGACGCCGCCAGCTTGCGCTCCTGGTCGAACAGATCGCCCTTGGTGATCAGCACCAGATGGTAGGCGCCGGCGAGCCTTTCCACGGTCTCACGCGCATGCGGCAAAGCCTCGACCGGATGTCCCAGCATGTCGCGGCCGGCGGCAAGGATTTCGGCAATGGTCGACCCCGGCACACGGCCCTCGGTCACTTCTATTGCCGTCTCGATCATCGACAAGGTAAAGCCCTTGATGCCGAAGCCGTAGACGGCAAGGTTGCGCTTCTCGGCCTCCAGCAGCCGTGCCGAAATGTGCTCGGCATCGCCATGGTCGGCGAGCAGGGTTGCAAAATGCTTCTCGGTCAGGCGGAAGAACTGTTCGTTCTGCCATAGGGTATCGTCGGCGTCGAAGCCGATCGTGGTCAATTTGCCTGGCATACGGTGTCTTCTGCTGCTCGATCTGCGGGAGGTTGACCCTAATCTGCGTGGCGCGATTTTCAACCAGGAAGGCGAAGACAGGCAGCTCCCCTTCCCTTCCATCACCGGCAACAGCTATACTGTGATAATTGCAACCCAAACTGGTGAATGATGCCGCCTGCGAAAAAGGAAGTCCGTCCGTCGACCCGCGGAGGACGCGTCCGAACGCCTGCCTTCGTGAAAAATCAACGCGGCGTGAAGAACTGGAAGGAAGTCAGCGCCTGGCTGGAATGGCGCGGCATCGAAGACATAGAATGCATCACGCCTGATCAGGCTGGCGTCGCGCGCGGCAAGATGATGCCGTCAAAGAAATTCACTTCCAACACCTCGCTGGCGCTGCCATCGGCAGTGTTCATGACGACGATTTCGGGCGGCTATCCCGAGGACGGCAACGGTTTCCACTATCCGGAGGATGATGGCGACCTGAAGCTGATGCCGGATCTGTCGACGTTGACCGTGGTGCCGTGGGAAGAAGACCCGACGGCCGCCGTCATCTGCGACCTCGTCCATCAGGATGGCCGTTCGGTCGAGTTCACGCCGCGCAACGTCCTGAAGCGCGTGGTAGCAGCCTATGACAAGCTCGGGCTGAAGCCGGTGGTGGCGCCCGAGATCGAATTCTACCTGGTGCGCAAGAACCCCGACCCGGATTACCCATTGACGCCACCAGTCGGGCGTTCCGGGCGGCCAATCGGCGGCGGAGCCGGCTATTCGATCGCCGGCGTCAACGAGTTCGACGAACTGATCGACGACATCTACCATTTCTCCGAAAGCCAGGGCCTGGAGATCGACACGCTGATCCACGAGGAAGGCGCCGGCCAGCTCGAGATCAATCTGCGTCACGGCGATCCGGTCGAGCTCGCCGATCAGGTGTTCATGTTCAAACGCACCATTCGCGAGGCAGCGCTGAAGCATGAGATCTATGCCACCTTCATGGCCAAGCCGATCCAGGGCCAGCCAGGTTCTGCCATGCACATCCACCAGTCGATCATCGACAAGAAGACCGGGCTGAATATCTTTTCGGCGAAGGACGGCTCGGAAACCGACGACTTCTTCCATTTCATCGGCGGCATGCAGAAGCATGTGCCGAACGCACTGGTGATGTTTGCTCCCTACGTCAATTCCTACCGCCGGCTGACGCAGTCGGCCTCGGCGCCGGTCAACAACAAATGGGGCTATGACAACCGCACCACGGCGTTCCGCGTGCCGCGCTCGGATCCGGCGGCGCGGCGTGTCGAAAACCGCATCCCGTCTTCCGACGCCAACCCCTATCTGGCGCTGGCGGCCTCACTTGCCTGCGGGCTGATCGGCATCACCAACAAGATCAAGGCCGAGCCTCCGGTGCTGACCACCGCAAACGCCGATGAGATCGACCTGCCGCGCGGCCTGCTCGAAGCCGTCGACCTGTTCGAGGGCGACGAGGAGCTGTGCGCCCTTTTGGGCAAGTCCTTTGCCGCAACCTATGCAGCGATCAAGCGGGCGGAGTTCGAGACCTTCATGGAAGTGATCAGCCCGTGGGAGCGGGAGTATCTGTTGCTCAACGTGTGAGCGGCGACTTCGTCGTGTGAATGGTGAATAGTGAATGGTGAGTAGTTTCATATTGGATGGATGAGCGCAGACGTCGTGCGTCTCGCAGCCATTCACCATTCACCATTGGCTGGTGTCCCCATGCCTTACCAATCACCTATCTCCCCCGGTCGCTCCTGGTACGAAGACACAGCCGGACCACGCCCTGAGTACCCTGCCCTGGACGGCGACCGCAGCTGCGACGTCGTCGTCGTCGGCGGTGGCTTCACCGGGCTGTCGGCGGCCGCTCATTTGGCGAAGGCGGGAGCCGACGTCGTTCTGATCGAGGCGCATCGCTTCGGCGACGGCGCTTCAGGGCGCAATGGCGGCCAGCTCGGCACGGGCCAGCGCGCCTGGGCCGAAGAGATGGAGGCCGAATACGGCTTCTCCCGCGCCAAGGCGCTGTTCGACCTTGCCGAGGAGGCGAAAGCGCACCTGCTCGAATTCGCCGCCGTTAACCAGATCGACATCGACTATATGCCCGGCCAGTTGTCCGTGGCGCACAAGCCGCGTTATCTCGACGACTACAAGGCGCATGCCGAGATCATGGCCGGCCGCTTCAATTATCCGCACATCGCCTTCATGGATGCCAGGGAAACGGCCGAACGGCTGGGCTCCACACGCTACTTCGGCGGCACCCGCGACACCGGCACCGGACACATCCACCCGATGAAGCTGGTGATCGGCACGGCAAAGGTCGCGGCAGCGGCCGGCGCGCACCTGTTCGAGCAGACACTATCGACCGGTGTTACCTCCAGCGGCGGCAAGGTCAGGGTGACGACTTCGAGAGGAACCATCACCGCCCAGAAATGCCTGATCGGTGTAAATGCCTATGGCGGCACGCTCGAGCCGGTGAGTGCCGCGCACATCATGCCCATCGGTTCCTTCATCGGCGCGACGGTGCCGCTGGGCGTTCATTCGAAAGTGCTGCCGGGCGGCGAGGCGGTCGACGATTCGCGTTTCGTCGTGCGTTATTTCCGCAAATCCAGGGATGGAAGGCTGCTGTTCGGCGGGCGCGAGGTCTATGGCGTCAACGATCCGAAGGACATCCATGTCCATATCCGCCGGCAGATAGCCGAGCTTTATCCGGAACTGAGCGATGTCGAGATCACCCATGGCTGGGGCGGCTATGTCGGCATCACCATGCCCAGGAAACCGTTCGTGCGCGAGGTGATGCCCAATGTGATCTCGGCCGGAGGCTATTCCGGCCACGGCGTGATGCTGTCGAACTTCTTCGGCAAGCTCTATGCCCAGACCGTCGCCGGCAACCGCGACAGACTGAAGCTGATCGAGGACCTGAACATCCCGGCTTTCCCCGGCGGCCGGCGATTTAGAACGCCATTATTGTTCTTGGCACTGAACTGGTTTGCCCTGAGGGACCGAATATAGGGAAAGTATCTCATATCAGCCGTGGCTGGTACTGAGCTGATTCTATTGAGCTGTTGGTTGCCGCAGCGAGACGTTGCAGAATCCTTAACAAGAGCGCACAATTCCCCTGAGGGCGCACTGATGCCACAATCAAGGGCAAAGGATGCCGGTTCTGGGCGATTGAACGGGGATTTCTGCGGGCCTGCCCGCTTTGTTGTTGGGACCGATGCCGATCGAATGCCGGGCTGCCGGCGCCGATCGAAAGAACACCGGCTCATCTTTTGGAGGTGGCAAGAGTGAACGAGCCCTTCAGTTTCGGCGCGCCGGAACGTCGGCGCTTCGCCATGCAATTCGGTTATGACATGCGGCCCTCCTTCTGGCAGGGGGTGCGCACGAATTCGCATCTGGTGATCGCCGCGGTCGGCACCGCAGCGCTGCTTGGTGTGGCGGGCATAGCGCTTTGGCTGGCATTGCCGGCCAACGACCGGCAAGCGATCGCCAGCACACAGCAGAACGTTCCGACTTTTCCGGTCAAGACGACCAAGATTGCCCCGGTCGCGGCGACGGCTACCGCGGTAGCGGCGCCACAAGCCGCGCGCAAGGGCGACGCGGTTTCATCGACGGTCGCTGTGGGTGGGGCTGCGATGCCGCCGCTGTCGGCCAACGATCCGCGCTGGACTGCGGCGCAATCCAACAGCGACCCTGCCGCGACGCCATCCGATCAGGTGCCTACCGAGCAGGCTGCCGCCAAACCGTCCGATGCCGCGGCATTCGAAGAACCGGCGGCCCAGGGCGACGCCACGACGCAGTTGTCAAAGGTCGCTGCTCCCGCCAATGACGACGACGCGGAAACCGCCGCCATACCGACGCCAAAACCGCAACTTCCAGACGAGCAATCTTCCGCCGCAACGAACGATACCCAGGCCAAGGCCAAGCCACAGAAGGTGGCTGCTGCCGCCGGCACCGGACGCATCCTCAGGACGGTGACAATGCGCAGCGGTCCGCAGAAAAACGCCGCCGCCATGGGGACCGTGCCCGCCAAGTCGTCGGTGCAGGTGGTAAGTTGCAAGAAATGGTGCCAGATCGTCTACAACGGCAAGCGCGGCTGGATCTACAAGAGCTACATCAAGACCGGGGCTTGAGACGCAAGCCGCCAGATCTGGTCAGCCGCCGAGCAACCACCTGAAACGGTGTCTCCTGCGAGCAAGTTTGCGCTTCGCCAGGAAATCCCGGTGTTCCTCGAACGGCACCTCATAGAGGCCGCACATTTGGCAGCTTTCCGACTTGCGGCATATCGGGACCCAGCATTTGACGTCGTGTGTCCAGGCGAGCGCGATCCTTTCCAGATGAAGGTTGGACGAACTTTTCAGCAGAATCAGTTCTCCTGGGACTGCCGTCCGTTTGATATGATCCGAAACTTCCTTGGCAGTGCGAAGCTCAATGAAATGGCCGCTGTCGCGGTCGGCCTGGCTGGCGCGCGAGCGATGCGCATTGTCGCCGGTATAAATGACCTCATCGGCGATTTCGCGCGCGATATTGTAGGCGGTGCCGTATTTCCTCGACGAGCCGGCGTAGTCGGATATCTGCCCCAGCACAATGCGCTTACGGGCGGCCTTGGCCTTTGCAATCATCTCCAGGGCAATGTTGAGCGAATGCCATGGCGCTTTGGCCGTATCGACTAGGAATTTCGGACCTGCTGGTACCTCTTGCACCGTAGAGCGGTTGGGGAGCGGTTCAAACGATGCCGTTCTCGCTATGACTTTCTCTGGCGGGACGCCAAGTTCCAAGGCGGTGGCCACAGCCGCTGCAGTCGGCAGCCAGAATTGCTCGCCGGGAAAAGGCGCTTGAATATTCAGGCTGCCACCGCGCGAATGAAGGGTGAACCGCAGCAATTCCGGATACGCGGCATACACATCACTCACGCGGTAGTCTGCCTTTTCGGATTGGCCAAAGGTCGCAACCCGGCACTTCGCGCCAGATGCCATACCGAGCACCAATGGGTCATCGCAATTGAGAACCGCAAGTCCATCGGATTGGACTGCCTGGACCAGCGCGCGCTTCTCTCCCGCCACAGCTTCCAGAGTCCTGAACTTGCCGACATGCTCCAGCCGGACCATCGTAACCACCGCCACGCTCGGCTTCAGCATCTGCGCCATGGCGCTGATCGTGCCGAAGTCGGAAGCGCCGGCTTCGAAAACGACGTAGTTGACTTTGCCAGCCCTTCTCAGCCGCTTGTAGAGCGTTCGAACGAGCGCGGGCATTGTGTTGGCCTGGGCCTGCAGATGCACCTTGCCTTGGGCGCCCAGTATGTGTGCAACCAGGCTTGTGGATGTGGATTTGCCGGAGCTGCCGGTAATGCCGATGAACGTCGCGTCGTTACGCGCTCGAACCCAGCGCGCCTGCAGCCGTCGCAGCGCCCACCCCAAATCCTTGCGATTTTTCGGGAATTCCAGTTTCACAACCCCGCCGATTCTTAGCCAGCCTATATGCGTCGTGCCAAGTTCCGGAGTCAAACAGGCGCTGGTGTGCTCGGGCCAAAACCTTTAGCGACCGAGAAGCCGCAGCAGTCTGTGCTTGCGGCGCTTCAATTTTCTCTGCGCCACAAACTCGCGGTGCTGCTCAAACGGCACTTCATAGAGGCCGCACTGCTCGCATCCCTCGGTTTTGCCGCATACCGAAACCCAGCACTTGACGTCGTGGGTCCAGGCAAGTGCGACACGCTCAAGGTGCAGATTGGACGAGCTCTTGAGCAGGATCAACTCGTCCGGCTGCGCGGTTTGGGCGATGTAGTCCGACACTTCCTTTGCCGTGCGCAGTTCGATGAAACGGCCGCTATCGCGATCGGCCTGGTTCGCTTTGGAGCGATGAGCGTGATCGCCGGCATAAATCACCTGATCTGCAATCTCGCGCGCGCTGCGGTAAGCTTGGGCATATCTGATATTCGAGCCGGAAAAATCCGATAGCTGGCCAAGAACGATGCGTTTTCGCCCGAACGTCGATCCGGCTACCATGTCGAAGGCAAGGCTCAGCGAATGCCAGGGCGCCTTTGCAGCATCAACGATGAAGTGGGGGCCGCGTGCGGGGACGAGCACCTGACCGCGATTTTCCACCGGCTGGAACGTCGCGATCCTGTCCTTTACCATCTGCGCAGGCACGCCCAGCTCAAGAGCGGTTGCCACCGCCGCTGAAGTCGGCAGCCAGAAATGCTCGCCGGGGAACGGCGTCTCGATGTCAAGCACACCGCCGCGCCAGTGGAGCGAAAATCGCAATGGCCTGGGATAGGCGGCCTCGATATCGCTGACGCGATAATCCGCCCGTTCCGATGTACCGAATGTGACGGAACGGCATTCGCTCGCCGAGGCCATGCCCATCACATGCGGGTCATCGGCATTGAGCATCGCGAAGCCGCCCGGCTCCAGCGCCGCGACCAGTGCACTCTTTTCACGCGCCACGTTTTCCAGGGTCTTGAAATTGGCGCGATGCTCCAGCCGGACCATTGTGACAACAGCCACATTAGGGCGAAGCAATTCGGCCATGGGCTTCATTGTGTCCGGGCCGAATGCAGCAGCCTCGAAGACGACGTAGTCGGTTTTGCCGCCCTTTCCCATTCGCCTGGATAGCGTCGAGACCAACAGTTTCATCGTGTTGGCTAGAACCTGTGTATGGACCGAACCATGACCGGCCAGGATGTGTCCAAGCAGGCTTCCCGCCGTGGTCTTGCCGGAGCTTCCGGTAATGCCGATGAAAATTGCCTTGCTTCGCGCCCGCGCACGCGTGGCCAGGTAAAGCCGCAGCCGCCATCCCAGATCATAGCGACTTTTCTGCTGCCTGATCTTCATCACCCGCCAACACTATCCACGATCCCGTTATGCCTTTCGGGTGATCGAGAAGTCAAACTGGGGTCCGGCGTGACGACGTCAATGTTCGTTCCTCGGCCGGCCGGCGCACCGATGCGAACTTTTGCCGACGTTGCTCTGTCTGCCATGCATTGCGAACAGCGAGGTACTTCCCGAATTGCTCAAATGCAGCGGCCGCCGTCGACCTCCAGCGCCACACCGGTGATGAAGGCGGCTTCGTCCGACGCAAGCCAAAGCGCAGCGTTGGCGATATCGAGCGGCGTCGACAGACGGCCGAGCGGTATCGAGGCACGGAATTTCTCGCGGATCTCCGGCGTGTCGGTGCCCATGAATTTCTCCAGCATGCCGGTCTCGCCGGCGACCGGGCAAAGGCAGTTCACGCGGATGTTCTTGGGCGCGAGTTCGACCGCCATCGACTTGGTCGCGGTGATCGCCCAGCCCTTCGAGGCATTGTACCAGGTGAGCCCCGGACGCGGCCGCAGACCGGCGGTCGAAGCCGTGGTCAGGATGACGCCGCCGCCCTGCCGCTCCATGATCGGCACCACGGCAAGTGCGGCGTGGTAGATCGCCTTCATGTTGACTGAAGTGATCAGGTCGAAGGTCGCCTCGTCGACGTCGAGCATGTCGCCATTGCGATGGGTGTAGCCGGCATTGTTGACCATGATATCGATGCGGCCGAAGGCGCTTTTTGCGGCATAGACCATCTCGTCGAATTCGGAACGCTGCGAAACGTCGGTCTGGGTCCAGATCGCGGCCTGGCCGATCTCTGCTGCAACGCGCTCCGCGCCCTTGGCGTTGAGGTCGGCGACGACGACCTTGGCGCCCTCTTCGGCAAAGCGCCTGGCCATGCCTTCGCCGAAACCTGACGCAGCACCCGTGATGACGGCAACCTTGTTTTCCAGACGCATGCTTTTTCCGCTCATTGAAGACCACCTCGCAAGCGCATTTTTCCTTTTTGTTTGATGCGTGCCTGTCTCCCAGAACCGCTTCGCACTTCTGGATGACACGCATTAGCTTTCGTCACATTCCCGCTTTATGTTGCAGGCGCGAAAGCCCCGGGACCATCGCTTGACGAAAAGCCTCCGGGTGGCAGCCAGTGTCAAGGCACATTTGGAGCGAATCAATATGCAGTGATTTGGCCTCGATGTGACACCATGGCACTGGATAATCTAAATCGATTAGATTATATCCAGCCGCGTCACAGCGAGCGGCGTCAAAGCGGACACACCATGACCAGCCAGATCATTCCCGTCGATCCTTTCGACTTCATCATTTTCGGCGGCACCGGCGACCTGTCGGAACGCAAGCTGCTCCCCTCGCTCTACCACCGCCAGCGCGACCATCAGTTTTCCGAGCCGACCCGCATCATCGGCACCTCGCGCTCCAAGATGAGCGACGAGGAATTCCAGGCTTTCGCCAAGCAGGCGATTTCCCAGCATGTGAAGCCGGCCGACATCGACGCCGAGGAACTCAAGACATTTCTTGCCCGGCTGTCCTACGTATCGGCCGACGCGACGACCGGTGCCGGCTTCGACAAGCTGAAAAAGGCGATCGGCGAAAGCGACCGCATCCGCGCTTTCTATCTGGCGGTGGCGCCGGCGCTGTTCGGCGACATCTCGCACCAGCTGAAAGCCCACAATCTCATCACGCCGAATTCACGCATCGTGCTGGAGAAGCCGATCGGCCGCGACCTCGATTCGGCGCGCAAGCTCAACGACGTGGTTGGAGACGACTTCCACGAAAGCCAGATCTTCCGCATCGACCACTATCTCGGAAAGGAGACGGTGCAGAACCTGATGGCGTTGCGCTTTGCCAACGCGCTCTATGAGCCGCTTTGGAATTCTGCCCATATCGACCATGTGCAGATCACGGTGGCCGAGACCGTCGGTCTTGAAGACCGCGTCACCTACTACGACAAGGCCGGCGCGCTGCGCGACATGGTGCAGAACCACATGCTGCAGCTGCTCTGCCTGGTTGCCATGGAGGCGCCATCGTCGATGGATGCCGATGCCGTGCGCGACGAGAAGCTGAAGGTGCTGCGGGCGCTGAAGCGCATCAACGGCAATGAGGCACCCAAGCACACCGTGCGCGGGCAGTACCGCGCCGGCGCCTCTGCAGGCGGCGCGGTGAAAGGCTATGTCGAGGAACTCGGCAAAGACAGCTCCACCGAGACTTTCGTCGCCATCAAGGCCGAGATCGGCAATTGGCGCTGGGCCGGCGTGCCGTTCTATCTCCGGACCGGCAAAAGGCTGGCGACCCGCGTTTCGGAAATCGTCATCGAGTTCAAGCCGATCCCGCATTCGATCTTCGGCGACAGCGCCGGGCCGATCTCAGCCAACCAACTGGTGATCCGGCTGCAGCCCGACGAAGGCGTCAAGCAGTTCATCATGATCAAGGATCCAGGCCCGGGCGGCATGCGGCTGCGCCAGATCCCGCTCGACATGAGCTTTGCAACATCTTTCGACGGTCGCGCGCCGGACGCCTATGAACGGCTGATCATGGATGTTATCCGCGGCAACCAGACGCTGTTCATGCGCCGCGACGAAGTCGAGGCGGCATGGAAGTGGATCGACCCGATCCAGAACGCCTGGGAAAGCGCCAGGCAGGAGGCGCAAGGCTATACGGCCGGCACATGGGGTCCCTCGGCCTCGATTGCGCTGATCGAACGCGACGGGCGGACATGGCACGAAAGCAATTGAGCGAGCCCGTCTATAACTGGAACGGCTTTGCCGGGCGCCAGGATCTGGCGGCAGCCCTTGCCGGCAATGTCGCGGCGCGCCTGACCAAGGCCATCGACGAGCGCGGCACGGCCCTGCTTGCCGTTTCCGGCGGCACCACGCCGGCAAAGTTCTTTGCAGCACTTTCGGCCATTCCGATCGCCTGGAACAAGGTGACGGTGACGCTGGTCGACGAACGGTTCGTGCCGGCCTCCTCGCCGCGCTCGAATGCGGGGCTGGTCGCGGCCAACCTGCTGCAGAACAAGGCGGCTGCCGCGCACTTCGTGCCGCTCTACCATGAGGCGGCAAGCATCGAGACCGCCGCGGCGGCCGACGATGCGGCGCTGAAGGCTCTGCCCTGGCCCCTCGATGTCGTCGTGCTCGGCATGGGCGGCGACGGCCACACCGCCTCGTTCTTTCCCGACGCCGAGAATCTCGGCGATTTGCTCGACCCGGCCTCATCAAGGATCGTGCTGCCGGTTCACGCGGCAAGCGCCGGCGAACCCCGGTTGACGCTGCCGCTGGCGCGGATCGTCGACGCCGGCTTCATCGCGCTGCATATAGAAGGCGAGGACAAGCGCACCGCCTTCGACGGTGCGATGGGACCGGGTGCGAAAAAGCCCATCCGCAAAGTGCTCGAAGCGGCACCCATCCCGGTAGAGGTGTTCTGGGCACCCTGATTTCACGCAAAGCAGTCTCGGCAGACGGTGGAGGACGTTCTTCCGGGGCTCGAAAGGACCGACCATGACAGCCAGACGCGACATCGAAGCCATCACGGAACGCATCCGCCAACGCTCGAAAGCCGGCCGCGAGCGCTATCTCGGCCGCATCGCCGAGGCCTCCAGCCGCGCCGCCAACCGGGGGGTTCTGTCTTGCGGCAACCTCGCGCATGGCTTTGCCGTCTGCAGCCCGTCTGAAAAGCTGGCGCTCGGCGCCGACAAGGTGCCGAACCTCGGCATCATTACCTCCTACAATGACATGCTGTCGGCGCATCAGCCCTTCGAAACCTTCCCGGCGCTGATCAAGGAAGCCGCGAAGGAAGTTGGCGGCATCGCGCAAGTGGCCGGCGGCGTGCCCGCCATGTGCGACGGCGTGACCCAGGGACAGCCCGGCATGGAGCTGTCGCTGTTTTCGCGCGACGTGATCGCCATGTCGGCGGCGATCGGCCTGTCGCACAACATGTTCGACGCCGCCGTCTATCTCGGCGTCTGCGACAAGATCGTGCCGGGGCTGGTGATTGCAGCCCTCACCTTTGGCCATCTGCCGGCGGTGTTCGTGCCGGCAGGGCCGATGACGACGGGCCTCCCCAATGACGAGAAGGCCAAGGTCCGCCAGCTCTATGCCGAGGGCAAGGCCGGACGCGCAGAACTGCTCGAAGCGGAGTCCAAATCCTATCACGGGCCGGGCACCTGCACGTTCTATGGCACCGCCAATTCCAACCAGATGCTGATGGAGATCATGGGCCTGCATACGCCCGGCGCGTCCTTCGTCAATCCAGGCACGCCGCTGCGCGACGCGCTGACGCGCGAGGCGACCAGGCGAGCCCTGGCGATCACCGCGCTCGGCAACGCCTACACGCCGGTCGGCCGCATGATCGACGAGCGCTCTTTCGTCAATGGCGTCGTCGGCCTGCACGCCACCGGCGGCTCTACCAACCACACCATCCATCTCATCGCCATGGCCGCGGCGGCCGGCATCACGCTTACCTGGCAGGACATTTCCGACCTGTCGGAAGCGGTGCCGCTTCTCGCGCGCGTCTATCCGAACGGGCTTGCCGACGTGAACCATTTCCATGCCGCCGGCGGGCTCGGCTTCCTGATCCGCGAATTGCTCGACGAAGGCATCCTGCATGAGGATGTGCAGACGGTATGGGGCGAAGGCCTGAGGCCCTATGCGGTCGAGGCCCGGCTCGGCGAAGATGGCGGCGTCGTGCGTGAAGCCTCGCCGCTGCAGAGCGGCGACGAGAAGGTGCTGGCGCCGTTCAAGAAAGCCTTCCAGCCGACCGGCGGCCTGAAGGTGCTCGCCGGCAATCTCGGCCACGCCGTCATCAAGACGTCCGCCGTGAAGCCGGAACGCCGCGTCATCGAGGCGCCGGCCAAGGTGTTCGACAGCCAGCAGGGACTGAACGAAGCCTTCAAGGCCGGCACGCTGACCGGCGACTTCATCGCCGTCATCCGCTTCCAGGGCCCGAAGGCAAACGGCATGCCGGAACTGCACAAGCTGACCACCGTGCTCGGCATCCTGCAGGATCGTGGCCAGCGCGTCGCGCTGGTCACGGACGGGCGCATGTCTGGCGCTTCCGGCAAGGTGCCGGCGGCGATCCATGTAACTCCGGAAGCGGTCGAGGAAGGGCCGATCGCCAGGATCCATGACGGCGACATCATCCGGCTCGACGCCGATGCCGGCACGCTGGAAGTGCTGGTGCCGGGGCCCGAGCTCGCGCTGCGCCGCACGGCCGACATCGATCTCATCGGCAACGAGTTCGGTTTCGGCCGCGAGCTGTTCGCTGGTTTCCGCCAGTTGGTCGGCCGCGCCGACCACGGCGCCAGTGCTTTCGGCACGGCCTGAGGCATCATTGCCTATTTTGTAAAAAAGGCGGCTCGAGCTCGGTTTGAGGCCGCCCTTTGGTGAGGGATGGATGGCGATTACGGCTGAACCGTAATCTCGCTCCGTTCGCCGGCCTTGACCGTCACCGGCATTTCCTTGTCATGGCCTTGATCGGACATGTGGCGGAGGACGACATAGTCGCCGGCCGGGATAGTCTGCTGCCAGGTGTCGCCATAGTTCAGGCCGAGCGCCTTGCGGTTGCCCTGGATATCCTTCTTCGACGACAGCACCTCGATCGAATAGGCGCCCGGCGCCGACATCACCAGCACGCCGGCATCGAGCGTCACCTTGACGTCCTTGACGTCGCCAACCTTGACGCTGAAAGGCTGCTCGACGGTTGCGAGCTCAAGCGAGGTGACCGCGACATAGTCGTCCGGCGGCAGCCAGAATTTGCTGTCGGGCCCATAGGAGTGGGCGACATCGTCACGCGAGCCGTCGATCTTTTTCTTGGCCTTGACGATCTGGACGCTGATGTCCGAGGAGTCGGCCTTGTCGCCACCTGCAGTGTAGTAGGCGTTGACGGCGGCATGGCCGACGCCGACGACTATGTCTTTTTCCACAGTCTGCCCGGCGGCGAGCTGGATGTTCTCGGTCACCGAGCCGCTGCCGATCGCAACCGTCACCTTCTGCTCACCAGCCGGCACGATGATCCTGGTGTCGCCATAGTGGGTGGTGCTGCCGCCCGGGAAGGCGAAGTCGACATGGGCTTCGTCACTGATCTCGGCGCCCTGGCTTGGCTTCGGATGGATGAGCATGGTGCCGGCGTTCAAGGTGAAGAGCGGCTTGTAGACCTGGCCCGCCTCGATCTTGACCTTCTGTTCCGCCCGAGCTTCGTCGGCGCGCGCGACGACGACATAGTCGCCCGGCTCGAGATTGGCCTCGTAGTTGTTGTACTGGGTGGTGACGGCCTCGCCGTGCGTGCCATCGGCCTTGGCCTTGTAGACCTCCCAGGCATTGCCGTCGGTGATCGGATCGCCGCCTTCGGCCATGACCATGCTCGGGATGAAATTGAATTCGGGCTTTGCCGGTTCAGGGGCTGGAGCTGGAGCTGGGGCTGGCGCCGGTGCGGGTTCAGGTGCCGGAGCCGGCGCGGCGACGGTTTCGACCAGTGCTTCCTGCAGCGCCTTCTCGTCCGAGGCCTGGATATATTTGCCGCCGGTGTTGTCGGCAAGGCAGGCGATCTGCTTGCCCTCGTCAGCGGTCAGGCCGAAGCCGACGACGTCGACGGTGAAATCGACGCCTGAGGCCTCCAGTTCCTTGCCCAGCGCGCACGGGTCACCTTCGCAGGTTTCAAGCCCATCGGTGATGAGGACCACGGTCGCCTTGTCCTCGGTGTATTTCAGGGCTTCGGCCGCCTGCTTGACGGCTGCGGTCAGCGGCGTCTTGCCGAGGAATTTCAGGCTGTCGGCAGCGGCCGAAATGGCGCTAGCCGAGCCGGCTTGCGGCGGCACGATCAGTTCGATGTCGTCGCAGCTGCCCTTTTCGCGGTGGCCATAGGCCATGAAGCCTATCTCGTCGTCGCCCGGGACCGACTGCAGCACGGTCCTCAGCGATTCGCGCGCGATCTCAAGCTTCGGCTTGCCGTCGATCTGGGCCCACATCGAGCCCGAAGCGTCAAGAATGATGATGACCTTGTTGGCGGCAAAGCCGAGCGAAGTCATCGACAAAAGGAGCAGCGCCGCAGCGACGCTCCGCAAAAGTCCCGCCATGGAAATCTCCTTGAGACCGCCCTCTGATCCGCGCCGGAAGCTATTTGACGGCGCGTCCGGGCACAAGCCCCGGAGCGGGTCACGAACGGTTGCCGTGTAACAGGATCCGCGCCGGCCGAGGCCTGTTCCGAGGCCGGCTCAGCACCGCGTCAGTACGTGGTGCGCCGCTCTTCGGAAGGCGGACGGCCGAACTGCAGCCGATAGCTCTGCGCGAAATAGGAGTGCGAGGTAAAGCCGGTGGCAATGGCCACGTCGAGGATCGGCATGTTGGTCTGGCGCAGCAGTTCGCGCGCCCGCTCAAGCCTGAGCCGCATGTAGTAACGACCGGGCGTGACGCTCAAATGGCGCAGGAACAAGCGCTCGACCTGGCGCACCGACAGGCCCGCCGATTTAGCAAGCTGCACGGCTGATAGCGGCTCGTCGAGATGGTCGGCCATCAGTTCGACGATGCGCCTTAGCTTCTCCGACTTGCCGGTCAGGTCGCGCTCCGGCCCGACGCGCTGGCGGTCGCCGGCGGAGCGGATGCGCTCATGCTGGAACTGGTTGGCAACGCCGTTGGCGAGGTTCGAGCCGAAGTCGCCACGCACGATCTCCAGCATCAGGTCGATCGAGGTGGTGCCGCCGGCGCAGGTGTAGCGCTTGCGGTCGATCTCGAAGACGTTGCCGGTGCAATTGATGTCGGGAAAACGCTCGACGAAGCCGGCGCGGTTTTCCCAATGGATGGTGCAGCGATAACCTTCGAGCTGACCGGCTTCGGCCAGGAGGTAAGAGCCCACCGACAGCGCGCCGAGCGCATTGCCGCGCCGGCCCCAGCTGCGCAGCGCCGCCAGCACCTTGCTCTTGCCGGGGAACTCGACCGACAGGCCCACCGACACGAACAGGATATCGACCGGCGGCAAATCGGCGACGGCATAGTCGATCTTGAGCGGCAGGCCATTGGAGGCCATGACGGGATCGCCGTCGGCCGAGACCGTGGTCCAACCATAGAAATCGCGGCCGAGCAGGCGGTTGGCCGAGCGGAAGGTATCGATCGCCGCTGCCAACGAAAACATCGAAAACTTGTCGACCAGCAGGAACGCGAATTGCCGGCCCCCTTGAACGGGATCATCCACGACCGGCCGTTCAGAGGGTATAGTAAGGTTCGGCAAAGAAGCTGCTTTCTGGGTCAGAAGGAAGGCCGCTTCAAGCCGGCCGCAAGGTAGGCTGAGGCTAACGTATTGGCCATCAGCATGGCAATGGTCATCGGTCCGACACCGCCGGGCACGGGGGTGATGGCGCCGGCGGCCTTGGCCGCTTCGGCATAGGCTACATCGCCCACGAGGCGGGTTTTGCCTTCGCCCTTCTCGGGTGCGGCAATGCGGTTGATCCCGACATCGATCACGGTGGCGCCCGGCTTGACCCAGTCGCCCTTGATCATTTCGGGCCGGCCGACGGCGGCAATCAGAATGTCGGCTGTGCGGGCCAGCGCCGGCAGATCCTTGGTGCGGCTGTGGGCGATGGTGACGGTGCAGTTGGCGGCAAGCAACAGATTTGCCATCGGCTTGCCGACGATGTTGGAGCGGCCGACGACGACCGCGTTGAGGCCGGAAAGATCCTTGCCGCGCACGCGTTCGATCAAAAGCATGGAGCCGGCCGGCGTGCAGGGCACGAAGGCTGTTTCGAGTTCGCCGGTGCCGAGCTTGCCGACATTGATGAAATGAAAGCCGTCTACATCCTTTTGCGGTGCGATGGCCTGGATGATCTTGCCGGCATCGATATGGGCGGGAAGCGGCAGCTGCACCAGAATGCCGTTGATGGCCGGATCGGCGTTGAGTTCGCCGATGATCTTCAGCAGTGCCGCTTCGGACGTGTCGGCCGGCAGCGTGTGCTGCAGCGAATGAAAGCCGCATTCCTTGGCGGTGCGCGACTTCGACGCGACATAGACCTGGCTTGCCGGATCCTCGCCGACGATGACCACCGCTAAGCCGGGCTGGGCCTTTCCCTTGGCGACCAGGTCCTCGGTCAAGGCCTTGACCTTCTGAACCACGTCTGCGGCGACGATCTTTCCGTCAATCACTTCGGCCATGAACCATCCTCGACATCATTCCAGCCAAGGCGCGGCGCGCGCCTTGAACGTTGCTTCGTGCATGTCGTTGTTCCAAACGTTCCGCCCATTCGGGTAAAGCCCGACGGCAGCGCTTTTTGGGCGCCATGCTGCGCGGCATTGTCACGAAATTTGGCCTAAGCAATCCCGTCAAAGCGCCGTCACATGCCGTAAACTCGAAACCGGCAGCTTTTATTCTGTGCTGACGGGCTCAGAGCGACTCATCCTTTCACGGAAAGGCTGAACCGCTCTATTTCTTGTTTTGACGCAATTCCCAAGGGAAAGCGCGCTACGCGCTTTTCCCGGGAAAACCGTTTCACACTTTTCCTGGAATTGCTCAGAAATAGCGGCGGTGCGAACGGCTTTCGGTGAGTTCGCGCACCGCTTCGCGAAATTCGCGCAGGCTGGCGCGGATATCGTCGATTTGCGCCTGCTGGTCTTCCGGCGCCGCCCCAGCGGGCTGCGGAGAAGACCACGGCCCGGACGCCGCGGGCATCGGCTGAGCCTGCGAATAGGCATAGTCAGCCGGCTGACGAGGCTGCGCGTAGCCAGGCTGCTGCGCAGGGGGATTGGCGTGCGGAACCTCGTTCCGGAAGTCCGGCTGGCGATAGCCCACAGGCTCCTGCACCGGCCTTATATATTCGGCGGCTGGTTGGGCGCGGTAGGTCTCGACGGGCCGATCGCCTGACGTCCCGCTACCCGGCGTGGCTTTGCGCATCGCCGAGAACAGTCCGTCGAACAGACCTGGGCTCCGGGCGGGAGCGGCCGCGGTCGGCAACACCGGAGGTGCTGCCGGTGGCGGCGCCACAGGCAGCGGCGCGCGATAGACCTTGTCCTCGACCGGAGGGCGGCGCTCGTCCATTGTGCCGCGCGAACGCGAATTGGCACCGCCGTGCAGGCTGGCAAAGGCGCCGCGCATGGCGCCGACACCGATGCCCGAAGCAAGCCCGAGCAGCAGGCCGGCCATCGCTATTACAGCCCGCGACGGTCCGTTGGGTTCGAGCGGCGGTTGCGCGGGGGTCATCAGATTGATGTTGGTGGTGTTGATGTTTTGCTGTTCGCCGGTCTCCTTGGCGCGCAGAAGGTACTGTTCGTAGACGGAGCGTTTGGCCGTGGCATCACGCTCCAGTTCGCGCAGGCTGACCAGATCGCTGTTGACGTCGCCGCTCTGGACCTTTGCCTGAGCCAGGCGGGAAGCGAGATCCTGCTCAAGCTGGACCGAGCGCTTCAAGTCGACCTGCAGCGACGAGGCGATGCGGCGCAGTTCGCCTGCGATGCGCTCGCGCGAGCCGCCGAGCTGGGCGTTGAGCGCCTGGTATTCGGGATGACGCGGTCCCAGACGCACGGCGGCGCGGTCGGCCTCCTGCTTCAAAGCTGCATATTGCGCGCGCAGTTCGCTCATCGTGTTGGAATTGATTTCTTCCGGCAAGGTGCCGTTGATGACCGAATTGACGTCCAGCGAACGCGCCGACGCGGCCCGGGCATTGAGTTCCAGCGTACGGGCCCGGGTGACTGAGAGCTGCTCGTTGAGCTTCAGCATCTGGTCGTCGCTGATCAGATGGCCCTGCGCGTCGACGAGATCATGCGTGGCCCTGAAATCCTCGACCTTGCGCTCCGCTGTCTCGACATTCTTGCGCAGGTCATCGAGCTTGGCCGTCAGCTGGTCCGTCGCGCGCCCGGCCATCCCGAACTGGTATTGGGCCGCCTCCTGCTGGAAAACGTCCCTGGTCCTATTGGCTATCTCCGCCGATTTGTCGGCGCTTTGAGTCGTGGCGCTGATGGAAACGACAAAGCTCTTGCCGCTGCGCTCAACCGACAGGCTCTTGGCCAGATTGCCGACCGCCAGCGCCTGGCGGCGCACTTCACCGCCGCCGCCAGGGCCATCCTGGCGCGACAGTATCGAGCGAATGAGCGACAGGACGCCAAGGCCGCCAGAGCCCTGTCCGTTGAATTCCGGATCGTCGACGAGATTGAGATCGGCCACGACCTTGTCGAGGACCTTGCCGGATGTCACCATCTTGATGCGGGTTTCGACAACAGCCAGCGCCGCATCGGGCTGCCCGACCGGTTGGGTGAGATCGTTGTCGGAAAGCTTCAGGTCGCCTGGCTCGATGACCATCTGTGTGGTCGCTTCGTATTTCTTCGGTGTCGAAACGGCGACGGCGACGCCGAGCACCGTCCCCAATATCGTCGTCGAGACGATCAGCAACTTGGAACGACTAATGCCGCGGACGACCTGGAGCGGATCGATCAGCGGTTTCCATTCCTGCCCGTCATCGTCGTCGCGGTCCGGTTGCTGCTCGTGGAAAGAGCGGGGCTCATAGGCCGCGCGGGAGCGAGGCTCCTGAGGCCGGCCGGAAACAGGCTCCTCACGCGCGCTGGCGGCCGAAACGGGTTCGCCGTCGGCCTGGAACTGCGGCGGCTCGGGCGGTGACGTTGGCGCCGGATTCGACCGCGCCTCGCGTTGCGATCGGGCTATGCGGTGACGCGTGGCGGCATCCTCGCGCCATGACGGATCCACCCGGTCACCGATCGAGACCGCCGACGCATCCGCCGCCTCATCGCCGCGCACAGCTTTGCCGAGCGCCAGGAGGGAGCGCTCGCGCCTCCAGTCTTCACGGTTTTCCCTGTCGACCATTGTCTCGAAACTTTACCTTCGACGGCGCGGGAGCGGCGGTCGGCCAATCGTTAAGTCACGCTAAACACGCATGGGAAACAAAAGGTTAATTTCCGAAGTCTGCAAGTGAAAGTTTCTCGCTTCGCCACGCATTGCCGGGATCTGTAAAATGGCGTCAGAACCGCACGTTAAGCTTTCCGGCTTACGGCTTTCCTCGATATGACGCAGGCCAGCGACATACCGCAAAGGCGGACACTCGCCCGCATCGGCACCTTCCTTGCCGAAAGACGGGGGCTGGTTCGCGACTATCTTTCAGCCATCAGCGGCGCCGGCGGGCGGCTGGTGTTCTCGCTTGCCTATTTCATCGCACTTGCCAACACGCTGTCGATTGCCGAGTTCGGCATGTTCGCCACCGCCTCGGCGGCCGGCGTCATGCTGTCGCGCATCCTCGCTTTCGGCTTCATCTCGGCGCTTTACCGCACAGCCACCATCCGCCCCAATCTGATCGGCACCTTCACCGCCGGCTTCCTTTTGCTTGGCGCCGTGTCCTTACCACTGCTGGCGGCGGCCTCCTGGGGCGTCTACCTGATCTTCTTCGCCAGCACCGTGCCGCTGGCCGTCTTTGCCGCAATCGTCTTTGCCGAAGCGCTTTTGTGGCGGCCGGTCGAGGTGGTGCTGATCGTCAACAACGGGCTCGGCAAATTCGGCCGCGCCGCGGTGCTGTCGATCGTGACCACGGCGTTCCGTGCGCTGGGCGCCGTGCTGTTCATGCTGTCGGGGCAGCACAGCGTCTGGATCTGGTCATTGTTCTACATCGGCGCCAACGCCGCCTCGCTGCTGCTGGCCTTCGGCTTCTATTATCCACGCCAGCGGCTGAGGCTGCGCACCGAGCTCTATCTCAGGCGGCTTGCCGATTCGATCTATGTTGCCGGCGCCGAAGTGCTGTTCTACCTGCAGTCGGAATTCGACAAGCTGCTCGTCCTGGCGATCGGCGGGCCGCATCTGGCCGGCATCTATGCCATCATCATGCGGCTGGTCGACCTGACGGCAATACCGATCCGCACCTTCTCGATGATGCTGGTGCAGAAGATGATGCGGTCGCCGGAGCTGTTGTCGCGACTGCGGGTCAAGAGCGGTATCGAAGCCGGCGTGTTCCTGGTATCGACATTGGCGCTGGCCGCACTCGGCATCGTGCTGCATTTCTTCCCCAATGCACTTGGCCGGAATGTCGCCGAGGCGGCGCCCTTGGTGGCATTGGCAATCGGCGTGCCGGGACTGCGCAACCTGGTCGAATACCAGGCCGAGCTGCTGTTCGCGCGCGGCCAGACCGCGCTCAGGGCGCTCAACCTCGGCCTGCTGGCGGGGCTGAAGGCGGTGCTGTTGACCTATGTGCTGACCACGATTGCCGACACGCCCAGGCTTGTCGTATCGCTCAATGTCGTCTTCCTGCTGCTCTATCTCGCCTCGGCGCTGCTGACCTATTCGGCGCTGCGCAAGCCCGCCAAGGCAATCTAAGCCAATCCGATCAGGCGGCGGATGCGGCCGATATCGGTGCCGATGAAGGATTGCATGCCGATCGCCACCTGCCCCGGTGCCATGGCGGCGACGAAGCTGCGGAATTCGTCATCCGACAGCGCCTCGCCGGTCCAGTGCACGCGGCAGAATTCCTCCGAGCCGTGGAAATGGCCAGCGCGCTTCAGCACATCGTCGACATAGCGGCCATAGATCATGCATTCGGAGAACCGGCGCACTGAAGCGATGACCTCGACCCAGCCGCGCGCGTGCACCTTCTCGATCTTGGCGCACATCGCCGTCACGGTCTGACGGCGCCAGGCGATCAGCGTCGAAATATAGTCGTGGTTCGAAACCTCGGATGCATCGATACCAATCGCCGAGGCCGCATTGCGCGACCAGATGCGATGCTCGTCGTGACCGTCGCTCGACAGCACGCCGTCGCGCCGGAACAGCCGCACCTTGCCGTCGCGCCAGAAGGCGCTCAGATCGAATGGCTTGAGGAAGGCGACGTCGGAATCACAGAAGACCAGCACGTCTTCTCCAGCATGCGCAGCGATGGCGATGCGGCGCAGCTGCTGCACATGCCAGCCGCGCAGCGGCTGGGCCTTGAAACTGAGCCAGATGCGACGGCGAAAGAGGCTCATCGGATCGTCGAACACACGCAGCCAGCGCGGCAGCAGGTCGCGCTCGTCGACAACGCTGCGGCGGTCGTTTTCCAACTGGCGAAACAGCGCCACGTCGCGGTGCTCGACCAGAATGTAATGATGCGCCACGCCGGAGACATGGCGGTCGAGGGTCTCGCACAACAGGCGGCAGCGTTCGAAATCCGGCGCATAGCTGGCGGTCACCACCGCTGCCGTCGGCGTTTGCGGCAGGGCACCGGTCTCGGCTGCAGGGCTCGGCACGACGCGGCTGTTCACCGCAACTCTCCGGCGGGCTCGGGCCGATGTGAGAATTTCTGCCTGACGACACGCAGCAGGAACACCGGATTGCCGACGACGTAGCGGCGCCACAGCCGGCCGGGCTCGATGCACAGACGGAACAACCATTCGAGCCTCAGCTGGCGCATCCACAGAGGCGCCCGCGGCACCGTGCCGGAGAGAAAATCGAGCAGCGCGCCGACGGCGATCGGCAGCGTGCAGTGGCGGGCATCGATATGACGGGCGATCCACAATTCCTGGCGCGGCACGCCCATGGCCACAAGCAGCACGTCGGGCCGCAATGCCTCGATGCGATCGACGATCGCCTGCTCTTCGGCGGGGGAGAAATAGCCGTCATGGATGACGACGAATTCGTGCTGCACCGCCAGAGCGGCTAGCCTGACCGACGCCGCCTCGGCGTTGGCGCGGGTGGCGCCAAGCAACCCGACGGTCAGCGGCCTCGCCGATGCCTGCAGAAAGGCCGGAATGAGATCAGTGCCGTTGAGATTGTCCGGGAACGGCGCGCCGTAGAGCAGCTTTGCCGCCAGATCGACGCCAACGCCGTCAGGCAGGATGAGGAAATCGTCGAGCGCCTCGGCAAAGACCGGATCGGTAGAGGCGATGTTGGCGTTGTGAGCGTTGAGAAAACTGACCTTGGTGAAGCGCCGCTCGGCAATCAGACGAGCGAGCAGCGCGATCGCGTCATCCCAGCCGATGGCAAGGACCGAAATGCCGAGGATCGTCTTCAGCGTATCGAGCCCGAAGGCGGCGCGGGCGGTGTGCATGTTCATGCAGACACCTCCTCCCCCACCGACCCGAGCTTTTCCAGGCCGAGCCTGATGGCGGCATCCAGTGCCTTGATCTGCCGGCGGTGAAAGGCGCTGCCATCGACATCCTTGACATCGGCCGCCGCTGCCTCCAGCGCGCCGGCGAAGGCGGCCGGATCGTCGGTGACGAAGCAATTTGCCGGGCGATGATCGATGCCGCGCAGCGAACGGCTGGTGGCGACCGACGGCAGGCCGAGCTCGAAGGTCTCGATGGTCTTGAGCTGAACGCCGCTGCCCGCGGTGCTGATCAGTGGAATGACGGCGGCTCCGCGCACGAAATTCTGGGCGTCGGACACGCGGCCGACAAATTCGACACCGGGATGGGCAGAGGTGATATCCGACGGCATGTTGCCGGCGACCCTGATGCGAAAGCTCCGGCGAAGATGCGGCACGACTTTTTCCAGGAACCAGTCGAGGCCGATGCGGTTCGGCTGCCAGGTCCAAGTGCCGATCAGCGCCGCGTCGCAATCGATGCGGCGCGGCTTGACCGGCTTTGGCGCCGTGGCAGTGGTCACCAGCGGCAGCACCGCCGAGCGGTCGTCGCTGGCAACGCCGAGTGCGGCGCGGTCTTCCTCGGCCAGCGTGAAGACGAAGCGAGCCCGGCGGCAGAGCCGCTCCTCCATGGTCTTGAGCAGCCTGGCCTCGCGGGCAAACAGCAGGCGCTGGAAGCGACTGTTTGCTGCTGCCGCATTCTCTTTGGCCGAACCATGTTCGACATTGTGGGCGACGAAAATCGAGGGACGGTCGGCGAACAGTTTGTCAAAGGCGCCGGCGAACTGCACCGAATTCAGGACATAGCCGTCGAAGGGACCGGCGCGCTCGATCGCGGCACGGACTTCGCTGTCGGAAACCGCGCGCAGCTTCACGGAAGCGAAGGTGAGCCCTGACAGCACCGCCTTGCCAAGCCAGGCGAGCTTCTGCCGCGCCGAGGCGCTTTCCGTGCGCACGTCGACGGCGCCGAGCACGATGGTGTTTTCGGGGTCGCTGGGCGCCTTGCCCGGCCAGATGAAGCCGATGACGGTGACGCGCACGCCGGCGCGCCGCAAGGCGGCGATGATCGCAGCATTGGCGATCTCATAGCCCGAAGCGAGAGCGCCGTCGGGCACGATCGATGTGGCGAACAGCAGATGCATCTCACCTATCCAGGCGTCAGCGACTAGCAAAGCTGGGTGAACCCTTGATTAAATCACGCAACGCAACGGCTGAAAGGCGCGGACCGGCAGGCGCCGCTGCGAAAGGTGATTAACGAAACGTTATCGTCGCGGTGTTATCGAAAGCCAGATTCAAAACATGCGGCTGGAGCGGATGATCCCTTTGCCATCGGACGGTTCGGTATCGATTGCGGGACGCTCTCCGGGGCTCGCCGCAGAGACGATCGAAGCCGTCGTCACGCTGCCGACCTTCAAGCGGCCGCAACTGCTGCTCGAAACGCTGGCGTCGCTCAAAGCACAGCAAACCAGCCGGCGCTTCGCCGTCATCGTCATCGAAAACGAGGCCGAGGCGCGTGAGGGCGCCCAGGCGGCCGTGCCGCTGTTCGAACGCGACGATATGAAGGGCATGGTCATCATCGCGCATGAGCGGGGCAATTGCAGTGCCTACAATGCTGGCTGGCAGACGGCGATCCTGCATTTTCCGGATTTCCGCCACCTGCTGGTCATCGACGATGACGAGATCGCCGACGCGGACTGGCTGGAGCGCATGTGCAGGACGGCGGAGACGCTTGGCGCCGACATTGTCGGTGGCCCGCAAGTGCCGGTGTTTACCGATCCTGCTCACGCCAAATGGGCCGAGCACCCGGTGTTTGCGCCGCCCTATCGCCAGACCGGGCGCGTGGCCGCACTCTATTCCTCGGGCAACCTTCTGGTCGGGCGCAATGTGCTCACCATCATGGGGCCACCCTTCCTCGACCTGCGGTTCAACTTCATGGGCGGCGGCGATTCCGACTTCCTCAGCCGCTCGGCGCAGAAAGGTTTCGTGCTTGGCTGGTGCGCCGAGGCAAAGGTGCGCGAAGGCGTTCCGGCCCGGCGCGTCGAGGCTGACTGGATCCGCGCCCGATCCTTACGCAACGGTGTAATCTCGACGCTGGTCGAAAAGAAGAAGCGCGCCGGCACGCCATTCGCCGGCGCCAAGGTGTTTGCAAAAAGCCTGGCGCTGCTGATAGCCTCGCCCGTGCGCGGCGCAATCAAATTGGCGCGGACAGGATCGCTGTCGACGGCGCTTTACCCCGTCTATGTCTCGCTCGGCCGCGTGCTTGCCGAATTCGGATACGCCAATGAGCAATACAGGCAGCCTGAGAAGAACTGACGAGCTGCTGCTGGGCGGCATCGTCACCCGCGACGGCGTGGCGACGGCGATTGCCGCGCTGTTGTTTGCCGTCGTCATCGTGTCGTTCCGGCCGTTTCAGCCGGCAGGCGCGGAACTGACCGGCGACGGCGGCGACATCGTCAACCAGCTCGGCTTCAGTTCGCTCGGCGCCATTTCGATCTTCTCACTGCTGACGTTCGCCGACCCCAAGGTGGTGCGCTCGCTGCTCAGCCCGTCCTGGATTCTGATGCTCGGCTTTTTCATGCTTTCGGTCATCGACGCGACCGACCCGTCCTCGGCCATGCGCGCGGCCTTCTTCACGCTGCTTGGCGTTCTGACGATAGCGACGGTCCTGGTGCTGCCGCGCGATGCCGACAGTTTTTCGAAAGTCATCATATTCTGCGCGATCGTCGTTATCGGCCTGTCCTATGTCGGCCTCATCGTCTTTCCGCATGAGGCCCTGCATACGGCCGATTCGCAGGAGCCCGAACATGCCGGCCTGTGGCGTGGTGTGTTCGCCCACAAGAACATTGCCGGACCAATCATGGCCTGCTTCAGCTTCGCCGGCCTCTATCTCTTCCGGCGCGGCCAGAAATTCTGGGGCGTGGCGATCTTCGGCGCGGCGATGATCTTCATGCTGCACACCGGATCCAAGACGACGGCCGGCCTGGTGCCGTTCTCGATCCTGATCGTCGTGCTGCCGGGCCTGATCGGCATGCGGTTCGGCACGCCGATCCTGTTTGCACTGGCGATCATTGCGACGGCCATCGGTACCTTAGGCATCGTCTTCATCCCGCCGGTGAAAGAGCTGGCGGCCACCTATTTCCCCGACCTCACCTATACCGGGCGCACGACGCTGTGGGAGTTCTCCGGCGAGATGCTGGCGAAGAAGCCTTGGACCGGCTACGGCTATGAAAGCTTCTGGGGCACGCCGCTGCTGCTGAGCCAGGACCAGCCTTTCGACCGGGCCTGGGACATCCGGACCATCGTGCATGGCCATGACGGCTATCTCGACATTGCGGTGCTGATGGGCATCCCGGCGCTGTGCGTTGCCGTCTACACTTTCGTGATCGCGCCGCTGCGCGACTACATGCGCATCCCGCCGCGCAAGGAGAACATCTATCTCGGTGACTTCTTCATGATGGTGGTGCTGTTCACGGCGCTGAACGCGTTCCTGGAAAGCTTCTTCTTCCATCGCGGCGACCCGGTGTGGCTGCTCTTCGTGCTCGGCGTGCTTGGCTTGCGGCAAGTGTCGCTGCGGCCGATCGCGGTGCGCCGGCGACCTTGACCGGCTGGCCTGATCCAGCACCCCTTGAGGGGCTTTCCCGTCTGCCCGCTAGCGTCTAAGGAGAACCCTTGTCTCGGAGGGCTCTCAATGACGATCAGGCTTGTTCTCGCCGGTTGCGGCAATATGGGTTACGCCATGCTTGCGGGCTGGCTGAAATCCGGCAAGCTTGCCCCGCAAGCCGTGTTCGTGGTCGAGCCCAATGCCGAATTGCGCAAGCGCGCCGAGCACCTCGGTTGCAGTGTCGCCGCGGACGCGAACGGGATCCCCGCCGACGCAGAGCCCGACCTCGTCGTCATCGCCGTCAAGCCGCAGGTGATCCGCGACGTCACCGCCGCCTACAAGCGCTTCGGCGACGGCAGGACCACCTTCGTCAGCATCGCCGCGGGCACGCCGGTCGCCACCTTCGAGCACATCCTCGGCCATCTCGCGCCTGTTATCCGCTGCATGCCCAACACGCCGGCCGCGATCGGCAAGGGCATGATGGTGGTCTATTCCAACCCGCTGGTGACCGACGACATCAGGCGTTTCGTTGCCGAGCTGCTGTCGGCGAGCGGTGTGGTGACGACGATCGACGACGAAGGCCTGATGGACGCGGTGACGGCGGTTTCGGGGTCCGGTCCGGCCTACATCTTCCATTTCATCGAGGCGCTGACGGTTGCAGCCGAGAAGGCGGGGCTGCCGACCGAGACCGCCAGGCTGCTTGCCATGCAGACCGTCTATGGCGCTGCTGCACTCGCTGCCGAAAGCGGCGAGGAGCCCGGCGTCCTGCGCCAGCAGGTGACCAGCCCCAACGGAACCACGGCAGCCGCCCTTGCCGTGCTGATGGGCGAAGACCGGCTGACGAAGCTGCTGACCGAGGCGGTGGAAGCCGCGCGGCTGCGGTCGGTGGAATTGGGGAAGTAGCCGAGACGCTCGCGGGGCCGTATCAGCCCCACTTCATCTCACCCTTGGCGACCTTTGCGCCCAGTTCCAGGGACGAGACGTCAAGAAGATCGGGATAGCGCCGCTTCATCGCTGCAATCAGCTCGACGCTGGATTTCGCTTTTTCGGCTTCCTTATTGAAAGCTTCGAGGTAGGCGCGGGTGAATTCCACGGCCGCCAGACCGTCCGGTGCACCGGCTACCTGATGGGACGGCACCACGATGTTGGGTTTGCGGGACGCGATTTCGTTGAGCGCGGCAATCCATTTCTTGCGGTCGTCTACGGTTGGCTCGTCGGCAACCCAGACATGTACGCCGGACGAGATCAGCACGCCGCCGAACACCGCTTCAAGGCTGGGCACCCAGAGATACCGCCGGTCTTTCAGATCGGCGACGGTGACGATCTCGATCTTGTTTCCTTCGATTTCAAGTGAGGTGATATCGGATGCCTCGGGAATGACGACATCCGCCAGGACCTTCGGTCCATTGTCCTTGAGCTGCGGGCCCCAGACATCCAGCTTGGCTTGCACATTGGCTTTGATGGCAGCCACCGTCGCAGCGGCTGCGATGATCTTGGCGCCGGGGAATTCATCCGCGACGGGACACAGGCCGAAATAATAGTCAGGGTCGCTGCAGCTGACGTAGATCGTGGTCAGAGTCTTGCCCGTCGCCTTGATCGCATCCGCGACCGCACGGCCATCCGACAGCGTAAATCCGCCATCGAGGAGGATGGCTTCCTTCTCACCGGTCAGCAGCACCGGCGTGCGGCGGAAACCCTTCTCGTCAGCCTGAAAATAGGTCCATTCCAGCTTGGCGGCGGCCTTAGCTGCAAAAGCCAGAGGCTGAAGCATGGCAACCATGCCCGTTGCCAGAAGGGTTTTCATTGTTTCGCGTCTTGTCCAAATGGTTTGCAAGATTTCAACCTCAATGGGGTTCAACTGATCGTTCGGAGATTGGCATCTCGGCATCGTTTGAAAAACCCGGATCAAAAAGACAGACTATATGAATGGATCATACAATGGCAGCCGATGGTCTGCGTCGTCAGCACGAGCGCAATGATCAGGCGTGTTGCGCGAGCAGGTCAACAGCCCCATGGCGCGACCGCGGCAGCATTTGGCCTGCTGGGCGGGAGCGGCTGACGAAGCTGCTGACCGAATCGTGGAACTGGGGGAGTAGGATCAGGCCAGATCGGTGTGGGAAAAGCCTTTCCCTTTGTAGAGCGAGGGCATCCCACGGCTTTTTGCCGAGGCATATGACAGGCAGTCAGCGAGGTTGAGCTGAGCCGGGTGGCCGCGACCTTTGCCATAGTTCGAAAAAGCCTGGATCGCGAGCTTGGCATCACCTCTTTCGATCGGAACCACCTCGATCGCGGCTTCGCGCAGGAAGTCTCCTATTGCCCTTTCGGCGAGAGCGGCTCCACCACCAACTTCGACGAAAGCCGCATCGCCGCTTCGAGCACGACCAGCGGAGATGTTATCCGTATCGAGGCCTGCCCGATCCGGCGGCTCCAATTGGCGGCGTCTTCCTCTGCGGCGAGGACAGCGATCACCACCGAGGTGTCGATGAACATCAGGAATGTCCCCACATCTCGTCGATCTCATCCTTAGTCAAATCCCTGCCGCCGCTTCCCGCCTTGGCCTTCAGATCGTTCGATATGGCGGCCAGCCGCTCAGCCAGCGGAACTCGTTCACGTTCGCGCTGAAGCTCGGATTCGAGCGCCTCGATCACCGCCTCGGTCATTGGAATCTTTCGCTTTCGGCAAGCTGCCGGGCGAGGTCACGGGCGCGCGGGTCTCTGATCTGGAGATTCATCCTAGAAGCCTCCGTTCGGTGCCACTACAACATAGGGAGTTGTCATGACAAGGCCAGCCCGACTGGCCTGTCGTCCAATCTCAGCTCCCGTACAGCATCTCATCCTGCAGCTTGCGCAAAGCGAACAGCCTGGTCGTGCGGTCGGGTGTGGCGTTGTCGGTGGTGATGAGCTCGCCCTTCCTGACCGGCTTCAGCACCTTGCCGCCTTCGAGCAGGCCGACCGCGACGGCGCTGACGGCGCGGGCCTCTTCGACGGTCATTGTCCAGGAGCGGTAGCAGGTCTCACCGATGGCATCGAAGGTCTCGCCCATGGCGAGATCGCGCTTGGCGACCGCGCAGACCTCGGCCACCGGCTTCGGCAGCGGCACCATGTCGGGGCGGCCGTAGAGCATGATACGCGCTGCCGTCAGCGGCACTTCCAGCGAGGTCAGATGGTAGGGCCGGAAGAAGCTGTAATAGGGGCCGTGGCCGATATGCAGATCGTCCATGCGCTCGACGATGCGCGGATGCGTCGCCTCGACGATGACGAACACGCCCGGCGCCACACCCTTGCCGATCGTGTAGTCGACAACACCCTTCTTCGACAGGATGCCGCCATCGGCGCGCGGTATCAGCACCTTGGCCAGCTGGTCGCGGTCGGCCTTGGGCCCGTGCATGCCCGGCACATCGGGCACCAGCCCGGTGGCGTTGGCGATGGCGCACATCTCGACCATGGTTTTCGAGCCGTCTACGAACTCGACCAGCATGCGCGGGTTCATGTTGCGGCGAAGGGCTTCCTCGCGATAGTCATCCGGAACGGCATCGTGGTTGAGCGGGTTGTTCTTGCCCTTGCCAGCCGAGACGATGGTGTAGCCGAGCGCGGAGGCAAACTCGATCAGCTCCATGCAGCTCGACGGCTCGTCGCCGGCGCCGACCGAATAGACGACGCCGAGCCGGTCTGCCTGCTGCTTGAGGTAGCAGCCGATGGTGACGTCGGCCTCGACATTCATCATCACCAGGTGCTTGCCGTGCTCCATCGCCTTCAAGTCGAAATCGGCGGCGACACCAGGCTTGCCGGTGGCGTCGATCACGACGTCGATCAGCGGATTGGTGACCAGCATCTCGTTCGAGGTGATGGCGATTTTCCCGGCCTCGATCGCCGCGGTGACTTTCGAACCCATGTCGGCCTCGACCGCCATCGCCTCGTCGCCATAGGCGATGCGGATGGCGTCACGCGCCGTGTGCGGACGCCGCGTCGAGATGGCCGCGACCGAGATGCCGGGCATCAGCATGCCTTGCGTGACCAGGTCGGTGCCCATTTCGCCGGAGCCGATGACGCCGATGCGCACCGGGCGTCCCTCGGCGGCGCGCCTGGCGAGATCGCGGGCCAGTCCGGTCAGGGCGACATTGGTCATGCAAGCGTGTCCACGGCTTCTTGATTGCAGGCGGGAATAGCAGGGAACGGCCCCGCTTTGCCAACGAAACCAGCGGACGGCGGCAATTTCTCCGGCAACAGGCCCGGCAGGTGAGGCCAACCCCAGTAGAGGCTGATTGACCCGCCTCGACGTCAAACCACCCTGATATAGCTCGTCATGCCGGTTTTCTGATGTTCGATGATGTGGCAGTGCAGCAGCCAATCGCCGGGATTGTCGGCGACGAAACCGAGCTGAACCTTCTCGTTGGGCTGCATGAGATAGGTGTCGGAGATGACCGGCTGAACCTGGCGCGTCGAAGACGACAGCACCTTGAAGCTCATGCCGTGCAGATGCATGGGATGCGATTGCGGCGTCAAGTTTTCCAGGTCGATGACATAGCTTTTGCCGAGCTTCAGCTCGGCCAAAGGCGCGGTCGGGTCCGGCGTGTCGCCGGGCCACGGCACCTTGTTGATGGCCCAGAAGGAGTAGCCGAGCGTGCCACATATGCTGTCGCTCGGCACGTTTTCCGCGGTGGCGCTGAGCGAGAGCGCGATGTGTTTCGCGCTGGCGAGATCCACCTCCGGCACCGGGTTGGCTTCCAGCGGTGCGAGGTCGCGCAAATCGCGCTTGAGCGAGCTGCCGGTGGCGCGCAAGGTGGCGAGGACCTTGGGTTTGGTGCCTCTGATGTCGCCCAGGCTGACGATCGCGCCCTCCTGGTCAGGCATGCGGATGGCGAGCTCCATGCGCTGCCCCGGTCCGAGCAGCAAAGCATCGGGCGCAAAACGCTGCGGCACCGGATTGCCGTCCAGCGCGATGACCGCGGCCTTCCCACCCTCGACGCGAAAGGCGTAGATGCGGGTGACATCGGTGATGGCGACCCGCAGCCGCACCAACCCGCCGGCCGGCGCGTCGAATTGCGGCTGGTCGAGCCAGTTGGCGGTGCGCACCGTGCCATAGGTTCCGGTTTTTGCGGCATCGCGCGGCCGGAATTGCTGGATGAACTGCGCGTCGTCGCCGAGGCGCCAGTCGCGCAGGTTGACGACGGCTTCGGCGTCGAATTTTGGATCGTTGGGGTTCTCGACCACGATCACGCCGGTGAGGCCATGGCCCATCTGCTCCAGCGTGTTGCAATGCGGGTGATACCAGAAGGTGCCGGCGTCGGGCGGGGTGAAGGCGTAGTCGAAATGATCGCCGGTATAGACGTAGGGCTGAACCAGGAAGGGGACGCCGTCCATCTTGTTTGGAACGCGAATGCCGTGCCAGTGGACCGTCGTCGGATCGTCGATGCCATTGACGAGGCGGGCGGCGAAAGGCTCGCCTTTTTTCATCCGCAGTACAGGCGGCATGCCTGATTCACCATACGTCAGGACATCCCGGGTCTCGCTCGCATCCATGAACCTGGCCTGGATCTTTGCCGTCTTGAGCACCACCGGCTCAGGTGTGACAGCTGCCCAACCGCTGAGCCTGGTCATTGCTGCCAGCCCGACGCCGCCACCGCCGGCAACCGCAGCCGTTTTCAGAAGCCCGCGGCGGGTGAATAGGGTCATCTGGCGCTCCAACGGAATATGATTACCTGTCGTCCTGAATGACGGGTGGCGACCGGCGCACAAGCCGATACCGCCACATCGCATCTCTGTCATGCCATGGCGAGCCGGTGACATCTGCTTGCGCAACAGCGTGAACGCTGAAGTGCCCACCATTCGCCCGCATCCGGGAGCGCGGGCTCGGATTAATGCAACTCGGCCAGCAACGCCTGTGCCTCGGCGAGGTTCTTTTCGGAACCGGCGGCGAGATCGTCCATCTTACGCTCGCGGAAGACAACGAGCGCGTCCTGGCATGCGGCGATCGCTTCCTGTGCCATCGCCTTGTCCTTGTGGGCGGCGCCCAGATCGACCAGCACGTCGCACAGGCTGTCCTGCGTGAAGGCGACGGCCGGCACCGAATTGATCTTCTTTTGCACGACGATCGCCTCGCGCAGGACCAGCACCGCCTCCTCGAAATGCCCGACATTGTTTTCGGCGCGGCCGGCCATGGTCAAGGCATAGCCCATCTCGTTGCGCGCATTGGCCCAACGTTCGGGATCGCGCTCGCGGCCGATCTGCTCGGCAAGCGCCCGGTTGACGACAATCGCCTCCTCGTACAGCTCGGCCGAAGGCTCGCGGGCCGCGATCATGCTCAGCGTCTGCGCGAGACTGGTCTGGGTGGTGATCCAAAGATCGGAACCGCGGGCGATCGTGCGCACCGTGGCGAGGTCGCGGTAGATCTGAGCGGCTCGTTTCAACGTTGCAACATCATTCGTCCAGTAACCGAGGCTCGACAGACCGCTGGCCAGATTGTTCTGGTTGTTCTCCCAGACCGACAACGCATTCTCGCGCGTTACCACGCTGAGCGCTGCGTCATAGGCGGCAATCGCGCGGGTGAGCAACTCGACGTCCTTGCCGTCCGCGGCCATCAGCAAGGCATTGCCGATATCGCCCTTGGTGCGCGCCCATTGCAGGCGGTTGGGAAAACCGTCGTAGATCCGCGCTGCCGTCTCGAAGCTCTGCACGGCCTTGGCGTAGAACGTGGCGTCGCCACCAATCCGGCCCTGGCTGTAGAGGGCAAAGCCGAGGTCGTAATTGATATTGGCCCACTCCTCCGGGTCGGCGTCCTTGGAGTAGGCGGGGAGCGCGGCTTCCAGCATGTCGGCTGCTTGCGCCAGCAAGTCCAGGTTGGATGTATTGTCGCCCAGGATCGACAGGGTCTGGCCGAGCACGCGCCGCGTCTGGCCGATCTCCGTGACATCACCGCCTTTCGTCTGCCCGTCGAGCGCCGCCCGCAGCGCGTCGACCGATTGCTGCAGCAGTTGATCGTCAGAGGCCAGCTTGCCTGACATCATCAACGCGCAGCCGAGGCGGAATTCCGTCTTGGCCCAATTGGCTGGGTCCTTGTCGCGGGTGCGAACCCTGAGCACCTGACCGTAGACATCGATCGCCTGCCGCAGGGTCGAGATGTCCCCCGCGCGTTCGCCCCAGTTCGACAGCGTGCCTGCAAGGCTGTAACCAATCGAAGCGAACTCGCCCGGCGCGGCGGTTGCGGTATAGACCTCCCATGCCTGACGATACGCGGTCACCGCCTGAATGTAGTAATCGGTTCCCGTATCGAGATCGCCGAGCGTGTCGTTGACCGATCCCAGATTCTGCTGCAGCGAAGCCCAGTCAAGCGGCAGTTTCTCACGCGGATATTCGGACAGAGCGGCCTGGTACGCGGTGGCTGCCTGCAGCAGCAGTTCCTTGTTCTTCTGCTTGGCGCCGAGGCGCTGCAAGGCGTTGCCGAGCGTCAGCTGGCCGTTGGCCCAGCTCGCCGCGGCGTGCTCGCGCGTCCAAACCGTAAGCGATGCCAGGGCGGCGTCGCGCGCCTGCTCAAGCGTGGCGACATCGCCGTTAATGGTTCCGATCGATTCCAGCGCCGTGCTCAGATTATTCTGGATTGTCGCCCATTGCGCCGGCGCGCGTTCCCTGGTCATCTCCTCAGCCGCCGCCTGGAAGGCCGCGACCGATTGCTCAAGCGTCGGTACATCCTTTTCGCGCGCGCCGAGGCTCGCCAGAACGACACCCAGATTGATCTGGCTCAATGCCCAGTCGAGCGGTACGCGATCCCGGCGATATTCTGTCAGCGCGGCGCGATGCGCCGATATCGCTGCGCGAAAGCTGTCGCTCGTCGGCTCGCGCTCGCCCAGTTCGGACAGCACAACGCCCAGATTGTTCTCGGTCGCCGCCCATTCGAGTGGTAGTTTTTTCGACCCCTGAACCTCAAGCACCGAGCGGAAGGCGGCGACCGCCTTTTCGAGCAGCGCGGTGCCGTTCTCGCGCCGGCCGAGCTGCCAGTAGACCGCGCCTAGATTGCCGAAAGTCCTGGCCCAGTCGTCCGGATAGGCGTCGCGCGTGTAGACGCTCAGCGCTTGCTCAAAGGCGGCTGCCGACTTGTCGAGATTGTCGCGGCCGGCCTCGCGCTCGCCCAGTGTCGACAGAGTGATTGCGATATTGTTTTCGGTGGCCGACCAGCGGATCGGCGCGTTTTCGCGCGTCACATAAGTCAGGCTCTTTTCATAGGCCGCGACGGCCTGGAGCAGAAAGGCGTTGTCGCCCGAAAAAGAGCCGTGCGCGGAGAGCGCCTCGGCTTCCGCTGACTTGTAGGTCCAGGCGTCCTCGTCGCTCCATTTTTCTACCTCGTCATAGGCCTTGGCGTAATCTTGAGCCGCCTTCAGATAGTCAAAGGACAGTTCATAGGTTTGCGCACTGCTGGCGAAAACCTCCGCAAACTCCTGCCGCCGTGCCTTGATGTCGGCCTCCGCCTGATCGACAGTCGTTGACAGTTCGCCGACGCGCGCCTTGGCCTGCTCGTGGAATTTTTTGGCGGCCTCGAGCGCGCCCTCCCGTACCGCCTGTTCGGCGAGCCTGGTCAGCCTGACGATCTCCGGGTCCTGGCTCTTCAGCGCGGCCTGCTCGGCCAGCACCTGTTTCAGCCGCTCGGTCTGGCCGCGCAGCAATTTGTCGAGTTCGGCCGGATCCTTGGGTATGTCGACCCCTAGCGCCTTCAGCATGGCGTAGAGCCCATCCATCGGCACCTTGCCGTCACGCGCTATGGTTTCGATCTGGCGGCGCTCCGGATCGGGTAGCGTCGAGATGGTCAGCAGGAGCTGGCGCCGCTCCCTGAGGATTTCGCCCTCATCACCTTTCGGCGCCTCGGCGGGGATACCGAAATAGAGCAGCCGGCGCAGGCTCTCATTGACCCAGGGCCGCTGCTGGCCATTGGTCTTGAGATAGACCTCCTCGCCGATCATGCGCAAAACGGTGCCGAATTCCTCGCCGCCCATCGTGTCGATGTGGCGCAGGATCGCTGCCGCATAGGGGCTGTTGCCATCGGCCGGACCGTCCAGCGCAACCTTGCCGGGCTCGGCGGCAAAGGCGATGACCTGGCCGAGGCTGCCGTCGACCGAGCCCTTGGCGTCGGCGCCGCCCTTCAGGGAAACCACGCCGCGCGTTTCCCCGAGACCGTCGGCGCCGATCGGCTTGCCTTCGTCGCCCGGCGCCAGCTTCAGGAGCGTGCCCGGCGGGAACGGATCGTTGCGGCAGGCGTCCAGCAGAACGATGGTGACCGGCACCTTGGCCTTCAGTTCGGCGACGATGGACGACAGCGGCACCAGCTTTTCGCCGGCATTGTCGAGCGCCGAGATATCGGCATCGACAGGGACCAGATAATTCTCGCCGCCGGCTTCGATGCCGTGGCCGGAATAGTAGATGATGGCGACATCGGCGCCCTCGGCATCGTCGACGAAGCCTTCGAGATCGCGCCGCAATTTGCGCGCGTCGCGGTTGGTGGCGACATTGGTCTCGAAGCCGAGCCTGTCGAACATCTCCTCGATGGCGCGGGCGTCGTTTTCCGGATTGGGCAGTTTGCCGACGTGCTGGTAGTCGGACTGACCGATGATGAGCGCGACGCCTTTCAGCGCCTTCGGCTCTTCAGCCAAAGCGGGGCCAAACGCGCATAGGCACAGCGCCAGTGCCGCAGCAATTGCCGCGCACATGCGCCCTGTCGCACCTGCCGTTCGCCCAAAGAGCATTCTCTACCCCAAAACCCAACGCTATCTTCCGCAGGCGAGATGGCATCATGATGGCCGGCCGATGGCAAGTCCTTGGGCGAGCTGTGTACTTGTCGTGGATATGCGTACGAGGCGGCTGGCTTTCAGCGTGCGAGCGGTAGTGTTCAGCATGCCGGATACGGCCAGTCCGGCCTGTTCATGAGTTGACAGGTCCGGACTTGTTGAGCAGTCGTCCGGCCCCGTAGAGCCTCTTTCTCTCAATGTTTCCGGGCGAGGGGGCCACGGTTGGATACGCGGGATTGGCACTTTTGCGTCAGCCGGCTTTTTTGGTCCGCAACGAGACCCCGACTTCGCGACTGCATCTTTTAAAATCAAAGGGAATGAACTGGTGCTGCGAGAGAGGATTGAACTCTCGACCTCTCCCTTACCAAGGGAGTGCTCTACCACTGAGCTACCGCAGCCGCTGATGGCGGGGCTTCTGCCATATAGAACCGGCAAGCGCAAGGCGTCTGTGAAAGGCTTTGCCAGACAAGTTTCGCTGACATGGCGGCGCCACAATGCTAGCTATCCCTTGAACGGCAGGCCCTGCCAGTCGCGGGCGGGACGGAACGATGGACGACAAGACAAATCCACCGAAAAAGGCTGATCCGGCAAAAAAGGACGGGACTAACCGCAAGGACCGTCTGGCCGAGCAGTTGCGCGCCAATCTCATGAAGCGCAAGACGCAAGCGCGTTCGCGGCGCACGGGTGACGCTGACCAGCGCCCGGAAGGCCTGGCGGCTGCTGAAAAAATGCACAAGGACTGACCGATATCAGCCACACTGGCCGGTCACCTTGGCCAAAGGAGCTCAGAAATCCTATTTCTTGAACCAAGCCGGCCAATGGTCTAGACGGGCCGATACGCAAACTGACGAAAACCGGCCTTTCGGGCCGAGGGGACATTCTCTCATGGATCGCATCAGAATTGTCGGCGGCAACAAGCTCGCCGGAAGCATTCCGATTTCGGGCGCGAAAAACGCCGCTTTGCCGCTGATGATCGCCTCGCTGCTCACCGACGACACGCTGACGCTGGAAAACGTGCCGCATCTGGCCGATGTAGAGCAGCTGATCCGCATTCTCGGCAATCACGGCGTCGACTATTCGGTCAACGGCCGCCGCGAGAAGCAGAATGAGGGCTATTCGCGCACCATCAATTTCTCGGCCCGCAACATCGTCGACACGACCGCGCCTTACGAGCTGGTGTCGAAGATGCGGGCATCGTTCTGGGTGATCGGCCCGCTGCTGGCCCGCATGGGCGAGGCGAAAGTGTCGCTTCCCGGCGGTTGCGCCATCGGCACGCGGCCGGTCGACCTGTTCCTTGAAGGCCTGCAGGCGCTGGGCGCCGACATCGATGTCGACACTGGTTATGTGCTGGCCAAGACCAGGAACGGCCGCCTCGTCGGCAATCGCTATGTGTTCCCGAAAGTCTCCGTCGGCGCCACCCATGTGCTGATGATGGCGGCGGCGCTCGCCAAGGGCGAGACGGTGCTGGAAAACGCCGCCTGCGAGCCCGAAATCGTCAACCTCGCCGAATGCCTCAACGCCATGGGCGCAAAAATTTCCGGCGCCGGCACTCCAACCATCACCATCGATGGCGTCGAATCGCTGTCGGGCGCGCGCGTGCGCGTCATCCCCGACCGCATCGAGACCGGGACCTATGCCATGGCTGTGGCCATGACCGGCGGCGATGTCGTGCTCGAAGGCGCCCGCCCCGAGCTGCTGCAGACCGCGTTGGATGTGATTGCCCAGACCGGTACCGAGATCACGCCGACCAATTCCGGCATTCGCGTTAAGCGCAACGGCGCCGGCATTTCGCCGGTCGACGTCACGACGGCGCCCTTTCCGGCCTTCCCGACCGATCTGCAGGCGCAGTTCATGGGCCTGATGACCATGGCCAAGGGCAAGTCGCGCATCACCGAGACCATCTTTGAAAACCGCTTCATGCATGTGCAGGAACTGGCCCGGCTCGGCGCCCACATCACGCTGTCCGGCCAAACGGCGATCGTCGACGGCGTCGCCAAGCTGAAGGGCGCACCCGTGATGGCGACCGATCTGCGCGCCTCGGTGTCGCTGGTCATCGCCGGTCTGGCGGCCGAAGGCGAAACGACGGTCAACCGCGTCTACCACCTCGACCGCGGTTTTGAGCGGCTGGAAGAAAAGCTCTCCAATTGCGGCGCGGTGATCGAGCGGATTTCGGCTTGACCGCACGGCAGTTGCTTCAGACAGACAGGCGTCTGGTGCTGCCTCCATTCACCGCCAACACTTCAAACCCGAGGCGCTAGCCTCGGGTTGAATTTGTGTCGCGGTTGCACCGACCGGAAAGACCGCCTAACAGAAGGCTGAAACCAACTTTCAGGTGTGCATTCGGCATGGCAGCCCTCAAACTCATTGCGCTCGACGATCAGGATCTGAGCATCGTCTCGGCTCACGTCCAGGACGCCGTGATGAAGGTCTCGGATCTCGAATACCTGCCTTCGGCCAAGCGTTTCATATTGACCATGAACCGCTTCGTCTGGGAGGCGAAGTCCGGGCTGTTCAGCCAGCACAATGAGCGGCGCCAGGCGGTGTTGCATTTCGACCGCGTGCTCGGTGCCAAGACCAGCGGCATTGCCCGCGATCGGCCGGCCGAGGTGCTGTCGCTTCTGGCAATCAGCTTTATCGAAATCAGCAAGCCGGCCGGCATCGTCGAATTGGTCTTTTCCGGCGGCGGCGCGATCATGCTCGACGTCGAATGCATCGAGGCGCGGCTTGCCGACATAGGCGGCGCCTGGGAAGCGACCTCGCGTCCGGTGCACAGGGTGTAGAGCATGATCCCAAAAAGTGGGTGCCGGTTTTTGTTGGACAAAACGGGAATCGTTTGTCCAGAGATCATGCTCCAACAAAGGGTTAGATCGTGATGAGATTTCAACCAAGTCTCATCACGATCTAGACGCAGCCGATGGCCATTACGCTTATCCAGTCCGATGCCGGTTTCGAGCAGCGTTTCGCCGCCTTCCTGACCACCAAGCGGGAGGTATCGGAGGACGTCGACACTGCCGTGCGCGCCATCATTGCGCGGGTTCGTGCCGAGGGCGACGCTGCCCTGGTCGACTACACGCTGAAATTCGACAAGGCCGACCTCAATAGCCTCGGCATCGCCGTGTCGAAGGACGACATCGCGCAGGCCTACAAAGACGCCGATCCGCAGACGGTCGAGGCGCTGAAATTTGCCCGTGACCGCATCCGATCCCATCACGGGCGACAAATGCCCAAGGACGATCGCTATACCGATGCCGTCGGGGTCGAGTTGGGTTCGCGCTGGACGGCGATCGAGGCGGTCGGGCTCTATGTGCCGGGCGGCACGGCAAGCTATCCAAGCTCGGTGCTGATGAACGCCGTGCCGGCCAGGGTGGCGGGCGTCGAGCGCATCGTCATCGTCGTGCCGGCGCCGGGCGGCATCATCAATCCGCTGGTGCTGGTGGCCGCCGATCTAGCAGGCGTTTCAGAGATTTACCGCGTCGGCGGCGCGCAGGCGATTGCCGCCCTTGCCTATGGCACCGAAACGATCCGGCCGGTCGCCAAGATCGTCGGGCCCGGCAATGCCTATGTCGCCGCCGCCAAGCGCCAGGTGTTCGGCACGGTCGGCATCGACATGATCGCCGGACCGTCTGAAGTGCTGGTCGTGGCCGACGGCAGCAACGATCCCGACTGGATTGCCGCTGATCTTCTCGCTCAGGCCGAGCATGACGTGTCGGCGCAGTCGATCCTCATCACCGACGATCCGGCCTTCGGCAAGGCCGTCGAACAGGCGGTCGAGCGGCAGCTGCAGAGCCTGTCGCGCGCCGAGACGGCGGCTGCCAGCTGGCGCGATTTCGGTGCGGTGATCCTGGTGGAGACCATCGAGGCCGCGCTGCCGCTGGTCGACCGCATCGCCGCGGAACATGTGGAACTCGCCATCGACGATGCCGAGGGCTTCCTGGCCAGGATGCGCAATGCGGGTGCTGTGTTTCTGGGACGCCATACGCCCGAAGTCATCGGCGACTATGTCGGCGGCTCCAACCACGTGCTGCCGACGGCGCGTTCGGCGCGCTTCTCTTCGGGCCTGTCGGTGCTCGATTTCGTCAAGCGCACCTCGATCCTGAAGCTCGGGCCGGTGCAGCTGAGAGCACTTGCGCCGGCGGCGATTGCGCTGGCCAAGGCGGAAGGCCTCGACGCGCATGGCCGCTCCGTCGCCATCCGGCTGAACATGTAGGCGGCGATGGCGGACGGCGATCAAACCCGCGCAAGGCTGATCGATGTCGAGCTCGACGAGTCGATCGGCCGTTCGACGCCCGATGTCGAACATGAGCGCGCGGTGGCGATCTTCGACCTGATCGAGGAGAACAGCTTTCAGCCGGTCAATGATGACGGCGCCGGGCCTTATCGGCTGAAGCTGTCGCTGGCCGAATCCCGGCTGGTGTTTGCGGTCGCCCGAGAGGATGGTGCTGATGTCGTCACCCATATCCTGTCGCTGACGCCGCTCAGGCGCATCGTCAAGGACTATTACCTGATCTGCGAAAGCTACTACGACGCCATCCGATCCTCGACGCCGAGCCATATCGAGGCGATCGACATGGGCCGGCGCGGCCTGCACAATGAAGGCTCGCAGACGTTGATGGACCGGCTGGCCGGCAAGATCGACATCGACTTCGACACGGCGCGGCGGCTGTTCACGCTGGTCTGCGTGCTGCACTGGCGGGGTTAGACCTGACTGGGGCGCCCCGCTCGATACTGTTCTTGTGCGGCATGAACGCCGTGCGCTCACCGATGGCCGAGCAGCTGGCGCGGCGCATGCTGCCGCCGGCCACTTTCGTCGCCTCTGCCGGCGTGCACAGGGGCGAGCGCGATCCGTTCGTCGACGCGGTGCTGGCCGAAGAGGGCCTGACGCTGGGCGAGCGCCAGCCGCGCTCGATGGACGATCTCGAGGACGATTATTTCGACCTGATCGTCACCCTGGCGCCGGAAGCCCACCACGCCGCGCTCGAACTCACCCGCTCGCTTGCCGTCGACGTCGAATACTGGCCGATGCCGGATCCGACCGATGTCGGCGGCAGGCGCGAGCAGATCATGGCCAGCTATCGCGACGTGAGAGAACGGCTGAAAGCGCGCATCAGCCGACGTTTTCTGCTTCCGGAGGTAAAAAACGCGGCGGATTGATGCATGTCGCTCAAAAGCGGTCCCGGTTTTGAGACAACGACATGCATAAAACGAAAGCTTGGAGCGCGTCGCATATGACGCGATCTAAGCGTGTTCACAAGCGCACGATTATCATATAGGTTCCGCCGAAATTCCGGCCTGGGCGCTCCAGGGCGCAGGAACTGCAATCCAAGCAAAGGTATCGAATGCCGAAGGAAGAAGTCCTCGAGTTTCCGGGTGTCGTGACGGAATTGTTGCCCAACGCGATGTTCCGGGTGAAGCTCGAAAACGAACACGAGATCATCGCCCATACGGCCGGCCGCATGCGCAAGAACCGCATCCGTGTGCTGACCGGCGACAAGGTCCTGGTCGAGATGACGCCCTATGACCTGACCAAGGGCCGCATCACCTACCGTTTCAAGTAACAGTCCGGCGCGAACCGCGATGAGCATCCTGCAGAAGCTCGTGCTTGCCTCTGGTTCGCCGCGCCGGATCGAACTGTTGCAACAGGCCGGCATCGAGCCGGACCGCGTGCTGCCGGCCGATGTCGACGAAACGCCGCTGCGCGCCGAACATCCGCGCTCGCTGGCCAAGCGGCTGTCGAAGGAAAAGGCCGAGAAGGCTCTGGCCTCGCTGAAAAGCGAGGAAGACTATGCGCCGGGCTTCGTGCTGGCCGCCGATACGGTGGTCGCGGTCGGACGCCGTATCCTGCCCAAGGCCGAGACGCTGGACGACGCCGCCAATTGCCTTGGACTGCTTTCGGGCCGTTCGCACCGGGTCTATTCCGGCATCTGCCTGATTACGCCGGGCGGCAAGCTGCGCCAAAGGCTGGTTGAATCCAGGGTTCGCTTCAAGCGGCTGCCGCGCGAGGAGATCGACGCCTATGTAGCCTCCGGCGAATGGCGCGGCAAGGCCGGCGGCTATGCCGTCCAGGGTCTCGCCGGGTCGTTCGTCGTCAAGCTGGTCGGCTCCTACACCAACATCGTCGGCCTGCCGCTCTACGAGACGGTGGCGCTGCTTTCGGGCGAAGGCTTCAAGGTCCACACCAGCTGGCATACCGCGCGGCCATGAGCCTGGACGATAAGGTCACACCACTGCGCCCGAAGCGCCCCTGCCCCGAATGCGGCAAGCCGTCGGCGCGCGAGACCTATCCGTTCTGTTCGAAGCGCTGCAAGGACATCGACCTCAACCGCTGGCTGAAGGGCGCCTATGTCATCACCGCGCGGGATGACGAGGACGAGAGCGACGAGCCGAAGTAGGGTTTGGGCGGTGCCGGCCGCGCAATTCCACTTCGCCGACCTTACGCAATTGCTGCTTTGCCGGCGTCGGTATTGTCTGCGACAATTGCCCCGGAAAATCAGCGCTTAGGCGCTGGACAGGCCGGATTCCCGTGCTATAACCCACGCGCTTTCAAGGGGTGCCCCACGGCGCTTTCCTGAAATCCGGTCAGGCGATGTCTCGTTTCCCGGCGAGGCCCAGATAGCTCAGTTGGTAGAGCAGCGGACTGAAAATCCGCGTGTCGGTGGTTCGAATCCGCCTCTGGGCACCATCCCCCCTTCTCCCGGCACTCCCTTTCACCGAACCTTCTACGCTGCAGCTTCTGCAACCGCTTGGAATTGTTGGTCTTTTGCAGTCGCATTTGCGCGGTTAAGCGGGACACGGAGCGCTTCAGGAGCATTTGGTCCAACGAGGCGAGGGGATGGTATTTCCGTTGGTATTCGACATCCTGATGGTATCGAAACAGCCAAGGGAGACCTGACGAATGCCCCTCTCCGACGTGAAATGTCGAAATGCCCGCCCTGCTTCCAAGCTCGTGAAATTATCTGATGGGGGCGGGCTTCAGCTATGGGTACAGCCCACGGGCTCTCGCCTCTGGCGGCTCGCCTACCGCTTTGACGGCAAGCAGAAACTGCTCGCGCTGGGCAGCTATCCCCTTATCTCTCTCGCCGAGGCACGGGAGGCGCGCGATGACGCTAAAAGGCTTCTGCTAGCTGGCGTCGACCCTGGAAAGGAACGCAGCTTGCGGAAGGCCGATTCGGCAAAGGACTCCTTTCGCTCAATAGCGGACGAATATGTTGACAAACTAAAGAAGGAGGGACGTGCCGACCGGACGATCAGCAAGGTCAAATGGCTGCTCGACTTTGCCTATCCGATAATCGGCGACAAGTGCATTCGGGAGATCGACCCGGCCACCATCCTTACCGCCCTCCGCCGCGTGGAGGTTCGCGGTCGATACGAGTCGGCCAGGCGACTGCGCTCCACGATCGGCAGCGTGTTTCGATACGCAATCGCGACCGCACGCGCCGAGACAGATCCGACCTTCGCCCTCAGAGGCGCACTCATCAGTCCGACGGTAACGTCTCGCGCCGCGATTACCGATCCGAAGGCCTTGGGCGGTTTGCTGAGGGCGATCGATGCATTTGACGGACAGCCTACAACCCGGGCCGGTCTGATGCTGATGGCGCTGCTGTTTCCCCGCCCCGGGGAGCTTCGCGTCGCTGAATGGGAAGAGTTCGATTTTGAAAGCTCGGTGTGGACCATCCCTGAAGCACGCATGAAAATGCGACGGCCGCACCGCATACCCCTATCAAAGCAGGCGATCAGCGTCCTGACTTCACTCAGGGAAATTTCTGGTGGTGGATCGCTGCTGTTTCCTAGTGTTCGATCGGCTTCACGTCCGATTTCCGACAATACGCTAAACGCCGCACTACGTCGTATGGGTTACGGCAAGGAAGAAGCTACCGCGCACGGCTTTCGAGCAACGGCATCAACTTTGCTGAACGAATGCGGCGAGTGGCATCCGGACGCGATAGAGCGGCAGCTGGCCCACATTGAGAACAACGACGTTCGGCGCGCCTATGCCCGGGCAGAGCACTGGGAGGAGCGCATCAACATGATGCAGTGGTGGGCCGATTATCTGGATGAACTCAAGAGCAAAAACCCGCGGGTGAACTCAACCGAGGGACGCCGCAAGCCTGCTGTCCATACAATAACGCGACCATCCACTTTGAACCAAACAGCGGCCGTTCATCAAAGGCCGATACAAGGGAAATCATACTGACCGTCGAAAAACGCCGAAACTCGTCGCCAAGTCGTAGGCCCGGAGGGGTCAACTTTCTTTCCAGGACACTATTAAGGTTAGCGGATGATGACGGTTGGTTTGGGGCCGCATGCGGTCTGACCGCTTATAGAATTTTTGGGGATAGATGCCGTTTCGACGACGCTCAAAATTATGCTTCGTTCGATCACGTTGCGCATTGACCCCTTTCGACACCGCGAGTTGTCAACAACGTGCGACGCGAAGCTGCTGCTGTCTCCGAGGTCGCGAACCGCAACTTTTCTGGATCATGTTCGCCGTTCGAGGGGTGCGGCGGCTATTTTGAGGCGGGCACGGCCCCTCCTGCACTGTCCTCCGTCTTTTCCGTTGCGGGCGGCGCGATAAGGTTTCGTCTGAGCACGTCACCGAGTTTGAACGCTTCGGCGTTCGCGTCGAGCAACTCGCCCGCACGCGCCAACACGTGCGAGTCGAAACTCGCAAAGCCCAAAGGGACCGGCAAGCCCGATTGTTGGCCGATCGGCGCGTGGACCGTTGCGGCGACGAAGGCACCCGGGACGAGCAGCATTTCGAACCCGCCGGGAAATACACGGGCGTTCGACTCGTACCCGCGGGTGAAGGCTTCCTTCACCCAGCGCTCGGCGCGCTGTGCGGTCAACGAAATCGTCTCTACGTTCTGCCGCACACCGAGATCCTCGTTCAAGCGATTGATCTGTTCGCGGAACTGTTCGACGATTTCGGCCATGATCGAGGTGCTTCCCCAAAGTGGGGCCTGGGGCACCACCCAATAGATCGCAGCTGCGGCGTGGCGCGTTTTGCGCAGGCCGTAGCTTGCGACATCGAACAGCCTACGCGCATTTTCCTTGGTGAATAGGCTGCCGATGATCGGCACGGTCGGGCGGTCAGCACGGACGTCGCCGTGGCTCGTGAAGGCGTGTCGATAGAAGCGCTGCACGCTTAACCCATCGCGGCGCGTCCATTCCTTAAGATAGTCTTGGGCAAGTTGGATCAGGAGCTGGTATGCCTCGCCATCGTCTTCCCGCCGCGCAACAGCCATGCGCTCGACCATCTCGGCGACCGCAAGCCCCACTGCCTCACGATCTGACAACTCGTAGTCTGACTTCCACTCGGAAAGGTCGATGTCGGGTAAGGTTGGCTTGAGCCCCGATGACATCAACCGGACGCGCACGAGCGTCGAAAAGCGCTCCTCAGCCGCCACCCCGTCGATGGAATAGAGCGTGCGTCGCGGGGTCGAGATTGGATCGATCTTCAGCGCGAACTCGCGAAAGAACCGACGGAACGACGACGGCACCCTTTCCGTTGCCGAGCTGACTTGCTCAACGTCGGCCAGCGGCAGTTCGGGAAGGTTCCGCTCGAAGTAGCTCAGAAATTTCTTTTCGGCGGGCGCCAGCGAGATGAGGTCGAAGCCGACGCGTGCGATCTTGCGCTCGACCTCGTAGATAAGTGGTTCTTCGACACCAGGGCGGAAGAGCGAAAGCCCCGTCTGTGTCAGCGTGATGCGTCCCTCGCTCCGACGGATGTAGTCGGCGTCCTCGACCTCGTGGAAAACGTAGGCCATCTCGCGCCGGCTATATCCGAAGAAGGACTGGACCGCTTCCTCTGTGCAGCTTCCCATTGCGCGGACGAAGCGAATTAGAAACTCGGCTGTCACGGAGACCTTGCCAACATCAGCGACTTTGTGCTCGACGACGAACCGACGACAGGGCAGCGTTAGGTCGATCGTCGCCAACTGGAGCGGGCCGTCCTCCGATTCTTCGACGAGCCCCTCGCGCACGGGGCCGAGCGTCAGCTTACTGCGGGGCTGGACGGTCATTGTGCCTTCTCCAAGGCGCCATCGATGGGCGCGGCGTTGAGCCGATTCTCCAGTAAAGCCATTGCATCTACTTCCCTTGCGTGCCCGTATTCAACGTTACTGGCAAAGGCCCGCGCGATCCGGTCCATCGGCCCGGCCTCCTCCCATCGCTTCAAGCTACCCACGATAACAAGGCGGTCCATAGCGCGGCTGATCGCGACGTTGATGCGGTTGGGCCTTGCGAGGAATCCAGGCCGAATTGTCTTGAAGCCGCCCTGCACGGGCCCGTCCCAATTATTGCGAACAAGCGACACGATCACGATGGGGTTTTCCTTGCCCTGGTAGCTGTCGATCGTGTCCACCTTCATCGCGGCTCGCAGCGAGGGATGGATCGGTGCCAAGGCGATTTTGCGCCTCACGAGGTCACGTTGGGCCGAATAGGCGCAAATGATCCCGATGCCATGGGCATGCGTTGCTTGTTGGGCAAGCCAGTCGAGGAACAGCTGGCATTCGCTCCATCGCTTAAGAAGGCTTACGATCACGTCTGCCTCAACCGTATTGGTCAGGCTCTTGCGATGATTGGGATCGGCTTGCTTGGCGCGCTCGCCAAACGGCGCCGTGTCGAACCACGTGACAGGCGCGCTGAGGTCGGCAGGTAGCGCTTCTGCGTCGATGATCGGCGTCACGCGACCATGCTCAAGGCGCTTGCCATAGAATGACCGCGAGACAATCTCACCGATCGGGGGGAGCATACGATATTGCCGTCGCAGCGTGTGACCCGCGGCAATCCCATAGGGTGTCTCGAAGATGCGCTCGAAGTCGCTCCTCGCAACCTCCGCCACGCCCACGCCGAGGCGCTCGGCGACTTCGTCGACCACTGACTCCGGATGCTGTGGCTCAAGCTGTTTATGGTCGCCGACGAGTACGATCCATGCGCCCGCCTGGATCGGCACCGCGAGCTCGCTGGCGGTGCAGCGCGCCGCTTCGTCGACGATCACGAGGTCAAAGGGTGTTGAGGTCAAGCCAAGCGCCGATCTGCCGAGCCCCACACAGGTCCCAGCGACGATCTGGCGCGTTCCGGCGAGGAAAGTTTCGAGGCTCCGTTGCTCGGTCGAGACTGTTCCCACGAAGTCGCGTGCTAGCCCTGCGACTGCCTGGAACCTAGCAACACGGTCAGCGCTCGGGCGCTCGCCCTGCGGCATGGCCTGGAGGCAGGCGTCGACAATCGTCGTGACAATCTTCTCGGCCGCCAGGTCGGCGGGCAGCGTGTCGTCTATGCCAAGCGGCAAGACCTGCTGGCTGATTGTCTCGCGAAGCGCTGTTACTCGTTGCGCCGAACTTTCCTCGTCCTGCAAGCTGGCCAGCCGGGCCGCGACGGGCCTTATCGCAATCTCGACATGGGTCAGCGCGTCGGTCAGCGCCTCTGGAATGCCCAGTCCCTGGGCGGCGACGGCCAAGCGCTCGCGCATCTCGGCACGGAACCTATCCTTCTGGAGCTGCTCGACTCGCTCGACGTGGAATGGCAGCAGGCGGTCTGAGACAACACCCTCGTTGCCGACGCGAAGGATGCTCGGTATCTCACCCGCCCGAGCGAAGAGCTTAAGCACGGCCTCGGCGGCATTGTTGACCGCTTCATGCGCTTGGCTTGCGAGCAGGACATTGCGCGCCAGCCCCAAGGTGAGAGCGGCATGCACCAACGCCGCAATGAAGACCGTCTTGCCTGTTCCCGGCGGCCCCTGCACGAGGGCGAGCGGGCGTGTGGCGAGCACAGCTGACAAGGCCTCGGCCTGCTGGTCATTGAGCTCGTACTGCTCCTTCAACTTTTCGACCGGCTGGCGATCGGGCAACGACTGCGGTGTTGCCGCGGTGCGCGGATCGAGGATTCCGATCAGGTTGCGCGTACGCGAGGTGCGCCCGACGATCCGCCTGACCGCAGCCTGGCGACGGTCGAGGCTGGTCTCCTCCATGCGGCTCCGGAAGCGAAGCTCGTCGCCCTCCTCCACTAGCGGCGGTCCGTTTCGCTGCTCCGGCCGCATGCTTTCCAGATAGAGCGTGTCAGGCTTGGATCGCTGGAGGTCGAGTTGGCCGACGGGCCGCCAATTGCCTCGGCGATCCTCGCGCTCGACCATGACACGGTCACGCCGATTGTAGTCAAACGACCCACTCAGCAGGTCAAACTGGACCTTGTGCCGGTTGATGCTTATGTCGAAGACGCTGTCCTCGGCAACCTGCCCATAGGTGACCAACTCCCGCTCGGCATCGACGAGGATCCCCCACAGCATCGCCACGTCTACCTGACCGTTCGGCGGTGGCTCAGCAGCGATCGCCTCGATCAGGTCGTCCTCGGGCGACTCGCCTGAAACGATGTCGCGTTGTTCGGCGGGCTGCTCGCCCTCCGCGCTCACCTCGGCGTCCGTCGCCCTGGGCTGCGTCGGACCCAGGGCCGCAGTGACATCCTCGCGTTCGAGCAGCGGAGTGAGGTCTTCCAGATTGGTAACTGGACCGTCCTCGACGATGATGGCAGCTTCGAGTGACGCGAACTCGAACCTCTGGAAAAGCCTGATCCTTGACTGCTCCAGAGCGCGCCGGTTGAGCCGGTAGGGCTTTCCGTCAGCCCCGATGCTGACCTCAAGCTCCTCGCAGGCCCCGCGGATAATGAGCGTACGTCCCCAGGGGGCGCGGCGCAGGAAATAATGGCCCTCGTCGGGTAGCAAAGGGCCTGCCCCTACGTGTGGGCTAGCGAGCCGGATCGTCGCCAAGTCCGCGTCGTGCGGCTCGCCGGCCGCCAGCACATCGATCAAGGGAAGCAACGTCGCGTTCGCCGGGTCGTCGGTTCGCACCTTCGCGATTGCCTCGCGAAGGCGGCCGGATATTCTCGAATCGCTTCCGGCGAGGAGCTCCTCGCCGATGACTGTGACCGCGAAGCAATCGCGTTCGAAGCGACCGCCGCTCTCGGGGGCATAGCGCGCAGTTACAGTGTCGCCTTCGGTGGCCGTCGTAAAGTCACTCAGGTCGACGATAACCGGGTCGCTCGGTGCTGCGGGATCGACGAGGATGTTGGCAGGTTTGAGGTCGCCATGCGCCAGGCGAAGGGTGTGCAACTCCTCGACCCGCCGGGCAAGAGCGTCGATTAATTGAAGCCGCGCTTCCTCGCCAAATTGCTCCGGGTGCTCCGCCATCAACAGCGCGAGGTCGGGGCGATCGATCCACTCCTGGATCATGACGATCGCATCGCCCAGCCACATCGCACCCAGAATTTTCGCGCATCCCTCGGGCTCGACTGCCGAGAGCTCGGCGAGCTGATCTAGGAAATCAAGGATGCGCGATCCTTCCTTCTTCTGGTCGCCCCACGAAGCACGCTTCCAGACCTTTACCAGCACCTCGCGACCGTCCTTGCAGGAGCGCCACAAGGCGCGCGTCTCGTCGTCTCGCAGGATCTCGGCAGGCGGATAGGCCTGGAAGAGAGCCATCTGACTCTTGATCGCGCCGCGATGCCGCTCAAGCCCTGCTATGACTTCCGCAGGCGTGGGCCGGATGGCGACTGCAGCGTTGAAGGCCGTCAGCGCGTCTCCCGCGTCCTTGAACCGGTGCATTGGGTCGGGCGCGAGCGCGGACGCCAGCCAGCCGTAAAGTTCGACGTAGTCGGATGCCTTGTCGCACTCGCTGTCCCACTCGGGAATTCCGCTCGAGGTTGCAGGGCCCGTGCCCAGGAGGATGCGGTGAATGGCGGAAGCGGCGAGGAACACGTCGCGACGTTTAGGGGTTGTTTCGACTCCGAAGATGTCCTCTGGCAGCTTGCCTGTTGACAGAAACTGGAAGCGCGACTCGCCGAGCGAGCGAACATCGGGGTAGCTTGCCGCCATCAGGTGCGAGAGCCGAACGGTTGACGGTCGCTGCACCCAGACGCTGTGCTGTCCGAGGTCGAGGTGCGCTGCCTCCGCGAGGTGAAGCGCGTCGAGGGATGAGAGCAATTGGCGAGCCAGTTCGATTCGATCGACCCGGCTAAGGTCAGCTAGCTCGGAGCTGCCAAAATCTGTCAGACGGTGAAGCCGGCGCCGGCGGTCATAGACCTCCCAGTATCGTACGCCGAAGGTCGGGTCGCGCGTCTTGCCGCCGACAATCACGCTGTCGCACTGTTCGCTTCGGTCCTGCAGGTAGGCGATGACCTCCTGCTCGCGACCGGCGATCTCGCTACGTCCTTCTTCGGTCTGGAAGCGAGTTTCCGCCTTGGAGAAATCCCATAGCCGCAGGACTCCGAGGGTTGGCGACTGCCGTTCGTCGCTCGCCTCGAACTCCGCGAAGATTCCCTCGGGGTGCTCGAACACCGGTGCGGCGGACGTGGCATAGAAGCCACCATAGGTCCGTCGGCCAGGTACGAAGACGCCCTTGCTCATATTGAAGAACTTCGAGAGCTGGTCCTTCCACTCCGCCGAGGTCAGGATGCCAGCGGGTGGCCCTTTGCCGAACACCTCGATCCGCTTGGGAACCGACTTGAGCGAAGAAGTGAACGCCGCGACGGGCATTACCGCCCGCCGCTCGGTCTCCGAAATGCCGCTGAGGTCTGTGGCCTTGGTCAGGACCACAAGGCCCTGTACCCTAGGGACGATCGGCTTTGCGCCCTTGGCGTGGCGCTTGAGGTGGGCCTCGAGCTGAATGAAGACGTGGCGCGCGTTGGCAGATATCTTCGCGACCGGCGACGGGCCATGGTCCCGCCCGGCGTTGTACCAATGCCCATCGCGGCTCTCGATCGGGCCGAACCAATCCTTGAGATCGACGACCAGTATGCGGTCGTCCGCCACGATGATGACGTCGATCTCGCGGCTTGAGCCGGGCGCGGTAGCAAGGTCGAGGTTCGTATAAGCGAACCAGTGCGAAGGCAATGAAGCTAAGGTCTCGATGCCCTTCACCTCGCGCACATGTAGGCCGTTCCCGCAGTTGATGATCTTCAAGCGAATTCCCCCGAGCCGCTACCGCGGCCACTCCAGATGTTAGCTTTCGTTTTTGCGCTGGCAACTTCCTTTGAGCAGGATACGCGCCTTGGCGGAAGGGGGTAGATCATAGCGAACAATGTTGTCCAGAAGATCGCGGGCCACTGGCGCGGGTCGACCGACTACGTCGCAGTCCTCGACCGAACGGCGGCTTCGGGGCTCTGCCGTGGACTATCAAGATGGCGATCGGAATGTCTGCTTCCAGGCGAAGGCAAAGTTTGCCTCAACAACCGAAATTGGGCGCATTGCGGACTGGCAGGTTTGGGGCCGCCTCCAGACAGTCCGCTTCTGGTCGTGGGAGGCCGAATAGCTGCCGGCAAGGATGGGCACACTGCAAAGCGCCCACCCTTGTACGGTCGGGTCTCATGCTTATCACGACTCTCATTCCAGATGTTTAGGCGGTCGGAACCGTGCCGCCGTCAATAACTTCGGACCGCGCGATGTCCATTACCCGAACGGAGCATGGCCCAATGCCAGCCTCCCTGCTATGCGCAGTGCCAAGCCATTGGAGCCGCGATCGGCAATCCAGCCAGGTGAAACTCGCACGACGCGCACTCCCTTCGGGGAGACCTCGTTCGAGAGGCTTTTGCTGTAGGTGTTCAGCGCCGCCTTGGCAGACGCATACCCGGTGGTAGGCTCGGGCAGCGGCATGCGACCCTGGATCGACGGCTCCGCGTCTCTGCCTGTTGCTCAACCTGCGCCCTACGACGTAAAAGAAACGGCCAAGGCTCTAGTCGCCGCTGGATGAAAGTTCAGTGGCAGGTCACTCGGACTCAGGCAGGGCTTCGCCAGAAGGCGGCTTTCAATAAGCCGAGTGACCTTCTACGAAGAGGGATAGCCGCCCGTACCGGGCCAAGGACAAACTGCGTGACGCCCTATTCTGACCTCGTGACCCGCCTCTGGCGCCTCTGCAGTCTGCTGCGCAAAGACGGGGTAACCTATCCCCAATATGTGACCGAGCTCACCTATCTGATCTTCCTTAAGCTCGCTTCCGAGCGGCAGGATGAAAACCTAGCGATACCGGAGGGGCACCGCTGGAGCGACCTCCTCGGCAGCGGAGACGATGCGATCCTTGATCGCTACCGCCAGACGCTGGCGATACTGGGCATGTCGCGACACAGCCGGACTATGCAGGCAGTCTTCGCCGGGGCCGTCACCGTTGTGCGGGACCCGGCGACCCTGCGGCGCCTGGTCGATGCTATCGACGGCTCCGACTGGTTCTCGGACGAACGAGACGCGTTTGGCGACGCCTATGAAGGACTGCTCCAGAAGAACGCTGAAGAGACCAAGCGTGGCGCGGGTCAGTATTTTACGCCCCGCGTTCTGGTCGACTGCATCGTTTCCCTGCTCAAACCTCGTCCTGGCGAGATCGTGCAGGATCCCGCAGCCGGCACCGGCGGATTTCTCATCGCGGCGGATCGCGCCTTGCGGGCGGATTGGCAAGGGTCAGAAGAGGCCTTGGCCTTCCAGCGCACCCGCGCCCTCCGCGGCGTAGAAAATGTGCTGGACACCTATCGTCTGCTTTGCATGAACCTCTATCTGCACGGGATCGAGTCCGAACACGTCCTGATGGGCGACACCCTGTCGCAACTGGGCGCCTCTCCCGAGTTTAAAAACACCGACGTCATCCTCTCCAATCCCCCGTTCGGGCCGTCGGGCGGCGCGTCGTCTCGCGAAGATCTCTCGATCACCGCGAAATCCGCAAGCTTCCAGCTGCCGTTCGTCGAGCATTGTATGTGGGCGCTCGCGCCAGGCGGGCGAGCGGCGGTCATTGTTCCGGACAACGTCCTCTTTGAGGGGGGCAAGGGGAAGGCACTGCGTCAGGCGCTGATGCGGGATTTCAATCTGCACACGATCCTGCGCCTGCCCACCGGGATCTTCTACGCCCAGGGGGTCAGAACCAATGTGCTCTTCTTCAGCCGGCCGGCTGCCCCACCGGACGGGAGCGCGACAGAGACGGTCTGGATCTACGATCTTCGAGCCGCGGACGCCGGGAATGGCGGCAGTGGAAGTGATTTCGCCTCTGGTCTGGACGCGTTTGGCCTGGCATTCGGCGACGACCCCCTCGGTCGGTCACCGCGCGAAGAGGATGGTCCAAATGGCCGATTCCGCCGGTTCAGCCGCCAGGCGATCGCGGAAAGAGGCGACGACCTCTACATTGTCTGGCTGAATGAGGAGGAGAGCGAGGACGAGGCGCTTGAATCAGCCTCTCCTGATGCAGTCGCTGCCGTCGTCGAACGCCATCTGGTCTCCGCTTTGGGCGAGATCCGATCCCTCATCGACGAACTGGGCGATGATAACGCGGCTTGGGATGACCCGGAATGACGCTTCCGGCCGACTGGGTGACGTGCACTCTTGAAGACCTCCTCCATCCGGCGCCCGGCGCGATTGTCGACGGCCCGTTCGGAAGCGCGCTGAAGTCTAGCGACTACACCTCTCAAGGCTGCCGGGTGATCCGGCTCAACAACATCAACGTCGCTACGTTTAACGACACGGACAAAGCCTACGTGGATGCTCGCCGATTTCCCGAACTGCGTCGGCACGAAGCCCAAGCTGGGGACATACTGACGGCCGCCTTGGGCGATCCACTCGGTCGGTCCTGCCTCGTGCCTGAGGATCTCGGCTCCGCGATCGTGAAGGCTGATTGTTTCCGCTCAAGGCTTCACCCCCGCGTCGACGCCGGCCTCATCATGTTCTGGCTCAACAGCCCGACGCTCGCGCGATATTTCTCGGAGCACGGCAAGGGCGTGGGACGGATCCGGATCAATCTCGCTGTCCTACGCACCGCGCCCCTACCCCTCCCGCCCGAAGATATTCAGGCGGCGCTGGTTGAAAGAATCCGGACGGTTATGGCCCGGTCAGAGAAAGCCAAGTCGGAGGCGCAACTCGCGCTTAGGGCGGCGAGGGCGCTCAAGGTGAGCGGCCTGAAGGCCGGCGTGACCGGCCAGCTGACGGCGCGATGGCGAGAGACAGCCACCGAGGTCGAGAGCGTCGACGCCCTTCTCGAGCGGATCCCAGCACCGACCCAAGCACCGGGTGGGCGCAAGCCGACGGACACGCGGATGGCAGGTCAGGCGGCGATCGCAGTCAACGATCCAGAAGCGCCTCTACCCCAAAGTTGGCGGTGGACGCCGCTCCTGCGATTGGCTCGCCAGGAAACCGGGCACACGCCAAGCCGTCGACATCCGGAATACTGGGATGGGGACGTCCCTTGGCTCGGCATTCGCGACGCCCGAAAACATCACGGTGCCGTCATCGACAGAACCGCCCAGACCATTACCGCCGCCGGTCTGGAGGGCTCATCCGCACGCATGCTCCCGGCCCGGACGGTTTGTTTGTCGCGCACAGCGTCCGTCGGCTACGTCACCCTGCTCGGCCGCCCCATGGCGACCAGCCAGGACTTCGTGACCTGGACCTGCTCCCCGGCGCTGATGCCGGAGTATCTGCTGTATGCGCTGATGGCCGAGGGAAAGGGCATCCGTCGCTTCGGCAGAGGTTCGACCCATACAACGATCTATTTCCCCGAGCTACGCGCCCTTCATATCGCTTTACCGCCGCTCGAAGAGCAGCAGGCCATTACAGGTCGCATCAAGCGGTTGCTCTATCGCGCCGATATGCTGGCGTCCGAGGCCTCGCGCGCCATAGGCGTGGCGGACGACCTCGTCGTGCGTACGATCACTCAAGCCATGTCGGGTGCCCTTGGCGCCGCGAGTTCAATTTCCGGCGCCTCGGCCCGGTCGCTTCTCGACGACATCGCCGCAGAACGACGCACGCTCGAAGTGGAGCGCAAGCGACGTAAACCCAACAGGTCGCCGAGGTCCGCCTCTCCTACAACCCCGCCAAACCAGGATCGTTTCATGACACCAGATCAGATCACCGCGGCGGTGCGCGAGGCCGGCGGCTCGATGCGCGCCGACACCCTATGGAAGTTGAGCGGTCTTCCCATCGACGTCTTTTACCGGCGCATCCGGGACGAACTGGCGGCGGGCCGCCTGACCGAGTCGAGTGACAAGGAGAGCCTGCTTGCGCATTGACCATCTTGCAGTTCGAAACTTCAAGAACCTTCGCGACGTCCATCTTGACTTCGACGCGTCCCGTCTGGAAACCGTCATCATCGGGCAGAACGGAACCGGCAAGTCTAACGTGCTGGAAGCCTTAGCGACGATCTTCCGGGACCTCGATGATCCGCGCCGGGAAACGGATTTCGCATACGACATCACGTACCAATGCAAGGGCCGCAAGGTCCGGATCGACCATCGGCATTCGGATGCGGCGACGACTACCGCGACGAGCGATGGCAAGCCGACACTCATGGGCGTGATCCGCGCACGAGACAGCGATTTCCTGCCGAACCACGTTTTTGGCTACTACTCAGGCGAGTCAGACCGGCTGCGCGCCATCTTCGACCCGCCGCAGCGCCGGTTCTACGACGCGGCCATCGAAGTCGGTGCCGATGAGAAGCTGGACCCGAGAACGTCTTCGCTACGGCGGCTCTTTTACGTCCGGGAACGCTATGGCGCCTTGGCCCTCCTAACTTATTTTGCCTTCGCTGACAACGAGGCGCAGGCATTCCTCAAGCGACATTTGGGCGTCGGTCAGTTCGATTCCGCTCTGCTCACGCTCCGCCGGACCGAGTGGGGCAAGCGCAAGCCGGTCGGCGAGGCGCTGGCCAAGTCGGACAGCCGGTTCTGGTACGCTCGCGGCATTGTTCGCAAGCTGCTGGATGGTCTCTGGACCCATTCGCTCACGCCCATCCGGCACAAGGAAAGCGTCTCGGAGGACTATCGCCGAACAGGTGCGTCCGAGGAGCAGATCTACATCTATCTCAGGGACGAGCAGGCGCTCAGGTCACTCGCCGCGCCGTTTCGAGACGAACAGACCTTCTTCGCTTATCTGGAAACCCTCGACCTGTCAGACCTCGTGCGAACGATCCGGATCTGGGTCACGCGGGAAGGCGCTTCGGAGGCTATCCCGTTTCACGAAATCAGCGACGGCGAGAAGCAGTTGCTCAGTGTCTTGGGGATGATGCGTTTCGCCGCCCATGACGAGTCGCTGTTCCTGCTCGACGAGCCGGACACCCATCTGAACCCGGCGTGGAAGTGGAACTATCTGAGTTTCATCAAAGAAGTCGCGGGCCGCAACGAGAACTGCCACGTCATAATGACGAGCCACGACCCTCTGACGATCGCCGGCCTAGAGAAGTCCCAGGTGCAGGTGCTCTTTAGGGGCCGAGACACCGAGGTGAAGGCGGCGCAGCCCGCTGTCGATCCGAAAGGGCTCGGTGTGTCCGGCGTGCTCCGCCAGATCTTCGGCATGGCGACGACGCTGGATGCTGAAACGCAAAAGCTGGTCGACGACCGCAATGCACTGCTCGTCCTCCCGACACGCACGGAGCTCGAAGACGCCGACCTGTTCGCGCTGAACAACAAGCTGGACTCCCTCGGGCTGGCCTACCAGAGCAGCAACCCCGCTTTCGAAGACTTCCTGCGCTCCTTGCATCGGGCTGACCGAGAAGAGCGCGGTCCTTACACGCCTGAAGAGGTCGAAGCGCAGAACCGCTTCATGCAGGAGATCGTTGAGGGTCTTCGGTGAAATACATCAACTATCCAGTGGGCGCGATCGAGGCCGCCTGGCGGGCCAGGGCCGAGACCGCCGCCAGCACCGCGGCTCAGAAGTCCGAGGAAGCGGCCAAAGCCTACATCGCCAGCAGAAGCGAGATCTGGAGCGACCTGAAGCCCGCCCTGGAAGCCCTGTCTTCGGGAAAATGTTGGTACTCGGAAGCTAAGGACCGGGTGTCCTTCTGGCACGTTGACCATTACCGTCCCAAGAGCCTCTATCCTTGGCTCGCCTTCGACTGGAGAAACATGCGCTTGTGCGGCGGCGTGCCCAATATCGCCAAGTCCAACGATTTTCCGCTGAACGACGAAACCACCCGAGGCACCAGCGCTAGCGCCTCGACCGCTCTGGAGGTTCCCCTACTGCTGGATCCCACGCAGTGGGGCGATCCGGACCTCCTGACCTTCAACGGGGCTGGCGAGCCGACTTGCGCCGATCCCCGAGACCAGGTGGCGGCGCTGAGGGTCAAGCTGTCGGTCAAACTCCTCAACCTTGATACGGAGAAACTCTGCGAAGGCCGCCGCGCCACATGGCGCAGTTGCGAACGCCGGTTGAAGGATCTGCGCGGCATCGTCGAAGCCCAGCGTCATCAGAACAACACCGACGCGGGCGACCGGCTGAAGGACCTCTGCAGAGATCTGGACGACCTCTACGATGAGGAGTCCGAGTTCACGGCTACGGCCTGGGCCTGCGCTAAGGAACTCAATGCGGAAATGATCGTGCGTCTTGCGAAGGAAGTAGCGCGGTCCTTGGACTGACGGTTTGTGGCGACTCGCGCTGCAGCTATCACCGACACCGAACAATCTCCTCGCCGCTTCGACGCCGTCTAGCGCAGTCGCGCGCACCTTGCCTTTAAAAATCTTAATGACGCCACTCGCTTTTAAGACCGTGCGGACAAGAGTCCGGGCGAGATCAATTATTCAAGCGAATGTCTGCTGTTGGGCTCCTCGCTCCCAGCAGCGAACGCTGGAACGTAGGCGCATTGCTGACCTTCAAAGCGTTGGTGCAGGCCTCTGCGCCTAGCAATAAACGACATGAACCGGGAATCTCTTCCTGGGAGGAGCGGGGAACTCGATGCGTGACTCTTGGGGAGATGCTCGGGATGGACCTCGAGAAGCGTGATTTTGATCTGCGGCTTACACCTGTTGCAGTCGAAATTGAGCTTCAAGGGATCCACGCCGCCGCCATTAGACCATCATCAGGTCCGCGGACCGGCAGTAGCGGACGTTGCCGCAGCTGCACTCGGCTTTCACAAGCATGTTGTGCCGGGTCGCCTTCCCAGAGTGTCGATCGGATCGTGCGCCATAGTGAACAAAAATGAGGAAGATATTCCTGTCCAGTCAAGAGGGATTGACTACCGTGTTCCTATTTTGTTCACGCTGGCAAATTGGAGACAACCCATGAAACCGACGATTGCGACTGAATCCGAACAGCCCGAAATCTACGCCACGATAAGGCGCGAGCTGCCGGCCATACATCGCGCTGTCAGGAAGATGGGAAAGCAGATGCGCGGCCTCTCACCTCTCAGCCAAAAGGCGGCCATCGCTGAATTAACCGCCATATGGTGCCTGGCGAACTATCCCGCATGACCTTGATCGTGCATTGTCTTTGGCAGAGGCCATACATGACAGGGCCACTCCGCGACGACGACGCGTCGACAATCATGCATGTGAACATGCCGGCTGCGGCAAGGATGGAGGCTTCGGATTTGCAAAGCCGCGCATGGCATCGCACTGGTTCTGCATGGAAGACCGGAAATCAATGACGGTTTCCTCTATCTGTGAGGCCGAGGAAGCGCTCCTGGGGCAGTGGCCAGATAAAGAAGCGGCGGCCTATAGGAATGCGTGCCGATTAATTGCGGAGGCCAAGGATGGAAGCTGCAGTCCGGCCGTAGCATTTGCGGCGTTCAAGGCCGCCGCTATCGACCAGCGCTTGCTGCAGCCGGCCAAGACGGAGTCCGGCGCTCGGCATGTCGGACAAGTGCCATAAACCATCGTGATGATGAACCGCCGTCTCCTAGGCGCGTCGCTCGCTGATTTCGTCAAGTTGCTTGCTTCGGGGGAGCTTCCAATCCTAGACGAGAAGACTGATCGCCAGCGAAAGCGACGGCATCTGCTTCATATTCGAATGCTCGGGAATACGTTTCACCGTTCCTCCCTATGATGCGAACAACCCACTCGCCCAACGAATGGCGGATCTCTAGGAAGAGGGAAGACGAAGACGGCGGCCGGTACGTGACGCTGTCCAATGCCCTCGGGAGGCTTGTCCCGCCAAAATCGGCTCCATCATCGGAGGAATGAACTTCACGCATGCACTGACTCCCGAGACCGCGAGTCAATTAGCGCGTGCTTAATTAGTTCCGGAGCGTTTTAACGAATCGTTGACCGCGCTGTCCCAGAATAGGACGGCGCGGTCAAACCCCAACCTTGGCTGCGCAGGCGGCTTCGGCATTGAGTTCCACCCCGAACTGTCGGAGCCGCCACCCACCCCACACTTATACCAGCAATGGTTGAATCAACCGTTACTGCACGTGCTTTCCATGGCGCTTCCCTGAGGTTTATCGACTTCTGGGTACGGAAATAGCAGATGGCGCCCGTCGCCCCGTCCTCGACGCGCTCGACCAGGCCCAACGCTTCCATGTCCTTGAGCCGCCTCGACAAGAGGGCGGACGAGACGTTGCCCACCCCCTTGCGAATGTCATTGAAGCGGGTCGAGCCGTTCCAGAGTTCGATCAGGATTTGGATCGTCCAGCGGGGCTCCAGGAACTCGCAGGCGTGCGAGATCGGGCAGACCAGTCCGTAAGGCCGTCGCGTCATGGCTGACCGCTCCTTTGCCGCAGGTTAGGCCTTGCGGAGCTCTAAGGCCAGTTCACAATCTGAAGCGGAGTGCTTCCGAAGGTGCGCTGGCCCCTTCCCGTCCTCTGCCATGATGGTGGTCGTCATTCGTGCATCCCCCAACGGAGGCTACCATGACCTGGCGTAACATTACGCAAACGACACTAGGCGAGACCGCACTGCGCGTGCCGCGCACTTTTTTTGATCCTCCGCTCGAACGGCTGCTGGCCCTTGTCTGTGAGTGGCGGACCCGCCGGAACATAAAGCGTGGGCTTGGTCACCTGTCCAACTTCCTTCTGCGCGACGTTGGCTTAACCAAAGCAGACGTCGAGGCGGCCTGCGCCGACAGTTTCGATACATCCGCCTCTCTCGCGCTTAAGAGTGCAGCGCAGAACCAGACGGGAAATTGGTGAGAAGGGAAAGCCCCGCGGGCTGAGCCCGCTTGAGGGCGGCAATTGGTCAGCCGAATTAGGGGCCATTCTTTAACAACGATTTTGAGGCGCAACCGCGGCGTCCGGCGTGGTCGCCGGCGATGTCTCCATTCGGGCCGCTGCAAAATTGAACTCTCTGGTCGAGTTAAGGCGCATTGCTGACCGGTAGATTTTTTGAGCCGGTAGCTGACCGGCAGCTTCGGTCTGCGAATCTTCAAGGCCGGACATTCAGGGTTGCGTGGGCGCGTCGTGACTTGACCTGAAGGGGAGCTTAGCGCACTCGACAAAGGGTTCCAGCTTTCAAGTGGTCGGCCTAGTCAGGATCCGATCATCGCCAGAATGGCTTTGCAAGTTCAGACTCCACTTCGTCCTCCGTCAATCCAATATCGTCGATCATGTGCGGCGCTACCCCCGATAGTCGCGCTAGGTCACGGCGGTAGAAATGCCGTTGCCGCCATCTTGAGACATAGCGAGCTATTCTGATTGCTCGAACCTCATGGGACAAGTCCTGAAACGTCGATGCAAGAAGATTGTTGCTCACCGTCAGGCCTCCGTGCCAACCTCGCGCTTGCAGATGACAGCGTAGGCAGACAGCGTACCGGCTACAAACCAGTCTTTCTCTGGGATAGGCTCAGAATTCCTGAGGTAGTGACAGTCGATGCGTCTCCCTTCACTCAATGCGCTTCGGGCCTTTGAAGCAGCCGCGCGCTACGAAAGCTTTGCGCGCGCGGCTGAGGAGCTATGCGTGACCGAAGGAGCGATCAGCAGGCACGTCAAGCTGTTGGAAACAGCATTGCAAGTGGAATTGTTTCGACGATTGCCGCGCCGGTTGGTTTTGACCGATGCGGGGCGCAATTTTCAACCGATCCTGGCGGCCGCGTTCGAAAGCATTGCCGCGGGAGCTCAAGACGTGCAACGCCAGCCTCGGCATCTGAAGGTTATCTGCCCGCCCACCTTCTCCATTCGGTGGCTGCTACCGCGGCTTGACCGTTTCAAGCAGCAATGGCCTGCAATCGGTATTCGGGTAACGACCGCTCCTTTTGACTGGGAAATTTTCTTCGGAGGTGAGTTCGATCTCGCCTTTGACTGCGGTTATCCAAATCGGCCGAAAGATATCGAGGCGGTGTTGGTGTTGCAATCGTTCGGCACCCCAGTTTGCTCTCCAAAGCTACTGGAGAGGGGCGTGCCAATAACGTTTCCTGCCGACCTGGTTCACCATAACCTGCTGCATGAGACGCCTGATCGGCACGATTGGAAAGTTTGGGCTGGGCGATTTGCGCCGAACCTTCTTGACGTGAACTCGGGTGAGGTTTTTCCCAGTGCCGATATGGCCTATCGTGCCGCGGCCATGGGCCAGGGCGTCGCGATCGGAGACCTCTCTGTGCTTCACGACGAGATTGCCAAGGGAGAACTGGTGCTGCCGTTCAAAGATATGCAGATCTCTGACGACACGGAGGCCTATCATTTGTGTTGCAGAAAAGATTGCTGGACTGACCCTCGTATCGCCGCGTTCCATAAGTGGGTTTCGGACGAGGCCACGTGGTCCTGAAGGCCGGACGGTCAGGCGCGCCCCAAACCGCCCAGCCGCTGCCGCCTCGTTGCGGTCGTTAGCCCTTCCCTCCGGCAAGGAAAGCTCCTGTCCCGAAGCTACCGCTCGAAAGGAACATCAAGGCCGCATCGGGGCCTGCGATCCTGACTACATTCAGGATGGCCAAAGCGGCTTCACCCGCTCAATCCGATATCTCTTCTCGAACTCACGGAGCACCATTTCGAGCGTTGCCTCAAAAGCACTCTGATCGAACATCATCGATTTCTTTGCCTCGTGAAGGTAGCGCCAGTCGGTGAAGGCATCTTGGTGTTGATACAGGATGTGACGAATGCTGTACTCGATGTAGAAACCATTGGGATGATACGGGACCACTGACCTTTTGAACTCCGCGTCGAGTTTCTCTTGGCTTTCGGGCTTTAGGCGATCAAACAGCCTTATCAGGTTGTGCGATTTGACGACTCTTGGATTTTCATGGTCGAAGACGAACCACGCTTTGAGTGCCAGCTCCATAGAAAGCGCCAAAAGCATCGGTTCAACACCGACGTGTTCGCGTTCGCTCAGGTCTGCATGCTTTCCGAATTCTCGGCTTGGAAAGCTCTGAGTTTTTCGGAAGATCGCCTTTGCGGCTTCCCCGATCCTAATGGCCGTCGATAAGCGCGCACTCATTAGGGGTCCATTAGATTGATCTAAATTAACGCCGGAGCTGAGCTGAGATATTGCAAGAACGCAATCGCTTAGGCCAGGAGGCACGGAACACAACTTACTGACGACAAGTTAGAGTTGAGTTCACCGCCGGCGACCCGTTTTCGGAAGGTGGGCGAACGACCGGAATGAGGCGGCGGGTTCAACCGGTCGTCGCAACCCGCTTTATCTGAGAGGATGAAGAGGTGTTGCATGGTGACGTCACGGATCTGGTTTACGTCAGCGCAGAAGGTCGAGCTTTGGGAGCGATGGAACCGAGGTCAGAGCACTTGACCGCCGGAACAAGACCGGCGTTCAGCGGATCGTATGCTTACGCAGCGGCATTGCTCCGTCAGCTAGGCGTAGAGGGGCCTTGGCGCTCGGGCTGGCGGAACGCGAAGAGATCTCTCGCGGGATCGCGGCGGGTCTTGCGATCCGCGCTATTGCACGAAGTCTCGGGCGATCCCCATCGACAATATGTCGCGTTATCTCGCGCAATGGCGGTGCACAAGCGTATCGTGCAACCCGGGCCGACAAGCATGCTTGGGTGCGAGCGCTGCGCCCGAAGCAGTGTCGCCTGGCAAGCTCTGGGCGGCTACGATGGCAGGTGGCGCAAAAGCTAGCGCTGCAATGGTCCCCGGAGCAGATAGCGGGCTGGCTGAGGCGAGAGTACCCAGGCGATCCAAGCATGCGGATATCTCATGAAGCGATCTATCGCAGTCGATTCATCCAGTCGCGAGGGGCGCTCAAGAAGGAACTATCAGCGCACCTGTGTACCAAACGACAGATGCGGCTCGCAAAAGGCGCACAGAGCCGGACGGGGCAAGGACAAATACTCGATATGATCTCCATCCGCGAGCGCCCCGCCGAGGCTGAGGATCGCGCCATCCCAGGCCATTGGGAGGGTGATCTGCTCACCGGCGCGAACGACACGCACATCGCCACCCTTGTCCAGCGACACAGCCGGTTCACGATGCTTGTAAAGGTGGCGAGGAGGGACTCGGCCACCGTCGTGGCGGCCCTTGCCCAGACGATCGGCACATTGCCCGAAGAGTTACGACGCTCGCTAACGTGGGACCAGGGCAAGGAGATGGCTCGGCACATGAGCTTCACCGTTGCAACCGATCTACAGGTCTACTTCTGCGATCCGCGAAGTCCCTGTCAGCGCGGCAGCAATGAAAATACCAACGGTCTGCTCAGGCAGTACTTCCCGAGAGAAACCAACCTCTCCCATGTCTCGCAGGCCCAACTCAACGCCGTCGCCCTGCAGCTCAATCAGCGACCCCGAAAACCCTGGACTTCGAAACCCGGCCGATAGGCTACAGAAGGTGTTACGATGACCGGTTGAACCCACCGGCGCAAATTGGTCACGGCTCCACTCGTGAAGTGGAGCCGCACCTGATCAAACCTCAGTTGCCTCGGAAAGTTCGAGAGCATCCTCAACATCGACTCCCAGATAGCGGACCGTGTTCTCGATCTTAGTATGACCGAGCAAAATCTGGATGGCTCGCAGATTTCCCGTCGCTTTGTAGATAATCGAGGCCTTGGTGCGACGCAGGGAATGGGTTCCGTATTCCTCTGGTCTAAGCCCGATCGCCTCGACCCACGACGAGGCGTGCATACTGCCTTGTACTCATGTGAGCCCTTGGATTGATCCTGCTCGGAAACGCGTAATCATCGACTGTTCCGCCGCGTCGCTCCAGCCATGCGAGAAGGCTGGAGCGTACGTCGCTCATCAACTCGAACTGAACAGGTCGGCCAGTTTTCTGTTGGATGACCATCGCGCGAGTTCGGACTTCCGGTCCTACCACGAGGTTGCCGATTTTGATCTTGACGAGATCGCAGCCGCGCAACTTGCTGTCGATCGCCAAATCGAAGAGCGCTCTGTCTCGCAGACGCAGCTCTCGATCGAGAAAGAAGCGTATCGCCCGTATCTGTCGAGGTTTCAGAGGTCGTTTCGTCCCGACCTTCTTCCCGGCATTCCATGCCCGGCGGTCGGAGTCGGTGAGGTCGTAGCACGAGTGTCCCATTTCGCTTCTCCTGCAGCCATGATTGGCCACCAGAGAAACGCCGCTAGACTGTTGCGGGGCCGGCAGCTGACTGGCAGCTTTTGGGCTGAAGTCGTGAATAGGCGGACGTTTCGCTGCCGTCCCATTGACAACGTTCGTGTCTGGTCATGGGAGCGGGCGAGCTCCTCCCGTCGTCGGCCATCACTTCAGATCATCAATTTGCGCGTTGCGGTTCCACTCTGTCGTCCGGGATGCCTAGCAGGTGACATTGCGACGAAAGCTGACATACCGAGTCGCAAGCAATCGAGGCCTGCTTTCCCCTGATCTAAGGTAATCTTAACTGGTATGCGTTGAACGATGTGGGTGAAATTGCCGGCCGAGTTGTCTGCCGGTAGGAGTGCAAACTGTGCCCCGCTGGCTGGCGACAAGCTCTCAATGCGTCCCTCCCGGGGACGGCTCGACTGATACTGCAATCCTGCCGCCAATGCACAACGCGGCAATCTGTGTCTCCTTGAAAATTGGCCACGACCTACGCTCCGAGGAACGACGGCGACCAACAGAGTGCCTGCGCGCACATGCTGCCCGACTCTTGCCTGACGTTCGCCGACCCAGCCGTCACGCGGCGAGGTTATGATGCGCATGGAGCATTTGGCGACGATCTTGCAAAGAACGAGGGTTAAAAACACTCGGTCATGTATCGGTTGAACGACGCCATGAATGAATGCCATATGGCATTGGCTTTGTGGGGAGCGAACTATGAAATATCTTGGGGCAACCGCATTGGTTTTCTACGGTGTCGTTGCGGTCAGCGGAGCGCAGGCCGCCTGCTACGACATCTCAAAAGGGCAGCCATCGCAGTTGAGCGGCCAACTCGATCGTCGGATACTTCCCGGGCCGCCGAACTACAAAGACGTGCAGGCAGGAGATCAGCCCGAGCCGACTTACCTGCTGGAACTGGATGCCGACATCTGCCTTGAGGGCGCGGACTTTGCTGATCCCGGATCCAGTTTCCGCGAGGTTCACGTCGTGCCGGTGGGCGGTATGGAAAGCGCCATGGCATCGTTGATCGGACGCCGCGTGACTGTCGGCGTCGTTGATCGATGGGCTGCAAATAACGCAAATCACCGAGCCCCGCTCATGGCCGTTGTCGGGAGCATCGCGCCTGAAGAGGACATCACTGAACAATATGGCACTGCCGCGACTGTCGTGCGGGCGTTTTATCTGGCCCTCGGCACTGGGGACGGCAAGGAGGCGGCGCGGTTTGTAGTTCCAGAAAAGAGCACCAAGGGTCCTCTCTCCGCAGCCGCCCTGAGTGGCTTCTACGGAGGGATGCAGGCGCCGCTTAAGCTTCTCGGCATACAAGCGAAGGCAGAAGACTTGTTCTTCGTCAGCTATGCGTTCAGGAAGGGTGCGACGACATGCACTGGCCGCGCCGAAGTGAGGACAGTGAATGAGGGCGGCAAGGACTACATCGAAGGCATAAAGGCACTCGATGGCTGCTGATAGGATCGAGCCGTTGAAGTGTCCATTCGGTGGGGCTTACCTTCGCATATTAGCGTCGAAGGGTCTTGGGACATCCCGATCACGATTTTTTCGGTTATCCCAACGGCATCGGTTCGGATTTCGCCGCGCTGCCGGTCCCGCAGTGAAGCCGAGGCATTCACTCGTGACTAAGCCATATATCGATGCGGTAGCGGTCAGAACCTTGCATGGGCAATAGACCGTCCGCGCGCGTTCCCACTCCTGCAGCACGAAGGATCGGACGCATCTCCTCCAGCACCGCTCCAATTCTCCATTCCTCGGCGCTCGGCGAGGCATAGCCAACGGCCTTGGGCACCAGCGCACATTGCGGTGTGGTGTTCCTGTCAAACTGTTCAATTCTGCCCGGAATGACGCGCAACGATTCAAAAACATATCCGTTGATCGAACTGCGAATTGAGGCCGCATCGACCGGGGCTCCGCTGCAGACATTGATATAGACCCAGCCTATCGGCCTCGGGTCGCCAGGAATCGATCGATAACTCACCTTGCGGCCACTGATGTCTGGCGGCTCCGAGCGCACAACTGCGGGTTTCGGCTGGACGGCGGAAGGCGCCTCGGGTGGATTTGAGGGAGGACGATAGCCGGCGACCAGGTTCCGCGTGGCTGCCGTCGAAAGCCGATTTTGGCTGGCGGAGCCTACGCTCGCCAAAAGCCGACAAACGCCGCCCTCGGTCGAGTGGTCAAACCCAACGCAGCCCGAACGCGAGGTGCAAAGGGAACGACACGCCTCCAAGGGTGCGATGACCTGCGCGCTGACGAACCCGTTCAGTGAGGTCCCGGGATAGTCGAAGAACACTGCCGTGGTTTGCGCGCCGATCGGTTGAATGCCGACTAGAAGGACGAGAGTTGCCAGAGACGACCCGGCGACTCCGAGCACGAACTCTTGGAATCCGCAGCGAAAAAGATGCGCAAACATGTTTCCCCCGGCCGCTGTTATTCTGTTTCAAGTGGACTTGATCGCCAAGTCAGCGAAGTTCGCCGGCTTGATGTCATGACTGGCGACGTGAAGGGTCGAACTAGACGGCCAGCCAGGATTCTCATGACAGGTCGCGATCTTTCCTGTTGCCTCATTTTTCTTTGCCGTAGGCAATGCCCCTTTAGGGCTCGGCAATACCAGCCCGGCGCCACCGTAATTCTCCAGAATTTGCATTTCCAGCTATAAATGGGGGATGAGCACCGCGAAATTGGGTTCAAGATAGAAACGGTCGCCAAGACGTGAAATAGGCTGCGAGCCCGCTACAGGTTAAGCATCTGAGTCGAATCTACTTGAGGGCTCGTTGACACTGCGTTTTTTACGTCGAAATATGAGGCCGGGGACGCCGCATGGTCAACGATTTATTGCGGCAAGGGGAAGGTGCCTAATGGCTCGGGGGGGCAATGTCCACTTCGTTCGTTCAACGTCCGCGCGTGCCGTGGACGTGTTGGCTGTCGCAGGGAAACCGCTGTGGCGCGACTGCGAAACGGCATTCGCCCGCATAGATGAACTGTGCGGGGACAACACCTCGCGGCTGTTCGCGGAACCGAACGCCAAGGAGCAGGAGGGCGGCCGCCTGGTCGTGGCGTGGTTCAGCAGCTTCGACGAGGAGCCGAAGCAACTGGGCGAACTCGATCGGGGAAAACGGTCGCGGATCGAGTCGAACTTGGCCGCGCGGATCGAGGCGCTTCGACCAGCCCTGGCGGACCGGGAAATCGGCGGGACCGTTGGGGCGATGCTCAATGTCGCGGACGAAGCCTCTATCGTCGCCGTCGGCGAGAACGCCGTCCTCACGAATTGGGGAGTGCTGCCGGAGGAAGCCCGCTCCTCCCGCGCCGCATTCGTGCGGCACAGCGAGCAGACAATTGGCCCCTACCTTCCAAGCGGGATGTCCCCCCGGGTGCCTGGTCAGGCGTGGGCTGCCCTGGGAGGTTTCGCCACTGCCGGACTGTCTCCCCCGCGGCGCGTGATTGCACCCGAGGCCACCGCAGCATCCACGCAAGAGGCTCAATCAACGGCGCCAGCTCGACACAAACAGTCTTGGCTTTGGCCCATAGCTGCCCTTTCGTTGGTGTTCGCCGCCTGCCTGATCTACGCGGCCTCGCCGGGCAACCTCGTTTATCCGGAAGCGCTCCCGCCGCCACCGACAGCTCCACTCGTGAACAACGAGGAGGTCAACCGGAGCCTTGAAGAGCGAATCGGCAAAATGAAAAGGGAGCTCGCAAAGGCTGCATGCGAGGCAGATTCATCTGTTCTCGGTCCGCCGCTCCATGAGTCCGGCGGTGGAACAGAAAACGGCGCGTCAGGAGCCGCCCGCGGGCAGGCGCCTGCCCCCGGCTCACCGCATTCGCTTCTCGCCGCCCTGGACTCGGCGACGGTCCTCGTGCTCGCACCCTCGGCGGACTCCCTCAGCACTGGAAGCGGGTTCTTTGTGAGCCAGAGGGAAATCCTCACCAACAACCACGTTGTCGAGGGCGCCGGGGGGACGGTATTCGTCGCCAGCAAGGCACTCGGGCGTGCGGTTCCCGCCCGTGTCGTTGCAAGATCCGCAAGCAGCGAGACTGGAAATCCGGACTTTGCCCTCCTTCGGGTGGATGATGCCCCCAGCACTGTGAGGCCCCTGCACCTTTCTACGGAAATCGCCAGGCTGGACAGCGTCATCGCGGGGGGCTTTCCGTCATTCGTGATGTCGATGGACAGCACTTATCGAGCGATCCTCAATGGCGACACCACGGGGCTTGCCAATCTTGAGATGGTCGTCACGCAGGGCAACGTCATGGCCATGCCTCAGGGCGGGGCGGCAAAGGTCATTACCCATTCCGCGAACATTTCCCCCGGCAACAGCGGAGGTCCCCTTTCGGACGCCTGCGGCCGGGCCGTCGGAGTCAACACCTTCATAGTCCTCGACGGGGGGAACGTTCAGAAGCTGAACTTCTCCCTCGGCGCGAGCGACGCCATCCGGTTCCTGTCAGCCAACGGCGTGACGGTGGCCGGCGCCGATCAGCCGTGTAATCCGGCCACGGGAATAGCCGCGGCCGCAGGGCCAACGGAAGGCCCTGTCAAATGAGCCAGTTCGTCGCGACCACGACCCTCAGCCTGATGCGTTCCCTCGGGTCGACCGCGGAGCGCTCGGTCCATAGGCTTCAAGCCGTGCTCGGACGGGAATTCCCCGGGGGCATAGGGCTCGAGCTGGCCGAACCGGTGCCGCGAAAGGACGGCTCTGGGATCGACTGGTATACCGAGCGCGACGAGCCTCTTGTCCGGCTGACGGACCTCCCGCCCGAAACGGCGTCCGTCTACAAGGCGCGGCTCGACCAATCCGTCCGCGCAGTTCTTCGTGCGGCCGCCGCGCATGAGGCTCGCACCGACCCGGCAGCCCGCTCGACGGCTACTGCGCTGCGCAACGCGGTGACATTCCCCGACGACGAGAACGTATGGGTTTCCGGCGGCTCCGACGGGAGCGACGGAGTGCTCGTGCTTACGGCATGGGGTTACGAAAAACATGACGCGGAAACCAGCGGCAAGGGACAGATTGCTGAAGCCGCCCGGGACCGCCCGCCGACGGCTTCTGTTGCGGACACAGCAACGGAGCGGCCCGTGCGATCTGCTGGACCTGCCTGGTGGCAGTCGGTCGCCCGCAGGCTTCTTTGGCTTGTTCCCGTAGCACTCGCGGGGGCGACCGCGTGGCTGCTGCTCCCGGCTTGCGGCTTGGTCCTTCCGTTCGGAGTCACCGCATTTGGAAAGGGCGGAGGCGCTTACTGCGCCCTTGCGGCGCCGCAGCCGACTGTCGACCATAGTAGCTTGCGCACGCGGGAACTCATGTCGGAAGAAGCTGTCATCGAGGAGCAGCTGCGGCGGCACCTGAACTCGTGCCAGCCCCCCGCTCCGGCGCCAAGGGCCGAGCAGACTGACCCAGCGCAGGAAGCAGACAATCGCGTCGAAAGCGCAGGCGGTGCGGAAGGCCAGACGCAGGTGACGCTCATCTGGAACAACCGGACCGACCTGGACCTCTTCGTGAAGTGCCCGGACGGCGGAATGGTGCTTCTGGACGGACAGCCGAAATGCGGGGGCGTGCACGACATCGACATGAATCTCAATGGAGAGAGCACCAAGCCGGTCGAACACATAACGTGGGCGAGCAAGCCACCGCCCGGACACTACGAGGTCTACCTGAGAATGTTCAACAAGCGCGGAGATCCTGCCCGGCGGACGGATTTCAACGTCATCCTCAAGAAGGGTGACGCCACTCAAAGCTACCCGGGCAGCGTGACTGAAGAGTCTCACGACGCGACGCAGATGAAAGTCACGGAGTTCAATGTTCCATGACTGCAGCAAGCCGCCACCAGCCTGACAGGACGAATCGATGCTGACCAACCTCGCCGATTTCAGCGACGGCTTCACGCTGGTGCCGGACAGCGGCATCCAGTTCGTCGAGTTCGGGTTTGACTTCGACGCTTCGCCGCGTCTTACGAGGTCGTTCATCGAGCGTGTGTCGCCGGGCGAAACGGGGTCGGATGGAAAGACGCTGATCCGCCTGCTTCCGAACTGGAACGATGACGACCCCGACTCTGACCAGCCGCCGTATCCCCCGAGTGGCGACGACGTGGTATACGACATCGCGAAGTCGAGGGCGCTCGAGACCTTCCTCGACCGCTGGGTTCCGGTGCCGTTCTTCAAGATCGAACCCGGAAAGGACTCGCTGGGCAACGAAATTTACGCACAGGGCCCGACCGACTGGGTCCGGGTAAGGGTTACGGAAACCAGGACCGCCCATGGCGACCGGAAGGGAACGCACAGGGCAATCTTCGCATTCGACAGCTCGCTTGCGCCCCGCAAGACGAACCGTCCCTATCTCGCGCCCTGTCCGGAAGACGCGATGCGGACAGAATCGTTCCGGTTCGTCAGCCAGCTTCCAGACGTCATCTCGTTCCTGTCCCATAAGGTCGACGTTCCCGGACAAGGGCCCGTGGACGCCCAGAAATGGCTGGACGATTGGCTGAGGGACATCCTCCACTCCTTCAAGAAGCTTCAGAGGAAGGGCAAGGAGCTGAGGCCCGATGACTTTCCTTTCCAGTTCGAGCACCTCGCCCGCTACATAACCTTCGTCCAGTTTCTCGCCAGCGTGATCAAGCCCGTTCGCGTCACCCTCATCGACACGGTCAGCGACAACAGGAACGTCCATCCAGTCGACGTCGACCTGGTGCTCGACATCGGGAACTCGCGGTCGTGCGGACTTCTGATCCAGTCGTTCCCGGACGACGTGAACGTCGACCTCAACAACTCCGTCGTGCTGGAATTGCGCGACCTTTCCAAGCCCGAACTCGTCTATCGCGATCCGTTCGAAAGCCAGTGCGAACTGGTGGCCGGGGAATTCGGAGCGGAAGACATCGCCAGGCGGTCAGGCCGACCGCGGGCATTCTTTTGGCCAAGCCTGCTCCGCATCGGCCCCGAGGCCTCCCGCCTGCGCGGGGAGTCGGAAGGCACCGAGGCGGCCACGGGGCTTTCTTCGCCGAAGCGGTACCTGTGGAGTTCCGATCCGGTTCTCCAGGAGTGGAAGTTCCGCTCGGCCTCGGCGGGCCATGCGGGAACCGAGCCGCTGATCGAGCGCTCCATGTACCGCTTCATAAACGACCGCGGCGACGTCCTCGAACAGCTCGAGAGCGACAGGCGCCAGTTCAGGTTGAAAGTCAAAGAGAGCGAACTGCAGACGGCGAGCCGCTTCTGCTTCTCGAGGTCGTCCTTCTTCACGTTCATGCTTGTCGAAATCATTGCGCAGGCGATGTCGATGATGAACAACCCCGGCACCCGCCGGGAGAGAAGACTCAAAGATTCTCCGCGACGCCTGCGCAGGATCATCCTGACGATCCCGTCAGCGACCCCGATCCAGGAGCAGCGCATCCTGCGGTCGCGCGCAGAAGCCGCGGTCAAGCTTCTCTGGTCCCTGTCGGGATGGGGCGACAGCGACAGCGGCATAAACAGCCAGCGTCCGGAAATCCACTGCTCCTGGGACGAGGCGAGTTCAGTTCATCTGGTCTATCTCTACGGCGAGGCCGTGCACAAGCTGGGCGGGTCGATCAGGACGCTGTTCGACATGCTCGGCAAGGACAGGGAGAGGCCGAAGGCGCTCCCGGCGTCCAAGGCCAAGGAGAAGCTCGAACGGTCCCTGCGCGTCGCCAGCGTCGACGTGGGCGGCGGCACCACCGACCTCATGGTTACGACCTATTTTCAAACCGACAATGTCGCCCTTTTCCCCGACCAGAACTTTCGGGAGGGATTCCGTATCGCGGGGGACGACCTCCTCAAGGTGGTTATCGAGCGGCTTGTCATACCCAGGCTCGAGGAAGGCCTGGCTCAAGCGGGCCTCCCGAACGCGCGGAACTATCTCAAGGACCGCTTCGCAGGCGACAACCCGAACATGTCCGAGCAGGAAAAGCACCTGCGACGCCAGTTCGTTCTGCAGGTTCTGCAGCCAATCGCCATCGCGGTTCTGTCCGAATGCGAAGCGATGCCTGCGACGAGCCGCAAGACGGAAATCCGGAAGGCAGGCAGTTTCTTCGAGACCGGGGGACGAACGACGGCCGGAGGCGACATTCCGGTTGACGCGCGCATCCTCGGATATCTCAAGGACAGCATAGTGGCTCTGGGAGCCGGAGAGTTCACGGTCTCCGACTGCGACATAGCAGTCGACCCGCTGGCGGTCGAAGAGTGCGTCCTGTCGATCTTCGACGGCGTGTTCGACAACATCGCGGAAGCGATCAACCATCTGGACGCTGACGTGGTGCTGCTGACCGGGCGGCCGATGCGCCTGCCACAGATGATAAGCCTGTTCATGAACAAGATGTCGGTCCGGCCTGACCGCGTCATTCCGATCAAGGACTATCGCGTCGGCACGTGGTATCCCTTCCGGGGCGTCAGCAACACGCACATCGACGATCCAAAGACGACCGCGGTCGTGGGCGCAATGCTGTGCGCGCTCGCGGAACGGCAGATCACCAACTTCACCCTCTATTCCCAGTACCTCAGGATGAAGTCGACGGCCCGGTACATCGGTCGGCTTCAGGGCAGCTCCGTGCTGCCGGACGAAACCCTGCTTTTCTCGGACATCGACCTCGATGCCGCAACGGCGGAAGCCGAGGCGGAATTCGACTACCACAGCCCGCTTCGCATTGGCTTCAGGCAGCTTCCACTGGAGCGCTGGGTGGCGACTCCGCTCTACAAGCTGACCACCGCGCAGACGCGATCGGCGCGGAGCGTGCGAAAGCCGGTCCGCGTCACGATCGCGCGCAATGTGCAGGTGCCGGAAGACGACGAGGCGAACGAGATCGCGCTTCTTACGAGCGAGGCGACCCGCGAGGAGTTCGTGGTTCAGGACGCGGAGGACGCCGACGGCTCTCCGGTCAAGCGCATCATGGAGCTGAAGCTGGACACGCTCGCGGTCGAGGCGGGCGACGGCTACTGGCTCGATACCGGAATTATCTCCATCCAGTGAAAGCTGAAGGCATGCGTAAAGAGTTGAAGAAGACCTGCGACACGGCGCTGAAATCGGCGCAGGAGGGCCTTGTCTGGATCGGAGCCTCAGCAAACGCGGAGCGGGTCGGCAGCACGCGCTCGGGCGCCGAGCAGCAGCTCAAGAAGTCGATCGTTGCCACCCGGAAGGCGATGCTGGCCATAGACCGCCCCATGTGCGTCGGGGTGTTCGGCCCCAGCCAGGCTGGCAAGTCTTATCTTGTGTCCGTCCTGGCCCGCAATGGAAGCGCGCCCTTGATGGCTCGCTTCGGCGATCTCGGGCGGGAGGTCGATTTCATCCGGGAGATCAACCCCGGTGGCGATCGGGAGTCGACCGGGCTTGTCACCCGCTTTTCGGTTCGAGAAGAGCCAAGTCCGCCCGGCGCGCCCGTTGTGCTGAGGATGCTGAGCGAAACGGACGTGGCCAAGGTCCTGGGCAACAGCTTCTTCCTTGACGGAGACGCGAAGAAACGCGCGCCGCTGACTTCCGACACCGTCCTGTCCACCCTGGAAAGGGCGAAGAGCCGGGCTATGCCGCAGGCAGCGACGGATGGCCTGGCCGAGGAGGACGTGTGGGACCTCCAGGAGTATTTCGAGAAGCAGTTCGCCGGGTTGCCGAACATCGAGACGCTAGGGGCCTACTGGGAGGAAGCGGCCTTCCTTGGCTCCCGGCTTTCCATTGCCGACCGCGGCGACCTTTTTTCCGTGCTATGGGGCGGTCTGCAGAAATTTACCGATCTCTTCGTCGAACTCGTCACCGCCCTTGAGAGCCTTGGGTTCGCCAAGGATGCCTACTGCCCTGTCGAGGCGCTGGTTCCCCGGGAAAGCAGCATCATAGACGTCGAGACGCTGCGGGGGCTCGGAAAATCCGGCCAGGACGAGCTGCTGATCCGGCCAATGAAAGGATCGACGGTTTCGTTGCCGAGACCCGTTATCGCCGCATTGGTGGCTGAACTCCGGATTGCGATATCGGAACAGCCATGGCCGTTCTTCGAGCACACAGACCTCCTGGACTTCCCGGGCGCTCGCAGCAGGCAGAAGGTGGACCTTCAGGCCTTCATCGAGGGCAACCCCGACGCGCTCAAGGAACTCTTCGTCCGGGGCAAGGTTGCCTACCTCTTCGACCGCTACGTTGCAGAGCAGGAGCTTTCGAGCATGCTGCTGTGCATCAAGCCCTCGAACCAGGACGTCGCGACCCTTCCCGACATGATCGACGACTGGATCAGAACCTCGCACGGGGAAAGCCCGCTCGATCGGGCCCGGACCGAGACTGCGCTGTTCCTGGTGCTGACGATGTTCGACATGCACTTCAGCGAAAAGGCGGGCGAGGAAGGACAGAGCCTGGCGGATCGTTTCAGCGCGCGCCTGGGCGCCTCGCTAACGCGCTTTTTCGGCAAGGCCCACAAGTGGCCGTTCGAATGGATGCCGGACAGGCCTTTCAACAACTCTTACTGGCTGCGCAACCCGAACTTCAAGGCAGAGTCCCTGATCAAGTACAAAGGCGGCGTGGAGACCGAGATATTGCCCGACAAGGTCGCGAAGGTCGCCGCGCTGCGCGAGGCGTATCTTCAGGTCAGTGAAGTTCAGCAGCACTTCCGCGAGCCGGCCAAGGCCTTCGACGAGGCCCTCAGGCTGAACGATGGCGGCGTAAGCTATCTGGCGGAGAACCTCGCGGCCATCTGTCGTCCCGACATCAAGTATTCACAGATACGAGGCCGCGTCGGGGACATAGCCCACGATATCCGCCGTGTGCTCGCTCCGTATTTCATCGAAAGCGACATCAACAAGCGGATAGCCGAGCGTCGGGAAGTCTCGGACCAGATTCTCGCAAACTTCACCGAGGTTTGGGAGCGGGACCAGTTCGGGACCGCCATGAAGATGCTGCAGATATCGCAGAACGGAATCTCCGAACACCTTCACATCGAGTACGGCAACCGCCTCAAGCGGCAGAACGCGCCGGAGGAAGGTTCCGAAGGACGGACAGACGCCGCGGCGAAGAAGCGACCGGCGCCTCCGCGGCCCGGCGCCCCTCCATTGCCCGGCAGCAAGAAGAAGGTGGCCGCGGCCGTGGTTTCCTCCGGGGAGTCGGTTTCGCAGAAAGCGCTGCCGCGCGAAGCCTATCTCGCCCGGTCAGCCATCAGGCATTGGACGGACGGCCTTTTCGCACTCGCGAGAAACGACAATGCGTTGCAGGCCATTGGCCTCGGGCAAGAGTCCGCAAGCGAGTTGGTCGCCGAGCTTACATCTGCCGCGCGGCGATCGGGGCTCGAAGAGCGCATAGCCAGGGACCTTGCCAAGCTCTCGGGAAGTTCAGTCGAAAGGTCCGACATCCTGCTCGAGAAGGCTGGCTTTCTTGCCACGAGCCACATCAACCGTTTCGTCAGCACGCTTGGCTTCGACGCGATGCCCGAGAACAAGCGGCCTCTGGCTCCTGACGGCACTGAGAACGGTGAAGTTAGGGTTTTTGCCCGCCGTCCGAGCGTTTCAGACTGCGACGGGCTTGGGGTGGAGCGGCGGAACTTCTCCTACCTCGCGCTCTCGGAGTGGATGTACGCCTTCCACCAAGTGGTTACTGACAACGTCCTCTCGGGCGAAGGGATCATTATAAACGTCGAGGAGAACGAGCGCCTGAGGGCCATACTGGACGCGCTCGATGAGTCCGCGCCGCTGCTTGGTGCGCCCGTTGGGACTGCTCGATGAACAAGGTTGCGGTCAAAGTCAGCGAGGACGAGACGCGCCTGTTCGGGCATGCCCTGATCACGTTCCCGCAGGAACTAGGCAGCTCTCCGGGGTTGCGACTGTCGATCATGCGCAAGTCCAAGGACGCTCCCTATCTTGGCGCCGCCGGATGGCAGGCGCGTCCCGCAACCGTAGAGGCAGCGGTCGTCAGCCGCGGCGCGAATTCGGCCACGCTGGTCGTCGGACCCGAGGTCTGCGACCAGATCCCGGTCGACCTGCAGGTGAAGATCGAAGTCGAAGGCCATGACATTGAGGGGAGCGCCTTCTGGCCGCCGATCCCACCCAGCCCGGGAGCTTGGTCCCAGGAACTGACCCCTTTCAAGATGTCCATTCCTCAGGCTATAGAACGGGAGCTTGAAGAGGCCCTCGAACAGGTTGTTGAGCTGCCACGGGTGGTGGAGCCGAAACCCCAGCCTTTGGCCCAGCCGCCAAAGAAGAGGCGGTTCTTGTACCTACTGATCCCGTTGGCGCTGCTTCTGGCAGGGGGAGGATACTACATTGCCGACAGCAGGGGTTGGTTCAACAACCCCGAGCCTTTGCTCGCGCGTTTCGAGAGGCTGAAGCTGACGGACACTAACGGCGTTGAGCTGTTCGCCCTAAGCGGCGAGGCATACCGGGAAGGCGCCGGCGGAATCGGCTTGCAGGCGATCAATCTTGCGATGGAGCGGGGCAACAAGGACGCGAAACTCGAGATTGCGCGCTGGTACGATCCAAGCTCCTTCGAGCCCAGCAGAGCAGATCGACCGGATGCGAACAGGGCGGCGAGGGCCTATTTCGAACTGTCGGTAGAAGGCGAGACAGCGGCCAGGGAAATGCTCCGCTCCCTCTGCGCGAAGAGCGCGAGTTCTCCTCAAGACCTTGGGTTCAATGGGTTCCTGAAGGACACTTATTGCGAGGGGACGCTGGAATAATGATTGAAAATCACAAGGTCCGGCAATTCGCCGCCTATGGAACCGTCAGAGGGACAATGGCATGCTGAAGAGCAGCTTCGACAAGTATTTCCTCCACTTCAGGGGGTACATGGCGGCTATGGCTGCTGCAATCTTGCTGGGCATGACCCTGTCAGCGGGAGCACAGGAAAATTCCGCGGCGAACGAGCTTTTCAACTACCCGGACACTCTGCTGAACGGGATCGTCAGCGCCCAGTTTTCCAAGCCGATAGAAGAATGCCGGAAACTCTGCGAGGCGCGTTCGGGATGTCAGGGGTTTGACCATTCTCAAAAGGACGAGTGCCGCCTGTTCGCGAGCGTGGGCGCCGGACGCGTGAACGTGGGTTCGACCGCTGCGACGCGCAGCCTGCTTTCGAATTACACCGACCCGACAAATCCTCCGCTTGCAGCCAGGCTGGCGAAGCTCAAGGAAACCGACACTGACGGCCATGAACTCTTCGCGCTAAGCGAGGAGGCTTTCAAGCGCGGAGACCGGAGCGTCGGGCTGCAGGCGATCAATCTCGCAATGCAGAGAGGCAACCAGGACGCGAAGCTCGAAATGGCGAAATGGTATGATCCAAGGACCTTCGCGCCGGACCGCGTGGACGCGATCGACTCCAATAAGGCGGCGCGTTCGTATTTCGAACTCGCGCTAGAGGGCAATGCGCAAGCCAACAACCTGCTGAGCTCGCTTTGCGTCGACGCTAGCGACACGGGCTCGAACCACGCCAACGCATACGAGAATTTCCTTCGCACCACCTACTGCGAAGGGTCGATCAGTCCTTGACCCAACCGCTCTTACATATCGGTTTCATGGGTTGGGCCAAGGGAAGCGGAATGCAGCGGAGGCGGCATTGGTTGCGCGTGGTCGGAACAGCGTCGGCGGCGTTTCTGCTGACATTTTCGCTTGCGATGCCTGGAATTGCTACGCAGGCATTGGCGCAGGCGTCAGGAGGCGAACTTCTCGAATATCCAGAGACCGCATTGAGGGGAACCCCCAGTGCCGAGTTCCGGCGACCTTTGGACGACTGCCGGAAAATCTGCCTGGAGCGTTCGGGCTGCGCCGGGTTCGATCACTCCTCTTCAACCAACCTCTGCCGTTTGTTTCCAGCGGTCGCCTCAGCACAACCTGACCCGCTCTCGACCGGCGGCACCCGCCAGCGGATTCCAGGCTATCACGATCCCGCCAATGCCGAGTCCTGGTACTATGCGTCCTTCAGCGGGGTTGACCTTTGGGGGGGCGATCTCGTGTCAAAAGGCATCGATGCGCCCAACGCCGAAAGCTGCTCGGCTCTGTGTGACAGCCGAACCTCCTGCCGGGCGTTCACCTACAATCAGGAGGTGAATCGATGCTTTTTAAAATCGGGCTTCGATTTCGTGCAATCCTACCCTTTGGGACGGTCCGGCCTCTATTTCAAGGCTAAACCATCGGCCCCTCCTCCGACCTTGACTGCCGACTGGGAGCTTTTCACCCTGAGCGGCTTCATTGGAAACGGCATGGAATCGCCTGCGATCTCCTATCAGGAATGCATGGGGCAATGTCACTCGGACGGTGGATGCGGTGGGTTTACGTGGGTGACCGTGAGACCCAACCGATGTTTCCTGGTCCAGGGAACCAACCTGTACCCGGTGCGGCGAAAAGGCATGACGTCGGCGCGAAAAAACAGCCGGACGGTCACTCCCGACTTTGTACATCCCGTCGCTCCGAGGGACTAAAACATGCCGCCGCGGATCGCATTTCTCACCGCTGTTGCCTGCGCCTTTTTTGGCCTTTCCTCACCGCTGAAGGCTGACCCCCCAGTGCCGAGAGCCCGCATCCCAAACGTCGACCTGCATCGCATAATCGAAGACGCCAGGCTGCGTCAGATGATCGGGCAGATGGTGCTGGTTGGCTTTGTCGGCAGCGAGCCCGGTGCCGAGGGATACGCGAGAGTCGTCAGGCAAGCGGAGGAAGGAAAGATCACGGGCGTCATTTATCTGGGGCGCAATATCGACGGCCTGAAGCAAGTGCGGCAACTGAACGAGGGCCTGCAGCGTTTCGCGGCAAGCCCGCTGCTCATCGCTGTCGACCAGGAGGGCGGCCGTATCCAGAGGTTCACTGGAGCCATGGGGTTCAACGAGACGCCGAGCGAGGCGACTGTGGCTAAGTCCATGAGTCCAGACGAGGCCAGCGTGATTTACCAGGACCTCGCTTCCGCTCTCTCGGATCTGGGATTCAACCTCAACTTGGCTCCCGTCGTCGATGTCAACGTCAACCCGGCAAATCCCATCATTGGCAAGCTTGGCAGGAGCTTTTCCGCCGATCCGCAGACGGTCGAGGCATACGCGAAGGCTTTCGTCGAAGCGCATCGGGCGAAGGGAGTGCTAACGGTCTTGAAACACTTCCCTGGGCACGGTTCCAGCACCAAGGACAGCCACAAGGGCATGGCCGACGTTTCCAAGACATGGAGCGATAAGGAACTTCTCCCCTACAAGAACCTGATCGCGTCGGGAGATGTCGACATGGTCATGTCCGCCCATGTGATAAATAACAAGCTTTCCTTTTCGGCCCAAATCCCCTCCTCGCTTTCCCGCGCGACGTTAACCGGGCTGCTGCGGGACAAGATGCACTTCAAGGGCGTGGTTATCAGCGACGACATGCAGATGCAGGCCATTACCGACACCATCACCTTTGAGGACTCGGTGCGCCGAGCCGTTTTGGCAGGGAACGACATCCTGATATTTGCCAACGACAAACATCCAGACCCCCTGGTCCCGGAAAAAGTTGCCGCCCTCCTGTCCGAGGAAGCGCGCAAGGACCCGGAAATGCTTGAGCGGATACAGAAATCCTACGAGAACATCATGCGCCTGAAAAGGAAGCTCGCACCGGCCGTTTCCGAGGACACGACCATTTTACAGGAACGGTAGCGCGAGGCTGAGCAGGCGAGGAGGAAACATGCTGGCAGGTGGTCTTCGTCGCGGGATGGCGGGACTTCTTTTGGGACTTGCGGGCGCGCTTGCTGCTGTCGTGCCTCCAACGGGGATTCTGCCAGCGAACGCGCAGTCCACAGGAGAGTTCTTCAATTATCCACAAACCCTCCTGAATGGTACCGTCAGCGCGACGGTCAGCGTGCCGCTGAAGTCGTGCAGAAACCTCTGCTTCGCGCGTTCGGGATGCATCGGCTTCGACTACTCGTCGTCCGACGGTTTCTGTCGGCTGTTCGCGAACGTGGCTGGCGGGGGTGAGAGCCCGCCACACATCGCCGGAACACGCAGTCTCGTCATGGGCTACCGTCCGCCAGCCAATCCGCCAGTCGCAGCTCAACCGACATCGCAGCCGAGCCAGGGTGCGTCGGAAGCGGAAGCGACGAAGCAGAAAAGCGCCACATCGCAAAAGACTGGCAAGCCAGCGGCGATCGTCCGAGCGAAACCAAGACGTAAAAAACAACGAGAGGCGACAAGTCAGCGGCCGGCAGCAAAGTCAAAAGCGGCCTCACCAGATCCGACCTCCTCGGCGTCGAGGGCACGTCCGTCTAAGTTCCGCATCTGCAACAACCATTTTGGGACCTTCTCGGTTCTCGCATCCCGGAAATGTCCGCTGAGCGGTCCCGGAAGCTTTTGAGGCTCTCTTCGGAAAGCGGCGGAGAAAGGCAACCAATGTCACAGATGAACAATCCGCAGGTGCTCCAAGTGTCCGAGCCACCATCGGACATGCATCCTGCGTGCCCGCGGAGGTTTGCTGATCGCATTCGGCAATTAAGCGGCAGAACCGTTGGACTACTGATAGGGTTTGTGGTCGCATTTGCGGCTGCTGTTGTTCCGCCGGCCGGAGGTCGGCCCGCAAACGCGCAATCGGCCCAGGAGCTCTTCCGCTACCCGCAGACCTTCCTGAACGGGGCGGTCAGCGCCACGGTCAGCGTGCCGCTTGAGGCCTGCAGCAAGCTTTGTTCCGCGCGCTCGGGGTGCGCGGGCTTTGATCATTCGTCGCATGGCGGCGTCTGCAGGCTGTTCTCGAGCGTAGCAGGCGCGCAGGAAAGCCAAGGACACACGGCCGGCACTCGCAGTCTGGTCACTGGCTATCATCCACCAGTCAATCCACCTGCCTCTCCACAGGCTGCAGAACCGCCGCCGGAGCCTGGCGAGTTGGAAGAGGAGGCGGTGGCCGTCGCGCCACCATCCGGATCTTTCAGGCGTTTCCTCAACAGGGATATAAAGAGTAAGGCCGCAGAGACCCGTCAAGCTGACAACGTGGAACAGTGTGAATCCATGTGCCGAGCTTCGGAGAGCTGGTGCAGGGCTTTCACTTACGACGCGTGGAACAGAAAGTGCTTTCTCAAGGAGCGACAAGGCCAACTTTTGATGAACGCCCGCGCTACTAGCGGCGTTATCTCGGGAGATGACATGCCGCCGGCGTCGAGTGCGGCTCCCTATTTCGAGTATTTCAACGGCAAGGCTTTTTCAGGCAACGGGTTCCGGGTGCTGAGCGCCCGCTCTCGCAACGAGTGCGAACGGGGCTGCTCGGCACTGGACCAATGCATCGCCTTCGGATTCACCCAATCTCAGCAGCGCTGCGTCCTTTTCGACCAACCGGGCGAATATTCAAGCAGTCGGGGAACTGACAGCGGAGCAATACGCCAAGACTAATCAGAATGTGAGCTAGGGATCCATGGCCAAGTCGGCGAACGGCAGCTCCCGGAATCGAGATCCGGCGATCGAATGACTGAGATTGGGCGCATTGCGGTCCGGCAGCCTTGGGGCCGGAACCCGTCGGTCCGCTATCGGGGCGAGCTCGGCGGATAGCCGCCATTCGGCAGACGACGTCTGAGCGGACGTTGAGGCGGGTTGCATGCATACGGATGACCCGGGGCTGCAGGGCAGACATGCCCTGCACGAAGTCCTTGTCGAACCGTGGCAGTGCAGGTCCGCGATCTCGAGCATCTGCTAGGCCAGATGCTGCTCCAGTGCCCCATGCGGGTAAGCTCTGCCTCGCTATCACCCCTTCACTGAGCCCCAGAGTGACGGCCGGATTCGCGCGCGCAATGGACGCGTGCGAGACGCTGTTCGATGCTGGCTCTTATGGCGCTGAGGAGGCTGCAACGTGGCGAGCGGATGCTTGCCACTTATTGCGATGCGCTCCGGCAGGCACATGATGCCATGATCGGCACCTCTGCATGCGCCAGAGCCTGATTCAACTGCTGTCGGACCTCGATGATTTCTACCGCGCCACCACGTCGGCTAAGGCATTCAAGCAGGCCGTGTAGGCTCCAGACGTTGCGTGGGTGTTGGCAAGGACGCGGCAACGTCGCATCAAGCCCAAGGTCCGCGCGATAGACAGCCTCAGCTTCGCCATATAGTCCGGCATCCATCAGCAATGCGCCAAGCGCGTGTCTCGTCGGCTGCATCCAACCCCATGGCTCATCATAGAGCAAATTGTCGTCGAGATCGACCGCACGCCGCAGGAAGTCCAGGCCTTCATGGACGCGACCGGACTTGTAGTGCAACTCCCCCAGCATCATCGCTTCGGCAACCTCGAGGATATCGGCGCATGGGTTGTTGAACAGCATGCGCTCGGGTTGCACTGCATCGCGCGCGGCCGCGAAAAGGCTAGCGCTTTCCTCTGCCTGGGGGATTTTACCGAGATTGGCCAGAGCTACGGTGCGGGCATAATGCAACAGGACGGTGCTGAACGAGTAGAGCTCAGCATCGTCAGGGAAGGCCTCTTCCAGGATGCAGGACCAGCGGCCAAAGCGGATAAGTACGTGCAACTTCATCGGCGCGAAGGCTTCAAACATCTCTGGCATGTAACGCACCACCGGCTCCGGCAGGTTTTCTGCCAGTGCCCTCGCGGCCTCGAAGGCATCCGAAGGGCGACCAAGAAACATGGCCCCGTAGATTTGAAAGTGAAGGTTGTGGATGCGGTAGACAGTGTAAAAGTTCTCACCGCCTGCATGAGCGAAATATGAACGATCCACCTGAGCCGCCTGCCGATTGCGCACCACGACTTTGTGGTAGTCGCCGCAAAGCACGTCAATATGCGTCGCCATATGCACAAGATGCCCAGAGTCTGGCACTAGGCGCACCAGCCGATCTGCATGCGGCAAGGCTTTTTCTGGCGTCGACGACATCTCCATCAGATGAATATAGAAATGCAACAACCCCGGATGTCCCCAGGCTGCTGGCTGGGTCGTGAAGGCGCGGTCCAAAGCCGCGCGCGCTTCCACCGTCGAGGTGCCAGCCGAAGGCTGCCCGGTCCGAGTATCCCACAGCGCCCAAGGCGTGCGGTTGATCAGTGCCTCGACGAAGATCGCGGTCACATCCAGATCGTCAGGGAACCTCTCGTACACTGTGCGCATCGCATCAGCGAAATCGTCATTCCAAGGGCCATAATCCGCAATCTCTGGATCAGTAGGGAAGCGCGATGTCAGCGCATCAAGCAAGGCGCGCTCGACTTCGATTGCAGACAGATCGCACGCTTCCGCCAGCAATACATGCGCCCGCGTCAAAGCGACAATACGCTCTTCAGGCCCGAAGGAGGTCCATAGCTTGTTGTAGTTTGGACCCAGACAGTGGGCAATTCCCCACCGCGCCATGACGTTCGAAGGCGCCACCTCGAGCGCGCGCTCGTAACAGGCAATGGCCTCTTCGTGGTTAAATCCGTATTGCCAGATCAGTCCCCGGTCGAACCACATCTGCGCCTCGGAAAGCGTGTTGTCCAGCCGGCGGGAGAAGGTGCCTAGATCGAAGTACGTCATCGTATCCAACTCCATGGCTGTCGGCGACTAGCCGCCCAAACTACATCAAACCCCCGAAGGAAGGGAGTTCGACTTCAGGATGCCGCCCGATGTCACCGTGCGATCTTCATCAAGAGCCGCGATAGGTGCGCCCATCCCCGCCCCGACGCCGTTTTCGGACCGGACCGACAACGATTTCCCCTCAACGAGGAGCGATGTGGATGGACATCTCTGCATTGGCTTTGGGCGATAAGCCGGACTGAGACAGTTTACCCGATCAGCCTCAAGGGCTGACGCTTATCAATATGCGATGTGAAACACGGATCGTAGTCTGAACTGGGGCCGAAAGCAGATAGCCTGTTCTCAGGATAATGCAATCAAGAAGCGGGCATTGCGTCGCACATAGTCGAGGCAGCTATGTCGCGCTCTGCAGGCAGAGCCGCCAAGGCCGCGAACTGGGCCTGCGCGGTTTCGACGAGCGCTGCCTACCTGAGCCGCCGGCTAGGCTGGGTGCGTTTCTGCACATGGTCATGTTGGCTAGCAAGCTCTCTGTCTTATGATTTGCGAGGATCGACCTGGGAAGAGTCTCGGCGATGATCTTCCTCTTCGGATAGTGGAGTTTCTACGAAGGCTATCGGGCCGCGATCTTCAGTTCCCCGGTGGCGACCCTGCCGACAAGATTGCGCATCACGTCGAACGTCAGAAGGTTAACACTGCCATCGGTAACCATGCCTACCGCAACGTCCGAGAAGTGCTCGGCGACGAAGCGCACGACCGCAGCTTCCTTCTTGGGTAGCGCCGAGATCAGGCATGAAGCGTTGCTGACGATCCAGGTGTCGCCGGACTTGTCAAACCGGAAGGCGACATGATCGGTGCCGTCGGGATACTTAATACTGCCCATGGCGCAAGAAGCGATCTTGCCGGCTGATTTCGTGGGAGCGTTCAGGAACATCTCAAGGCTATCGATGTTCCCAGGGTTATAGGAATGAACTACGACAGCCAGGCCGAAATTCGGCGTTCCGCTGGATTTGTCGATCTTGACGTCGAGGTCGGTGACATAGGTCGAGTCGCTGCCTCCTTTTTGCGTCTGTCCCTCGTACGCGTGTACCTTGAACACGGGCACAAGCAGACCTGCCTGTGCCGCGGCATCGTTCGGTACGTTCGAGACGACCGCCACCTGGGTTGGCGGCTCGATGAATGTTCCCCTCTGCAAACCAGCGGTTGTCGGGTCCGAGTAGAGCGCGAGGAAGGACCGCACTGTCGCAACGCTTAGGTCCCGAGGTGCGACGGCTGCCGGCAATGTGCGGCAACTCAGCGCCATTTCGCGGGTGCGCTCGCTGGGACGCCCGTCCGGCTTGCCGACGTCACAGCCCAAAGCATTGAGGGTCACCTGCAGCGATTTGAGCGCGACGGCGTCGCCTAGCGTGTAGAGACCATCGCGAGTTGCGGCCCGTCTGACCGCCGCGAAGTATAGCGACGCGTCTCTGACCCGAGCGACCGCTTGGGTGCAACAAAGATAGATGCCAAACTTGGCGTAATTGGTGCTCTCAAGTCCGGGGGTGAAGGTCGGTCCATGCCACTCGGTCACTAATTTGCCATTGAGGTACACCTTAACCCGACCGGAGCTGTCCTTCGCCCACTTAATAAATAGCTCGAAGCGGCTCCACTTGCCGACAAGGTTCTTGAAATCGGCGACCTTGAGGCGCGGACCGGGCGTGCAGTTGTAGTTTCTGAGCGCGTTACTGAATGCAAGGTAGAGAGAGTCATCTTTGCCCGCGAAATTTGCGAGTGAAATGTGCTGGCATTGTTTGTTGTGAAAGTAGAATAGTTGCATGTAACCGTCAGCTTGCTTTATGCCGTATGGGAAGTCGTCAGGTAAGTAGACGGCGAACCCATACCAGCCCTGTTTCGGCTGCCCATTGCCGTTCTTTTTGGTCGCAAAGACGTTTTCACGAACTTGCGACCGTACCGACTGCTCGTCGCAGTCGTTAGCTGGAGCATGCGGCTCATAGCGCCGTGGACTGCAATAACCTGAGGGGATCCGAAAAGAATAAACCTTGGAGGTCGGCGCCTCGCCGGTTGGGTCATCGATGATCGCAACGGACTTGGGAGCACTCAACTCGTCGATTACGAGAGGATCGAAACCGGTTTCTTCGGCGGCCTCCAGCCGGCCCGTGGCATAACTCACAACCGCAGTCACAGCCAAGGCTATAATAACGTTGAAACGCGGATGGAGCATCGCACCCTCCTCTCGATTTTCCAGCGCGTCCGCGCTTGACATTCAATTAGACATCGGCCGATGACGCCCTTCGTTCGCCTGATACTGTGCCCTTGTGCAGAAATCGACGAGCTCGGATCATCGTTAGCGCACTTACAGTCCACCAAACCAAGGCCTTGCAGTTTACCTGATGCCTGGCGATGGCGACTCTGAGAATGGCGCCGCTACGCCGTTAGCCAGTCGCTCCATCATTCGCGGCGCGGCTGCTAGCCAATAACTCATTGCTGTTTTGTCACAAGCTGATGCACCAAGGCCAATGCTTGACGTTTGCAACCGCTGCTTACCATCCATCCAAGAACTTCCAGCGGATTTTCAAGAACGTTCTTTGGAAACATTTTAATTTCGATCGACGCCGATGTCTTGTTGGTCTCGACGACAACAGATTTCACCTCGGGAGGAATACGGTCTGGAAGAGAGTAAGTGAGCTTGCCTGCGCTCCAGACTATGCCGTTGAACGGCTCACCGTCGCCGATGCGGATTGAAAAAACCGCGCTCTGACCTATGCCCTCGCGCGCAAGAACCATAACACCATCGCGGATGCAGCCCGGGGCGGATTCTTCGATGGACACTGCCCAGGGGTCGTCGAGCCCGCTCGGCGTGGAATAGTCGCTAGTGGTGCGCGAACCGCCGATGGACTCCGTTCTCTTGCGCTCGTTCGCCAAGAGGACGGCTATCAGGTCAAGCTTTGAAGGGCCTTCCTGCGCTTTGGCAGTCCCCTGTAAACTGCCGGACGTCAATGCATCCTCAGTTACCACGAAGGAATCTGGACCCGAAAGCGCGTTCACGCTGCCGTCCTCGCCGAGCAAAGTGACGACCGTACCGGCTGGCACGTTGATGACGTCGCTTGGCATAAAGAGCTTGCCTGGCGGCAGTTCATCCACCGCCGGCTCAGCTGACAGGACCACATACTGGCTGCCGGCGACCGCGCGTTGCGCCGTCACAAGAACGGCCGCGGTGAGGGTCAGAGAGGCGATTTGCGAGATCGGACGCATGAGGCTCATGTCATTGATGACCCTATTTGTCGGCAAGATGAATGTCTGCTCGGAAGCGTCCGCTTGCAAGACGGCTATGATGAAAAGCGATCAGGGCGTCTTGTGGATAGTTTGTGACCAACAGCTCAAATGCCGCTGTCGCGAGCTTATCGTCGGTGCCAAGCAGGGCGTACGCCTTTGCGTATTCCTCGCAAAGTATCGTATTTTCTGACGTTCGGCTCATTGCCTCGAAAGCCTCGATGCCTTGGTTCTTGCCCTTAAGGTGCAGAACTCCCGCAGGCCGCAGCAAGAAGCGCGTTGCTTGTTTCGCGACTTCCGCGCTAATGCAATTTTTCGTGCCGATGTACTTGTTTGCGCCCTCCAGTCGGGCCGCAGTGTTTACCGTGTCTCCAATAGCTGTGTAGTTGAAGAACCGATTTCCCCCGAAGTTGCCGACGATTGCAGGCCCGCCATGAATACCTATGCGGGTGGATCCGAGTGAATGGCCCCGTCGTGCCGATTTCTCGCGCAGCCGCTGCGCGTGGTCCTGCACAGCAAGTGCCAGAGACACCGCCCGCTCCGCTTGGTCATTTTGTGCTGCCGGAGCCCCGAAGAAGCCGACCACCGCATCGCCGATGACCTTGTCGATGGTTGCACCATGCTCGACAAATAACTCGCAGAGCCCGTTCAGATATTCGTTCAATACATCTGCGAGCACCTCTGGCGCGAGTTGCTCGCTGAATGACGTAAATCCCTCGACATCCGTGAATACACAGGTGAGCTCACGCTTCTCGCCACCGAGATGGAGAGCGTTGGGTTCCTTGACAATCGCTGCAACAACGGCCGGACTGACATATTTCGAGAACGCGTTCAGAATGAACTGGCGAGCCTTGGCGTCCCGTCTCCAAGCCAGGAAGCCAACGAACGCCGACAGGCCGACCACAAGCAATGCAGGGGCGACCATCGGAACGAGGATTGCGAACCGCGCGAACGCCCACGCCTCACTGATCCATACCAGCAGCACCGTACAAGCGACCGCGACAGGTTTGAGGACCACCGGGATCGGCCGCGAAACGATCCATAAGCAGAACAGCCCGACAACAAGCATTGGCGCATAGCCCACTGCAGGCCAAGGGGTCGTTATCCGATTCCCGGACACGAGCCTGGCTAACGAATGGGCGTGGATCGCGACGCCAGGGAGGACACCGATTTTCGCCCCGCTCAACAACGCGAACGGTGTCGGATGACGGTCTATTTGCTGTAGGTCTACACCGATAAGAACATATTTCCCCTCGAACCAGCTGAGCGGTGCCAGCGGAACGGCCTGTGCCGGATAGGTTGGAAAGCTGAAGGGCAGGCTGTTCCCCGTGCGGTAGTAGACCATCTCCTCCGGCGAGTGGCCGCCACCAACGCCGGTGGATGCTGCGATCACTGCAACAAAACTTGGCATCCAAGCGCCGCCGCCTTCTCGACCGGGGAAGGCCCCACGGACCACGCCGTCGAGATTGTCATGCAACAATGCTGCAAGGCCCCGCTTTGCCGACGGAGCGAACGCGTTTAGATAGTCGGATTGTCTTTGGGTAAGGCCGTCAGTCCGCGAAGCCGACGCGATCACCACAGGCACACGGGCGGTTTCAATGGCAGTTTCGAGGCGGGCATCCTTTTCCGGCTCTGTTGCCTGGTCGAACAGTAGGTCGATGCCGATGGCGAGAGGGCGGGCGGACTCGATCCGGGCCACCATGTCGGCCAAGAAGCCACGGTCCAGTGGTGAGCGGTATGGAAAATTCGCCAGGGTCTGTTCTGTTATTGAGACCACGACGATGTTGGGTGGAGCATGGGTGAACGGCGAGATCGAGACCATCATCACGTCGCGCAGGATGTTCTCCAACGGCGGTGACACGAGAGCGGTCCAGAGGCCCAGCAGAACCAGATAGGCGAGCGATGCGGCGATGCCCCCTCGCCGCAGGCTGACGATCCGGCCAAGTGTCCGCACGCCGAAATACACCCCTAAGTGGAAGCGCTACTCGCTGCCAGCATACCCGTTCAGGCGCATCAAGCAAATTGTCGCCCGTTTGCATTGGAATGCACGACCCCAGCACCGAAACGGTGTCCGCCAATCCATCTCAGAGTCGCAGGCCACTCGTCCGCAGCCCGGGGCATAGCTCTTCTCGGTTGCATTAGCCTCTGCTACAAGTTCCCTTGGGGAGCCGTTTCGCCATGCGCAGCGCTTTCATTCTCTTGGTTTTATTGTTTGCCGCTGTTTCGGGACAGGCAGTCGCCGAGAAACGCGTTGCGTTGGTCATTGGCAATTCTGCCTATCAGCATGCCGTCCAACTAGCCAATCCGAAGAACGACTCCTCCGACATAGCTGCCAAACTTGAAAGCCTTGGGTTTCAGGTCGTGAGCGACCAGGACCTCGACTTGGCGGGAATGCGACGCACAGTACGCAACTTCTTGGAGAGGCTCGACGGTGCCGACATGGCGCTTTTTTTCTATGCCGGACACGGCCTGCAGGTGAATGGCAGCAACTATATGGTGCCGGTGGATGCACAGTTGTCCAGCTACAACGACCTCGACTTTGAGGCCCTGCCGATAGACCTCGTACTTTCGGCGATGGAACGCAGCACGAAGGTTAACCTCATCTTCCTCGATGCCTGCCGGGATAATCCGTTTGCGGAGAAGCTTTCCCGCTCCATGGGGACGCGCTCCGGTTCCCTAGGGCGTGGTCTTGCCAGACTTGGCAGCGGAGTCGGGTCGCTAATCGCGTTCGCAACGCAACCAGGTAACGTCGCGATAGACGGGGCGGGCCGGAACTCTCCGTTCACAACTGCACTGCTCTCGCACCTCGGCACGCCTGGGCAGGATATCATGCGCGACCTCGTCGATGTGCGCCGCGATGTGCTGGCCGCCACGGATGGGAAGCAGGTGCCGTGGGAAAATTCGTCGCTTACGGGAGAAGTCGTTTTGAAGCCTCTCGCGGCAACGGCCGAGCCGAAACAGGCGTCTGCTTCGCTTCCGCAGACTGCGTCGCCAGACAACGCGGTCGAGCTAGCCTATTGGGCGACCATCAAGGACTCAACCGACAAGAGCTTCTTCGAGGCGTATCTACAGCAGTTTCCGACGGGCGTCTTTGCGGCCCTTGCCAGGCTAAAGATCGACGGTATCGCCAAGCGTTTTGAAGCGGAACGGCAGGCTTCCACCAAACAGGTGGCGGGACAGCCAACGACGGAGCGCATCGCTAAGGCAACCGACAATACCAAGGCGATGGAAGTCGCCAGCCTTGAACAACCCAATCCGCTGCCGCAGTCACCGGCAGGCAACATAGACGCTGGCGAACTTACACGGGCCACTCAAGTGGAACTGGTTCGCCTGGGGTGCCTGGCCGGCCATGCCGACGGCAAATGGGGCTTGGGCAGCCGCAAAGCACTTCAAGACTATGCCGGCAGGCAAGGTGTCAAGCTTGCATCATTGGAACCGACAGCGGAACTTCTGGAAAGACTAAGGGCGGTCGGAGCTCGTATCTGCCCGCTTATTTGTGAAGACGGAATGAGGGTGCAGGGCGATCATTGTGTGCCCCAGACGAGCGGGCTAAGCGCCTTTAATGGCACATGGAAATTAGTCAGACGAGCCACAACGGACTGCGGCGATTGGCGAGAACTCTCAACACGCGTTTTCATAAGAGATGGCAGAGTATCGTCTGACTCCGGATTTACAGGAAGCATTTCCAGCAGCGGCGCCGTCAATATGAAAAGCACCTTTGTATATAAAGGAAGAACGGGCGGGAACACCCTGAGCGGGGTCATAAAGGGTGACAACGGAACCGGCAGATTTAAAGGGACCGGAGCTGGCAGCGGGTGTTCAGGAAAAGTTATTATGGAAAGAATGTAGAAAGGGCGGAGTCGGCCGTCGGCCGCACTTCTGTTGAAAGGCCGATGCTACGAGGCCAGCAACTGCAAGAGCTACATAGGAGTCAAGAGCCGATCTTAAACATGAACGGCGGTCGTATCGTCAAGCTCATGGAGTTCGCCAGCGGCGTCAATGTCGGCAACTGGTGCAAACGTGCGGCTGCGGATGTTCGCTCGGATGTCCGCTTTTGGGATGCGGTTAGGGTCTGCTCAACGACGGATATTAGGCGCGAAGCAGCCTTGGTCAAGTGAGGCTCTCAGCAGTGCAGCCTCCAGTGACCCACAACACAGCCCAACTAAGCCAACTGTGCACCGTGCGGCATTCATCGCCGCCGCAGCGCGATACCGCCCTGTTGCCGACCTTCACAAGCACACCTTCCTTGGCCTCGATGTCGGCAAGTTCCCCCCTCGCCGCCAACAACATCGCGCATTGGCCGGCATCAATCATCTCCTGTGCGGCGCGGCACAGCCGACAGGTCTTGCCTTGTCCGGAACCGAAAGTGGGGCTTCGATCGACGCCGGCACGCCCCGCACATCCAATGGTCCGATCATATCTCGCCACCTGCAGGGCGTCTCGATTTGACGAAGAATCCACGGTATGCGCCGCGCCAAGGTCAGCCGCGCAGGATGAGATCGACCGCTTGAAGCAGGGCGTTTGCGAAAAGCGACACGCCGACCCCGTGCCTAAGCCGAGGAGCTGCGCCACAAACGCCTTGCGCTTGACGGAGATCTCCTCGCGCTCATCGACGAGTTCGGCCAGCATAGCATCGATCTCATCGGTGATTGCTGCCTCCGACCAGCCCGCCACTATGAGGGTCGCCAGAAAACGCCACACTTCAGGAGCGTCCAAGGTCTCGACGATGTGGCTGAACACCTTCCGGTGATATTCTTTCCGTCCGCCAGCGAAAGCGCAGCTCTAAGGTATCGAGATCCGCTGGACCTTTGCCATTTCGATGCGCGTTGCCGATTGACTCGACGAACTTTGCGAACGCATCCGTCCCATCGAGATTGTGATGAACCGGAATTCGGTTGGCTGTGCACCATTGCCCGCGGCCTCAAACAGATCTGGCAGCACCTCTTCAACGATCGTGCGCGAAGTCCAAGGCGCCATTCCCCGGCGGATCTTGATTTAGTCGACCCTGCGGACCACAGGTTGGAGCGTCTGGGCATCGCCGCCTCTCGCGCGCTCGACGACGATGCGGACGCTGGCACCGTCGCGGTTGGCTACCACTTCTTCGATCATTGCGGTGAGGCCGGCCTTCAACGTTGCAAGCAACTGGTAGAGGACACCGGAAAAGTTCCATTTCCCGACCGTCAATGCGCCGCCATCGCGCTGGTTCGCCATGCAAACGTCATATCCGCGACGCCCTCGAACCCAATCCCTAAGCCGAATTATACCGGCGCGATCCGATTGAAATGGCGACTGACGCGTATGGCTTTTTGAACGCCGTCGAGTACAACTCTCGCTATGGGGATCTCGCTCTATCGACAGTTCCGGAAAACCTTAAAGGGGACGCCGCTCACCGGGCGCTATATGCCCTACAATTGGTCGAACTTGCCCAATCCGATTGGCGTCCAATGGATGGCGTATTCGTGGATGCTCGACGAATTTGGGCGTGAGCTCGCCAATACCATCAATAGATTTACCAACGACGTCCATAGCCTGACAGCTTGGTCAAGGGTGATCCAGTCGCTAACGCAGAAGAAACAATTTGACGCGACCCATGAATTCATCGACACACTCGCCACCAACGCCTTGAACTCTCCCTATGTAGTCAAGGGGCGCTTCGGCTTCGCCGCCGCCCATCTGTGCCATCAGGCGAATATGCTCAAGCGGCCAGCCACCTGGAGCGACGACCTGCCGCTCGACTACGACATCTATCCCCACGTGGCTGACAAGTATGGCAAGTCTTGGCGAGGCTACAAAGGACTTAAGCGCGCGCTTGACGCCATTGGCGCAAGTGCCTTCCGCGGTGGCACCGACGATTTCCGCAATGCCTACAATCATCGTTTCTCGCCGCGGTTTGTGGTTGGAATGACGCAACTCGTAACGCGGATCGTCAACGAGAAGACGGGCCAGGTCCGTTACGGGTTCGGCGGACGTGAGCCGCTCGACCTTGCCAAGATTGTGACCTTGCTGGAGCGAGAACAGATGCTGTTCTACGTCGCGTTCGCTAGCTTCCAAGAACTCGTACGCGAACACGAAGCGGCAATCCGAGAACAAGCCCAATGCTAGTCAGCGAATGTTCAGTGGCGCAGGGGGAGTGCGCCGATCTGAGGGGTGCATTCAATATCTGCGTCTAGAAACTGCCGTCCGGTGCGGGCAACAATTCTGTCTGAAATCAGATCCTGGACAGAGTCGTTCTTCTATTGCCGGCAACAAAGCGCAATGCGGGACAGAAAGATTGGTTGGAATGATGGATTGGCTCCGGAGGGGCGGCGGTCTCTTGTCGCCGTCGTCAGCGCATTGGATTCATCGGCCATGACGAGTGGTGAATCTAGGCTGGCTGGTTTTCTGTCTTGATTGCTTATCACCCCTTTTTCTCCCACAACTGACGGAACGTGCCTTGCTTCGTCAAGCTCCCTTTGGATATAAGCCACACAAGGTCGACCTTGGGAGGAATGTAACGTGCGAAAAGTTGAGACGGCGCTCAAGCTGCTTTCGATGACTTCAGGCAACGGTCCCGACTTTGCCGGACATTGGAAAAACGAGCTTGGTTCGAAGATGTTTCTTGCCGTTGTGGGGAACAAAGTGTCCGGTTCATATACGACCGCGAAAAGCGGGAGCGGGAAGTCCTTGACCGGAGACGTGGCCGGATTTGTAAATGGCGATCTAATCTCGTTTGTCGTCGCCTGGCCGGTAGCAGCGATAACTGCTTGGGTAGGGCAACTGACTACCGCTGCAGATGGTTCAGACGTTCTCGACACTCTTTGGCAGATGACGCAAAACGTTGCCGATGCCGAGGAACCCGACGATATGTGGGCTTCAATCAACGCAGGTGCGGATCAATTCGTTCGGGAATAGCCGCTGCCAGGTTTCGGCTGTTGCTCTCGCTCGAAGGTTCGGCGATGGTGGACCTGTGATCTGACGAAGGCTAGAATAGCCGGTCTTACCTGTCCCGGATGTATAAGTTCGTCAGACCATTTGGCGCACCGATTTTGACCGCAGCTTGCCAATTGCGAGGATTTCCGCAACTTGGCAACAAGGACGGCGTCTGGCTGACCTTGTTCCTCGACCACCTGGCCCGATCCGGATCTAGCCGCCGAATGGCAGCGGTGCCCTGGGCGCGCCTGGGTATCAGGACGGTGATTTCAGCGGAGAATCGTATGACGAGGCTGCTGCATCAGACGACCGAGGGGCTGAGCGAAGTGGCCGTGCCTGACTTCACTTTGGCGCAAGTGCGTGAACATCTCCGCCGGTCCGGCCGCGATCCTAAGTTCCTCCCTGACGACGTGCTGCTGTCGCTTACACGTCCCACATTGGCGGCGATCTATTGCCGAATTCCCGGAAGCGAGCGCTGGGCCGGCTGTTAGCGAATATGAGCTAATCGATCGATATTGGCGAAGGGCGACGATAGAGAACCGCACCCAGGCGCGTTCCATGCCAGCGACGGATATGCTTTGCTCCGTCTCGCTGGCACGCTACTTGATGGGAGTGCGATCTATCCGTGGACGGCCAGCGTTGCTGCCAGACTGGCCGTTGCAGACGCGACTCGCGATCGGCTCATCACCGCCGGCGTGCTGCGTCCCGCGCAGAGTCGGCCGCCTACCTGTTGTTGGAGCTCATGCCGAAAGGGCAGCGGACGTCCTGCTGGGCGACCACGCCGCAGCGCCGGTTCCCGTTCGCCATCAAATTAGGCGCTTGCTGTGCCGTGCCGCACCACGGCGACGCTTGGTCGAGACGATCACTCGCATGAGCGAGTGCACAGACAGTTCGGACCGTCTGATGGTCGCCGAACTTGCGGGATGGATGCCGATCGAGGAGTCTGTGGAGTTTCTCGAAGGCTTGGTCGACGGCGAGTCAGAAGCGGTTGAAAAGGCGGCTCTGGTCGCGTTGCGACAGCAACAGGCCGACGCCGAGACCGCAGAGCTCATCGCCGCTTTGCCGGACCAACCGCAACCGCGGCAGTGGGCTTGGCTACATGCCCTAATTCGGCGTGGCGACCCCGCTCACCTCGCAGACCCCAAGCCATCCGCGTTCGATCCATGCTTTGCTTGACCATCTTGGGGAATATTTCCGGGAGGAAGCGAATTCGCTGCTCAAGAAATGATCGAAGGAACTGGCGGACGCGGCCGAAAGGCTCGAGAAAAACTCCCACCGGTAGATCGCACGCATGCACGGCCCCGATACATACCAGGCGAGGTGGGGACTGGCGAAGGATTATCCCGTGGTCGCCCTGAACTATTCGGCCGCCTGATAAGCGCTGGCAAAATCGTTAGGTTTGGGAAGGAAGGCTGCTCCGGCCAAGAAAACCTACCTCAACGCGTAAAGCGAAAGCCTGATCTCAATTTTGCGAAGCGCTCGCTGGGACCGGCCGCAACGCGGTCAGGATCAAGAACCTAGCGTGCGACCAAACGACACCAAGCGCTACCCGTTGTCCAGCGTGGAAGATGATTGCCTTCGTGGTTTCTCCGACGCGCCAGCGCCCAGTAAACCTTCCTTTCTGGCCTTGGCAAATGCCCGGTCACCTTCCAGAAATCCGACCAGCATAAAGGGGATCAGTTCAGCCACGGTTTCGGACTCGCCATAGGTCTGACGGTAAAGTGCGGCATAGTCATTAAGTGCTTGGCTCAAGTCGGCGCCAACGGTGATGGTGATCTTCGAAGGTGTCCGGTCCGGAAGTTTTCCGAGTTTCAAATTAGCCATCAAGTCCTCCTGTTCACCCCGTATATGGCCGCAACACGAGGTCCTTGTGCACGACGACGCGCAACGGCCAACCAGGGCGGACAGTGATCGTGGGTTGGACGTTCAGGTTCTTTTCCGTGATCCGTTGGCCGGCTTGACTGACGTTCTGCTGGGCGGATTCACGAATTGCCTTGACCAAGTCGCTTTCATTTTCCCCAAAGCTCAACTCGGTACCAACCCCCAGCAATGTGGCCACCGCGACGCCCTTGATCAGCTGCCAAGTATGGAAATCCACTTTGTCCTCGAGCCCGGCATAGCCGGCCGCGTCGGTCACGGGCAGATTGTCGATTTCGATAGATGAGCCGTCCGGCATCACGATGCGTTGCCACACCAACAGAGCGCGCCTTTGCCCAAAGGCTACAACGCTGTCGTAGGTGCCGATCAGCCGTGAGCCCTGCGGGATGAGCAGGATGCTGCCGGTGACGCTGTCGTGCACATTCTCGGTGATCTGGGCGACGACAAGGCCGGGCAGATCGGAATTGATGCCGGTGATCAGGCTTGCAGCGATCACGCTACCGGCCATGATCTGATAGGGCGAAGCCGGCGTCTGCAGTGTATGCGGGTTGTAGATCCCGCCGGTATTCCGTTGATCGATGAAATCGAGCTTGCGCTGTTGATTGTTCGGGTCGCCCTCGGCCGGCGCGACGGAAGCTCGCTGGCCTTCTGTATTTGGCTGCGGAGACGCCGTCTCGAAAGGCGAACGTCCGCCCTGCCCATTGCCAAAAGCTTCCGTCTGCTGGGGCCGGTTTTCGATGCGGAAGAGGACTTGCGACTCGCGCGCCTCAATCGCTTGTTGTGCAAGCCGCTGGGCCTCGGCGGAAACGTCTTGCCCTGGTGCGATGCCAAGCTGGCGCTGGTGCTCGAGAATAGGACGGCCGAGATCCCCAGGCAGCGGCGGTCCAAGCACCGGAGCCTTCGGCTTGCTCCCGGAATAGTCCTTGGGCAGCGTTTCAAGTCCCTCGGCGGTCGGCTTGCGGTCCGTGCTGTAGAGCTCTTCGGGCTGCTGTTTCAGGCGCAATGCGGGTCCCCGCAGCGCCATCATCGTGACGCCAAAAACAGCGCCGGAACCAACAGCAGCGATCGCGACGATTATGCCGCGCCTGAACCGCACCGCTCGGCGGGGCGAGGCTCGCAGCTGCAGCTGTTCGGGATTGAGCTTCGGCAGAGCATTCGGATGGGAAGTATCGTTCATGAGCCTCCCCTCACCTGCCAAAACGCGAAAACAGCCAAACCCGCCGCGGCGGTTGCCGACCGTCGCTTCTCGTAATGCGCACCACCTGCTGTTGCTTGGTGCCAAGCCGCAGCTCGGCCGCAGCAAAGAGGCGATCGACGATGTAGTAGTTGCCGCGCATGCGATAGTTGACGAGCTGGTTGTCCCCGTCGGCTCCGACGATGAAGAGCGGCGGCGCCTCCCCTTGGTCGATACGGCTCGGAAATTCGATATACACCCTGCTGCCATCGTCGAAGGCACGCGTCGGTCTCCACGGTGGCGTGTCGCCGGCGATCGAATACCGGAAGCGGATGTTTTCGAGTGCTATGTTCGAGGCCGCGGGCATTTCAGCCTCGGCCTGAGCGTTGCGCCGCCGAAGCGCCACGAGTTGGTCTTCGCTGTAAATCCAGGAGAGCGCCGCCATGGCAGTTTTCTCAGTGCTTTGAAGTTGCAGGTGATAGGATCGCCTGTCCGTCGTGATGACCAGATTGGTGGCAAGCCCCGGCGCGAATGGCTTCACCAGCACATGAGTGCGCTGGTCATCGCCTGAGCCACTAACGGTGTCACCGATCACCCAACGGACCGTATCGCCGGCTGAGACCGAGGTCAGCTTCTCGCCCCGCTGCAATGAGATATCGGTGACGCGCTCCGGCGCGGCGTAGAGCTGGTAGAGCGCGCCGTCGGCAAAGGGGTAAACCTGCACCGCATTGACATAGCCAAACTTGGTGGGTTGTTGCGTCGCCGCCTTGTTGGCATCGGCGACCTGTTCTTCCGGCGAGCGCTTATCTGGGGCGGGCTTGCCGGGTGCGGGCATCAACTGACCAGGCAACGGTAACGGTTTCGGCACTTCCACGACCTTGACCGGCTTCTCCGGCGCCTTCTCGATCGCGGCTGGTTTGAAGTCCTCGTGGTCATAGGAAATCTGAGGCGGCGGCACTGGCTTCGAGGCACAGGCCGAAAGAACCGCAGCAGACGCCGACAGGATCAAGGCAGCACGAAGCAATGGGGCTCTATTTGTCATTGGCGGGCTCCTTAGGGGAAACGGGGGTTGGCGCGGCGCTGTCGAGCTCGCGCGACCAGTCGATGGCGTTGATGAAGACGCCGAGCGGGTTCTTGCGCAGCTGCTCGGTTGTCCTAGGCGGGCGGATGAGGATGGTGAGGATCCCGATCCAGCGCGTCGTGCTGGCGAGGCTGCCGCGCTCGAACACCTGCTCGGTCCATTTAACCTGGAACGAGCTGTCGGAAGCCCTGACCACGCTGGTCACCTGCACTGACACGCTGCGCGTGCCGATTTGGCCGAAAGGGTCGTTCGCCTTGGCATATTCGTTGAGGAAGAGCGCCGCTCGGTCGGTGGCAAAGTCGTAGGCCGACAGCCAATTCTGCCGCACCAGAACCGCATCGGTGGAAACCGAACGGACATTCTGGATGAAGCGGCTGAGATGCCAGGCGATCTGGGCATCGTCGGGCTGGTAGTTTTGGACTGCCGGCGCGACCGCGTGCGCCTCGCCAAAGCGGTCGACCTCGACGACATAAGGCACGACGCGGCCCTGCATCGACTGCCACAGAAGCCCACCGGAAAGCCCCGTCGTCAGAGCCAGGCAGCCAAAGGCCATGAAGCGCCAGTTCTTGGCCTGGACGCGCGCCGTGCCGATGCGCTCATCCCAGAGTTGGCTGGCCTTCTGGTAGGGTGTTACGGGTTCGGGCGTCTTTCCATAACGCTGAACGGGTCGCTTGAAGAGCATCTAGTCTTCCTTGTCATTGAGGGAGGGATTGGCGCCGCTTCCGCCCCGATCTCCATCGCGCACCGCCTGCGTGGCAGCATTGCGATGGGCGCGTGCGGTCTGTTCGGAACGCAGACGCCTTGCCCAGACCGGCGCGGGGTCAGAGGCTGCAGCGGGCGAGGTTCCTGTCTTTGACGCGGTCGGCATGCCGCCGGTCGCGGTCCAGCCGGCATCGCGACCGGCGTCGGCACTACGGCGGAATGGTTCTGCTGCGGATCGCATTCCCCGCATCGCGGCGCCGCTAGCGGCACTCGCAACCCCATGTAGCCCAGCAGCTACCCCGGACAGCCCGGACTCGGGCGATGTCGCGCGCCCCGTCTGCCAAGCGACGGTGGCAGCGGACCCCATGGCGGCGCCGGCACGGACTGCGGCGAGGCCGCCGCCTGTTGCCATGCGCGCGCCGGCAAACGCAGCGCCTCCGACAACGAGCGTTGATCCAGCTGCGGCCGCCGTTGTTCCAAGTGCCGCGCCGGCGCCAAGCTGCGGCGCGCCGGAAACAAGACCCGAGGCAATCCCGGGGCCGAAAATGCCGAGCCCAAGCAGCGCCAGCGCACCCAGTACCTGAGACATGGCCGCCGCCAGGTCCGGCTCCTGGCCCTGCAGGGCGGAAGCGAACTCGCCAAAGAGCGTGGAGCCGATGCCGACGATGACGGCAAGCACCATCACCTTGATGCCCGACGAAATCACATTGCCGAGCACGCGCTCGGCCAGAAACGCCGAGCGGTTCCAGAGCGCGAAGGGCACCAGGACGAAGCCGGCCAGCGTGGTGAGCTTGAACTCGAGGATGGTGATGAAGAGCTGGATGGAAAGAATGAAGAAGGCGATGAGGACCAGGAACCAGGCCAGAAGCAGCACGAAGATGGTGAGCGCGTTACCGAAGATCTCGGGGAAGCCTACTAGCTGGCTCGCTTGATTGAGGAGCGGCCAGGCGCCCTCGAAGCCGGCCGCGGCAATGCGGCCTGGCCGCAGGAGACTGTCGGCGGACAGGTTGCCGGCCGATGCGTTGATGCCGAGACCGGCAAAGGAGCGGTAAATTATGTCGGCGAGGTTCTTGAAATTGTTCAGGACGAAGGCGAAGGCGCCGACATAGAGCACTTTGCGAACAAGCCGGCCGAGAATGTTGGGCTCGCCGCCGAACGCCCAGACCAAGCCCGCGAGCGTGATGTCAATGCCGATCAGAATGGTGGTGAGAAAGGCGACGTCGCCCGAAAGCAGACCGAACCCACTGTCAATGTAGCGGGTAAAGGTCTCCATGAAGCGATCGATGACTCCGAGGTCGTTCATGTCGCCGCCTTCCTCGTTGTCTTGAAGAACTGCCGCTCAGTTGCCGGGATAAGCCGTGCCGGTGCCCAGGAAACGCTTCGTCGTCTCGCGAGCGGCTTCCTCAGACTGCGCCTTGCGCGCCGCATCCTCGGCTTCGGCCCGGAACTGGGTCGCAAGCAGCGTCTCGATCTGCATCTGCTGCTTGGTCGAAAGCGCGATCAGCTGATTGGTAGCCTGGCTTGCCTCGAGGGCACCTGCCGCGCCCTGACTGCGATTGACGAGATCGGTAAGCGGGTCGCCATCGGCCTGCACGTTCTCGACGATCTGCGACTGCGCGCTCATGGTCTGGCGGAACGCCTGCATGGCGCTCTGCCAGCGCTCGCGCGCGGCGCTCGCCACATCGCTGACCTTGATGGTGGCGTCGTAGCTTTCCGGATATTGCTGGCGCCACTGGTCCTGCAGCTTGTCGAGATCGAAGCTCAGGCCGCTCGCCTGGGTCATCAGACCGTCAATCCGTTGGAGCGAGCCGGTAAGCTGGCCCACGGAAGAGAAATCCAGGCGCTGAAGGTTGCGCGCCATGTTCTGCAGCATGGTCGCCTGGTTCTGAAGCGACTGGATTTGGTTGTTGATCTGCTCCAATGCGCGTGCTGCCGACAGCACATTCTGCGTATAGTTGGACGGGTCAAACACGATGAGCGCATAGGCCGGCTGGACGTAGTCAGCCATCGGTTTGGCAATCAGGGAAACGGTGACCAGGCTAGTAAAAAGGCGGCGTCCGATCATGACGATTGCTCCTTGTTAGGTTGAGGAAATTGCTGGAGAAGCTCGGCAGCCCAATCCAGGCCGCGCGCACTGAAGAAACGGGCGGCAAAGCTGCCCTGCCCTTCTTCGGAAAGAATATTGTCGATCAGGGTCTGCGCGGCCGGGTCGGAGGCGCCGCAAAGCGCAAGAGCGATCGGGCCTAGCCCGAGCTCGAAGAGGCGATTGCCGCGGCGCGACTGCAGATAGTAGTGGCGCTTCGGCGTGGCGCGGGCGACCAATTCGATCTGTCGCTCATTAAGACCGAAGCGCTCATAGGCTGCCCGTGCCTGCGGCTCCACCGCACGATCATTGGGGAGAAAAATGCGCTGCGGGCAGCTCTCGATGATTGCGGGTGCGATAGAAGAGCCGGCGATGTCGGCAAGCGACTGCGTCGCGAAGATGACGGAGACATTTTTCTTACGCAGCACCTTAAGCCATTCGCGGATGCGGGCGGCAAAGAGCGGGTTGTCGAGATAGACCCAGGCCTCATCGAGCATGAGCAGCGTCGGCCGCCCGTCAAACCGGTCCTCAAGACGATGGAACAGATAGGTGAGCACAGGCAGCACAGCGCCTTGGCTGTGCATCAGCTCCTGGGTCTCGAAACACTGCACATCCGAGATGGCCAGCCGGTCGTCATCGGCATCGAGCAGGCGGCCGAATGGTCCGTCGAGCGTGTAGGGCATCAATGCCGATTTGAGCGCATTGGACTGAAGCAGGACCGACAGGCCAGTCAGCGTGCGTTCCTGCGCCGGCGCGGTGGCGAGGCTGGTGAGCGCCGACCAGATTGCCTCCTTCACCTCCGGGGTGACTGTGACATTCTCGTGGGCAATGAGGCCGGCGATCCATTCGGCCGCCCAGCTCTGTGTGGCCGGGTCGTCGATGTGGCGCAGCGGCTGGAAACCAAGCGCACCATTCGCACCCAACGCATGGTGGTCGCCGCCCATGGCAAGCGCGGCGGCGCGGGCCGAATTGCCTTTGTCGAAGACATAGATTTGCGCGCCAGCGTAGCGCCGGAACTGCAAAGCGATCAGGGCAAGCAGAACCGACTTGCCGGCACCGGTCGGCCCGACAATCAGCATGTGGCCGACATCGCCGATATGGGTCGAAAGCCGAAACGGCGTCGAGCCGCTGGTTTCGGCGAAAAGAAGCGGCGGAGCGTAATCGCCGGTGACCTCGGCAAGGTGCTCGTTCTCCGCTGGACCTGCCCACACGGACGACAGCGGCACGAGATGGGCAAGGTTAAGCGTGTGAACGAGCGGCTGGCGAACGTTGGCGTAGACATGACCCGGCAATGAACCAAGCCACGCTTCGACGGCATTGATGCTTTCGCGAATGGTGGTGAAGCCGAGCCCGTTGACGATCCGCTCGACGGCGCGAAGCTTTTCCGCGGCGGCTTTACGGTTCTGATCCCACACCGTCACCGTTGTGGTGAGATAGCCGAAGCCGACATGATCGCCGCCCAATGCCTGCAGTGCTGCATCGGCATCGAGCGCCTTGTTGTCGGCGTCGCTGTCGACGAGAGGCACCGGTTCGTTGGTCACCACCTCGCGCAGAATAGCCGCGATCGATTTGCGCTTGGCAAACCACTGCCGGCGGAGCCGAGTCAGCGTCTTCGTGGCTTCCGCCTTGTCGAGTGGAATGAAGCGCGTCACCCAGCGATAGGCGAAATCCTGGTTATTGAGCGCATCAAGGATTCCTGGCCGGGTGACGTTCGGAAAGCCGAGAACTGTGAGCGTGCGCAGATGCTGCTCGCCCAGCATCGGCTCTAGGCCGCCGGTCAGCGGCGCGTCAACCAGGACGCCGTCGAGATACATTGGTGTTTCCGGCACGGCAACCGGATGACGGCGTGTCGAGATCGTGCCGTGCAGGTACGTCAGGCTCTCGGCATCGTCGAGCGCGCGCACCTCGGGCACGAAGCCCGAAAGAAGACCGAGAACGCGGTCAGTCTCGTCTCGGAACCGGGCAAGCTCCTGGCGCCAGTCTCTTTCCCCTCCCAAGTCATGCGAGTCGACGAGAGCACTTTCCGCGCGCGCTTGGCCATCGGGCCCAGGCATGAAGACCAAGGTCAGATGATAGATGCTCTCGAAATGCGCGACCTTGCCCTCGAAGGCCGCGCGCCGTTCCTCATCGATCAGCCATGAGGCAGCATCGGGAAGGGCCGAGCTCGCATAGCCCAGCGCTTCGATGCGCTCGGCCTCGAAGAATAATGCCCAGCCAGAGCCGAGCCTTCTCAGCGCATTGTTTGCCCGCGCGCATATGCCGATGAGTTCGGCCTCCGTCGCGCTTTCAAGGTCGGGGCCACGAAACCGCAATGTCCGTTGGAAGCTGCCATCCTTGTTGAGCACGATGCCGGGCGCGACGAGTGCTGCCCAGGGCAGATGGTCGGCAAGCCGGTCGGCTTTGCCGCGGTATTCGGAAAGCTTCAGCATGCAAGCCAGCCCTTTTGACGAAGATGACGGACAAGCACGCTGGCAAAATCCGGATCACGCCGTGCGGCAAAGACCGCGAGCGTGTGGCCGGCGATCCAGAGGATCAGACCCGCAATCCACTGCTGCAGGCCTAGGCCGATGGCCGCGGCCACCGTGCCATTGAGGATCGCCACCGCCCGCGGCGCGCCGCCGAGCAGGATCGGCTCGGTGAGCGCCCGATGGACCAGAACCTCGAAGCCTTCGATATGCTGCTCTCCGGTGCTCATCAGACGACTGCCCCGCCGCCAAAGGAGAAGAAGGAAAGAAAGAAGCTCGAGGCCGCGAAGGCGATCGACAGGCCGAAGACGATCTGGATCAGCCGGCGGAAACCGCCCGCCGTGTCGCCGAAGGCAAGGGTCAGACCGGTGGTGATGATGATGATCACCGCGAGGATCTTGGCGACCGGCCCCTGCACCGATTCCAGAATCTGCTGCAGCGGCTGTTCCCACGGCATGCCGGAGCCGGCAGCGTGGGCCTGGGCCGTGAGAAGAAGCGCGACGGCGGCGAACGAAAGAAAGCGAAGCTTCTTGCGCATGAGGTGACCTTTCAGAGCTGCTGGAGTTGCGGAAGTGTGAGCGGGGTGACGGCGTAATCGCCGCTGCCGTCGAGACCCGTGACCTCGGCGATCGCGTCAACGCGGCGCGCGGGTCCTCTTCCGGCAACAAAGATGACCAAGTCGACGGCATCGGCGATCAGCCGGCGGGGAACGGTGACAACGGCTTCCTGGGCGAGCTGCTCAATACGATAGAGTGCGGAGCGTGCCGAATTGGCGTGAACCGTGGCAATGCCGCCGGGATGTCCGGTGTTCCATGCCTTCAGCAAATCGAGCGCTTCCGCGCCTCTGACTTCGCCGACGATGATGCGGTCGGGCCTCAGCCGTAAGGTCGAGCGTACGAGATCGGCGAGTGTGATGGAGCCCCGCCTCGTCCTCATGGCAACGCAGTCCTTGGCCGCGCATTGCAGCTCGCGGGTGTCCTCAATCAGGATCACCCGCTCATCGCATTCGGCGACTTCTGCCAGTAGAGCATTGGTAAGTGTCGTTTTGCCCGACGATGTGCCGCCGGCGACCAGGATGTTGCGCCGCTCGCGCACTGCCTTCCTCAGGGCATCAGCCTGCAGCGGGAGCATGACGCGATCGGCGACGTAGTTGGCCAGCGTGTAGAGTTTTGCCGCCGGTTTGCGGATGGCGAAGCATGGCGCCAGCACGACCGGCGGTAGCAGACCCTCGAAGCGCTCGCCTGATGGCAATTCGGCACTGACAATCGGACTATCTGCATGCGCCTCGGCGCGTACATGGGAGGCGACGAGCCGGATGATGCGTTCCGCCTCGGCAGGATGCATATGCACGCCTGTATCGACCCGGCCTTCTCCCAACCGGTCGAGCCTCAGCGCGCCGTCGGGGTTGACCATCACCTCGATGACGGTCGGATCGGCAAGGGCCTCGGTGATCGCGGCGCCCATGGCTGTGCGCAGCATGGCTCGGCGGCGGTGGTCCGCTGCGGGATGAGAGTTCATCCTTCGCCTCCGTTGCCATTGCCGTAACCAAGCGAGCGCTTCCCGGAGGCTATCTGGCGACCGACCTGCTCGACGAATTTGTCAAAGCGCTCTTGGGCGATCGCCTGTGTCGCCCGATCCGGAATTGGCGTGTGCGCATGAAGCGTGATTGAAAAGCGGATTAAGAGCGCCAGGCTCTCCAGAGTTATTTCGGCGTCGCGCCTGACATGGTCGAGATCGCGGGAAAGACGGTCCAGCCGCTTGCCGTAGCGCTGGTCGAGCTCGTTTTCACCACGCCGTTCGATGAAGGCCTCGACCGCTTTCGCGACGATCGCCGATTTTGTGGTCGACGGGTTGCTACTGAGGGTTTCCAGCTTCGCGCTTAACGCGGGTTCGAGCAGAAACTGGTGGCGAATGCGATGCGGCTTCATGGGGCTCGTTCCGACTGGCCGGCCTGATGCGCCGGCGGCGGCAACGAACATCGTCGAGATCCGCAAAATCGCTTATGGGCGTTATCTACGCTGAGCTACGCCTGAGCTGCGAAAGCGCTTAGAAGCCGGGGATGATGTCCTTGTCGTCGCCCCTTCCCTCGTTGATACCGTAGGCGCTGGCTGCGGTGGAAACCCGGTCCATGACGCGCTTGTCTGCGAGTGCCTCGGCGTCATCGTCCGCCAGATTGAAGAGGTCGTCTTGATCAGGCTCCTGAGAGACGACGACGTGTTCTTCAGGCAGGCCTGGATGACGCTGCTGTTGCACGCCGCCCTCTTCTTCGATTGCCTCGCCGGCGTTTTCGTCATCGGCAGCGAGACGGCGGTCAACACTGCGGACTAGTCCGCTCCAATCGTCGGGGCGCGACGCAGGACAGTCCGCGTACAGACCGTCGCGCAACACCGGCGCCGGCAGCACCCGTTCGGTGAAATTCGGATCCTGATAATAACGCAACTTCTGGGCGCGGATCGGCGGCAACCCCGAAACAAGGATTAATTCGTCAGCTTGCGGCAACTGCAGCACCTCGCCAGGCGTCAGCAGCGGGCGAGCGGTCTCCTGGCGACTGACCATGACGTGCGAGAGCCAGGGCGCCAGCCGGTGGCCGGCGTAGTTGCGCATGGACCTGAGTTCCGTCGCCGTACCGAGCGCATCCGAGATGCGTTTGGCCGTGCGCTCGTCGTTGGAGGAAAAGGCAATGCGCACATGGCAATTGTCGAGAATGGCGTTGTTCTCGCCATAGGCTTTGGAGATCTGGTTCAAGGATTGCGCGATCAGATAGGCGCGGATGCCGTAACCCGCCATGAAGGCGAGCGCGGTCTCGAAGAAGTCGAGGCGGCCAAGAGCCGGAAATTCGTCCAGCATCATTAGCAGTTGGTACTTGCGGCTCTTCTTCGGGTCACCTTCCAGCCGCTCCGTCAGTCGCCTGCCGATCTGATTGAGCACCAGTCGCACCAGTGGCTTGGTGCGCGAGATATCCGATGGCGGCACCACTAGATAGAGCGACATCGGTCGTTCCGCATCCATGAGGTCGGCAATGCGCCAGTCGCAGGCCGATGTTGCCGCGGCCACGGTCGGATCACGATAGAGACCGAGAAACGACATGGCGGTCGAGAGAACGCCTGAGCGCTCGTTCTCTGATTTGTTAAGCACCTCGCGAGCCGCCGAGGCCACGACGGGATGGACCCGAGGTTTGTCCGCCGTGCCGAGGTGGTTGGTGGTCATCATCCGCAGCAGTGTCGTGGCAAACGAGCGTTGCGGATCCGACAGGAAAGTGGCGACGCGGGCGAGCGTCTTTTCTTCTTCGGCGTAGAGCACGTGCAAGATGGCCCCGACCAAGAGTGAATGACTAGTCTTCTCCCAATGATTCCGCCGCTCCAGCGCGCCTTCCGGATCGACGAGAATGTCGGCGATGTTCTGAACGTCGCGGACCTCATCTGAGCCCCTGCGCACTTCCAGCAGCGGGTTGTACCGCGCCGACCTTGGATCAGTCGGGTTGAACAAAAGGGAGTACGAGAACATCGACCGCCAGCCGGAGGTCAGCTGCCAGTTCTCGCCCTTGATGTCGTGAATGACGGCCGAGCCGGTCCAGGAAAGAAGAGTTGGAACGACCAATCCGACGCCCTTGCCCGAACGTGTCGGCGCAAAGGCCATGACGTGTTCCGGCCCGTCATGGCGCAGATAGTGATCCTTCAGTTTGCCAAGGAAAACGCCGGTCGGCTGAAACAGGCCTGCCTTCTCGATTTCCCGAACCGCGGCCCATCGTGAGGAACCATAGGTGGTGACCAGCCCCCTCTGCCGCGCACGCCAGAGGGAGCCAGCGATGGCGGCCGCGCAGCCCATGAAGCCTGTGGTGGCCGCGAGCATCCCGGCCGTGTCGAAGACCTCGGGCGCGTATGCGTCGAAATGGAACCACCACTCGAACAGTTGCCACGGCTTGTAGATCGGCCATCCGGCTGCGACAAACCATGGGGGTCCGAGTTGCGGCTGATAATCTAAAGTTTGGGCGCACCATTGAGTCGCTGTCCATACGCCGAGAATGACGATGGCGAACACAACGACTATCTGACCGACAAGGAGCTTCGTCGGTGTCATGGGCGCAGCCTCCGAGTTTTGTTAAACGGAAGCAGGATGGCGTGACGTTTCAGAATATTGAAGATACCCAATATACGCGCCCGTGCGATGCAGTGAACGTTGCAGGCTTAGAAGATTGGGGGCGCCAAGAAATGTCATCGCGGAGGCACGAGCGAATGACTTGTATTAGGCCGACTGCGGTCCGTCCGGTTTCGGCCGCGATTGGATAGAAAGCTGCCTATAAGGAACCGACGCCCTTTCGGCCGCTCGTAAATAGCGAAACCCCGATAATGGTCATTGCCCATAATAATATCAATTCGCTTCGCTGCGCATTCGCAGCGATTTCGGGCTCCACTCCGAGGCGCCAAATCGCGGCGGAACCGACACTGTGGAGATTATACCTCGGGCGCGGCAGCCTTCGGGACGAGCGCTTTACGCCCCTTCCTCGGCCGCGGCCGTTGTCTGCGCCCGTGCAGCGCGCTCCACCATCTCGCGCGTAACCACTTTGTTGTGATCCCGCTCACGGTAGAGACACGCATACTCGGAGTCGTCGACATCACCCGGGCCATAGTCATGGTAGTCGAGATGACGCCAACCCTGTTCCGTGAGGTCCATGCCGTACTCTACGCCGACAAATCCGCTCAAGGGCACGATATAACTCCTTACGAAGGGAACGTCCTCGTATGTCCGCTTGATGAACTGCGCGCCGGGCGTGTTTTCGATAAACCATGGTTGCCGGCCGAACCCGCCAAACTGCAGTTGGATGATGCGGCCGAGCGTTATCAATGCCGATAGAGCGTCCTCCCGCATTGTGGAGTAGGTCGCGGGATTAAAGTGGACCGAGCGGTTGCGCAGCGTCGCGAGCTCCATGAAAGCTATCCCCACATCAGGCAAGAGCACGCCCCAGTCTTCCAGCACGCGTACGGCGAACCGCCAGTCATCGAAAGACTCGCTGCGATAGACACCGCGGTAGTGCGGCGACGCTTTGTAGTAATCCCGAAGGTCCAGGATGAGGTGGTTCAGGATGCGCTCGCCGAGGGCGCACGCAGCGACCAAGGCTGGGAAGTAGAGCCCTGATACAAAGGCGCGGCGCGCCTGTTCATGCATCAGGTTATGATAACTGACGATGGAGAACGCCTTTGCGCCAAGGTCCTTAGTGTCCTGGATCACTTGCGCATGGCGGCGTTCGCCGTACTCAGCCTTGAGCCTCTTAATCGCCTTGTTGCGGTTCTCGATATGGAGCGCCTTCACTTTCTCCTCCCAGTGCTCGCTCGGATCGTCGAGACTCAACGGAGTGGAGTCGAAATCATAGGCAAACGGGTGATACCGCCGCCGCCCACGGTCTCGCAAGGATTCGTGCCCCTCATGTTCGTAGAGGCCGCGCGCCAGGTCGGCGACCGTGATGAACCCTTCTGATACAGTGCTCTCCGCGTGGCCGTTGCTCTCGGTCTCAGCGGCTTCCCGGCGCTTGGGCGCCACCTGCACAGGCTTTTTATCTTCGACAGCAGTCGGCTCTTGGTCGGCCATGGTCCGTCAGCCTGCCGTCGCGGGTGCCCGCCGGAAGCTTGCCTGCCTCTGCTTGGTTTCTTCGATCGCTTTGCCAGCATCCACAAGCGACCGGCACGCATCAAGAACCGACCAAGGCACTTCGTCGAGCACTGCAGCTATGTCGACGAAGCTCACCAACTCGTTGGTCAGGACAGCTTCCACGACGGCTTCAAGGGATGGATTGCGCCGAAGAGACCATTTGTCGTTGGTCCAGTGTATAGTGTCGTCCCAGACGATGAAATGGGCGCCGCAGCCGGTGTCCCTCCAGACCGAGGGGAACAAAGTCAAGCCATCTTCGCGCCGGTAGAAACGCCAAGCAGGCCCGGCACGACGATCGAGATTGACTGTTAACACGTCTCCGCAACCATCAGGGCACTTCATTACGAAGGCACGCGGGACGCCACGTTCCACCAGCACGACGTCGCCCGGCCGTTCGACCAAGTTGATGGCCTCAGACTGGCGTTCAACCGAGCCTTTGAAATGGACCGCGTACGATTTCCTGAGCAACAATGGAACTCCAGACCCTTACCAAAGCGAGGGGTTTGTTACACGTTCGAGAAGGTTGCCGGCGCACTGGTAGGCAGTGCTGGCGTCCCCGTTCTTGGCTTTCGCATAATAAAGCAGCCCTACGCAGATCGCTATTGTATATTCCCGTCGCAGGTCGACGGAGTGGACCTGCCCCTCATCGAGGATTGTCGAGCGCAAGGCCGTGATCGCATTGAGCCGATGGGATGCGGCCTTGCCCTTGAGAAGATGTTCGAGCGAGACAGCGAACAGGTTACCGCTATAGAAATCTTCGAGCACATCGGTCGGAATCCGTTGAGTTGCCTGCAGGTCGGGATCGAAGCCAAGGCCCAACTCCAAGCGCGCAACGTCGTGCGAAAGCGGGCGCTTGGCCGCTCGTGTGAAATCGATCAGAACCGCCTCGGCGTCCTGGCCGCATACGAACACGTTGCGCAGATTGAGATCGTCATGGGCCCGGCACATCAAGTGGTCCTCTACCGGCAAGTTGGCGAGGCGGTCAAACAAATCATGCGGCGAAGGGCCTCCGTAACCGGCATGGCTGAGGTCTTTGTAGGTGCGTTCGAGCCCCTTCAGGTATTGCTCCTGCCTTATCACGGGCAGGAACTCCGGAAGCAAATCGAGCTTCTTCTTTTCGGGCCGGTCTCGCCACCGGCCCAACACTGTTTGATAGATTGCCTGGACGACGGCGTTGACGTCCCTTTCCGGCACGACATAGTCTAGGCGCACAGCGTGTTCGACGAAGCGGGACACAGCCAACTGTGAACTGGCCCCCAACACGCATCGCTCCAGGCATAAAGGGGCGCATCCTCGAAACGGAATTCGGTCGGCGACGACATCCCTGTAGGTCTTGATATGCTCCTCCATCTCCGCTGCGCCGCCCGATTTGACGATGAATGGCGTGTGCTGCTCCAGACCCTGTGTTTCGACCTTCCACACGGACGCTGAGGATTTGCCGCCATTCTCCTTAGAAATGTGTATCGCCGGGTAGTCGTGAAAAGCACGTCGGAATAGCAACTCGAGCTCGAGCGACAATGGTTCTAGTAGCGGGGCACCGTTCTTGCTGCGGATCGCAAGACTGTCATTGCTCGACGGCCCGCAACGGCAGCGAGCACAGAGTTCCGCGATCCGATCCCCATGAGAATCCGCAAGCACGACCAGTTGCTGCAACACGACTCCGGGAGGCTGGGCCCACTGCGCCAGCTGACCTGCACCTGACCTCGCGACAGCCATTGCGCTCGCCTCGTCGCCCGACTTCGCCACGACAACGATGAAAACGCCCCGCGCTGCGGCAGGAGCGGCGAGAAGACGCAAGCGCTTAACAAGATCTTGTCGATCCGTCTGCGACGATAACGCACCGGCGAGCACGATTAATGCACGGGCGCTGCCGTCGGTAAGATCCGCGGGCGATTGTAGCTTCTTGAGCGCGAGTTGTCGGCTGTCAAAGGGCCGCCTGTCGACCGTTCCGCCATCGACCAGGACCATTGTGCGCTCCTCAGCCTTCATGACGACGCCAGATCATGGGCCAACCATCTCCTTTGGCCAGCGCGTTGCCCCGGGAACAAACGATGCAGTTCGGGTCCGGTACCGAACTGACGGGCCGCACCGACCCATCGATGGGTCGTCCGACTAGGTGGCGTGCCGAGCCAGGAAAGCCGGTGACCGCCGATAGGAACATTGAGACAGCCATCGAAGACGTTGCGGCATTGAGAGAGATTACGGCCGGTTGCGGTTCAAAATGGCCGACAAAATACGGATCAGACCGAACGTCAGTCAGAAGGTCGCGGCGCACGGAAACGGGATTGAGAAGAGGATGGCAGTTGAGGCAGGCGAGCGGCTCGGCGAGCATCTGCACGCGAGTCGACATTGCCGTGACGATCTCATCGCGGGCGTCGATACGTACGCCGACATCGATCATAGGAAGGCGATACTGGTAGGCCATTTGGTTCAGGACAGCCCGGCTGCCATGGGAGTCTGTGCAGCACATCACGAAATCGCTATCGAGCAAAGCTCTTGCTACGGGTTCATCTATGACCGTATCTGCGATCGCCTCAACGGCCATCTCGCCTTGCGCACGTTGCACGGCAGCGCGCGCTATCAAGACCTTTGGCTGGCCAACATCGCCCGGCGTGGCTCCGAGCAGACGGTTGAGATTGGTCGGTTCCACCTCCTCCGGGTCTATCAGGAGGAAGCGGCCAACACCCAGCCGCGCGAGTTCTTCAACCACCACGGATCCGGTGCCGCCGACGCCGACGATGGCGACAGTAAGGCCGTTGAGTATCCGTTGACCCTCAAGGCCGAAGGCCCGAACATTGCGGTCGAACACGTCCGACAGGGGCGCCTGATTGCGAATACCGGATTCCCTTTCGTATGTGCGGACATCGCGGTCGACTTCTTGGATGCGGTCGATCGTAAATAGGGTTTCCCCCTCGGCATCAAATAATCTTCCCCGGAACCCTGTCGGCCCGGCGACGAGGAAACCATGCGGCCCGGATGGGCATCGAAAATGCTGGACGGGCGCCAAAATCTTCTGCGACGCATCGTCGACCCGCGAGAAGGCGAGTTCCTCTTGCATCGGATGCGAATGAGCCAGAATAACGCCGACACGGTCCTGGCGCCCCCGTTTGAGCACACTGGCAAGAAACGCGGGCGTCAAAGTCGCCTCGACCGAACTACGGGTGATATAGTCGTCCGGGCCGGGGAGGATGACGTCCCGGACAACCAGTCGCATGCCGCCATCGAAGCGGCCACCCGCGACGATCAGCGCAGCCGCTGTCTCAATCGGGGAATGCGCAAGAAGGTCGTCGCGAAGCGCCGACCACCCGCCTGCGGCAAAGACCAGCCGATTCATTTGGCCTCGCCGAGTCGCCGCCGGATCACGTTCAAATAGGTGTGCAGGTTATCGCTGTTGGGTTGCCACGTGGAAGGATGCCAGGAAAACCAGAGCCACTCTGACGGTATTCCTGGAGTAGCCTGCTGGCCGGTATTTTGCGGAGCTCCACCGTGAGCGAGCGCGAGAGCCGGCTCCGTCCAAAAACAGTCAGGTGCCGCCTGCGGATATCCGCCGGGAACCACGAACTTCACATCGACCGCGGCCTTGTTCCACCCCGGTGGAAGGCGCACCGCCGGCAAACTGACGACCGCCGTCCCACCCGCTTGCTCCTCAAGGGTCGCATTGGGGTATCTTTTATTGAAGTCTTCGAAATGACGGGCGAGGATGGACATCAGCCAAACGTCGCAGGCGGAACCGTATAGAAGTGCATGCCGTTCTTCAGCGCGACTCCCTCGCCGTCGCCGATCTGCCGGTCGGCGTCATGGCCGTGCCCCTCAAGGAACAACTGATATTGCTGATCTTTTCCGGCAAGCTGTTTCAGTTCAGCCCCGGTCATGCTTTCACTGGCCGCCTCAAAATGTACGCCATCGATATTGATGGAAAATTTCGGATGATCGTCTTTAGCCATCGTTTCCTCTGCAAATGTGCGTGTGATCGCGAGAACCCGCCCCCTAAGGAATTGAGGTACAAGCGTTACTTACCTTGAAACATACCGCCGCAGAAGCACGAATTGCCGCCTTCCCCTGCTCGCTGACTGCACCGCTTCGTGATCCCGATATAGGAACTACCTGAGGGTTTCTCATCCTTTGGCTTATTGCAGATACTGCGAGCCATGCGGCCCAATGTGGGACGCCGGCCCGACACCGGTCGGTGCCCAAATCGGCGGACCGGCAGCTTAGAGGGTAAATTTTGCAGTTCCTCAGCCCGAATGCCCCACCTATTGACCCAAGCTTTTCTGGAGCAGAAGCAAGTTCAGATCGTTTAGCAGTTTCTCCTTGGCAGCAGGATCGACCGGCGGCGGAGCAGGAGGATTCTTCTCGTGCTGGCCTTCAGGCAGCTTGGTCGCGCGCGCGGGCGCCGGCGCGGCTTTAGGCTTCTCTTCGGGCTTGGGAGCGAACACGATAGAGATTTTATTGACGTCCTTCCACGTAGTTTTCCAGCCGATGCCCAGGCTGGCCTGCCCTGTGTCGAATGGTATCGTGATGATCTTCACGCTCGCCGACGCGCCTTCGTCCAGCGTAAAACCCATCACGTACGAAACTGAATCTGGCGGCGTCTTTGTATCCGCGTAAGAATCCTGGACCTGTGCAAGCCAGTTCGCGATTCCCAGGTTTCCGGTAAGCCGAGAACCGTGCGCGCGCCTTTCGTTGACGGTTGGTGTGTCGCACTTGATATCGTCCTTTTGACCCAAGCCTATCGTGAACTTGTAGCCCACCATCCTGTCTGCGGTTCCGGTGGCGTTTGTCGCCAATGCAAACGTGCCTGTCTGCGGAATGTAGGGTACCTCGTTTCCGGCACTGCCGTCTCCGCCGCCCGTCGCTACGACATTCAGCGACAGTTCAACTGCCGCATTCCACTTTCCCTTGTCGGTCAGGAAGGTAGCAGGCCCGATTGGAGGCTTTGCCTTGGGCCGCCCGTCGCGTCCGTCTTTCAGGTCGCACCGGATGTTGTCGACAATGTCTGAGATGCGAAGTAGACCGACTTCGGTTGGCAACTTCGGAACGCTGGCGCAACTCGAAAGAGCAACGCAAACTCCTAGCGAGCCCCGAACGAAAACTTTCATGATTTCCCCCATCTTCCCACCTCCACAGGGATCACGCCTACTACGAAGATGAAATGGTACAACTAGACTTTCCACAGATAATATTGGTGAGACAAAATTATTCTAGCTGCTGATTGAGAACCACACCCTGCCAAGTTGAGGCCCAGGGGTCACTAGTGCCCATTCGGCGGCGACCAACACAAAGCAAAGCAAAGCAAAGAATGAGGGAACCCGCCTGCGGCGGCTTGCCGAGGAGAGACGGCCCGCGCCTCTCTTCCCAGGCCCTAATCAGCGACCTTGTCGCTCAATTCGCCGATTCTCTCGACAAGACGTTTGGTCAGCTCGACGCGCAGCAACGGAAAGCCTTTGATGATCTGCGTGTCCTAGTGAACCAGAACCAGCGATGGATTTACGGCGATGTTCAGGAAGGCCTGCAGACAGTCCAGGACCTCAACGTAGAGATCAGCAACCTAGCGATTTCCTCGTCGAAGCCGGTGGTCACAAGATTTACGCCCACTTATATCGCGCAGGCGAGTCAATCGGACGATGTGCTAATAGAGGTAGAGGGCTTTCACCTCTACGACGCGGAGAGTAGGCATAAGCCGAGTCTTCGGTTTGGCGCATTGCTGACGGGCATCATCGGACTGCAACCTGACCGTCCGTGATTGGGAGCCACATGGCTAAAGTGGCTGTTCCGCTATTGAGCCTCGACAGGCGTCCTAGGGATCCGCCGCATCGAACTCAATCGCAAATCCCGCGTCGATCGCGCTTCGCGCAATGAGATCGCCAAGTTCCCAATCCGTGAGTTCGCAAAGCGGAAATGTTCCCCTTACAGCGTGGCTAACCTCGGATATCGAAATGCACGGCCTGCCGACATTGCCGATCAAGTGCCGGACAATCGCTTTGGCGAACGTCCGACAAGGTAGGCCCCAGCGCGAGCGCGGGCATATGTGGCCTACGAATGGAGCCGTGGTTCTACGCCATCGGCTGTTTTTGCATCGAAAGCTACGGGCACACCGTGAATGATGGATGCCGCTGCCAGCAACTCCTCCAACTCGCGGTCGGTAGCCCTGCATGCTGGCATGAGTGTTCGGATGGCGCGGATTGCCTGTGCGATCGAGAGGAAGTTGGACCTGCCTCTGGACAGAACATAGGCTTCGGCGGCCCTTTCAACCGTAACGGTGTGGAAAGTGTTGGTCACCGAGAATTCCTCCCTGAAATCCTGACCAACACGATTTACAGCAGGAATTCGGTGGCCTTCAAGGGTTTGTCCGATCCCGGACAATCAGGCGGATGCCAGACCGAAATGACTTTGCTCCTCCTCGCCGTAAGCACCATGGGTGAGTTGCTTCATTCCAACGCGGTCGACAATTGTGATCTCGCCGCGCCTGGCGTGAACCAGCCCTCGATATTCAAGCATTTGCAGGGCGGTGGTGACACCGGGACGTCGGGCGCCAAGCATGGTGGCCGGGAATTCATGCGTCAGGTAAATCCTATTCCCTTCGACACGGTCTTGCACCATCAACAACCAGCGGGCCAACCGCTCCTCGATTTTCGAATGGCCGTTGACCAGTGCCGTCCGGGACGAGTGGATAAGGAACGCGTGGGCATAGCGAAGCAGTGACTCGCGAAGGGACTGGCTTGCCGCAATCGCCGAGCGAAGAGCTTCAACCGGGAGGATCCAGCCATTACCTGCAACCTGGATATAGGTTTCATTGGGAGACTTGTCCTGGCCGAGCAGGACGGCAACCCCTGTCATGCCGTCGCGGCCGACGATGCCGGCTTCGCTTTGCCGACCACCGGTCATCGTGGCGACCACCGACGCGATGCCCGTCTCTGGGAAATACACACGCTCGATCGGCTGATATGAGACCTCAAGCTGGGCTTTGATGCCCAGTTCGACGTGATGCATTGATGGCTGCAATCGCGCGAAATCCTCTGAGGAGAGGGTTTTCAATACATGGTTGCGAAGAAGGGATTTGGGCATGGCTCTCTCCCTGACGGGCAAGAGCACGTACCTCTTACTGTCGGCTGCGTCCGAAGGGGGCGGCCGATTCAGCGAGCATAGGCTTCAAGTGCGCGATTGGCAAAGAATCCGTCGGCGTATTGCGCCGGCACCCCCGCGCGGACCAATCCTATGAAGCCTGACGCGGCGGGGGCTCTCAAGGATTCGAATCCTGTGTCAACAGTCGGCTGCTGAAGAGCCTGACATTGTCCAAGCAGATGGACCTGAAGAATGCATATTGTTGACAATGACTTAGCTACATGCGCCGGCTTGACGTCGCCGTTGCGGCGCCATAGCCATAGCGCACGGCAACTAGCCGGCGGCATGAGGATTGTGGCCGCAAGCTAGCCATGAGGTGCTCGACGAAGCCTGAAGGTTCAACGATGAAGAAAGCGCCGCGAAAGAACGTACCGACATTCGACCATTCCGAACTCGGGCTGGGGTCTGCCGAGCTCAGAGCCATAAGAAAGTGTGAGGCCGAGATCATGCTGCTAGGCCGAAGAACGACGGAAGAAACCTTCGATCTCGGCGATCAACTGAACATCGCTGCAGCTCTTATCCCCGACCGAATGTTCGGAAAATGGGCCATCTCGGTGTCGCGATACAGTCGTCAGCACCTTTTCAGCCTGATGAAGATAGCGACCGTTCTCAAGGACCATAAGACGCGGCTTGTAGAAGCGCGCATGTCCGCCACCGCCATGGGCCACTTGGCTAGTTCCCCAGAGCACGTGGATGAGGTTCTCGCCGAACTCGAAGCCGGACGCTCACAACGGCAAAACAGATCCAGGCAATTGTCGGTAGCAATAATGAAAAAATTGACATCACTTACCAAACCTCGGCGGCGTCGCCGGTCTAAAAGCCAACGCACAGGCGAAGTTGAAGCTCGGTATTTCTGAGTTCACCGAAATATCTCCTCGATCATCGCGGATGTTGATGCCGCGCTCGTTCCGGCATTGGACGGCAAGCGGGTGTTGAAGGGGCAACTGGCGGACAAGATCGAGCGTCCAGCGAGGCTCGCCGGTTTTCAGCTGGAAAACATTGCCCTTTTCGTTGAACTAAACCCAAACAATTCGGCGGCGTCCCAGGTGATGGGTTTCCCAAAGGCAGCAAATGAGATCAACTCTCGCCGCAGCCCGCGAGCATAGGGTCATGTCAGCCGCTTAATATTCCCGTTGAACGCACACCGACGCTATTGCGCTGAAAGCATAAAATTGCCATCTACCGACGAAGCTACAGCTAGGTGGATGGGGATGGGCGTATCAGACGAGTTCTACAACTTCCGGAATAACTATAATATCGGCACCGACCTGATCAGCTCGATTGGACAACGGTACAGGCGTATCACCACGCGCCTTAATACAGACTTCTGGAACACCGATTCCAGCTCCGCCCACAGTCTCTATGTTGGCTCTTACGGTCGCGACACAGCCGCGCGCGGAATCAGCGACCTAGATATCGGCTTCCAGCTCCCCTATGCGGAATACGTCAAATACAGCGCGTATCACGGCAACGGTCAGTCCGCGCTTCTTCAGGCCGTGAAAAACTCCCTCCTCAAAACCTACGGCTCCAGCAAGGTCGGCAGCGACGGCCAGGTTGTCGTCATCTCCTTCACGGACGGGATCACGTTCGAAATCCTTCCCTATTTCAACAACACGGACGGTTCCTGGACTTTTGCCGATTCTAACGGGGGAGGTACCTGGCCGCGGTGCAATCCCCGGGCAGAGATGACTGCCGTCCAGACCCGCAATACGGCCGTTAATGGCAACCTCAAAGCCCTCTGCCGCATGATGAGGGTGTGGAAAGACCAAAATAGCGTTCCGATGACCGGAGCCCTCATCGACGCGCTCGCCTACCAGTTCATCGAGACGTGGGAGTATCGGGATAAATCCTACGGCTATCATGACTACATGGCGCGGGATTTCCTAAAGTATCTCTACGACCTCGACCGAGAGAAAACTTACTGGCGTATGCCGGGGAGCGGTTCCTACGTCTATAAGACGGGGGTGTTCTGGTTGAAGGCGCTCACGGATTACAATATCGCCGTCGAAGCCTGCAACATGCAGACCGACGACAAGGCCGCACAGCGCCGCGCGAAATGGAGGACCGTCTTTGGCACAACCTTCCCAATCTGACCCGCGGTACCAAATCGAGAGCCAAGTGCGCGAGTGTTACGGCCGTTGCGCCTACACCCATAAGATTCACGAGAAGATGGCGGAGCGGCTTGCCGACCATCAATGGTATGCGAAGTGGTTCAACATCATCCTGTCCGCGCTCATCGCCGGCGGCGCGGTGACGACCGTATTCAGGGCGGAGACGGGGCTTTTGCAATATGCGGAATACGCGACCGTCGTTCTTGCCATTCTCAGCCTGATCTATAACGCCTATCAGAAAGACCTAGACCCCGGTGCTCTCGCGCAGCGACACAGGGAAACTGCGTCCGACATATGGAATGTACGAGAATCTTACCTCAGCCTGATAACCGACGCGCTCAATTCGGCAGTGCCAATTGACGGCCTTCGGACGCAGCGCGACGAGCTGCAGGCCAACCTTCATGAAATCTATCGGGCGGCACCCTTCACGGACGGGAAGGCCTACAAGAAGGCACAGGATTCCTTGAAGGATAACGAGGAGCTCATGTTCTCCGACAAGGAAATCGACGACATGCTGCCCACCACGTTAAGGCGGTCGAGCAGGGCTTAGTAGACCGCGCCGGGTTTGCCGGAGGCTCCAACTTCCAAATAGGATGGAGCCATGACGAGCAAACGAGGAACAAGTTTCTCCCTCGCCGGAGGCGAGCGGAATTTCTCCGGTCGTTAGGCTGCGACGGGACCGTCGTACATCGCAGGGTCCCACACCTGAATGTTTGCCCCCTCGCCGTTCGGGGTGATCAGGAGTCCTTCCTCGTAGAATAGGCCGCGGGCGACATCGCCGAGTACGTCGAACTCGCTCGGAAACATCCATTCGCCGCGCTCATTCCAGAGTTTCCGGAGCTGAGCGACCAGTTCCTCGATTGCCTCGGTGTAGCCGGCCTCATCGATCGCCTGTCGGGTCTCCTCGCTGATCTCCGCCTCGCCATTGCTGCCGTCAATATGCCCAAACGTGTAGGCCGCCATTCGGAGAGGCTCCGAAATCGGCGCTCCAAGTTCTCCGACGATCCGGTTGAGATCACGATGTTTCCAGAAACCGTCGCGCGCGGCAGCGGCCTTCTGTCGAGCGACGCCTGCCACGCCGCGCAACCCTTCTTCGTAATAAGCCAGGTGCCCCGAGCCGAACGGCGCGCTCAAGCGGCAGGCCGCATATTCGTCCCAGCAGGCCTCGTTGATCTGGGTGAATATCTGCTCCTCGTAGGAGCTGACCTGCTTCTGGAGGATATTGCCGGGAAATGCTTTATCCTTCTCGGTCGTCACTTGCACGTGCGCGCATTCGTGGGCGATCAGATAGATGGCCTGTTGCATACCCGACTGAGCTCGCGCGTCGTCCTGTTCGGGGGTCGCACCGATACTCTCGATGTACGCGCCGCTGAAAACGAGGTGAACCTTGACCTTGCCGTCGCGCAGGACGGCCGGCGACATTGCGACGCCGACAAGCTGGTCATCGTTAGACCGGGCGAGCGTTCGTAAGCCTTCGACGCCTCGGTCGAGTTCGGCGAGCGCGGCATCGTAATCATAAGCGACAGTCACGCCGTCAAGCCGCTCTAAATTGATTACCGAGCTTATGAAGCGGATGTAGCTCGCGAGGTTGTGGGCGATGCGGTTGGCGTCCTCTATGTCAGCGAACGCCCGCATCGCGAACGAAAGGTCCGCCGGTGCGGTTTGCGGCGGCAACGTGATTTCGGCGTCTTCAGGTTTCGCGGACATGTACCGATCCTACGGGAACGCGCCGTAATGCGACACTAGCAGTGGCAAACCATCCACCGGGAAAAGACGAGGCATATTATACTGCGGCTACCACCTAGTGTCCCACTCATCGGGACACACCTCGATCGCTGGTGGCAACGGTTTGGTTTGTTCAGACGAACAGGAGCGACCGCTAGCGAAAATATCAGCTTCAACGGCGGCTTTGGGACAAACCTTAAGGCCGGCTCAACGGCCGAAGTCAGGCGCGTTCCCGCCTGGCAGCTTTGGGGCCGTGACCGGACTGTCCGGTCTTGATACGCGTCGAGCGGATAGCTGCCATTCGGCCACCGACCCCATTGCCGCTGTTCGAGGTACTTTCCTCGCAATCCCGTAGATTGGCAGGCCTGTTTCAGTCATAGCCGGACGAGAGCTCGAGCGCGACCTCCTCGAAGTATCTTGGGAACGGTTCAATAGTGGCCAGTACCAATTCTCGCTGCGTCCGACATGCTGTGACCACGTCGCGATAGCCATCGATGACCGGGAACGCGTCGCCAAGGGCCTGGGCCACCACTCTGTCGGCGAATCCAGCCTCTTGGAACGCAATAGCCGCGTCACTGGACAGACCGTACTTGATCTTTTTCTGGACGGTCACCAGCCGCGCATGCAGATCTTCGGATCGCTCCTCAACGAGATCGGCCAATGCAGCAACGACCATCGACAGGTCGTACGCGTAACCGCTTTCGCACAGGTGGACGACGTGCTCCGAAGTCGCTCTCGCGTTACCGAACTTGACATGGGCGGCTGTCAGCCGCGCTCGGATTTCGTAGTAGGTCCTGCCGGCGATCCAGTCGGCAAGGCAATCCGGCCGCATTGCCTCGGGTACCGCCGCCAAGACCGGTGCGTGGGCGTGCCGTGCCGCCTTTTCCATAATCGCGGTCAACAGCTCTTCCTCGGTTTCGATTGCCGCGAGCCGGTCCAGATGCATGTCGATCCATTGCGCCAAAGCCTTGACGTCCGCCGGCGGTAGTGGCGACTTTCGGACCAGTTTGATCAGGCTGAGGTCCGTCCCTTGTTGGACGGCTTTGGCGGCCGCCTGAAAAACGGCCAGGACCTTGACCCTCAGATCGTCGTCGGAGAGATGATATGCTAGGGTGCTCCGCGCCAGTTCCTCCACACGCTCCTCGGCAAGGTCACTCTCGAAATCAACGTAGGACAGTAGATACGATGCTATGCTTTGCACCGCGCGCGCCCGGTCGGAAAGAAACCTGCTGAAGTCCTTCCCTATTAGCCCGGGGCGCTCGCTCACCGCGGCGGCGGTATACGCCGCGATGGTCTGCTTGGTAGCGAATGTGAGATCGAGCCATTCCGTCGGCAGATCCAATGTGATGGTCGGCTTTCCTTTTACCTTCTGCTCGAAGCTGACGAAAAGCTTGAGAATGCTGCTCGCCGACGGTTCCGAATTATCCGCATCCAGCAGCCTGGTGGTCTTCGACCAACGCCATCGGCCGTCTTTCTTTTTATCGTCGTAGAGCGATGGCGCGGAAAAGATCACGTTGCCTTCGGTATACATGTCTGCCCGGCCCGCACGACCCATCAGGTTGTGGAAGTCGCGCACCGCTATCTCTTCTTTGCCCTGCTGGGTGGACGTCACCACCAAGTAGCGGATCGGGAAATTTACGCCCTGCGCTAAGGTGGAGGTGCAGACTACCATACGAGCCAGACCCGCCTTCATAGCATGTTCGATCGACAGCCGCAGGCCCGGCGGCGTGTTGGCGTGGTGCGACAGGATCCCGAGCTTCGCAGCTTTGGATACTCGACCATCTCCGAGGTGAGTTTGGCATAGATCGGCAATCTTGCGGATCTCGTTTTCGTCGGAGCAAGCCGCCGGCCAATCGAGCTCCAAGCCGCGCCCTGCAATTTCGACGGCGCGGTCGCAGACCGTGCCGACGCTCTCCTTCTTCCCGCAGAAAATGGCCACGCTGCCGTTTGCGGCGAGATGCTGACCGAGAAAGAGGCCTATGTCGGTGTTGCTTCTGGTGGTGCCGCGTTCGGGGAAACGTTTCACCTTCAGTTCGCGACCCTTTTTGGCCAGTACTTTGGACTCAACGATGCGGGGCACGAAGAATTCATCCGCGTTCGGATCGGCCGGGCTGACGTAGCGCAACCAGGCCCGCTCGAACTGCCAGCTGGCGAAGGCGATGTTCCTAGCCGTCGGCAGCAATCCCGATCCCGACACCACCGCGGTCTCGTCGCCGACGAGCCAACCGGCAATCTCGGCCGCGTTCCCGATGACGGCAGAGATCAATACGACCTGGGCGTTCGTAGGCAGCGAGATGCGCATGGACGCTAGCAGAAGTTCATATGTTGGCCCACGGGTCAGTCCGTCGAACTGATGTCCTTCATCATAAACGACCAATCCGACCTCTTCGGCGAATTCGGGCTTACGCCGAAGCATGTAAAGGAGCTTTTCGGGTGTCACCACGAACACCGAATTCTGTCTTCGCGCTCCCGCGAGATCGATGTCGAAAAGGTACGAATCCGAGATCTCGTTAATCAGGACATCTTCGCCGGCGAATGAGCGCACCAGATCCGAACGGATATCGTGGCACAGTGACCTGAATGGACCCACAATGACGACCAGGGACGATCGCTGTGCTAGGAAATGGGCGCGGATCAAGAACTCGGTGGCGCGGGTTTTGCCGGCCGACGTTGGCATCTGGATCACCGCGGAACGACCGCTCAAAATTCCCTGTTCGCAAAGCAGTCTCTGGGCTGGCCAGAGCTCCGTTGGGAACGATCCTTTCCTCAAGGCCGGTGCCCAATCGGCCAAATCAAGGCCCGAACTCGGGGGCAGAAGCGTCCTGGCCGCTCCGTCCAGTTTGCGGGAGACAAGCGCTATCACCACGTCGGCGTAGAGCAGCTCCCGGGCCGACCCGGCCAAATAAGCATGCGCCTTGAGTTCCTCGCAGAGGAGACGAATTTCCTCGGCTCCGCCCTGCAGGGCGTAAAACGCCCGGAGAGCGGCTAACATTCTATTGGCGAACAAACGGTGCGCGAACGACTCCTCGACCGGCGCGAAAAGCCCTTTCAGAATCCGATAGGCCAGAAAGGCGAGACCATGCCCCAACTCGAGGGCTGGAGATTCTGTCCTCTTCATCACGACCGCCGCACTGCCGATACTGTCGGACAGATAGTAGGAGGTGGCGCACAGCAGGGAGAACTCGTTGGTCAGATCCTCGTCCAGCCTTGATTCCAAGAAGGCGTCGAAATACCGGGCGGAGAAGTGAACCATGTCCCGGATCGATCCATCCGGTTCATCCCAGGACCTTGGCATGGCGCTCTCTGTGTCGGAAGTGATGAACCGGTCCGCAAGCGCCGCCGCGGAATCGCCCAATATTCCGATCGCTAGCACCACCAGCGAGTCCGGCGCGCGCGTGAACTCGTTGTAGTCGGCTTCCGCTGCCCTGAACTCGTGCATCTTGGCCCGGGACCTGACGGAAGCCAGCAGTTGGATCGAGTTGTTCTTAGGCCTCATTAGCGGCTCGATCGTAAAGGGCATGTACCAGGTTCATCATCGACGTGCCCCGGATGATGAGAAGCTTCAGGTTTTTGAAGTTGGGATGATGCTTGGCGAGCGTCGTCGTGAAATCGACGCTGTCGAATACGTCTTGATCGAGCACGGCTCCGGCGGCGTTCACGCGTTTGAACGGGCGATCGTTTTGGTTCTGGAAGCGCTGCACACGTTTGGCCGCCAGCCGGTCGGTGCGCAGGAGACGTTGTTTGATGGCGTTCAGGGACATCGCCTCGCGTGTGATGTCCTTGATGGAATCCTCAACCGCGTTCTGCAACCGGTTCTGTTTCTTTGCCTTTAAGCCCGCCTTCGACTCAATGAGAAGAAGCTCGTCCTTCGGGTGAACAGGATCGTCGCCATGGAACTTAAATGCGACCACGTCGCAGCCGTTCGACGGAACGTTCCGGTTGTCGCGGTTCTCGTATCTACCCTCCCGGGGGCACCAATAACCCAAGATGTACTCCGCGAAGTCGGCAAGCAGGATTTCGCCGAAGTCACCCGAGCGTGTACCCGGTCCAGGAGGATGGACTGGGTCTGGAAACTTCACTGTCGCGAGATAGGTGGCTGGCGTGTGCCCCGTGCCCTCGATAAAGTCCGGTAACTCTTCGTCCTTGCAGTAGTGCTGCCTGAAATGCTTGGCCCACGACGATAGCACTGCGTCGTCTGGCTGGTGTTCCAGATCCCAGACCTCGACCTCGACGCCTTCGGTCGTGGCAACATTGGTCGCCGTCTTCTTTAGCCAGCCGATGTGCGCAGGTGCCGCCATGATTCCCCCAAATCATCACAGCCTCTAGCATGCACGACCGAGGTCCGAAACCGCCTAAAGATGGACATGTTGTAGTCATGACATGTGGACCAAGGCGCTCGGCAAAGACCGAGTTCAGAAGGGCAGGTAGTCTTCGAACCGCGCTTGCCTCTAATCCTCTGAGATACGTTGTCGACTTCTGGCGGACACCCGCTACGTACATCGCATTCGCCATCTCCCAGAAAGCATGCGCCACCTTCGGTGCCAGGGGTCAATTTTGCTTCGCAATCAACCGAAAGTTCCGAGATGTCTCTGAGAGGAACAGTTGCGCAGATTCTGCGGGCTCCTTGCCGTTGATAGAGTCCGCTTCTGGCGCCCTGCGGCTTATGGCTGAACGACCAGAGTGGGGCGGTGGGTTCAACCGGTCATCGCAACACCTTCTGTAGCCTATAGGCCGGCGTTTCGAAGTCCAGGGTTTTCGGGGGTCGCTGATTGAGCCGCAGGGCGACGGCGTTGAGTTGGGCCTGCGAGACATGGGAGAGTTGGTGTCTCTCGGGAAGTACTGCCTGAGCAGACCGTTGGTATTTTCGTTGCTGCCGCGCTGCCAAGGACTTCGCGGATCGCAGAAGTAGACCTGTAGATCGGTTGCAACGGTGAAGCTCTTGTGCCGAGCCATCTCCTTACCCTGGTCCCACGTTAGCGAGCGCCGCAACTCTTCGGGCAATGTGCCGATCGTTTGGGCGAGGGCCGCCACGACGGTGGCCGAGTCCCTCCTCGCCACCTTTACAAGCATCGTGAATCGGCTGTGTCGCTCGACGAGGGTGAGCCGCTCGCCGCGTTTGTTGGCCAGCCCCTCCGTTCCTTTTATCAGCAGGCTATCTGCGGCGGTCTGGTGTTCCAGCTTAGCGATGGAAGTCGTCTCGTTCGAACCGTGGTTGCGATGGCCTTTCAATCAGTGCTTGCCGGGATCATGCTTGCCGCAGACCTGGTCAAGCATAGTGCGGGTTTTCCGATAGTCCGACAACCAGCACTCGCGTGTATCTACTGCGCCCCCTTGGTTCTCACCTCCATGATCCGAAAGCCAAAGATTCCAGCGGCCGCTGCATCTGCAGCGATGAGGATTTCATTTCCGCCTACAGGCTGAAATACGGCTGTGCCGTTGAACAGCTGAGCAACGGGTCCGCCCAAAAAGATCTGAAGTCTTCGTTACCGCGGACGGCGCGCTGTCAAGCGCTCACCGATGTTTTCGACCACGATCGAGTGCCTGATGAGAGTGCGGGGCGGATACTATGACACGCTCGGCCCGCTGCTTGTCAATGTCAGGCCCAGAACCCACGACAGAGATCCTTGAGCGACGGCTCGCCGTTTAACGTTTTTTGTACTGTTATCTACGTTCGACCATATTCGTCGTCGAAGCGAACGATATCATCCTCGGCGAGATAATCGCCGCTCTGCACTTCAATGATAACCAGGTCAATTCTGCCTGGGTTTTCGAGCCGATGCTTATGGCCGCAGGGGATGTAAGTAGATTCGTTTGTCCCCAGGAACAACTCCTGCTCGCCATTGACGATTTTGGCGGAGCCGCTGACCACGACCCAGTGCTCCGAACGATGATAGTGCATCTGCAGGCTCAACTGGCGACCGGGCTTCACCTCGATGCGTTTGATCTTGAAGCGCTCGCCTTCCTCCAGAACCGTATAGGTACCCCAGGGCCGGTGTACCGTGCTATGGACCAGATGAGCTTCATGTCCCGAAGCCTTGAGGCCCTCGAAGAGCTTCTTAACGTCCTGAACGCGGTCGCGGGATGTGACAAGCAAAGCGTCCGGGGAATCCACGATCACCAGATCGCTTACGCCCACCGTGCCGATGACGCGCTTGTCTGAGCTCACATAGGTGCCGGTCGTGTCGACCATGTGCACATCGCCGCGTATCCTGTTCCCGCTTTCGTCGGGGGCGATCAAATCGGCCATTGCGTTCCAAGATCCGATGTCGTTCCAATCCATGTCGCAGGGAATCACGGCAAGTCTGTTAGTCTTCTCCATGACAGCGTGGTCGAGCGAGATTCGCGGCGCGGAACCGAAATGCTCAGGCGCGAGTTCGATTTTGGCAAAGCCTTGGCATTGACTGGCGCGGCCGTTCTCATAGCTGTCGGCGACGGCCTGGAGCACCTCGGGACAATGCAAAGCCATCTCGTCGAGCATGGTTTGCGCACTGAAGCAGAAGATGCCGGCGTTCCAGAAGAAGCGTTGAGACGCGACATAGGCTTTGGCTGTCTCCAGATCCGGTTTTTCAACGAAACGGACGACGTTCTCACCATCTGCTTCGATGTAGCCGAATGCGGTGTCCGGTCTGGTTGGGGTGATGCCCAATGTGGCGATCCGCCCGAGCTTCGCATGTTCCATGGCCAGGCCCATCACGTCTAAAAACGCAGGCAGGTTGCTAATCAGGTGATCGGCCGGGAAGACGCACAGGATCGCGTCAGGGCCTTGCGTTGCCCTCGCATGGATCGCGGCTGCAGCCACGGCGGCGGCCGTATCCCGAGCTTCGGGCTCGAGCAGAAAGGTGCGTGGCAGGACCACGGAATCCAGTTCGTCAAATTCGTCCTTGGCCAGGAAGAGGTGGTCCCCGGATGTAACAGCGACGAGTTCCACGACACCTTCTATCGAAGCGGCGCGCAGCACAGTGTGCTGAATGAGAGAATATCCATCCGCCACTTTGAGGAAAGGTTTGGGGTGCGATTGCCTTGAGGCGGGCCATAGCCGCGATCCGGCTCCGCCGCTGATGATCACGGGAATGACTTTCATAACCAACCTCAATTTCGTCTCTGGAGTGATCGCCCGCGTTCTTTCGAGCGTCAGCGTCACGATCGCCGTCGCTCTGGCTTGTCTGCGGCCCCCGCGTAACAGCGAAGTTCTGGCGCGTTGCAGGCGGCGTCAGATGACGACGCTATCGGTAATGTACGACGCCTCCACTGGCGTCGGTGAGAAATGCGCATTCAACTATGCCTGTTGGTTGCGTCTGCCGAATTGCGCAGGTGGCGGGTCTTAACTGAGATCAGAGACTTGGCTGCCTTCTATCAAAGTCAAACGACTTGGCTCTTTCAGATCGAATTCAATTACCCGTGGTGCGAAAAGGCGTGCATATCGTGTAAAGGCGCTCGTCGGGGGAAACCGAATTACGGTATCGCAGCGCCCGAGAAGATACATCTCAACGAGGGCGGAAATTCCGCCGTCAATCCCGAGTGCTGCAGTGTGTAAGGGGCCACCTTGATTGGATCCGAAGTGCTTCGGGACAGTGAGCAGATCGGGAAACCTGGCCGACAGAAGATCCAGTATCCGCGCGCTGTCCGTGCATAAGAACAGCCGCACAGGCCTGGGGTGCGGTAACGCCTTAGCCTTGTCAATTGCAGCGCACACTTGCCGAACGGCGAGCTCCGGATCGGCCCAGTAGGGCGCATGCTCCATGATGTCTTCACCGTTACCGTGCCGAACATGAATCCCGATGATGCTGTGCCCCTCAAAACATTCCTGATAAATGGCATCTATGCGGGCTTGAATTTCTGGCCGAGGCTGGACACTCTGGAACACCTGCCGCTCTGCATCCTCATCGCACCGCCACATCAGACAAGCGTCACACACTACTGTGTTCGCTTCGACATCGTGTTCGGCCTGAAAGAGCTCGCCCAACTCATCGCGCTCTTGGAAAATCTGCTCATCTGGCCGGTAAAGGCACTCGATCGCCGGCCTGTTCCACCACTCCGGGAAGAATGGACCAGGGAAGGAAACGTCGTTGATCCGGTCGTCGGAAATAGCCGGCACGCCAGCGATGTCATTGATCGGCTGGAAGAACACCGGAAACGCATTTGTGAAGGGTTGGTCGAGGTAGCAGGCCCCCCGCCAGTCGATGACTAGAGTTCGTCCCGACCGCTGCGCGTAGCGCCAAGCGGCCGCCAATGACCACAGACAATCACCGAACCCCGTACGCCTCCGAGAGACGACGAACCGGCGCTTTTCCAATCCACTAACATGCATTTTCGGAAATCTCGTTTCGGAGAGGAGGTTGCATCCGGTTTGGAATCCTTAGTCGACATAGTAGACCCTGACGCCGGGCCCTTGGCAGAGGCCGGGCCATAGGGCAGAAGAGCTCACTCAGAGCACTGCCCACTAATCCCGTGACGCTCGCAAAGCTTGAAGCCGATGCCCTCGCTTAGGGTTGCCCTCGCTTCCGGTTCAGCCTTCTCTACTGGGCCTCCGCCGCATATGTAAAATCTATTGAGTGGATGCCGGCCATCCATGTGTTGGATGCCATGATGAAGGGGCTCGGCTGACGCGGGCCCGGTCAATAGAGCCGAAACAGCCGGAAACGCTACGACACTGCCTGCCGAAGCAAATCATTCCGTCGACGCCGTACGCCAAGGGTGCAAGGCTGCATACAGCAACCGGTACCGGGCGAGATGAGGTCGACGGCTCGACGCGCCTGGAACCAGCTGATCGACAGAATCCGCAGTCGGCTCCCAAAGTTCTGCACGACCTGTGCCGGATGCTGTGGTGACGCTCGCGGCCACGAACTTTGTCCTCGCCCCGAACGGAAGCTCGCGCTACGACTCCGGGCCGGCGATGCGCCCCCGCTGCTCGCTCAGACCATCCATTCTGTGGATGCACTTTATCCAAACAATCGATTTCACGGATCCAAACAATTCCCATTAGAAGACGCTGAAGCAAGAAAGAAAGGCGTCCTCACTCGCTGATAGAAGAGCAAATCAGCTGCAAGGTGCTGGGAGTACATGTCGCTCAGGGCGTGAGCTGAGCGGCACTCAGACCGCATGTACGAATCCGTCAGGTTAGCGGCGCGACTCTATTTTCGCTCGTGACTCTAAGCAGAGCAGGTGTGCTCGGCTGGCGGACAGTCAATGACGATCTTCGCGCCGCATCTGTCGAAGTGCTCCATGGGGCACGGGGCGGGCCGCACATTGTGTCGGCGTGGCGAGCCGGAGCCGAAACTTTAAACTTTAATTGAGCAGGAATAGAATGGGTGATAGCAGGAAAGTTGCTCTTATTACGGGCATAACTGGACAGGATGGTGCCTATCTTGCCCGTCTTCTTCTCAAAAAAGACTACATCGTTCATGGGATTAAGCGACGTTCCTCTTCCTTCAACACCGGTCGTATCGAAGACCTCTACCAAGACCCGCACGAATCCGATCCGCGCTTAATCTTGCATTACGGTGATCTCACTGATTCGACTAACCTCATCCGCGTGGTTCAGGAATCTCAGCCAGACGAAATTTACAACTTGGCTGCTCAGAGCCATGTCCAGGTGTCGTTCGAAACACCTGAGTACACAGCAAACGCGGACGGTATCGGTACATTGCGACTTCTTGAGGCGATTCGCCTCCTCGGTCTGACGGACAAGACCCGCTTCTATCAAGCCTCGACGTCAGAGCTATACGGCCTCGTGCAGTCCGTACCGCAGAACGAAACGACGCCCTTTTATCCGCGCAGCCCTTACGCCGCCGCCAAGCTCTACGCCTACTGGATGGTCGTCAATTATCGTGAGGGCTATGGTATGCACGCTTCCAACGGCATTCTTTTTAATCACGAAAGCCCCCTCCGTGGCGAAACTTTTGTGACGCGCAAGATCACCCGCGCTGCCGCTGCTATTTACCTGGGCAAGCAGGACAAGCTTTATCTCGGCAATCTCGATGCTCAACGCGATTGGGGCCATGCGCGTGAGTACGTGCGAGGTATGTGGATGATGATGCAGCAGGATCAACCGGATGATTACGTGCTGGCTACGGGCAAAACGACTCCTGTCCGCCAATTCGTCGAGTGGGCTTTCGAAGATGTCGGCGTCGAGATCGAATGGCGGGGCAAGGGTGTCGACGAAAAGGGCTATGATCTAGCGAGCGGCAGATGCCTAGTCCAAGTGGACCCACGCTACTTCCGCCCCACGGAAGTCGATCTTCTCCTGGGTGACGCTACCAAGGCGAAGGAGAAGCTCGGCTGGGTGCATGAGATATCCGTGCGCGACCTTGCTGCGGAAATGGTCCGCGAAGACCTGAAGGTCATGCAGACATCTGTAGTCATGAAGGAAGCGTAATGTATGATCTGAACGGAAAAACCGTGTGGGTCGCTGGCCACAAAGGTATGGTGGGCAGCGCTGTTGTACGCCGCCTCGCGTCCGAAGACTGCAAAGTTGTGGCCGCCCCTCGGGGAGAGCTAGATCTTAAGCGACAGACCGAAGTTGAAAACTTCGTGGCAGTGATGAAACCGGACGCTATCGTCATGGCGGCGGCAAAGGTAGGCGGCATTCTCGCGAACGCCACCTATCCGGTCGACTTTCTTTACGACAATCTGATGATCGAGGCCAATATCTTCGCGGCAGCCCACGAAAACAATGTCGACCGCGTCCTCTTCCTCGGCTCGTCTTGCATCTATCCGAAGATGGCACCACAGCCCATTCCTGAAAGCGCGCTTTTGACCGGGCCACTAGAGCGCACCAACGAATGCTACGCCGTCGCCAAGATCACCGGCATCAAAATGGCTCAAGCCTATCGCCAGCAATATGGCCGCGATTACATCTCCGCTATGCCGACGAATCTCTACGGGCCAGGCGACAATTATGACTTGCAGTCAGGCCACGTCGTCCCAGCGCTGATCCGGAAAGCGCATGAAGCTAAGCTCATAAGTGATAAGCAAATCACCATCTGGGGCACGGGCACACCACGTCGGGAATTCATGCACGTCGACGACTGCGCCGACGCATTAGTCTTCCTTCTGAAGAACTACTCTGACCATGAGCACGTCAATCTCGGCTGCGGACAGGACATCACGATCCTAGAGCTGACAAGAGTGATCTGCCGTGTAGTCGGATTTACTGGGGAGATTGCGCATGATCACTCTAGACCTGACGGTACACCGCGAAAGCTGATGAGCGTCGACAAGCTGCGCACTTTGGGATGGGCAGCAAAGATCACTCTCATGGAAGGCATCGAGAGTGCCTATCATGCATTTCTGAACGGGAGCTACACCGAACGGCGATAAATAAAAGGATTTGCTGCGCCTCAGGCCTGTACGCGCTTTCGGGACCCAGAGCTAATGTGGACTGAGACAATCACTCGATGGCGAGCGCTCATGTGAGCCAGCCGCGAGGAGCCCTGCCGGATCTCAAGCCCATCCGCTCCAACCTCGTCGCCATGAAGGTCACGGTGCGCTGCCCACGACGACGCCGACCGCGCCAATCCTCACAAGGGTAACCGTACAGAACCGAACGCGTCTACGCTAACGGAATGTACTTCTTGTTCTCGTCCGAGGAATCTGTCGATGGGCATTCCGGACGAGCTAAGGTTTGAGCATGTCACCTTTAAAAACCAGTTAGCAACGTCGGATTTGGTATGAAATTCGGAACAAGTGGATTACGGGGCCTGGCGACAGAATTGGCAGGGGCCGCCTCTGCCCTATATGCAACGGCATTCGCGACATTCCTGCTGGAATCCGGCCTGGCCAGAATTGGCGACGAGATACTCATAGGGCGCGACTTTCGCGCCTCGAGTCCGGCCATCGCCGCCGTCTGTGCGGCGGCACTGTCGGCGCTCGGCTTCATCGTAGTCGATTGCGGCGCAGTCCCCACCCCTGCCCTGGCACTGTATGCTCAGGCGCGTAAGAGTGGTTGTTTGATGATCACAGGCTCGCACATTCCGGCCGACCGTAATGGAATAAAATTCTATCGACCCGACGGTGAGATCGACAAAGGTGATGAGCGGGAGATAACGCGCATCGCCTTGCAGTTGGAGAAGCGCGGATACGTCCTTGAAGGTGCTGTTGCACGTCGGCAGCACCGGGAGGCCGAATGCAAGGCTTTTTTCATGGCGCGCAATCGAAAGCTTATGGAGAATAATGCTCTAAAGGGCTTAACGGTGGGCGTATATCAGCACAGCACAGTCGCGCGCGATCTCTTGGTTGACATTCTCTCATGTCACTGTGCGACGGTCGTAACCCTGGGACGTTCGGAAGGTTTCATTCCTGTCGACACTGAAGCGGTCTCTGACGAGACTGCTCAACAGTTCAAGCTCTGGGCCAAAGAGCATCGGCTTGATGCGGTCGTCTCGGCAGATGGCGATGGTGACCGCCCACTGGTAGCTGACGACCACGGAGACCCCCTTCGCGGTGATTTGTTAGGCCTGATTTCGGCGAACTTCCTGCAAGCGAAGGCAGTCGTCACGCCGGTCACATCAAACTCTGGTATCGAGACCGCAGGTTCTTTTAAAGTCGTGCGTACCAAGGTTGGATCGCCATTTGTTATTGCTGCCATGCTCGATTTGGTTGCGTCGGGTCACGAGCGCGTGGTTGGTTTCGAAGCAAACGGTGGTTTATTGACAGGCACGGACTTTGACCCGAACGGAACTAAACTGCCAGCGCTACCTACACGCGACAGTTTTCTCCCCATCCTCGCGGCACTTTCCCTTGTTAATACAAGTGGGCAGCCACTGTCGGAGATTGGCAGTTCCTTTCAATTGCCGGCGGCGGCGGCGGATCGCTTGGAAAATTTTTCCGTCGAAAGCAGCACTCGCCTCATGACATACCTTCGTACAGCGGAAACTAACATCGCCGCCTTCGTCGGGTCGATTGGAGTGGTAAGCAAGGTTAGCGATGTTGACGGACTTCGTATCACTCTCGCGGATAAGCGTGTCTTGCATTTGCGTCCATCCGGAAATGCCCCGGAAATGCGGTGCTACGTCGAAGCCGAAAATCGGGAGGATGCGGAGCTTTTGCTCCGGACTGGATTGGATCGAATTCGTAATTGGACGCAAGGCTAAATAAAAGCCGCCTCCCTGCGTATTCCAGGTGACCCTGGGGGTCGCACGAGCTACTCTAGCGCGATCAGAACGTCCACAGTGTCCCTGGCAGCTGTCCGCTTTGAAGCGAACCGGAACGCCCGTGGAAACAGCCGATCCGTACCAGCCACGGAGCATCCGGTCGCTCATGGTCAAGGCAGCGCCTTGCGGTAGCGAACAGCCGGTCCCGCACTGACCGCCTGCGCCGCATGTACGATGGCGTTGGTGTCCAGGCCGTGGTGACGGTATAGGTCCGCAATAGTCCCCGTCTGGCCGAACTGCTCGACCCCGAGCGCCTTCACGCGATGCCCGTTAACCCCACCGAGCCACGCGAGCGTCGCCGGGTGGCCGTCGATCACGGTGACAATGCCGCAGTCACGCGATAGCGGCGCGAGCAGCCGCTCGATATGACTCAGGGCGCCAATCGCGCCACGCTGCCGGGCACGTTCCGCCGCCTGCCAGCCCGCATTAAGCCGGTCCGCGGAGGTGATCGCGAGCAGCCCGACATCGCGCCGGTCCTCCGCCAGAAGACCCGTCGCGGCAATCGCCTCCGACGCGACGACGCCTTGATAAGCAATGACGACACTCGCGTTGGGCCCAGGCGGACGCAGCCAATAGGCGCCATTGACGATGTCCCGCGCGAGCGCCGGGTTCATGTCGCGCAGCGGCTGCTCGAGCGGCCGGGTTGACAGGCGAAGATAGACCGATCCTCCGGTCTGATCACGCAGCCACGTCATCTCATCCGGATCCCCCTCGCCATTACGTTGCATGTAATCGAAGGCAAAGCGCATGATCACGGACAGTTCGTCGACGAAGGCCGGTTCGAAGGCGCAAAGCCCATCCTGCGCCATGCCGATCAATGGGGTGCCGATCGACTGGTGTGCTCCGCCCTCGGGCGCTAGCGTCACGCCCGAGGGCGTTGCGACCAGCATGAAGCGCGCATCCTGATAGCAGGCGTAGTTTAGCTGGTCGGCCGATCGGTAGATGAAGGGATCATAGACTGTCCCGATCGGCAGTAGGCGCACGCCATTGATCGAGTGCGAGAGACCGAGTGCCCCGAGCATGATCATCAGGTTCGACTCGGCGATCCCGAGCTCGAGGTGCTGCCCCTTCGGCCCAAATTCCCAGGTAAAGGTCGACGGAATGCGTTCGGCCTTGAAGGTGTCCGCCATGCTCTCCCGGGCGAAAAGGCCGCGCCGGTTGACCCAGCCACCGAGATTGGTCGAGACCGTCACATCGGGCGAGGTGGTGACAATGCGGTCGGCAAGCAGACTGCGCTCGCGTGCGATGTCGTTCAGGATCTGGCCGAACCCCATCTGGGTCGAGAGCGGCTTGCCGGGCTGCCCCGGTGACGGAAGGGTTTCAGGCACCGGCACCGACGGCGCAGACAGCCTCCTACGCCCCTCACTGAAGAACGGCGCCTTTGCGAAGAAGGCGTCAAGTTCCGCTTCCGGCAAGGTGGCGGCCGCCCATTTGTCCCACTCCTCACCCCGCTTTACGCCCATTTGCAGGCGGTAGTCTTCCATCTGCGTGGGCGTCATCTGCCCCGCGTGGTTGTCCTTGTGTCCGGCAAGCGGCAGACCGTAGCCCTTGATGGTGTAACAGATGAAGCAGACGGGACGGTCATGCCTGGACGCCGCCTCGAAGGCTTCGAGGAGGCTCGGCATGTCATGCCCGCCAAGGTTCGTCATCAACGCCTGCAACTCGTCGTCGGAGCGGCGTTCGATCAGAGTGGTGACCGGCCCTTGGTCTCCGATCTCGTCGAGCAGCCGCTTGCGCCAGGCAGCACCCCCTTGGAAGGTCAGCGCCGAATAGAGCTGGTTCGGACAGCGCTCTATCCACTCGAGCAGCTTCTCGCCCCCCGGCTCGGCAAAGGCAGCCTCTTGCAGAGCGCCGTGGCGCAGGACCATCACGTCCCAGCCGAAGTTGCGAAAAATCTGCTCGAAACGCTGCCAGAGGCCCTCCCGGATCACGGCGTCGAGCGACTGGCGATTGTAGTCGACCACCCACCAGCAGTTCCTGAGCCCGTGCTTCCAGCCTTCGATCAGGGCCTCGTAGATGTTGCCCTCGTCCATCTCGGCGTCGCCGATCAGGCTGACCATTCGGCCCTCGGCACGCTCCTTCATCCAGCCGTGACCCGAGACGTAGTCCTGCACCAGCGACGAGAACAGCGTCTGAGCAACGCCGAGACCCACCGACCCGGTCGAGAAGTCGACATCGTCGACATCCTTCGTCCGCGAAGGGTAGCTCTGCGCGCCCTTGTAGCCGCGGAAGTTCATGAGCTTTTCGGGGGTCTGGTTGCCCGCCAGATACTGAAGTGCATGGAAGATCGGCGCCGCATGGGGTTTGACCGCCACCCGATCCTGCGGGCGCAGGACCGAACCGTAGAGCGCGGTCATGATGGTACTCAGCGACGCGGACGAGGCCTGATGCCCCCCGACCTTGATCTCATCGCCCTCGCGGACGTGGTTGGCGTGGTGGATCGTCCAGGCTGCGAGCCAGGAGACGCAGCGCTCGATCTCGTTCAGATATTCCAGTTTCCTCGTCATTCAGTTTCCCGCAAATCAGCTGCCGGTCTCACAGGACCCCCGCCCAAATGGTCAAAGATCGAGTTTCAACACACCTGTCGCGCGCGACACACAGGGGATGAAGCGGTGGCCGCGTGCCTCCTTGGACAGGACGGCATCCCGATGGATCGGCTGTCCCGCCAGCATTGCGCATTCGCAGGTCCCGCACACCCCGTTCTCACACGAGGCCATCAACGGCACACCGGCCGCACGCAAGGCGGCCAGTGCCGTGGTCTCAGCCGAAACCTCAACCACCCTGCCCTCAGCCAGTTCTATGACGAACGGTTCCGGTGGCGCGCCATCAAACTCGGGAGGCTGGAAAGTTTCGAAATGAACAGTACCCTCGGGCCAGTGTTGAGCCGCGCGCCCCACAACCGCCATGAAGCCAGGCGGTCCGCAGTAGTATGTCTGCGCGTCGTCCGAACGGTTCGCCAGCAGCGCGGCGATGTTCTGCCGGGTCTGAGGCTCGTCGTCGAAATGGATCCGCACATTGCCGCCAGGAAGATCGCTCCCGATCGCCGCCAAGAGTGGCGTGAGCGCCCGGCTGCGGGTGAAATAGTGCAACTCGAAGGGCTTGGCCTGCCGGGTGAGCGCGCGCGCCATGGCCAGAATCGGGGTGATCCCGATTCCCCCTGCCAGCAGCAAAGTCGGCCCCTCGCCTGGCTTGAGCGCAAAATGGTTGCGTGGCGCGGAGACAGGCAGTGTGGAGCCGACGGCAATGGTTTCGTGGATCCACGCCGAGCCGCCACGGCCGTCATTCTCGCGCTTCACCGCGATGGTGTAGCGGCCAAGCTCGGTCGGGTCGCCGCAAAGTGAATACTGACGCACCTTCCCTTCAGGCAGATGGACGTCGACGTGAGAACCCGCTTCGAACGCCGGCAGCACAGGTTTGCGTGGGTGTTTCAGGTCGATGACCAGCACGTCGCCCGGCTCCTTGCGGGCGGCGGTCACGGTCAGCTTCATGATGATGCGCGGCGAGGCCATGGCGTTTCACTCGTCGATGGGCAAGATCAGATCACCGGGGCGGATCACGCCCCCGACCTCGATTGTGCAGTTCAGGCCGGAGCGGTTCAGAAGCCCCTCGTAGAGACCCGGAAGCCCGAGCAACTCCTCGATATACTTGCACGGCACATTCATCCGGGCGGCCCTGAGAATCGTTTCCCCGACCCGGAAGCGTTTGCCGACAAGATGGCTAAGCGGAACGCCTCGTGTCGTCAGATTGCGCCGGTGATCTTCGGGTGCGAGCTTGGCCTTGAAGCCCGGAATTCTGGGTTCGCCCTGGGCGATGGCGTCCAAGACTTCAGCTTCGATCAGCGTCACTTCGCGAACGTCAGGACGCGCGGAATAGGTCCCCGTCCCCAGGTAGTAGCGGTCTCCGACAACGCCTTGGCCGGCAATAAGCTGCGCCTGCGCCAGCTCCTCCATTTCATAGGAGGCGGCAGGCGCGATATGGACGTGAAGCAGCTTTCCTCGCCAGGTCATCATCGCTCTCGGAAATTCGTCCGTGGAAACCTGCTGCAAAACTGGCCTGATCAACAGCGCCAGTTGCATGGCATTTTCCCGGTCCAGTTGGCTGTTTGGAAAGAAATACGGGGGGCCCTCGGACCGTTTTCAGCGCCAGCTTTCGGCGTCGCCCCGGCTCAGTTGTTCCGCGCCGGCATCGCGTCTTGCACCTGCTTGACAACCTCTCGCAGGACCTCAACGCCCTTCCCGATCTGCCGAATGCTCAAGGCGGCATAGCCCATGACAAGTCCGACGCGATCGGTGCGGCCTTCGTCCGATGGCCGTTCGTAGAGCGGCGAGATCAGGTGTAGCCCCAGGCCAGCGTCGCGGGCGGATTCGACCAAGGCCGTTTCCCGCGATCGTGGCAGGTCATTGAACCAAACCGCGACGTGCAGTCCCGCATCTGCTCCCTGGACAGTGATGCGATCCCCGAAGCTGTGCTGCAAGGCACCCAACAACGTTTCCCGACGCTCGCCGTTCAGCCTGCGCACACGGCGCACATGGCTTTCGTAGCCGCCGCTCTCGATCAACGATGCCAGCGCTTCCTGTTCAGCGACCGGCGAATGCCGGTCTGCGAATTGTTTGGCGGTTGCGAAGACCTCCTGCAATTCGGGCGGGACGACGAGGTAGCCGATGCGCAGCATCGGCGAGAGCGTTTTGGAGATCGTGCCGAGGTAGATGACAGCCCCGTGGTCCTCGAGACTGTGCAGCGGAGGGACCGGATTGATGTCGTAGCGATATTCGCTGTCGTAGTCGTCCTCGATCACATAGGCGTTGTTGTGCCGCGCCCATTTCAGAAGCTGATGGCGGCGCGCGATCGGCATGACGCCGCCCAGCGGAAACTGATGCGATGGCGTCACATAAGCCAGTCGTGCTCCGATCCCCGCTAGCAACTCGGTCCTCATCCCGTCTTCGTCGACGATGACCGGGATGGGTGAGGCACCCGTACTGGCAAAGACCTGACGCGCCATCCTGTAGCACGGATCCTCGATGACGAAACGGTCGGCGGGATCGAGAAGCAGGCGCGCGCACAGATCAAGGCCCTGCTGCGAACCGTTCACAACTATGATCTGGTCGAGGTCGCAGCTCAGGGTCCGGGCGCGCCAGAGATAGCCCTGAAGCGCCTGGCGAAGCCGGCGCGAGCCGCGAGGATCGTCATAGGCAAGACGCAGCGGGCGCTGCCCCATCGCCTCGTTCATCGCGCGTTTCCAGACCAATGAAGGGAAATCCGACGGTGCCAGGTCGCCATAGCGGAACTCGACCTTCAGCCCAGTCGGCAGATAATCTGGCCAGGGTGACGTCGCGCGCAGCCGCTCGCCATATGCGGACAGGTGGATTGGGCCGACCCGTTGCGCGTGAGTGCGCCCCGTCCCATGGCCCATCAACGAAGACGCAACGCGAGGTCGTGCGCCTTGACGGACTTCGATGAAACCCTCCGCAGCCAGTTGCTCATAGGCGACCGTCACCGTGGTTCGCGAAACGCCGAGGTCATTTGCCAGGGCCCGGGAGGATGGCAACTGACTGCCGGTTTCGTAGACGCCGCCGAGGATTTGCTCGCGAAGGGCTTCGTATATCTGGCGTGCACCCATCGCATGCGAGCGCGCTGCAGACCCGGCACTTGAAGACTGGACCATCTCTTTCATCGCCAACTGGATATTTCACATTGGCCAGGTTGCCGTCAATCTTTCGGAACCCCAAGAAAGATCGCAGAGGCCGAATGACCAGCTCCCTTCAATCCGAAACCGATACTCCCACGGGGTCGCTCAACCGCACCAGCCCCGGATTTGCCACCCGGGCGATCCATCATGGCTACGATCCGGCCGGCTTTTCCAATGCCGTCCAGCCGCCAGTGTTCCTGACGTCAACCTATGGGTTCGAAAGCGTGGCAGCAAACGATGCCGCCGCCGCCCTAGGTGGAAGGCTCTATGCGCGCGAATACAATCCCACGACCGAGATCCTCGAGCAGCGGCTCGCGAATCTGGAAGGAGCCGAGGCAGGGCTGGTTGTTGCCTCGGGGATGGCGGCCTTCGGCACTCTGATCCTGTCGCTCCTGTCCCAGGGCGATGAACTCATCGTCCACAAGACGCTTTATGCGAACACGCTTGCCATGGTCGAACAGGCGGTCCCCCGCTTCGGCATCAAGGTCGTCGCGGTCGATCTGTCAAATCCTCACAATCTCGATGCTGCGATCACCGAGCGGACGCGGCTGGTTTTCTTCGAGACGCCGGTGAATCCGCTGAGCCGCATCCTCGACATAGCGGCAATTGCCGAGCGCGCTCACGCGCGCGGTGTAAGGGTTGCAGTCGACAGCACCTTCGCCTCGCCCGCGCTCCAGCGACCGCTTGAGCACGGGGCGGACATCGTGCTCCATTCGATGACCAAGTACATCAATGGTCATGGCGATGCCCTTGGCGGGGCGCTTCTCGGCGACGCCCAGACGCTCCGTACGCTGCATGAAACGGGCCTGCGCTACATCACCGGCGCAGCGCTCTCGCCCATGTCAGCTTTCCTGATCCTGCGCGGTCTCAAGACGCTGACGCTGCGTATGGAACGGCACAGCGCCACAGCCCTTGCGGTGGCTCGGGCGCTGGAAGCGCACCCGGCGGTGGCATTTGTGAGTTATCCGTTCCTCGACTCGCACCCTGATCAGGTGACGGCGCGAAAACAGATGTCCAACGGATCGGGCATGTTGGCCTTTGGCCTCCACGCTGGATACGAAGGAGCGCGCCGGATGATGGACCGGCTCAACCTGATCATTCGCGCCGTCAGCCTCGGCGATGCCGACAGCCTCATCTATCATCCAGCAAGCCTCACCCGTGCTCGGCAGCCGATCCGCAAGGATGCCCATTTGGCCGATGGAGTCGGCGAGGATCTCATGCGTCTCTCGGTGGGGCTTGAAGACGCTGATGACCTGATCGCCGATCTGCGGCGGGCTTTGGACGTCTTGTAATGACCTGGCGTGCGGCCACCTCTGCGCTCACACATAGATCTGGAGCCTTGCCATGGCATTCCTGAGCGGTCTTTCCGCGTTCCCCATCACCCCGACCAATCGTGACGGCCGCGTCGATAGCGTTGCCCTGCGCAGGCTGATTGCTCGGCTTGGCATTGCTCAGGTCGATTCCATCGGTCTTCTCGGCAGCACCGGCACATACATCTATCTGTCGCGCGAGCAACGGCGGCGGGCGCTCTCCGAGACCTTGGACCAAACGGCGGGGCAAATGCCGGTCGTGGTGGGTGTGGGCGCGCTGCGCACCGATGAAGCCGTGGGGCTCGCGCAAGACGCCAAGGCCCTTGGAGCAGCTGCGGGTTTGCTTGCCGCCGCCTCCTACACCCCGCTTACTGATGACGAGGTGCTCGATCATTTCTCCACTTTGGCGCGCGAAAGTGGCCTGCCGATCGTCGTCTACGACAATCCAGGAACGACGCATTTCCATTTCAGTCCACCCCTTGTCAGCCGCCTGGCAAAGGTGGCTGGGATTGTCGCCATCAAGAATCCGACAGACAAAAGCGATGCGATCAAGAACCACCTGACCGCCCAGAGGCGCACACTGCCGGAAGGGTTCTCGATTGGTTACAGCGGCGACTGGAACGCCGCCGAGGCCATGATCGCCGGCGCCGACACATGGTACAGCGTCCTCGCGGGGATCCTGCCCGAGGTCTGCATGACGATCGTCACAGCGGCGCAACAGGGCGATGCGGCCGAAGCGCGACGGATCAATGCCGCGCTGGTCCCGATCTGGAGCCTCTTCAAGGAGTTCTCGAGCCTTCGCGTCGTCTATGCACTCGCTGAATTGCTCGACGTTTGCAGTGCCGAACCCCCGCGTCCCATCCTGCCTCTGCCCCCAGCAGCGAAGCGCCAGATCGCCGCCGCGTTGAAAGGTTTGCCATCGGATGCCAGCCGGTGAACAGCAAACCCCGTTCGGCAAGTGAAAGGTATTTACCCGCTCATTTCGAGAACTGATCGAAAACAACGCACTCGGCGTGCTGATAGCCATGGCTGGAGCGGTCTCGACGCCAATCACACCCCCTTCGAACTCGACAATCGACTGCGGAGGTACAGACTGCGCAGGGCACTCCGCCCATGCCGCACCGTTCGCCTTCAAACTAGGAATCGGTGGTTTATCCATTGGAATGGCATCGAGCCGGCGCTTTACTTCCGGCCCGGTGCGCGCATTGAAGCCGGTGCCAATGCCGCCGGCGAACACCAGATTTCCGTCCTCGACATTCGCCAGAGCACGCTTCCCGACCGCCGTAACTGTTGCCGGGTTCGCAGCCGATGACGATGAACTCACCACTCAGCACGCATTTTGTCTCACCCATTCTTAGCGCCGGCCGGATCGATATGGACTGACACGAAGCTTGGAGACGGTGCCCTCGAGGCCGAACTGGCAGACTTGCGCGAGAATGTCGCTGCCGCCGCTGATCTCGTCGCTCAGAACGATGCCGTTTGGCGGCGTCTCAGCAGGTTAACTAGCGCTTTGCGCCGATCGACGAGTGGCCGATCGCGAAGACCCTCGCCGTCGATCTTGAGCAGGTCGAAGCCGGCAAGCATGGTCCTGACGTCTCCCGCCGCGGCCAAGAGCCCGCTGAAGACTGGGAATGCGCGACAAGCCTTCTGGTCAACGACGAACGCCTCACCGCCTATTATCGCGTCCGAGGCGCCGAGCTCGGCCACCGCCCGGGACGATAGCCGGAAACCTGAGGGTCCAGTCGTGGAGGTTGCGGGTCGAGGTAGGCCCCCATCGATAATAGTCCCATTTCATTTCGTGTAGCCAATCAGGGCCCTGCCGGACGCGGCCGACCAGCGGTCGATGTTCGCGACGACCCGAATGTCCAGTCTCGTGTAACCCAGCCTAAAGCGGCCTGTCCGCCCAAAAAATGACATTCAGTTGCCTCCAGCCTTTCGACACGACCCACTTCACGATCTCGTAACTCGCCAACCTAGCGGCTTGTTGCTTGAGCTGCGCGTTCCTACGGTGTGGTCGATAGGCCTCAGCAACAAGAGCTCGGTTGCCAGGCGGGCGGAGGCTCAACGAGATAGCCAGCTCAGGACAAGGAGAGCAAGCAATGGTCGCTTTTACCCTCAATGGCGAGGCGCGAACACTCGACGTCGATCCAGAGATGCCGCTGCTCTGGGCGGTCCGTGACGTCATCGGACTCACGGGAACGAAATTCGGTTGCGGGCTTGCCCAGTGCGGCGCTTGCACGGTTCACGTTAACGGCATGCCGACGCGCTCGTGCCAGACCGCAGTCGGCGACATCGAAGGAGCCTCGATCACCACCATTGAGGGTGTGTCGGGCAAGATAGGCGAAACGGTCCAGGCCGTGTGGGCCGAGTTCGACGTACCTCAATGCGGCTATTGCCAGTCTGGCCAGATCATGTCGGCCGTGGCCCTCCTTACAGAAACGCCTAAGCCGACGGACGATGATATTGATTCGGCGATGAGCGGCAACCTCTGCCGCTGCGCCACCTATCATCGCATCCGCGCGGCCATCCACGAGACCGCCAACCGGCTGGAGACTTGAGGCATGTCGCAGTTTCTCTCGAAGCATACTGCCGTGCGGCCCACGCGCCGCTGGTTCCTCGTCGGCGCGGGCGTTACCACCGGCGGCCTCGCAGTGGGCTACCGGCCAGTGCTGGCCGCGCCCGACATCGCACAAACGACCCCTGCAAAGGTTCCGGCGAACCCCTTCCAGACCTATGTCGAGATCACAAAGGAGAACCGAATCATCATCCACTCCTCGCAGTTCGAGATGGGACAAGGCTCCTATTTCGGCATCGCCACCCTGGTTATGGAAGAGCTCGACGGCGACTGGGCGCAGGTGGACGTGGTCGGCGGATATGGCAATACCGCGTTCTACGGCAATCTCGCCTGGGGCGGGGCCGCACAGGCAACTGGTGGCTCCACGTCGATGGGCTCGTCGTGGGAACGCTACCGCAAGGCGGGTGCTGCCGCACGGGCCTTGCTGGTGGCGGCCGCGGCGCAGCGGTGGGACGTGCCAGCCGGCGAGATCAAAGTCGCTTCCGGGGTCGTGTCGCACGCCTCAGGGATGCAGGCGCGCTACGGTGACCTGGCTGAAGCCGCAGCGGGAATGCCGGTTCCCGACGACGTGCCGCTAAAGCCGCGCGACAAGTGGGCCCAGATCGGATCGGACAGCCTCAAGCGCTACGATTCCGCCGGCAAGACCAACGGCGCGCAGACCTACACGATCGACCTCATGATGGAGGGACTCCAGACGGCCGTTATGATCCATCCGCCGAAGTTCGGCGCCGAGATCGAGCGCTTCGACGCAACCAAGGCCAAGGCACTCGACGGCATTGTCGATGTCGTCCAGACGCCGCGAGGCCTTGCCGTGGTTGGCAGGGACACCTGGACGGCGCTGAAGGGCCGCGACCTCGTGGAGGTGACCTGGAACGAGGAGAAGGCCGAAGAGCGCGGCACGGCCGAGATCATGGCCGAATACAACAAGGCAGCAGACGATCTGGGCGCGGCCACCGCGCGCGACGACGGTAACACTCCCGCAGCGTTCGCCAGTGCTGAGAAAATCATCGAGGGGCACTACGAATTCCCCTATCTTGTCCATGCTTCGATCGAGCCACTCAACGCGGCCGCCCGAATCAACGAAGACGGCACCATCGATGTCTGGGGCGGACACCAGATGCCCGACCTTTATCAGGCGGCTGCCGCTCAGGTAGGCGGCACCACGCCGGACAAGGTGAGGCTGCACGTGATGAAGACCGGCGGCAGTTTCGGCCGCCGCGCGGTCTTGGATGCAGATGTCATTATCGAAGCTGTTTCCACAGCGCGTGCACTGGGACGCGGCAAGCCAGTGAAGGTGCAGTGGACCCGCGAGAATGACATGCGGGGTGGGCGGTACCGGCCGGCCTATGTGCACGCAGTCAAGGCGGGGCTTGACAAGAAAGGCAATGTCGTCGCTCTCCATGACCACATCGTGGGTCAATCGGTCTTGGGCGGTTCGACCTCTGCGGCGATGATCAAGAACGGCATCGATCCAACCTCCGTAGAGGGCGCCACCAACCTGCCCTATGCGATCCCGAACCTGAAGGTCGAGCTGACCACCACGGACGTGAACATCCCGGTGCTGTGGTGGCGTTCGGTAGGCTCCACCCACACCGCTTACGCGGTGGAAACCCTGATCGATGAGCTCGCCGCCGCTGCGAACCGTGATCCGGTCGACTTCCGCTTGTCAATGCTCGGTCACCATCCACGGCATGCCGCCGTGCTTAAAGTGGCTGCTGAGAAGGCAGGCTGGGACAAGCCTCTGCCGGAAGGCCGTTTCCGCGGCGTGGCCCTGCATGAAAGCCTCTCGACCTATGTCGCCGATGTGGTGGAGATCACCCTCAACGATGAAAATGGTTTCAAGGTCGACCGCGTCGTCTGCGCGGTAGATTGCGGCACCGCGATAAATCCTGACCAGATTCGCGCTCAGATGGAGGGCGGTATCGGATTCGGGCTAGGTGCGATCCTCCAGGAGGAGCTGACCCTGAAGGGCGGTGTCGTAGACCAAGAGAACTACGATACCTATACACCGCTCAGGATCGAGCAGATGCCGCGAGTCGAGGTGCACATTGTGCCGTCCGAGGAGCCGCCCACGGGAGTTGGTGAGCCAGGTGTGCCGCCGATCGGCCCGGCCGTCGCCAACGCGCTACGGGCGGCGACGGGCAAGACTATCCGCAAGCTGCCGATTATAAAGAACATGTCAGGAATGACACCATGAAACAGCCGCGATGAAGATCGCGCCGTTTTCGAACGCCTCCTGACAGGCGCTCATTTCCATGGGTCAAATTCCGGCGGCTGCCCGCTCCAATATCCGGTTTGGAGACGGCACCCCGTGTTCTGAACGACCACAGACGGGCCTTGGCGCCGGTTCCACTGAAGAACCGCTTTCGAGACGCAAATGCGTCCACTCCATGAAGAGCACAACCGTATAGCACCAGGAAGGCTAGCTACCTCCATCGCTTCGGAGACCCAGGAACCCTCAGAAAACCGAACCTCCAGAGCTCAGAGGCGCCCGTGATCACAATCGCGCTGGTGCGTGGATCATTGTTCAAGGGTTTGTCAATAGGCAGGCGAGATGGCCGATCGACATGATCTTCGCCCGATGCCCTACAAACACAATGCCAGCCGCTGTCACGGAGTCGCGAAGACGAAGGCAATGAGGGTCGACGCCGATACTCATCGTTTGGTTGACAGAGCGCTTGGAATGCCATGCGCTTCACATCGGAGTAGCCATCCGGGAAGCCTGAAGCGCTTTGAAAACGCATGTGCTGCGGCTGTTATTCATAGCGTGGATGACTTTGATCAAAACAATCGATTTCATCACCCTTCCGGAATCGTGCATGGACAAAAAAGAGCCTCACGCACCAATCACACGCTGCTCTATCGCGTGACGAAAGCTGCCTTAGGAATAATCCAAAGGAGAAAATCTTCCATGCGCCCTGACGTGCAGTGGAGGTCGTGCCGAGAAAGTGAGTTGCAACTGGCCGACAATGTCGGGCGGTGCGACCATGGTCGCTTCGGAGAATGAAATCGGGCCAGTTCACGGGGGCGGTACTGTTATTCGTCGACGGCCGCCCTTCCCAAGAACAGGCGGCATCGCAAGTTGGTTCTGCCGATGAAAACGACATTGCCGGATACATGTCAGCAGCCGCTCAGGATTGGATGATCCAGCCAAGCTCTCGGCGTGATGGCACTGTAGGCGTCACAGTCGAAGCATCTCATTGATCGTTTATGAGGCTTTCTTCGATGCCGCTGATGCCTGACGGGCGGTCGCAGCTGCAGGCGACAACACGCCTATTTAGTTGGAAACAGTCGAGGTAAGCCAACTTGGCTTCCCGTTACTATTTGGAGAAAGAAATGCTGTGCCTAGGAATCAGCGGCGGACTTGACCAAGTCCATGAAAACCGATTCGAGCGTCCGAACGCCTTTATGCACGATGGCGCCGCGGTGCTCGTCCGAGACGGAAAGGTGATAGCCGCCGTAGAAGAGGAACGCCTCAATCGAATCAAGCACTCGAACAAGCTGCCAAGTGGTTCGATTCAATACTGTCTCTCGACGGCCGGGGTTCAGCTCAGCGACATTGATCGTGTCGCGGTCTACGCCAGCGAGCCCTATGCCAACGCCATGCTTGAAGGTATGTCCGCTTCCCAACCGGACATTCTCTCCACTCCGTTGGATGCTAAAATGTTGGTGCAGAACCTGTTAGCGCGTGAGTTCGGCACTAAGTTGGACAGTTCGCGTATTTCATTCGTAGGTCATCATCAGGCGCACGCCGTGAGCGCCTTTGCAATGTCGGGCTTCGAACAAAGTCTCATTCTAGCGATTGATGGCTGTGGTGATTTCCTGTCGGGCCTTGTGGCGGTAGGGTCTGGCACAGAAATTACGCAAATCGAGGCTTTCCCGGAGGACAATTCTCTTGGGCTGTTTTATCTCGAGACGATCCGCTGTCTCGGCTACGGCATGTTCGACGAGTATAAGGTAATGGGACTCGCGCCCTATGGCGACCCCGCTCCCTATCGCGAGCTCTTCGAGCAGTTGTACGAGCTCTCCGCCAACGGTGGCTACCGTGTTCACCTCGACCGCATCGGTCCGGCGTTGCTCCGCAACATCGAGATCAGGCGAAAGGGAATGCCTTTCACCCAGCAGCATCGAGATGTGAGTGCGTCACTGCAGGAAGCGCTTGAGCGGATCGTGTTCCACATTCTCCGGCACCACCGTGAGGCCACCGGCATGAAGCGGTTGTGTCTGGCGGGAGGGGTAGCCCACAACTGCACGATGAACGGCAAGCTGCTGTATTCAGGGCTTTTCGAAGACATCTTCGTGCAACCCGCGTCTCACGACGCTGGCTGCGCATTGGGAGCTGCGCTGATAGTCTCTAACGAGATGGGCCGCCCCGCGCCGCGTGAGCGACTGCAGGAGGTCTATTGGGGTCCTGATCTCGGGAGCGACCGCGCCGTGGAACAGGAACTGAATGCATGGTCCGGACATCTCGAGGTTGAACGCTCTTATGACGTAGCGAGCAGTGCAGCCCACTGGATCACCAACGGCGCCGTGATCGGCTGGGTGCAGGGTCGTTCGGAGTTTGGGCCACGTGCGCTGGGCAACCGCAGCATTCTTGCCGACCCTCGGCCCGCTGCAAACAAGGACCGGATCAATGCCATGGTCAAGAAGCGCGAAGGCTATAGGCCTTTCGCACCATCTGTGCTGGAAGAGGATGCGAGCGAATTTTTCGACCTCCCGGACGGTAAGCACGAATTTCCATTCATGAATTTCGTCGTTCGCGTGCGTGACTCAAAGCGCGCCTTGTTGGGTGCCATTACGCACGTCGACGGTACGGCTCGGCTGCAAACAGTATCGCGCGATGCCAACCCAGCTTACTGGGAGGTCATCAATGCCTTCAAGAAGCGGACAGGCACTCCAATTCTGCTCAATACGTCCTTTAACAACAATGCTGAACCGATCGTGGATACGGTTGCAGACGCGATTGCCACATTTTTGACGACAGAGCTGGATGGACTTGTGGTCGGGCCCTTCCTGGTAAAAAAACGGGCTGCAACGCTGCAGGATTGGACTGCGCTTGCGATTTCATTGCCTCCCTCAGTCTCCCTCCATCAAACCCGTGCTTACACAGCGCGAGATCATCAGGAGACTGTCTGCGAGATTATTCCGAACCACTCCAGCATTGACAGTGTGCGAATTTCAAACGACTTGTTTAATCTACTGATGCGGATCGATGGCGAAGCCGTGTTGCGAGATCACCTCAATATGATTGAGCCGGATCAGGCCAGGCATGCAGCTCTAATGGAGGGCCTGCGAAGACTGTGGGAGCAGCGCCTGGTTCGGTTGCATCCCTCACAAGCTGGTCGGATGGATCATGGGTCCGATCAAACGCTGGACCAGCCCAATAAGCAATCAGCCTGATAGAGATGCACCTCAAGCTCGGCCAATCAAGGGTGTTTGTCGACCCCGCCTGCGAGCTCCCGCTGTGATTACGGGGTCGTCGCCTACGCGGCGGCGCCCACCAACATCTCCATCAGTCGCTTCGGCGACAAAGCCAATCATCTCCCGTAAGAGCAAGTGCTTTCGGGCAAGGTCTGCAGGTTCAAGGAGTTCGTTGAAGGCGCCGCCAGCTGGAGCTGCGTCGAGCGCATCATCGCGCATGGTCGAGCTCGGCGCCCAAGGGAAATCGCCCAATTCGACACGCGTGCGTTTGCGCCTCATTCAAAACCGCTGCGCGGGTGGTCGAGGTGAAATCGGAAGTCCGTCTGTGCCAGCCGACGACGTCCCGCAGCGCATCCTGCACATCGCCCTCGATCGCATTCCTCAACTCGCGACATACGACGGGGCGCAGGCGCCGGAAACGAACCCGCCCACCGCAACCTGCAAACTCCCGCCTGTCCTCACGACGGAGCAATCCTGTCGCCTGACCAGGCGCGTGGAAAAGCATCACAAGGGTGACCACAGCGTCGCTTCAGGCCGTCAAACGCTATTGCCGTGCGTCAAGGCGGACTAGGTGACCCGTCGGGAAGCCGGCACCAGCGGCTTTGTCGGGACAAGACACATGCTATTGGGATTTGACCGCCGCAGCCGCGAGCATCGCTTCTCCCATCGCAATGGCCCCTTGGGCACGCAGCATTTCGCCAGGGTTCTGAATGTCGCGCAACTCTTTGTTCTGGCTGAGTTTTGATTTTCCAACCAGGCCGGTGATCTCGATCTCCAAGGCGACGATTGCCCTGACCATCGTGTCGATGAAGTCCTTCGGCGCGTCGCCCATCTTCCATGGGACCGGCTGCGAGGCTTCTTGCATGTGAGTGAGCTTCGCCACGTTGCGGCGCACATACCGCTCATCATCCCGGACAGTGATGCGTCCGTGGGCATGGACGACGAGATAGTTCCAGGTCGGCACCTGCTTGTGGAATTCATGCTTGCTCGGATACCAGTTCGGCGAGATGTAAGCGTCGGCCTCACGGAAGATTACGAGAACCTCATCGCCATTGGCGACTTCCTCCCAGACTGGGTTCTTGCGAGCGACATGGCAATTGAGAACGCCCTTGTCTCCCTTCGAGCGGTCAAGCTCGAAAGGGAGGTGGTTCGCGTCCAGCGTGCCTTTGCTTTGGGTGACGAGGATACCCAGCGGGTGTCTCTCGATAAGGTCAAACAGGGCGTTCTGATCAGGGACGGCAAAATGAGGCGGAACGTACAACGGTTTATCTCCTGTCGCGAATGTGCGGTTGTTAGTAATCGGCGGGGCCTTACGGAACGTGCCCCTGAATCTTCGCTGCCGTCGACGAGTGCCCCGGATTTCGGTGTCCACCACGCTCAAGCACCGCCATCGTGAAGTGGGCGGGCACATCAGATGCCGCCGCATATGAGTGAGGTTGGTCAGTGACAAGCCGCGCACTCTCGCCTTCGCTTAAAATTTCCACGTGGATACCTACCACAACGCTCAGGGCACCCTGACTGACCGAGATCAGCTCGCGCGTATCCGGACTATGAGCGTCCGCGGAAAACACATCGCCCGGCATCATGACCCAGCTCCACAGTTCGAACATCGTGCGTCCCGAGGTCGACGAATGCAGTTGCGCAGAGCTTCCCTTGGCGCTCGTCCAAAGCCTCCTGGTCTCTGTCCGCTCGATGGGAAAGCGCACCGTGGAAGGGTGCTCGTTCAACAAATCGGCCACCGAGAGCGAAAACGCCGCCGCCAGCCGACACAGTATGCCGATACTGGGGTTCGCCCTACCCTGCTCCAGCGCGACCACGGTTCCCTTCGATAGGCCACTTAGTTTAGCCAGGCGATCCAGGGTCAGGCTTTGGTCACGCCTCAAGTCTCGGATCCGGGCTGCTATCGCTTGCCCAAGCGCTTGCTCGGCATCAAACGCTTCCGTAACATTGGTCATTATATTGACTTGGGTCCTCGGCTCACGTATTGCGGTCAGTATAATGACCGGCACGAAATTGCAACTGCCCGTTAGGAAGGATAACCGATGCGTTTTGAGACGAAGGCGATCCACTGCGGCCGAGGTGTCGACGCGTCCACGGGGGCCGTATCCATGCCGCTGCACACCAGCACGACGTTCGAACGAGGCGCCAACGGGTCATTTCCGTCCGGCTTCGAATACACAAGGGATGGAAATCCGACACGCAATGCGTTCGAGGCGGCCATGGCGACGCTTGAGGGAGGGGGAGACGGCATCGCCTTCGCTTCGGGCATGGCCGCAATCGCTGCAGTTTTCGAGAGCCATCCGTCGGCGGGTCGGATCGTTCTGCCGGATGACATGTATTTCGGCATTCGTTCGCTGATCGAAGAGACCGACATTGGGTCTCGCTTCGACTTTGCCCCCGTCGACATGCGCGATTTGGACGCTTTGCGCGCCGCGGTGACATCGAAGCGGACTGGCCTCGTCTGGGTCGAGACGCCGTCAAACCCGATGATCCGCGTTGTCGACATTGCGGCCATCTGCGCAATCGCGCACGAGGCAGACGCCTTGGCGGTGGTGGACAATACGTGGGCCACCCCAGTGCTTCAACTGCCACTCGAAATCGGGGCAGACGCGGTGATGCACTCGGCGACAAAGTACATTGGCGGCCACTCGGATTTGATGGCCGGTGTCGTCATTGTCCCAAACGCGTCACCCCTCGGTCGCCCATTGCGGATGGTCCAGAAACACAAGGGCAGCGTCGCAGCGCCCTTCGACTGTTGGCTGGCGTTGCGGGGCCTGCAGACATTGCCGGTCCGCATGCGCGCCCATTGCGAAGGCGCCCAGAAAGTGGCCGAGGCCCTGGCGTCTCATCCGCGCGTCGAAAAAGTGCTCTTTCCTGGTTTGCAAACTGATCCGGGACACGATCTTGCTACGCGGCAAATGAGCCATTACGGAGCGATGCTATCCTTTATCGTCGAGGGCGGAGCCGATGCTGCAATGGCCGTGGCCGGCCGCCTGAAGATTGTTGTCCGGGCGACAAGCCTTGGCGGGACGCATTCTCTGATAGAGCATCGCGCATCCGTTGAAGGTGCGAAGTCCAAAGCGCCAGGCGGATTGCTGCGAATTTCTGTAGGGCTTGAACATCCTCAGGACATTATAGATGACCTGATGCAGGCCCTAGGCGAAACCTGCAAAGCGGGAGTCCAATGACGGGTGCAAGAACTCTGGCGCCGCTTTACGTGACGGCTGGCGCAGCCGACGATCGGCAGAACAATGTTCCTGCTGAGTAGAACGCACGTCCTCTGGTGAACCGCTACCGCCGTGTCGCATTGTCTCGGGCGTGGTGGTCGCCTGGGTGATGAACGTCTTCGGGTTTCCGGACGATGGCCACGCGCTCGACCGGATAGCGGAAATACCCAGATTTGCCGTTGACCTACTGCTGCTCGACCTCGTCGGAGATCGCGGTCAACAGATGGGATGGATGTGCTGGCACTACGGCAGTTTGACAAGCCGGCCATCGGGGCGCTAGCACCGTCCAAAGCCAAGAGTCGCAGGGCAGAACTGACCGCACCCAGCGGGCTGCGGGACCCATCAGCTAACGGCCAGGTTGGTACCTCAAGGCGCATCAGCACCATGGATGTCACATTGTCCTTGTTGCGAGCGCGATTTCGGAACTTCGTTGTGACGCAGTCTGTGCACAGAGCGCACCGCTGTAAGCAAATGAGCGGACGAACGACACCCAGTGGAGGAGAGAAGTGATGCGGCGTCAAGATCCTCCGCGCTTTGCGGCAAACACACTGATCCCTCTTCACAACCCGGTCTTTCGTTCTATCTGGACAGCCACGCAGATATCCAGCCTTGGCTGGCTGGTGCAGAGCGTGGCTATAAGCTGGCTCATGGCGACGATTTCAGCCTCCGATCTAATGGTTGCGCTCGTACAGGCTGCATCGACACTGCCCGCGTTCTTCTTGTCGATCCTTGCTGGAGCCATTGCAGACAGCTTCAGCCGCCGCGGCGTGATGCTTGCCGGACACTGCCTTATCGCACTGGCATCCACGGCGCTGGCACTCGCAGTGGGACTGGGCTTTGTTAGTCCATGGCTGATCCTGGGACTGAGTTTCTTGGCCGGATGCGGCTTTGCCTTGAACGATCCAGCATGGCACGCGTCGGTAGGCGATATCCTGGAAAAGCGCGACATACCCGCCGCAGTGACGCTGATGTCGGTGGGCTACAACGTGGTTCGGAGCATAGGACCGGCGCTGGGCGGTGTAATCTTAGCTTTGCTAGGCCCCCTTACGGCTTTCGCCCTCGCTGCGCTGAGTGACTTGGTCCCGTTGAGCGCTGTTCTGCGCTCAAAGTGGCAAGTTCGCTTTTCGCCTCTTCCGCGCGAGCGGATGACTACGGCCATTCATGATGGCATGCGATTCACGGCAATATCCTCAGAGATCAGAGTGGCGATTGTGCGTGCAACCCTATTCGGGCTGTCAAGCATCTCGATCCTTGCTCTGCTCCCCCTCCTGGTTCGCGACCAGCTGGCGGGAGGGCCAATTGTTTACGGGGTGCTATTGGCTGGCTTCGGCACAGGCGCCTTCATAGCCGGCATTGGCAGCAGCTACTTGAGACGCATTACGTCCCAGAACCGATTGATCACGCTCGCATCCGTTGCTTGCGCAACGTGTTGCCTTTTGATGGCCCTCACATCGTCGGTGGCTGTGGCGGCGATCGCGCTTGCAATCGGTGGCGCTGGCTGGGTTGTCACCTGGACCGGAACCGACGTGTGTGTGCAGTTGGCAAGCCCAAGGTGGGTCGTTGGTCGGACCCTGTCCATCTATTACGCCCTGACCTACGGCGGCATGGCAGCGGGCAGCTGGATCTGGGGTGCTGTCGCGCAGTACTATTCGCTGACGTGGGCTTTGGAAGGTGCTGCCGCGGCACTGTTGCTGGTCGCGGCTGTGGGAAAGCTATTGCCAGTGCGGCTATGGGAGGAATCGGATCAAGCGGCCGTCGACTTCAGGCCACCAGAACTGGCCCTCCCTTTGAAACCCAGGAGCGGTCCGATCGTGATCAAGGTGGAGTACTCGATACCCGAGGAGAGTATCGATGAATTTCTGAGCTGCATGCGCGAAAGGCGGCGCGTTCAGAGCCGCGCCGGTGCGCGGGACTGGACCCTCCAGCGCGACCTTCAGAAGTCGACGCTTTGGACCGAGACATTCCGCACGCCGACATGGACGGACTATCTTCGTCTAAACCATCGGCTGACGGTGAATGACAGGGAGGTAGGCGAGCGCCTTGCCGCTCTGCACATGGGTGATTCTCCGCCTCGCATCTCACTTTCAATCGAGCGGTCGACAAGCCCCGCCCCCGGCAGCCAAGTCCAGCCTGTGCCTTTTGTATCGCGCCCGTGAGATAACCAAGACTTGTCTGGGCTTGGACACGGAACGAGCTACTCCTTGATTTGTCGAGCCTGCCCGGATTGCAAATCGTTCCGGCCGGTTAGGCGAGCATGAGAATTCGCGCGGCAATTATGTCAATCACGGGTCCCATGTTCAGCCCGCCCCCCCTCTGCCGCCAGATCGGCTTGAGCACGGATTCAGGTCGCCCGTCCTTTGCATAGCGGCGGGCAACGAATAGCAAGGGGGCGGAGGGTATCCCCGTCTGCGAAGCGGGCAGAGGAGGAATCCGCAAGGCGGGTTGCTGGGGAGAGGGGTCGCGCGCCTCTTTCCGCCTCACTTAGAAAACGTGCGGCCAAGCACGTTCATGTCGGCCGTGGGCGGCCGCAACAATTGCCTACAAGGCGCAAGCGTCGTCACATATTAAGCGTAGCCGCGCGACAACCATCCGTGGTCACGCGCAATCCTGCGAATTGTCAAGCGGAGACAACGATCGCGGCACCAAGCAAAGTGGCGAACCCGATTCTGCTCGGGAGATCCCAAAGCTCTCCGAACCCTATTAGATCCATGAAGCGAAACACGGCGCCCTGAAGCAGGTAAAGCAGCAGTGTGCTCTGACCAAGCTCCACCGCAACAAAGCGAGCTACGCGAGTTGAATGGCCAACTCTCCAGCATAGGAACATAAGCTGCATTGTGACTGCAGAAGTTGCTACGGAGCCAATGAACATCAGCAACACTTGTCTCGCCGACTCTCCGTCGTAGATCGAAACGAGATTGTTGTAGACGTAAGTCTCCCTTCCCCAAACAAGAAAGCACACTCACGGCGTGCCGAGCAGCTTGGCCAAGGAGCCGCACTGGGGCCTCCGGAGTGAGTGTTATCGCTCAAGCAGCCACGTCGGCGCGGCCTAAAATCTTCGATGAGCGCGTCAGGAGAGCGTCGATCTCCACATTTCTTCCAGGAGATCGTCCCCACATCATCATGGCCACGGCTCTAACGGGCTGGTGCCCTCCCTTTCCCGTTTTTTGTCTCGATGCTCGGTTGCGCCGCCCGCCGGGGCAAGGCAAAAAAATCGTCGAGGCTGAGCCCCCACTGCGGCTTCGGCGAAATATTCATCCACGGGTTCGCATCACCGCGGGCAGCGGGCGAGTTCGTCGATAGGAGTGCGGATGGAAGTAGGCGATGCACATCGTCACCAGCGGCTCAGATTGTGTGAGGTCCACGGCTCGCTGGTTTCCGCCGACGACGGCGCGGACGGCATCGGTATGCGCAGAGCGGGTCCGTCGGCTTGGCGTCAGTTTCGGGGCAAGGGGCTATTGCTGGTCGCGCGGCGCTGAGTTGGGCGGAAGGATCGACGGCGCAACCCGGGGCTCCCGCGCGACGAGCAGGTTTTTCTCCCGGTCTGACCTGGCCTCGACTCCAGATGTCGCGATGACCGACGTGGCCGGCGCGATTGAACGGGTCTCATGCCCAAAGCTGCCTCGGTGCCCAGTAGCGGCACCGCATGACCCACCCGGCGCTGCTCGAAGTAAACCGCGGCCAGCCAACATCCGAAGGTGCGCCAGACCCGATGTCGCGGCGGCCTGATGGCTCCGGCGCCGTGCCGCGGCAGAAAGCTGCCGATCTCGTCTGGCATGGTCGCTGACCGCATCGTCACCCGGGCCATCGCAGCGACTTTTCTCCGTTACAAAGTCCCCGCGGGACGGACTGCCAGTTCACGCCAGGGCCAACAGCACCCGCAGGGGCGACCGCCGCGTCTGCCGGTCCTGCGAGTAGAATAAGATCGGGAAGTGCGGCTTCATCCTCGATGCCAGAGCTCGCTTCGCCGTACCGCGGCCGCCATAGCCCCTTGCGCTATCACGAGTCAGCCCACCTTTCTAGCTGGCAGCCATCGGGAGCCGATCCGCAACCACAGGGCGGCACCTGTCGGCCCGGCTTCCGTGTCAACGCAGAACATGATGCATATTCCCAGCGCTTTTTGACAGAGCGAACTACAAAATGCAGAACACTGACTCTCCGCCAAATGAATGCTGCGAGCAAGCAGCAGGCGGAGGAACTCCGTCTGGGCTGAGTACCTGTTTCAACGTGAACAAATAAATTGTAGCCAGTTCACGAAACGCCAGGCCCGCTCCTCTGCCGTCCGATCGTCCAGGAAATCCCCTCGGCGCGCACCACGCCAGACACCTCCTTGCCGATATGATGCTCAAGCACCGGCCGCCAGGGCACCAGCGTGAACTCGCGCGATTTCTCGATGACAGCGTATTTTCCGCCGGCGAGCTCGACGCAGCGGCGCAGCGTACCGTCTATTGGATTGCCATGCTGCGCTTCAGAATACGAGAGCCCGAGTTCGTCCGAGAGCTGACTGGCAACACGGTTCAGCTCTCGTTGGCGCAGCATTGAAAGCATGTTGGCGCGATAGATGACCCGATCCTGCGCATCATGGGCAAGACCTTGCGCGATCAGCCACTGCTGTCGGCGGGCCTGGACCTGACGTACTTCTCGACCGAAGCCAGAGTCGCGCAAGGACTCAGGGTGGGCTGATACCAGCTCCTGGTCGATCCAGGTGGCGCCGTCAAAGCCTACTTGGCTCTCCAGCGGCATTGATGAGAGCTTGTCGACGACAACAGGCTGGGCCCTCGCTCGTTGACGCTCGTAATCCGCGACGCGGTTGAGATGGTCGGGCGCGACTGTCCATGTGCCGTCCGGCTCGCGCTCGACGCCACCGGTCGCACGGCGGATCGCCTCCAGTCGCCGCACGTGCGTTTCGGCAAAGCGTTCGGTGGCCGAGGGGTCATGCTTGAGATGGATATCGATGCTGTAGCGCCCGTCGTTGACCGTGGCGATGCCGGCAATTGTGCGGTCGACTTTTCTTGGCCCGGTGTCCCTCGGCCTGATCCGCACTATGCAGCCTTCTTGTGTCGGTTGGGTGGCCTCGCCTTTGCCGATATCAAAATAGTGGCTTTTGCCGTCCACGCCGTCGACGACGAGGTAATGGCGGTCAGTGATTTCGTCGGCCAGCCCGCGCCCGACGACACGTCCGACCACGGTTTGGGCCGACCCGTCGGATCGATCGTGGATAAGATAGTCGGCGGCACTGCGGACGAGCCCCTTGCCGGTCAGCTCGCGATGGATGGTCTTGACAATGTCGCCGCGCTCGCCGATGCGGCGTAGCGTGGCTTCGAGATCATCCTCCAGGCGCCAGCGACCCGAAGGCATCTCCTCGGCGAGGCCCATCCGCTCGAGCTTGCGCAGGCGGCCCTGGTGCAGCGTCTGGCGAAAGGTGTCTCGGCTGGCTGGTGAGACATGCCCCTCGTCGCGCATGCGCATCAGCTGCCGGTCGATGCTGGTGAAGCGTTCCTGCTCCATCTCCTGGCGCAAGCGCTGCTCGATCTCGCGGTCGGTGCGCGGGCCAAGGTCGAGGCTAACCAGTTCGGCTGCGCGCTCGCGCAGGCCAGAGGAGATGTAGTCCCGCGCGATGACGAGGTTTTCGCCGTGATCGTCCCTGCCGCGCACGATGATGTGGGTGTGAGGATGGCCGGTGTTGAAATGGTCGACGGCCACCCAGTCTAGCCTGGTGCCGAGGTCTTGTTCCATTTGCGCCATGAGGCGCCGGGTGAGCAGCTTCAGGTCATCATACTCGATACCGTCTTCAGGGGCGACGATGAAGCGGAACTGATGACGGTCACCGTTCGCGCGATCGAGAAAGGCCCTGCCGTCCGCGTGGTCTTTGTCGGCAGCGTAGAGCTCGCCACGCTCGCCTTCCCGGGTGACGCCGTCGCGCTGGAGGTAGCGGAGGTGCGCACGAGCTCCGTCGACTCCCTTGCCGGCCAGCTTGACGATGCGTGCCTTGACGACTGCGCGCCGCTGCCGAAACGCCGCGTGGCGGTCGCGTGCTCTAAGAACGGCGGCAGCAGCCCCGCCGCGCCCCACCCGGCTTCCGATGAAGCGGCTGCCGCGTCCGCTCCTGCCGCCTGCTCGGTTGACCGCGGCCTGGACCTGGCCAGCGTAGCGTTTGCCCGCCTTCGAGCCGCGCGAGCCAATTTTGCCGAGCCTCGGCGTGAATTCGTCATCCTGCATGCGGCCTCCGATGAACCAGCAGCAAAATCAGAGGCTTGCGCGCCAGACCCTCCTGGACCCGCAGGCAACCTCCCGGGAAAACGATGTGCAGACAAACACTTCGCCGCCTCAGGAGGCGATGCCTTTATCTTGCCTTCCGCGGACCTGCCTCCCTGCCCCCCGCCCGAACCGCGGTAGCCGCTGCCCTCACCTGCGATCCGGCCGGCCTGACCTTGCTCGCTCCGATCCGAGCGGCACCAGGAGGTGGCCATTCGGGCCGGTCACGGAAACACCGTTTCGGAGGAAAAACAGCGACTGCCCGGAAGGGATTCCCGGCGCGCTTTTGGAACGGGATTTGTCGGTGAGCGCGTCCATATCGGCGGCCGAAATGCCCGCCGCCTTGACCTCTTCCAGATACGAAACCGTCTCGCTGGGCAGTGGCCGCCCACGCTGCAAATGCTGTTCGTAGCGCTCCGGCCCGGCGTTATAGGCTGCAAACAGGCCTGGAAATCCGAAGCGGTCATACATGGCGCGCAGATAGGCAGTGCCTGCCAGAATGTTGTCGCGAGGGTCGTGCGGGGCGGCTCCCAGGCCAAGCTCTGCGCGCAACTCCTCGTAGGTGCCTGGCATCACCTGCATCAGGCCAATGGCACCGGCGCTCGACGTGACCGGCCGTCCATTGAGCCTTGTCTGCCCCCGGCTTTCGGCATCCATGACGGCATAAATCCAAGTCTGTGGAATGCTGAAACGCCGGCTTGCTTCGGCTACGAAGGGCTGCCATCTTGCAAGCTGCGGACTATGGGAGATGACGACCGGCTTCGTGTTGGTCGCCGCGGAACAGGAGCATGGTGCGAGAGACACCATGCCCAGCATCAGGAGGGTCACTCGGTCCATAGCGGCACGAGCCTCCCGATGATATTTTCGGTCGGCACCGGCCCGAAATAGCGGCTGTCGAACGAGCGATTTTTATCGCTGCCGAGTAGGAAAACCTCGGCATCGGCGAGCTTTCGGCAGGCATTCCACCAAGGCAGCGGACGGTGCTGCGTGTCGGTTGCAAGCCGGCGCGCGACAATCTCGCCGCCGATGATGATGGCGTCGCCGAAGGCGCAGACATGCTCGCCAGGCAGCGCGGCAAGGTGCTTGACCATGGGCACGTTGCTGGGCAGATAGAAGCGTTCGGCGGCCAGATCGACGACCGGTCTTGGCGGGCGGACGAGTACGAGATCACCAAGAGCCGGCGATCCGGACGCGACGCGATAGAGGCCGACCGGCGCACTCGCCGAGGCGTTCCAGACCAGCCAGGGCGATGGTTTGCCGAAGGCGGCGAAGCCGATCAGGGCAAGGCCCATCGTGGCCACGGCGATCGTCTTGCGCGCCCGAATGCGCCGCAGATGGCTGCCGATCAGATGGATGGTGGGACGCCGGCTCATGAGCGGCCTCCCTCGCCGGCCGAGCCGGAATCGTGCCCGCCGTCCTCGGGCCCGGTCTCCTGCGCGTGCCCCTTCGACCAATCGTCGAGTTCGTCGATGTGATAGCGGACATAGCGGCCGTGTTTGCGGAATTGCGGGCCGCCGCCTTTGAGGCGCATCTTCTCCAGCGTGCGCTGGGACAGCCCGATATAGAAGGCCGCCTGCGCGGTATTGAGAAACGGACTGCCCTTCTTGGCGCGGGCTGCGCGTTCGTTTTCGTCGTCCATGATGATCCTCGTTTCGCTACGGACAAGCGAAGGCGAGGATCGGCGAGCGAGATCGTTTTGGGGACGGGCGAAGAGTAGGGGGGCGAGTTTTCGCCGCCCCCTTCGGCGGCCTCACGGGTCCTGAGAGAGGCCCCGCGCCGGTGGCGGCGCGGGGCTTTCCGGATCGGCCGGTCAGTCGACCGGGTTCCAGATGATGGCGTAAGTGTCGTCGTCATCCTGGCCGGCGGCGCGGCCGAGATTGGCGTAGAGCTTGCGGGGGCCAAACTCGGGGGCGGCAATCGACAGGCTCACATAGTCCTTGCCGGAGGTCTCGCCGGTGCGGATCCAGCCCGCACCCACTTCGATCCCTTGCGTCAGCACCCGGAAGTCGGGATGGGTGTCGGCGCTCTTTGCCTGATTGGGCACGATATCGATGTCGGCGCGGACGCTGAGCGTCTTGAGCTGGCCCTTGTAGCCGCCGTTTTCCTGTTTGGTGACGTATCCGATCGCGGTCATTTCCAGTCTCCTCTTGGTGCTCGCAGGGGACCATTCCCCTGCGATGGCGGACCGTGATGGGCGCGTCCGGACCGCCGGAACCGGGACGGCCGCAGCGATAGCGGAGGACCCGCGCGGGCAGCTTTTTTGAAGCGAAGCGGCGCGAGGAAGCCGCCGCAGGCGGCGGGGAAAAAAGCTGCCGGCGAAGGGTTTCGGGCGGGCCGGATCCGCCCATAGGTCGACAAGCCAGCCGCAGGGGAATAGTCCCTGAGACACAATGGAGACAGGTGGGGCGATCGGTGACACAAGAAGCCGGCGGCAATGCAGAGCGCCGGTTTCGCGGGCTCTGTCGGCAACCGGATCGGACAATTGGCCCCATGCGCCTTTGGCGCCTCAGCAAGCAACCCGGCGCGGTGCGGGGCTGCCGAAATGGGGCGAACTGGCGTCGGAATTTCTCGCGCGCGGCACTGGCTCGACAAGACGCCCAATCGGCAGCCGGCGTGGCCCGTAGCGGCGCGCGCGACCTGAGCGGCGGTAATCGAGAGAACCGCCGCTCGGGCCCTGATCGACTATTCGCGCACGAACAGCGGCTGCACCTGTGTCCACTGATCGGCGGTGCGGAAGCCGCCGCGGCTGGTGTAGCTTTCGGCCGGGAATTTCATCCAGCGCGGCAGCCAGGTCTCGACCCTGGGGCGGCCATTCTCGCCCGCCAGGAAGTCGCGGATGATGTTCTTTTGCGTCTTGACCTTCTCGGCGACATTGCCGTCCGCGACCAGCTTGCCGCCGACGTCGGCCAGCATCGAATTGGCGATTTCCTTGTCGCGCAAGAGGTCGAAGAAGGCATCGTCCGGTTGCCACCATATGCCCATGTCGACGTTCAGGTGGTTGCCGAGCGCCTCGATGACGGCGCTGCCGGCTGCAAGCGTCTCGGCCATGACAAGGGTGAGAACGCGCATGACATCGTCGTCGCAGAGCGCCAAGAGGCGCGCGAACACGCCGGCGATAGCAACGGCGTCGCCATTGCCGCCGGCGACCAAGCTATCCTCATCCGGTGATCCGAGCAGGGCCAATACCTCGCGCCGCTTTTTGCCGAATGCGGCTTCAGCCTTGCAGCCGGCAAGGCTGGCAGTCACCGTCTCGTTGGCTGCGCGCTGCGGCTCGGCCGCACCTGCCACAGGCCCGAACCGGTGATGGCGTGCGCCACCACGAGGCGCAGCGCCACGGCGGGATGGTCGAGCATGGCCGCGCGCACGGCGGCATGGCGATGCAGATCGATATAGTTGTGCATCGGGCCGGTGACTTCGGGGCGCGGCAGCTTGGCGGCTGTTTCTTCTTGCTCGCCGCCCTCGCGGGCGCGGCGGGCTTCCTTGCGTGACAGCCAGCCCTCGTGACACTCGACCTCGCCGCGATGCGAGACAGTGATGACTATTTTGCCGCCCTTCTTCTTCGGGGTCTTCTCGTGGTCCCATGCGTGGAAATACTGGCCCGGTTCCAGCAGCACAACCTCGCTCCAGCCCTCGTTGAGATAGGTGTCGCGTTTCGTGGCAATCGCTTCGTTCTGCTTTTGCCAGAACAGGTCGGCATCGGCGAAATAGCTGTCCTCGCCGAACAGGTCCGAGGTGATCAGGCCGGGATACTCCTCGATGGCAAACAGCGCCACCTTGGTGGAAATCGACTGGCCGCCGAACAGCCATTGCTTCAACTGATAGCCACGCGGCGCGTATTGATCGGAATCGGCACAGAGTGCCAGCCAGTCCTTCTGCTGCGCCTTGGAAGCCATGGTGAGATGGCGCACCGTCTCGGTATCGATCTCCTCGCGCCGATAGGCTTCGCGGATTTTGGGCAAGAGGTCGCCAAGCGCCAGAATGCGTTTGACCTTGAGATCAGTGATGCCGAAGGTCACAGCGATGTCGGGAACGGTGCGGCCTTGCCTGACAAGCCGCGAAAACGTCTCCCATTGCGATACTTCGTCAGGATCGAGGCGGGCGAGGTTTTCGATCAGCGAAGCTTCCAGCGCATCGGCGTCGTCACCGTCCTCCATGATGGCGCAGGGCAAGGGATCGCCTTCGCCGCGCTCGTCGGCAAGCGATTTCGCGGCGAAATAGCGCCGCCTGCCGGCGACGATCTCGAAGGTTTCCGGCTGGCCGTTCGGCCGCACAAGGAGTGGCACCAGCACGCCGCGCGCACGCACGGAGGGCAGGATGTCGGATATGTCGGGCGCGCGTTTTCCATGGCGCATGTTGAGCGCGGAAATGTTGAGCTGATCCAAGGGAATGTGGGCAAGCTGCATGGTTACTCTCCTTTTGCTTTGGTTAAGGTTGTCCCCGCCGCAGAGGCCGAAGACCGGCGCGGCGGGACGGTTTTTGCGCCTATCGGCGCTGCTGTTCCGCCGTGTCGGGCGGAAGCTCGGAATGGGGCTTTGATAGGGCGTCTGCTGCTTGCCGCAGCAGTCGCTCGGCCTCGCTGACGTGGCCGCAACTGCGGGCGGCTTCGGCATAGACGGAGAGCGGAAAGCGCGCTTGGAAAGCAGGTCGCGCTCTATGCCGAGGCCAAGCGGACCTTTTACGGATGCAAGCTCGGCCAGACTGACGCTGCCAAGTTCGGGGAAGCCGAAGCCGAGATCGCAAAGACCGAACAGAGTGTCGCCATCGGCGTCGAGTTCGCTCAGAAGCCAGGTCGCGGCACCTGTCGGATTAAACAGTTTCACAACGGGAAAATGGTCGATGTCGGCGCCGGCGGCGCCATGGGCGAGCAGTCGTGCGCGCAGTGGATTGGTGATCAGTATCATGGAAAGACTCCTTGTCAGAACGGGTCGCGTTGACTTCTTGCGTCCGGCGGGAGAAAGGTTCACCGGACCTTCCTCTGATCCGCCTCCCCATTAGAGACCGACCTCGAGCAGCTTTGCGCCGCGCGCGGACACATCGGCGCGTCCATCAGGAGGGTTTGCCCGCGTGGTGATCGGCTGGACGCCGGGAATGAGCGTCTGCTCCTTTGCGGCGTCGGCTCGGTCGCGGTCAGTTGAGGTCGCGCATCGTCATGCCGCAATGCCTTCTTGCGCCTCGCCTTCCGCATCGGCCGGAAGGCCAAACAGGAAATCAGCGGCCTTCGAAGCTAGGCTGGCGGCACGGAATATAGCGCGGTTGTCCTCGCGCAGCACCTTCAGCCATGAGCCGATGTAATCGGCGTGACGCACGGTCGGCTCGATGCCGAGATTGCTGCAGACGAAGGCGGCAGTGATTTCGGCGACCAATTCTTCACGCGCGTAGGCCTTGGAGCCGAACGAGCCGGAGAGGTCGCGAGCAAGCCGCGTCGGGTGGCCGGTCCAGTGGCCTAGCTCGTGAAAGCAGGTCCGGTAATAGTCGATCTGCTGATGGAACGCTGGCTGCGGCGGCACCTGAATGTGGTCGCTGCACGGCATGTAGAAAGCGCGATCGCCGCCGACCCTGAAATCCGCACCGCTGGCGAGAATGAGCGTCTCGGCCTGCGGCACGATCTCGCACTGTGGCAGCGGCTCGGCAGGGGCATGGAGGTGTTCCGGAAGATTGTCGCATTGCGCGACATTGAAGACGGTAAAGCGCTTCAGAAAAGGCACGGCCTGTGGTGCATCGCCCTCGTGGCGTGCGCGCTCCTTCTCGTTCTTTGGGACAAAGCGGTCGGCATGCACGATCGTCGTGCCGCGCTCGCCCTTCCTGACATTGCCGCCCAGGGCAAGCGCCTGCCGGAAGGTCAGCCATTTCTGGCTGGGATAGCTGCGCTCGATGACGGCGCCCCACAGGATGAGGATATTGATGCCGGAATAGGTGCGCCCCGTGGACGCATTCCTCGGCAGGCCGAGGCCTGCTTTTGCGCTGCCCCATGGCTTGACCCATGGCACGGTGCCGCGCTCCAGCTCGGCAATGATGCGGTCGGTGATCTCCTGATAGAGGCTTGCGCCTGGGCGCCTGCCCTTGCCTGCGCCAGCCTCTCCGCTGGTGGTACGCTTGCTGTTTGCACGCATGTGTTATCCTCCGCTCGCCAATCGCCGCGCCTTTCCCCGGAAGCGGGGTGGGCGGCGAGTCGCGACCGGAAAGGCCCGCCGTGGTAGGCGGACCGCATCCGAAGGACCGGAACGAAGAGGAGGACCCTGAGCGGCACGCGAAGGGTTGCGGGCTGCCGCGGCGGGTCTAGAAGGGAGTGCCGCCCGCCCCGCGCCACCGGGAAAGGCCAACAGACAAACCGCGCCGCCCGCAAGGGCGGCGGCCGTCACAGCCCGAAGGGCTGCCCACGCCAAGGGGCGAAGCCGAATGGCCGAGACCGCCTGAGCTTGCCGAAGAAAAGCGGGCTCGGTTCACGAGCACCTGGTGCGCGTCGTCAGGCGCGCGGGCGCCCGCCAAGTTTTTTCGCACATGGTCAGGCGCCGCAGTTACGTCGAGAACCAAAAGGCATCGGCGCCGTGCGCGCGGCTTCCTCCGAAAACCAGCGCTCGCCTTTCAACAAATTGAGGCGTTGTCCCACTCAATATTCCTGTCCGTGATCATGATAGATGCGGCGCGCCCGCTAGGACCGGAGGCTGGAGAGAATCTCGCACGGATCAGCGTCAAGGGCCGCAGTTATGTCGAGAAACTCGATGACATCGAGACGCCGCTCTGCGCCCTCGTACTTGGCCACGAAGGATTGGGGACGACCAAGCTTGTCAGCCAGCTGCTTCTGGGTCAGGCCTTTGGCCTTGCGCAGCAAAACCAGCCGGGCCAGGAACCGCTGGTGGCGGGGCGATCGAAGGGATTTGGGCATGGAGGCGAACCGGTCGGGTAAAGACCGGATCAGCGACTAATCCCGGTTTCGGATTATCCCATTTTGGGATATACTGCCTGCGCTCACAGGCGAGGTTCGCAGGCATGAATGGACCAATGGGAACGGATGAGACTCGAAGCTCAAGTTTGAGCGATGAAGTCCCCTGGTCGGAGAACCTCACGAGCTACGACAGGGAGCATTTCACGATCTACCTGCGGATCCTGGATGCCTGCGCCGACAATGCCAGCGAAAAGGAGATGGCCGAGCGCATTCTCGGCATCGACCCGTCCATTGACCCGGTCCGCGCCCGCAAAGCTCTTCGCAGCCATATCGACCGTGCGAACTGGATGGTGACGACCGGCTACAAGGAACTGTTCGCCGGCTGATGCACAACGCCCACTGCCACGTGTTTCGATCAGGCAAGTCTCTGTAGCCAAATTCGGCAGCGCACGGCCGCGACAGCCGGCGCGGCGGGAGCGGTCACAACTGGTTCGCGTGCTGTTTGACTGCCACTTCCAGTGCTTGCATCAAAGGCACAGCCTTGGAGAAGAGGAAGCCTTGAGCGGTTCGGCAGCCAAGCTTGTGCAGGGTTTGCCGATCCGCCTCTGTTTCGACGCCCTCGGCCATGACGTCGATCCCGAGCATCTCACCGAGTTCAATGACCGATTTGACAAGCAGTCGGTCCTCTCGGGACTTGGCCAAGCCGCGAATGAAGCCCTGGTCTATTTTCACCTTGCGTATCCGACGGTCCTTGAGAGATGCCAAGGTAGAAAAGCCGGTGCCGAAGTCGTCGAGCGCGATGGAAATACCGGCATGTGAAAGCCGTCCGAGCTTTTCATCCACTCTGTCCGGGTCCACCGGCGATTCTTCGGTAATCTCGATTTCGAACATCGTCGCAGGCAGGCCTCTTGCGGCCAGACCATCCAGAACCATGTCGTCGATATCGCCGGCTTCCAGTTCGCGCGGGGAAACATTCATCGCCACACGAATGTTACGACAGTCAGCTTTCACCAAGCCGTCGATAAAAGCACAACAGTCGGCGAATACGGTTTGCGTCAGCAGCTGAAGCATTCCGGTTTCGCGTGCGGCTGTGATGATTTCGGGTGGAGAGATGGCACCATGTGTCGGATGGGACCATCTCAGCAAGGCTTCAAAACCGACCACGGCCTCGGTGTCGAGTTTCACGATCGGCTGGAACCAAGGTTGCAATCTTCCCGTCTTTATCGCCGAATGAAGGTCCCGTTCGATGGACTGGCGGCGTTGGAGTTCCCGGTCGAGTTCGGCATCGAACAGGCAAAATTCGTTCCTGCCATGGCGCTTGGCCGTATAAAGGGCGATATCGGCCCGCAACAGCATTTCAGTCAGGCTCGACGTCTGTGCCAAGTATATCCCTATCGATGCCCCGACGCGCACGGACGCGACCCCGATATAGGGGCGAGCAATTTTGGCTATGATATTGGAGGCGAGATCACTGGCAGAAAGCGAAGCTCTCGTTGAGGGAAAAACCAGCACGAATTCATCGCCGCCAATACGAGCTAGCGTTGAGCCTTCCGGTGCTTCCTGCTCTATGCGGCGGGCGATCATGACAAGCAGTTCATCACCGGTCCTGTGACCGTAGGTGTCGTTGACAGATTTAAAGCCGTCCAGATCAATCAGCATTGCCACGAAGGGGCCATCCGCGGTCTTGAACCGACCGATGGCGTGTTCAAGGCCCCGCCTGTTGAGAAGGGCGGTCAAATGGTCCTCCCTGGAGTTGCGCTCCATTTCCGACGCAAGTCGCTCTGCCTCATGTCTCAGGCGGCTTGCTTCGCGGAAGCGCGCCTGCCCAACAAACGAAGCTCGGACCAAGCCGCCCATGAAGAGCAGAACGGTGAAAGCCAGAATGTAGCGTTCAAAATTGCCTTTCGCCAAAAGGCACGCCACCGTGATGAGGAGTGGAGGTGTGATGAAGCTGGTCGCCGCGGCGGCATACGAGCTGCCATATGTAACCGCACCAGCTGAAATGCCCGCCAGTATGACCAGATGCATCGGTGCTTGAGGTGTTGTGTATCCAACAGTCAGCACGGCCGGGAAGGACCAGGCAAACCCTGCCAGAAGGGCAAGGACGCCAAACATGCGAAGGCGCGGCAAAACGCCAAGCAAATCCTGATTGCGCCCCGTTTCCTTTAGCTGAAAACGGGCGAGTGCAAGCCGGGCGGCATTTAGCGCATTGACGACCAGGAACCAGCTTGCAGCGGCAAAGCCGCCGCCAGAAAGGGCCTGCACCCCGCAAATCAGGCCTGACAGGATCGCGCTTATCGGCATCGACACGAAGAGCCCGGCCCTCAGGTCAGCAAGCTGATCCTGACGGATTTTGGCCTCCAGCGATTCTTCTTTCTTTAGGGGTGCCATGAATGGACCAGCTTGCTTGCGTCATTGTTCGCGAGGACCAAACCTATGCAAGCCCACTGAAGGACGGGTTAACTACCCAGCGAGGGTAACCAGTGCGCTCACCATGCTTCGGGTCACACCTTTGGCTTAGCATTGCCGAATCATCAAGGTTTCGCCCGCGCGCGTGCCTTGATCCGAGTCATGCCATGATCGGCAACGTCACCAGGAAGCAGCCTTGCCCGCGACGCTGCGAGCGAGCAAGACAAAGAAGCCGCGCCGAGACAGCGCTCCAGAGCGGTAGCGCTCTGTGCGATTCACCGCCTGAGCATGGCCGAAATGCCATGGCGGACAAAGGGAAGATGTTGGGCAAAGCGGAGCCCAGCATGTCTTGCAAGCCGTGCCGCCGGGTGCTCGCTTGAGTAAAGACCGACAAGCATGTTGGTGGCATGATAGAGCGGCGCCGCCGACAGCCGCAGCCGGTTTTCGTATCTGCCGAGCATGTCGGGATCGGCAATGTCGCGGCGGGCGCGACATGCTGTCAGTATTTTATGAGCGAGTTGCTTCTGGCCGCTTAGGCCTATGTTGAAGCCATGCGCGGTCACGGGGTGCATGCCGATGGCAGCGTCTCCTATCAGTGCCGCACTCGGTGCCGAGAACTTGTGCGCCCAGGTCGTGACCAGCGGATAGGCATGGCGGGTGCTTGCCAGGGTCATCTGCCCGAGGCGTCCTCGACACCGGTTCATCAATTCCATGAGGAACAATTCGTCATCGAGAACAGACAGTCTATCGGCCTCGATTGAGCGCAAAGTCAGAAGCAGCGACGACACGCCTTCCATGAGCGGCAACATCGCTATGGTCTGATGGTGGTCGAACCATTCGACCGCGATCTGGTGATGGAAGCGCTCGTGCCTCACTCGGCAAATCAGCATGGAGTGGCCAAGCGGATGGATGTTGGCGCCAATGCCGAGCAGGTCGCGCATCGCGGACAAACGCGAATCCGCTGCGACGAGCAGCCGAGCGGCCAATTGCCTGCCATCAGAAAGCGCTATGACCGCCTCGTCGTCGCTGGTTGTTGCATTGACGACCGAGTTGCCGCACAGCAGCCGGGCATGATCCTGGAAGTAGACAACTTTGAACAGGGCATCGCGGATCCGACAATTTGGGACCAGAAATCCGAGTGGTTCCCCAGATCCGCTGGGAGTATCGAAGCACAGGGCGAAAGGGCTCGACCCGTTGAGCACGCGCGCGCCATGAAGCGGTGATTTGTCCGATGCGGGGATGGCATCCCAGGCGCCGAGCTCGCGAAGGATTCTCACTGATGCGTGGGTCAGCGCGATCTCGCGACCGTCGAAAGCCGGATTCGCCAGGCTGTCGAGCGACTGCCGTTCAACCACTGCCACCTTGAGTCGGCTCCGGGCGAGCGATGCTGCGAAGGCAAGTCCGACCGGGCCAGCTCCGACAACAATGATGTCGAATGTGTCGACAGAGCCGGCCATCAGCGTGCCGCCATAGCGGCTATCTGCGATACGAAGCGCTCTTGAAGCATCGCAATCACCCACGGTTTGCCGCTCATCTCCCCAGCGTCGATAGACATGCGTTCTCCGTTGGAAGCATGGTCAATGAAACCACGCCGACTAAGAGATAACGCTGATCTGGATCAACCAGGCTCGACAAACCCGGCAACGGCGGGTTCACGGTCGAGTGGTCGATTGCCGCGAAAACGTTTGCATGTCTAGGCATTCTGAATGGTCGGCTTCCCAATCGCGTGCCCCTCCTACCCAAAGGTTCGGCAACGTGTTGTGGCTGATCCGTTCTTCGCACGCGCGCCGATATCATCATGACGAGGCAATCCAGCTAAAGATTCGGTCGATGACGACCAGCATCCGCACAGTCGTTGACGCCGCCGACCGGTTCAGCCTCGCGGCTCTTCCCGATCGATAAGGATCCGCTGGGCGGAGCCGTCGAGATCTTCGTATTGGCCGCTCGTCAAGATCCACAGGAAGCCCCGGTCCAAGCCCCACCAAAACAGGCAGCGGCCATCGCATTCCCTCAGGACGGGCGTCTTCGCTGCCGACAGCGTGCTCGCCAACCATGACGGGCGCTATACGCCGAAGCAACTCGCCGACGGCCTCATGTCCAAGTGATGTGGGAAGGGAGCAGAACCAAAGGGACTCTGCTCCGCGTCCCCGCTTTTTCCGCAGCTATGAAACCGTCACCGAACGGATCCGTACTGAGGAGGAGGCCGTCCTTGACTTGCCCGACGCCGGCAACCTTCTCAGCCGCAACGATCGCAGCCTTCCGCTGACGCTCGTCGACAATCGCCCCGGTCAGTTCGACGAGGCCGTCGCTGACCCTAACATCAATCAAGTCACCACCGCTCCACGATTGTCCCTGCAGCTCGGCAAGTATGGCCTTGCGGATCAGGTCGTCATCGGGTGGCGTGGTGCCCTGTTTCGGCATTGCGCGGATCAGGACAGGCAGCAAATCAGTTCGCGTGATGATGCCGACGACCCTTTCCTGATCGACAATCGGCACATTGTTGATGCGGTGTTGCATCATCAAGTCGACAATATCTGCAATCGAGGCGCCAGGAGGCGCCGAGATGACGGGTGTGGTCATCACCTGATGGATGATCCGTCCGTTCGAGCGCACATAGTCTTCGGCGACTGTGCCCGGGCCAAGATCAAACTCCAGCCAGCGCGGACGCACACGCTGGGTCCCAAGTTCCTCTCGGCGCAAGAAGTCGCTTTTGCTTACAATGCCAACCAGGGCACCGTCGCTGTCCGTTACCGGGAGGCAGCTGACTTTGTTTGAAAGCATGAGCTCGGCCGCTTCGGCGATCGTCGCGTTCGCATCCGTCGTGATGACTGGCTTCGTCATGATGGCTTCGGCTTGCATCCTCACCCTCCTGATCTTACGTCGGACGACGATGGGGCATCCCGACGCGCGGCGCTTTGATCTAAGTCACTTGGAACGAGGAGGATTCTCCGCGCCGTCGTCGCGGTCGATAAGAATGCGCTCCGCCGCGCCATCGAGATCGTCGTACTGGCCGCTTCTCAATGCCCACAGGAAGCCGGACAGGCCGAGTGCGCCAAGGAACAGCGCCACCGGAATGAGATAGGCGAGCGTCGTCATGAGGATCGGGCCAAGGCGCCGGCCCGCGCGGGCCTGTCCTGCCGCGCAGTTTCGGACGACGCACCCGTTGGGAAGCCTTGCAGACGCATCGCATTTCCAATCACAAGCAATGACGAGGCAGACATCGCGACCGCCGCGATCAGAGGCGTAACATGACCCAGAATGGCGATCGGCACGGCCACAGCATTGTAAACGATAGCAATTGTTATGTTCTGTCGGATCAGGCTTCCCGCCTTGCGCGACACGTCCAGCGCCAGCGGGATCGCCAAGAGGCTTTCGCGCAGAAAAACGAAGTCGGCTGCATTGCGGCCAATGTCGGCGGCGGTGGCGGGTGCGATCGAGACATGCGCGGCGCTCAGCGCCGGCGTGTCGTTGAGCCCGTCGCCAACCATCAGAACCTTGTGCCCGTCTCTCGCCAGGCTCTCGATGCGTTCAACCTTGCCGGACGGTAGCAGGCAGGGAACGAAGTCATCGACACCAAGCACGTCCGCAACCTCGGCGCAGCCTTTGGCGGTATCGCCCGACAGCATTTCCACGCACATACCAGCGTTGCGCAGTTGATCGATCGCTGCCCTGGTGTCGAGGCGCAGCGCATCCTCGAAAACGAAGGATGCCACAATCATGCCGTTTTTCGTCAGGACTGTTCCGCCGTAGCCATGTTTGCCTTCGCCGCCGGTTCGAGCCTTCCAGCCAGCCCATCCGCGTCGACCCAGCCGCCAGGTGATACCGGCGGCGGTGGCTTCGATCCCGAAACCCGGGTGCTCGGTCACCGCATCGAATTTGTGCTGGCTGCTGCTGACGGCAAAGCCGGCAATGGCCTTTGAATATGGATGACGCGAATGCGCGGCCAAGTCGGCAGCGATTGCCAGCATGGCGGGATCGATCGACGACGTGTTGACGAGCCTGGGCTGGCCAAGCGTGAGCGTGCCGGTCTTGTCGAACACGGCTGTATCGATCGTTGCCAGGCGCTCCATGGCCGAGCCGTCCTTGACCATGATGCCGTTTTCGAACAGGCGCCGCGCGGCCACCACCTGAACGATTGGAACGGCGAGGCCAAGCGCGCACGGGCATGTGATGATGAGAACAGCGATTGCGATCGTCATCGCCCGGTGCCAGTCGCCAGTCACCGCCATCCAGCCCAGGAAGGTTGCCAAGGCGGTGAGATGAACCACGGGCGCGTAGAGTGCCGACACGCGGTCGGCGATACGGCGATACCGGGCGCGACCACCTTCGGCGGCCTCCATCAACCGAACCATTTCCGCCAGGAACGAATCCTTGGCGGCCGCTGTCGCCTCAATCGTCAGCGGACCGGTGAGGTTGAGGACACCGGCCTGCACAATCTCCCCTGGCGCGACGTTTCGCGGCGTGCTCTCGCCAGTGACCAGTGAGCAGTCAAGATCCGACGCTCCATGAACGATCGTGCTGTCGACGGGGATTCTCTCGCCGGCTGCAATGAGCAGTTGCATCCCCGGTTCGATTTCGCCAACCGGCAAATAGTCCCGTGCGCCATCGCCGCGCAGCACCATGGCGCCACGCGCAGCCAACTGTGACAGGTTCTTTACCGCGGTCCGCGCGCGTTCGCGCATCACGTGATCGAGCGTGCGGCCGATCAACAGGAAGAACAGCAGCGATACCGACGCGTCGAAATAGGCGTGGTCGCCATGGGTGATCGTCTCATAGAGGCTCATGGCGTAGGCCAGCGACACGCCGACGGCGATCGGCACGTCCATGTTCATGCGGCCGTGGCGCAGCGCAGTCCACGCCGATTTGAAGAAGATCCCGCCGGCAAAGGCGAGGGCGGGAATGGCGATGAGCGCCGAGACCCAGTGGAACAAATCGCGCGTGGCGCCTTCGGCGCCGGACCAGACCGATACCGAGAGCAGCATGATGTTGCCCGCCGCAAAGCCGGCAACGGCGACGGCGCGGATGAGCTCCGATAACGTCCTGTCCTTCGCATCGGTGTCGGCTTCGAACAGATGTGCCTGGTAGCCCAGGCGCCCGAGCACTGCGACCAATGGTGGAACCTCATCGCCGCGCCACTGGACCGAGACCCGCTTCGTTGAAAGGTTGACGCGGGCGGCCTGGACGTGATTGAGCTTTCCCAACGCGGTCTCGATCATCTGGATGCAGGCGCCGCAGTGAACCGTCGGTACCGACAGGTCGGTCTGATGAAGGTCATCGCCCAGCGACCGGCTCGCCAGCCTGACCTCCTGGCTTGACGGCAGGACCGAAGCGGGGCTGACCAGATCCAGCGCCATTTCAGCGCCCGGCGCGCAGCAGCTCATTTCAGCACCCCTTGGGAAATCATGACCCTGCGCACGTCGCGATAAGGTCTTGCCAGGCCGGCATCGGCGTCTATTTCGATGATCCAGACACCATCCCTTGGCACGTGTTGTGCTGCAAACTCCTGGCCAGAGACCAGGGCGAGCGTGACGGACTCATCCTCTTTCTCGTAAGCCGGATGGCGAAACAGCACCTTCACGCCATGCAGGGAAACCGGTTTGCCCGCGGCGTCGATGATGCGATAGCGGACTTCGCCCCATGCGATGGTCAACTGGCCGGTCCAGCCAAGCGCTGCCTGCGCACGGCCTTCCTCGGCCTTCTTGTTGAATTGTTGGCTCGCCACATAGGTATTTTCGACGACAAGGCCGGTCCAGCTTGTGTTGGCAAGCGTCGCCATCGTCACATTGACCGCGATGACCACGCCGAAAAAGGCAAGGATCGTGGCCAACATGTGCCTGCCGGTGAACTCGCGGGGGTTTCGCGTGGTGGCGTTCATCTGGCGATCTCCGGCGAGTTGAAGGTGGCGGTGTATTCGTTGGACTCGAAGCTGACCTTGTCTTCGACCCGGAATGTGAAGGTCTGCGCCTGGCCATGAATCTGGTCGGCGGGCAGGCGCACGAAAACCTTCAACATCTTCAGCCGGTCGGGTTCGACCTGGACTGCAAAGGAGCGATCGGCGGGGAGATCGACGCCAACGATGCTCATCTCCGCGCCTGGCAAACCCCCGAGGGTGACGATAATCGTTCTCGGTTCGGGGATCATGTTCAAGAGCTTGACGGTATAGCCATTGCGGATCGAGCCGTCCGAGAGCGTCACGAATTGCGGGTTGCGGTCGTGCAGGACATTGATTTCGAGCCGGTCGCGCGTCAGCAGCGAAAAGAGCAGGCCCAGCCCGATCAGCGACCACATGGCCATGTAGACATAGGTTCGTGGCCGAAAGATCTTGCGGATATGGAAATGCGCCACCCTGTCCGAAAACACGCCGTCATCCGTCCTGACCAGTGATGGATCGACCGAGCTGGCGCCGCCTGCGGTGGCCAGCATCATGTTGGCGTTGTAGTCGGAGAGCGTCGCGTAGGAGATCAGTCCTCGCGCTTTGCCGAGCTTGTCCATGACGCCGTCACAGGCATCGATGCAGAGCGCGCAGGTGATGCATTCGAGTTGCTGACCGTCGCGTATGTCGATCCCCATCGGACAGACGGCGACACAGGCATTGCAGTCGACGCAATCGCCGACGGGATGCCCTGCGGCAAGAACCTTCTTGGCGTGACGCGTGCGCGGTTCGCCGCGCCAGTCATTGTAGGTGACGGTGAGCGAGCTCTCGTCGAGCATGGCTGCCTGGATGCGCGGCCATGGGCACATATAGGTGCAGACCTGTTCGCGCATCAGCCCGCCAAACGTGTAGGTCGTCGCCGTCAGGACCGCGACGGTGATGTAGGCGACAGGCGCTGCCGTGCCGGTGAAGAGTTCGCCGAGCAGCGTCGGCGCATCGGCGAAATAGAAGATCCATGCGCCACCAGTCGCTGCGGCTATGACCAGCCAGATGACGTGTTTCGATGCCCGCAGCACAAGCTTACGAGTGGTCCAAGGACCGGCATCGAGCTTGATGCGTGCGTTGCGGTCGCCCTCGATCGCGCGCTCGACGACCAGGAACAGATCGACCCATACGGTCTGTGGGCATGTGTAGCCACACCAGGCACGGCCAACAGTCGATGTGATCAGGAAAAGACCGACGCCGGCCATGACCAGAAGGCCGGCGACATAGTAGAATTCCTGGGGCCATATCTCGATGAAGAAGAAATAGAAGCGCCGGTTGGCGACATCGAGCAGCACGGCCTGGTCCGGGCTAAACGAGCCCCGATCCCAGCGCAGCCACGGCGTCAGATAGTAGATGCCGAGCGTGATCGCCATCACGATCCATTTGAATCGGCGAAAGCTGCCCGAGGCCCGCTTCGGGAAGATCTTCCTGCGCGCGGCATACATTGGCTGGCGCACCTTGGCGGAGTTGAACGTCGTGGGTTCGATCCGTTCTATTTGCGTGTTATCGAGCACGAGAAGCTCCAGTCACCAGCGACGATTTCGCCGGAAGCCGACTCATCGGTTCTGGATGATGCCGAGGCCCGGCTTGCGCCGGGCCTCGTCGCTTAGCGGGAGGGGGAGGACGAGAATAGGCTGCTTTCCTATTCTCCGCCGCCAAGCGAATGGATGTAGACCGCCAGTTCCTTGACCTTGATCTCGCCGAGGCGCGCGCCCCAGGCCGGCATCACGCCGTGTTTCGGTGCGGTTACCTGGGCGGCGATGGCCGCTTCGCCTGACCCGTAGAGCCAGATGGCGTCGGTCAGATCTGGAGCGCCGAGTTCCTTGTTGCCTTTTGCATTGTCGCCATGACAGGCCACGCAGTTTTCGGCAAAGACCTTTGCGCCCGGCGCGACCAATGCTTGATTGACGACGGCCCCCGACAGACTGGCGACGTAGGCGCTGACCTGTTTGATCTGGTCGGCGGTGATGATGTCGGCAAAGGCGGGCATTTCCGACAGGCGCGTATCCGGATCGGAGGCGAAGCGAATGCCATGGGTGATCGTCTGCTGAATCTGGTCCGCCTTGCCGCCCCACAGCCAGTCGTCGTCGTTAAGGTTGGGGAAGCCCTTGGAGCCCTGGGCGCCGGAACCATGGCACTGCACGCAATTGAGCTTGAACGCGGCACCGCCGGCGGCGACGGCGAATTCGCGCAGCGTGTCGTCCGCCGCGATCTCCGAAACACTTTTCGCTTCTATCGCGGCGACATATTTGCCCTTGGCTGCTTCAGCCTTGGATAACTCGTTCCCGACATCGTTGCGACTGGAATAGCCGAGCACACCCTTGGTTGTCGTGTGTAGCAGAGGCCATGCCGGATAGGCGATCGTGTACCCGATCGCCCAGACTATGGTGATGTAGAACGTCCAGACCCACCAGCGCGGAAGCGGGTTGTTGAGCTCCCGGATGCCGTCCCACTCATGACCGGTGGTTGAGATGCCGGAAACCTCGTCGATGTGATCGCTGCTCATGATCAGTCCTCCTTCAGAGGAATTTGAGCTGCTTCGCCGGCTTGCCTGCGGCTTCCGGGACGAACTGCAAAGGCAACAGATCCGATGAAGAAAAGAGCCATGGCAAGTAGGCCCCAGCTGTCGGCAATTTCCCGCATGAAATTGTACGTCATGGCCATTGTCCTCAGCGGTAGCCGGCGGTCTCATCGTAGTTCTTGAAATCGACCAGCGTGCCCAGCATCTGGAGATAAGAAACCAGCGCGTCCATTTCGGTGACTTGCTGCGGGTTGCCGTCGAAGTCGCCGATCTTGGCCTTGGGGTAGCGGGCCTCGAGGCCGGATGTGTCGGCGTTGGGATCAGCCTGCGCCATCAAATCGGCATTGGCGTTGGCGATCATGTCGTCGGAATAAGGGACGCCGACGCGCCTGTTGGCGACCAGATGCGTCGAGAAGTCCTTCACCGCGATCGGCTTGTCCTTCAGGAAGGCATAGCTCGGCATGATCGATTCCGGCACCACGGACCGTGGATCTGTCAGGTGATCCACGTGCCACAGGTTGGAATACCGGTCGCCAACGCGGGCGAGATCCGGTCCGGTGCGCTTCGATCCCCACTGGAAGGGGTGGTCGTATATCGACTCGGCCGCCAGGCTGTAGTGGCCGTAGCGCTCGACCTCGTCACGGAACGGCCTGATCATCTGGCTGTGGCAGAGGTAGCAGCCCTCGCGGACATAGATGTTTCGCCCGGCAAGTTCGAGCGGCGAGTAGGGGCGCATGCCTTCCACCTTCTCGATCGTATTATCGAGATAGAAGAGCGGCGCGATCTCGACGATGCCGCCGATTGTCACGACCAGCAGCGACCCGAGGAGGAGAAGTGTAGCGTTCTTCTCGATGACCGCGTGTCTGTTCATCAACCTCATTTTCCGTCTCATCATCGCGCAAGCTGGAGGGCGGGGGTGGAGCGCGGCATCGGATCCTGCTCGCGCCGGTAGCCGAGGATGGTCATGGCGATGTTCCAGGCCATGATCAGGGTGCCGGAGAGGTACATGGCCCCACCGATGGCGCGCATGATGTAATAAGGGTGCATAGCGGCCACGGTTTCGGCGAAGGAGTAGACCAGGAAGCCCTGCTCGTCGTATTCGCGCCACATCAGGCCCTGCATGATGCCGGACACCCACATCACCGCGGCGTAGACAACGATGCCGAGCGTCGCCAGCCAGAAATGCCAGGTGACGAGCCTGAGCGAATAGAGGCGTTCACGGTTCCAGAGCTTCGGCACCATGAAGTAGATCGCGCCGAACGAGATCATGCCGACCCAGCCGAGTGCGCCGGAATGGACGTGGCCAATGGTCCAGTCGGTATAATGCGACAGCGAGTTGACCGTCTTGATCGACATCATCGGGCCTTCGAAGGTCGACATGCCGTAGAAGGCGATGGCCATCACCATCATGCGGATGATGGGATCGGTGCGCAGCTTGTCCCAGGCGCCCGACAGCGTCATCAGGCCGTTGATCATGCCGCCCCATGACGGCATCCACAGCATGATCGAGAACACCATGCCGAGCGTCTGCGCCCAATCGGGCAGGGCGGTGTAGTGCAGGTGATGCGGCCCGGCCCAGATGTAGAGGAAGATGATTGCCCAGAAATGGACGATCGACAGGCGGTAGGAATAGACCGGCCGGTTGGCCTGCTTGGGCACGAAATAGTACATCATGCCGAGGAAGCCGGCGGTGAGGAAGAACCCGACGGCATTGTGGCCGTACCACCACTGCGTCAGGGCGTCCTGGACTCCGGAAAATGCGGAATAGCTCTTGGAGCCGAGAAAGGAGGCCGGCATCGACAGGTTGTTGATCACATGCAGCATCGCGATGGTCACGATGAAGGAAAGATAGAACCAGTTGGCGACGTAGATGTGCGGTTCCTTGCGCTTCAGGATGGTGCCCAGAAACAGGATCAGGTAGCCGACCCAGACGATGGTCAGCCAGATGTCGACATACCATTCGGGTTCCGCATATTCGCGGCTCTCGGTGATGCCGAGCAGATAACCTGTCGCGGCCATGACGATGAAGAGCTGGTAGCCCCAGAACACGAACCAGGCGAGATCGCCACCGAACAGCCGAGCGCGGCATGTGCGTTGGACGACATAGAGAGACGTGCAAAGCAACGCATTGCCGCCGAAGGCGAAGACGACGCCCGAGGTGTGCAGAGGCCGCAAGCGGCCGAAGTTGAACCAGGGCTGGATGTTGAGATCGGGATAGGCAAGCTGCAGCGCGATGACCACCCCGACCACCATGCCAACCACACCCCAGAACATGGTGGCGATGGCGCCGTAGCGGATTGGCCCGTCCATGTAAGCGGACGGGTCGATCGGAGCGGCAGGCTTGAACTCAGTGTTACGCAGTAGGATCGCAGTGAAGCCAGCCAAGGCGAAGAACAAGACCCACATATGCTGGCGAAAGGGTTCATCCACCCCAGCGCCAGCCGCCACCAAAGCCGCGAATGCGAACAGGCTTAGAAGCACGATTTCTTTGCCGAATTTCATCGCAAGCCCCGATTTCCAATTCCGGCGGATGCCAAACCGCGGTGCCTTATTGCGCAGCCGTCGCCTGCTCGCCCTGATCCATGTCAGAGCCGCACCATTTTGCTCGAGCAGCATCGAGTTCGGTGCGATCAGACTGCGACGATCGAATGTGGAAGCGCACCACCGGCCGCCCGTTTATGGATGGGGCCTGGCGTCCCCGGTCGGGCCCCGGGTGCGGAGGCGACCGCGGGCGTGTGGGGGAGCGCACCTTCTGCGACGCTGGAAAGCAGGTCGACGCCTTACCGAACCCCGCGTTCAATGCCTTGGAACAGCCAGCGCCAGCGTTACGCTGCCGTCGTGACATTCATGGCTTGGGGAGACGGCGATTTTCCCCTGCGGATGAGGCGTATTGACTTCGGCCAAGTGTGGATGCTTCGCCGACGAGCCGAAAGGCAACTGGCGCATACGATCGGATGGAGAACGGGCTGTCGCTACGCGACTTCTTCTGAGCCCAACGCGAGCATGCCCTGCCCCGAATGAAGTAAGTGACGGGGGCCATGCAGCTTCTGCGTCATTCAAACGGCTGTAGCGCCTCGGCCGCCGCAGCGCCGTTCCAGCCGGCTCATGCTGTCCACGGTGACGCGGCGGTTGTTCTCGATCCGAATCACGCCGTCCATTCTCAGGCTGGTCAGCTGACGGCTCACGGTCTCGTTTGTGATTCCAAGGAAATCAGAAATGTCGGCACGCGTCATCGGCAGCTCGAAGCACGTCGAGCTAGCCGTCGGGTCAACATTGGAGTCGATGTTCCGGGCAATCATGAGGAGAAAGCTCGCCACCTTCTCTGGTGCGGTCTTGCGCCCCAGAGTCACCATCCATTCGCGTGCCTCGTCAAGTTCGTTCAGCGCCTGCTTGAGCAGGCGATGCACAAATTCGGGTGACTGCTTCATCATCCGTTCGATGGCCGCTCTGGGAAACGAGCATAGCGAGACAGCTGTTGCCGCTTCCGCATTAATCGCACTTTTCATCTTGAAGGGCCGACCCAGAAAATCCGGGGCGAACTGCAGGCCGACAATCTGTTGGCGTCCATCTGACAGGCTCTTCGTGAGCTTCACCACGCCTGAAAGCACGTTCGAATAACAGTCGACCGCCTCGGCGTCGCCGATCAGTTCGACCCCCGGCTCGATATTGTGCCGCGACGACGTCTTGGCGAGCTGAGCCAAATGGTCTGGCTCTAGCGCGCCACAGACACCGCGGCGCCGTGCCTCGCAAGACAGGCAAAGAACGGGGATGCCGGAACTGTGAATATCCTGCCGTAATGTCATTCGATCGCTCTACCGCTCCGTGCGGGCAGGATAGCATCCACGGTAGAAAAATCCTTGCGGCAGTTTGTCCGTGCTGAAGGTTGATCGAAATCAGGGCTTAGGCTCATCCAAGCATCCACAGTTCGGGCGAGGCAAACACGGTGGACCACGACATGCGACAAAAGCTAGTTGCCAGATTTGGCGAGAACGTCCCGCGCTACACGAGCTACCCGACCGCGCCGCATTTCAATGCAAGCGTTGACGCTACCGTTTGTCGTGGCTGGCTACAGCGGCTCGATGAGGGCGACGAAATCTCGCTCTATCTGCACATCCCATACTGCGACAAGCTTTGCTGGTTTTGTGCCTGCCATACCAAGCAGACACGCCATTACGAACCGGTGACGATCTATCTCCGCTCACTGCATGCCGAGATCGCTACCGTCGCCGGTCTTGTTGGAGGCAAAGGTCGTGTGCGTGCCGTCCATTTCGGCGGTGGTTCGCCGACCATGCTCAAGCCCGAAGATATGGTGGCGCTGGGAACCGCCCTGCGCAACAGCTTCGGCTTTCTTCCCGGCGCCACGATCAGCGTTGAAATCGAACCCAACGATATGGACGATGCCCGCCTCGATGCGCTTGCCGAAATCGGCATGACCCGTGCGAGCCTCGGCGTTCAGGATTTCGATCCGAAGGTGCAAAAGGCGATCAACCGCGAGCAGAGCTTCCTGCAGACCAAGACGGTCGTCGACGGCGTTCGTTCGCGCGGCGTCGAATCCGTCAATCTGGACCTGCTCTATGGTCTGCCGCACCAGACCAGGGAAAGCGTCGCTTCTACGGTCACGCAGGCACTGACCCTGGAACCGGATCGGATCGCACTGTTTGGCTACGCGCATGTACCGTGGTTCAAGAAACATCAGACGATGATCGACGAGGCCTGGTTGCCGGGTCCCGCGGAGCGCTTTGCCCAGTCGCAACTGGCTGCACAGGCGATTGTAGACAATGGATACGAGGCAATCGGGCTCGACCATTTCGCCAAACCAGGCGATGCGCTGGCGATTGCGGCACACACCGGGACTTTGCACCGGAACTTTCAGGGCTACACGGACGATTGCTGCGAAATCTTGATCGGGCTCGGCCCGTCATCCATTAGCCAGTTTCGGCAAGGCTATGCGCAGAACATGCCTTCAACTAGCGAATATAGACGCATGGTTGATGACGGCGGGCTGGCCGCTGTTCGGGGTATCGCACTTTCCAACGACGACCGCGTTCGCGGCTGGATCATCGAACGTTTGATGTGCGACTTCGCCTTCTCGGCCATCGATCTGGTGGAACGCTTCGGCGAGGCCGGCCAGAGGCTCCTCCTTCAGTCAAGTTCCATGGCCCTCCACGATCCGGTTCGATTGCTTGAACTTGATGGCGACAGATTCGTTGTGCCGGCTGAAAGTCGCCCTTTCGTCCGAAGCATCGCGGCCAGGTTCGACAAATATTTCGAAGCTGGAACGGCCAGGCACTCGGCGGCAGTCTGAGCACTCAGAGGAACGGTCATGCCTCTCAGTCGATCATGGACCGCGGTACGTTTGTTGATCGGCGACCGTCTATCGAGACAAGATTCTGAGCGGACCAGACGCGTCTTGGCGCAGCGACGATATCGTCCGCTCGAGCCCTGCCTGTCGGATCATGGTTGTCGGCGACAGCTCCCTTCGACCTGAACCACCCGTTCACCCGAATTCTGCCGGCGCAGTTCCAGTGGAAAGGGCCTGGGCTAGACGGCTCTCTTGTTACCCCAGAGCACAACGTGCAGCTGCGGCAGCACGCGGGCCTCGAACCATCTGTCGCGGGTCACGCTGTCAACCAGCCACTCCATGCGCTTCAATATTCCGTCAAGGTCGACAGGCGCGTCATCATTTGTGGGGTGTGGCGGCGTGTGATTGCCGGGCTGCAGATAGATCGGAAGTTGCGGAAATTGCGCAGCGGCGTCTTTCGCGTAGGTGTAGTCCCTTTCGTCGAAAACAATGAGCTTGAGCACGACTTGGGGCTTGCCTTGTGCCGCCTGGAGGCACGCCTCGACAGCGGCCCAATCTGTCGTCATTCGGCTTGACGGCGGCTTTGGGCTGAGGATCAGCACGTCAAGCTGCGCAAACCAGTCCCTGGCAAGCGACCCTTGGGTTTCCAGCGCAAAACGGTAACCGTCACCATGGCCCCGGTCGATGAGCGCGCCGAGCGGCTGGATGGCCGGATTGCCGCCTGATAGCGACACCATCACCGGGCGGCCACCGGAAAGGGCAAGCACATTTTTCCACACCGCCCCAACGGACATCATCTCCCATTCATGCCGGAATTGATTGTCCACAGCATGGAGGCTGTCGCACCAGGAACAGCGATAGTCACACCCGCCGGTTCTGACGAAGATCGTCGGCAAACCTATGAGCACGCCCTCGCCCTGGATCGTCGGCCCGAAAATCTCGCTAACGCGGATTGCGGGATGAGTATTCGTCATGGCCGGTATTCCGCCCAGGTTTTCGGCGTTTCGCTCACCCGCACGGCCGCGGTTTCGCTCAGGCGTGCCTTGCACCAGTCGTAGAAATGTCTGGCCAGATATTCCGCCGTGACTTGCTCGTGTCCCAGCACGTCGTTGAGATGCCGGTGGTCGAAGCTCTCGTCGATGTAGCGTTTGAATGGCGCCAAGTCGTTGTAGTCGCGCACGAAGCCGTGATCGTCCAGTCCATCCGCTGAAAGCTCCACTTCGACGATGTAGTTATGTCCGTGCAGGCGCGCGCATTGGTGATCGGGTGGCAATGAGGTGAGCTGATGCGAGGCTGAGAAGTGGAATTCCTTGGTGATGCGGAACATTACGCGGTGGTCCTTCGCAGCGCTCCGAGCCAGAAGTCGGAGTCCTCATACTCGGTTGGGTCCGGGTGCCCAGCGATGTGAAACGCCTCACGCCGCTCGACGCAGGTCCCGCACCTCCCGCAATGACGCTCGGCGCCCTTGTAACAGGACCAGGTCTGCGCAAACGGCGTGCCGTATGTGGCTCCATCCATAACAATGTCCGCCTTCGTCAGGTTCACATAGGGTGCATAAAGGCGAATCTGCGCGTAGCCGTCGAGCGCGTGGTCCTGCATCATCTGGAAAGCGTCGATGAAGGCCGGACGGCAATCGGGATAGACAACGTGATCCCCACCATGCACGGCCGTCGCCACTGCGTCAGCGTCTTGCGCTGCGGCGAGGCCGAAGGCAATGGCCAACATGATGGCGTTCCGGTTGGGCACCACCGTTATCTTCATCGTGTCTTCCGCATAGTGCCCGTCGGGCACGTCCACATTGTCGGTCAGCGCGGAGCCGGAAAGGTCGCCGCCGATCTCGTGGATATCGATGATTCGCTGCGGGACACTCAGGCGCTCCGCGCAAAGGGTGGCGAAGCCCAATTCCTTCCTATGCCGTTGGCCGTAATCGAACGATAGCAGGCCGGTCAGCTGGTGCTCCGCTGCCACCTTGTGGGCAAGAGTAACGGAATCCAATCCGCCGGAGCAGACGACGAGAGTCTTCATCGTTGGATCCTTGTTTTAACCGGGTAGGCTGCGACCGGAGATTTCTCTGCGCTCCAGTACTTCAGGAAAACCATTTTGTGAAGTGAACGGAGACCAATTCGTGCGCTTGCGTGCGATGCGCAAAAAGCCATCGCGGTGAGCTGCAAGGACACTGACTGGCGAGACGTCACCCTTCAGCGGAATGCTCAAAGTCGAACGCTTCTCGGGGACAAAGTTCTCGACGAGCAGAGCCTGTCGGTCCCGAGCGCCGAGCGACTCCATTGCAACGGTTTCGGAGTACAAAGCTGAGATGGGCTTGCCGCAAACAGCTCACTTACCAGGGATGTTCAGCGATGCCGAAATCCAGATATCGGGGTGGATTATGAGATCAATTGTCGCGACAGCTTTGGCTGGCCTGCTCCTCGCGCTTCGTAGATGCAGCGCATTCCACGTCAGGATCATTTTGATGAGCACGCCCTCAATGGATAACCGGCGAACCCTGAATAACCGGTCGTGAGCCGACATCTGTGAACAAGCGGTGTGGTCGATTGCAATCACCCATGTCTTGCGCACAGGTACCTTATGGCAGTGGATGAACTGAACTTGATGGTTTTACAGATGGCAGTCGAAAGCGTCCGCTCGCTCTCGTTGAGCTTCGCTGAAAAAGCCGCCGAGATAGCCACCAGGAGCCGCGGCAGCCTGCTTTTCAACGTGCGGATCGACGGTGACGCGCAGGTCCAGAGGGTCGCAGCCATCCGATATCACGGCGGCCAATTCGGCGTGCTGGCGTTAGACGGACACGGCCTAGTTACCCACTATTGCATCGTTAACGGTATGTTCTCACATTACATTGCGGCCTTGGAGAGCTGGCACAGGATGCCCCTGTCGATGCAGGCCAAGATGGATGCCAACGGCAATGCCCGTCTCTTCGTAGCGGCGTTGCGGGATGCCGGACATATGCTGGGCACCTAGCATTTGGCCAGAGTGCATCTCTGAATTTGCAAGTGCATCACTGCGATGGCGCCGGCATGATCGTCATGCTCGAAACGGGCTGCGGCGGCCGCGGCAAAGGGGTCGCCGCGATGATGGTGTCAACGGCGTTGCATCGATGCGAGCGTTTAGAACAGAGGTCTCCTCCTGGCATCGAGCGTATGCAAGGAGCTACGCAAGCGCAAATGTATCAAGTATTTTGAAGGGACGACCCCTCATGCATACTTAGCTGCGATGCTCGGGCGGCATAAGCCTCGTTGCCATCTAGCCGCCTTGATGCACGGCGATAAGCTTTTGACGGCCTGAAGCGACGCTGTGGTCGCCGTTGCGGTGCTTTTCCACGCGCCTCGTCAGGCGCCGGGATTGCTCCGGCGTGATGGCAGGCGGGGGACGAAGCGGATATCGCCACCGTGGGCGCCGACCTCGACCCGCGCGATGATGCGCTCGACGCGGCTCCAACTAGCGGCGCCGTCAACGAACTTCTTGAACCTGCGGACCTTGCCTCTCTTGGCCGACGCTTCGAAGCGTGCTGTCGTGCTGGCCTCCAGATCCGCCACATGCTTGCGCAGGGTCGTGGTGGGCGCGAGGCCAAAGATGAAGTCGACGCGCAGCACCAGTCGATGACCTGGGTTGCAATAATGGCTATCCCCGCGGAGCAGGATTCGAATGTTCGGCCAGTTGATCCGGATCGCCCGCACCAGACGGCGCAGGTGGGGGCGGATCTCAGCCCCACTCGGCCGCTTGGCCGGTCGCAGGATCGCGCTGACGAACCGTCCCGCACCATCGAACACGACGATCGGCTGGAAGCCGTACTCGTATGGTGGGCATTGAACAGGCGAAGCTGTTGGCCTCCGTGCACACCGTCGAAGGTGTCGTCAATGTCGAGTACGATCCGCTTCGGCACTTGCCGGAACGAGGCGCAATAGAGATCGACCATCGCCCGTCCCATCGCGACTAGCTCCCGCACCCCGGGTAGGTTCTCCAGCCGGCACAGCGTCGATTGCGACGCCAGATCCCGACCCGACGGCAGCGCATCCTGGGCCATCTTGAAGACCGGATCGCGGCGCAGCCGGTTGGCGTCGTTGCCGTCCTCGTAGCCGGCGCCGATCATCTTCATGCGAAAGTCGATCATGTCCGCCAGGCTGTGGACGACCTGGTCCGGGCAGCGCGGATCGTCGATGCAACGCGCCAGACGCTCGGCCACCCGCAACCGCTTTTCCACCTCGGCCAAGGCCAGAACGCCGCTGTTGGACGACAGCATGCCGCCGTCGAAACGGGCGACGACGGACTAGCCGCCGACTGATGACAAACCGCTCAGCGGCAGCGCAAGATCGTTCATGGTGGGTGTGGTCTCCGGGAAATTTCGGATCGGCTTAAGCAACCAAATCCTACGTCATTTCAACGGGCTTGCGCCACATCCACCAACCCACATGAATTTGGTTAGGTTGATGCTGCGTGCCGCCGCCGTGAGGCCGCGCTCGCTAAGCAGCGCGTCGAGAACGACGAGAAGATTCAGATCGAGCCCTTTGAAACGCATGTCTTAGCTATCCATAGCGTGGATGAATTTGATTGAAACAAACGATTTTACCAATTTTCCGGAATGTCGCATGGACCTGGCAGGACCTCACGTGCGCCGATGACTGCCTCTATCGCGTGGCGAGTCCCTTGAGAAGAGCCCGAAAGAGGAAATCTGTCGCGTGCGGTGGAGATTGTACTGGGAATGAGAGGCAGCGCTCCAAATCATGTCGAACTCTCCGACGAATGGCGACCGGTACATAGTTGATCGCAACTGGTCCGGAGCTATGAAACATCTCGATTACATATGAGGTGCCGAGTGAATACGCTGACAGCACCCACCGTCGCAGCGTTTAGCTGACGTTTGACGACGGTTCCTATCCATTTACACGCAGATTCTTGATGTGCTGGCGCAAAAGCGGGAGGCCGGCGACTTTTCTTCGTCATCGGGCTGACGCCGCAGAAGCCGGAACTCGTCCGGTTGCTATGGGCATTGGGCTTGGTCGGCGCACAGGCTCTATGAGGGGCAATTTTGGCAACGCGACGCGACTCGGGTTTTGAACGACGCCGAAAACGCAAGCTGGAAAGGAACAAGATGGCAGATCAACTCGCCAACGAAATAATCGCAATGATCAAGAAGCGCGCCGCGTCGGAGGGCGGCATAGCGCCTGCCACGGGCGGCGAAATAACGGCTGCCACGGGACTGACTTCGCTCGGTATCGATTCACTGGGATTGGCGGACGTTCTCTGGGACCTGGAGCAGGCCTACGGCATCGAGATCGAGATGAATACGGCCGAGGCATGGTCGGATCTCCAGAATGTTGGGGGCATGGTGGAAGCCGTGCGCAGCTTGCTCCCTACGGGGGTGTGAATGGACAGGCGCGTCGTGATTACTGGGATTGGCGGAATTTGCGGGCTTGGAACCAACGCCGCCGCCATTTGGACAGAGATGCGAGAAGGCCGCTCCGCCATCGGCCCAATCGTCAACTCCGAGTTCCATGAGTTGAGGGTCAGGATCGGTGCCGAGATCAAGGCCCTGCCGGAGCATGACATCGACAGCAAGCAACTCATCTCCATGGACCGCTTCAGCCTGCTCGCTGTGCTTGCGGCGCGCGAAGCCATGCGTCAGGCCGGACTTTCCTCCAAAGAGGGAAATAGCTATCGCTTCGGTGCGGCGGTGGGCGTTGGCGGCTGCGGGTGGGATGCGATCGAGCAAACCTACCGCGCCATCCTTCTGGGCGGTAAGCGTGCCGCTCTCTTGACTGTACCCAAGGCGATGCCGGGTGCCGCTGCCGGCCAGGTCAGCATGAGTCTCGGCCTGCGCGGGCCGGTCTTCGGCGTCACGTCCGCCTGTTCCTCGGCAAACCATGCGATTGCCTGCGCGGTGGACCAGATCAGGCTCGGCCGGGCCGACGTGATGCTTGCCGGCGGCAGCGAAGCGCCGCTCATATGGGGTGTGCTGAAGGCATGGGAAGCGATCCGCGTGCTTTCGCCCGATACTTGCCGGCCATTCTCGGCCGATCGCCAGGGCCTGTCGCTTGGTGAAGGCGCCGGCATGGCGGTGCTGGAAAGCTACGAGCATGCCTTGGCTCGGGGCGCCACCATCCTTGCCGAAATTGCCGGTGTCGGCCTTTCCGCCGATGCGTCCGGCATCGTCGCGCCGACTGTCGAGGGGCCGGAGGCAGCAATGCGGGCCTGCCTTGCCGATGCCAGGCTGGACGCCGAGGATGTCGACTATCTCAACGCGCACGGCACCGGCACCAAGGCCAACGACCAGATCGAGACGGCGGCGATCAAGCGCGTCTTCGGTCAGCACGCCTTCTCAATGTCCATTTCTTCTACCAAGTCCATGCACGCGCATTGCCTCGGCGCGTCCGGCGCGCTCGAGTTGATCGCCTGCGTGATGGCTATCCGCGAGAGCGTCGTCCCGCCGACTGCCAATTATCGTGAGCTGGACCCCGATTGCGATCTCGACGTCACGCCCAATGTGGCACGCGAGCGCAAGGTGCGCGTGGCACTGAGCAACTCCTTCGCCTTTGGCGGCACGAACGCGGTTCTGGCGTTCAGGCAGGTGTAGAAGCCATGAAAGATGCTTCCGGCAACATTATCTCTCGCATCCAGATGCTTGCCGGGATAACCTTGTGAAGGGCGGGTCATTGACCGCCTCGGCGAATGCGGGAAGTGGCAGCGGAAGCTCGAGGATCCGGGGGTATCGTCTTTGCGAAATTCTTAACTGTTGAACCGGCTTGGACGTACCGCCGCCCCGTAAAAGGTAAGCGAGGCCATGCGGGCTCGGCTTGAGGGTCTGAAGCTGTACACGACAATGTCTGGAAGCCGCAGGGTCGGCTCTGCGCCCGTTATAGTCGCCTGAGTGCTGCCGGCCCGGCCGCGCCGCGGGCGCCGTCAATGAGCTCCTTGAACATGCGGACCTTGCCTCTCTTGGCCGACGCTTCCAGGCGTGCTGTCGTGCTGGCCTCCAGATCCGCCACATGCTTGCGCAGGGTCGTGGTGGGCGCGAGGCCAAAGATGAAGTCGACGCGCAGCACCAGTCGATGACCTGGGTTGCAATAATGGCTATCCCCGCGGAGCAGGATTCGAATGTTCGGCCAGTTGATCCGGATCGCCCGCACCAGACGGCGCAGGTGGGGGCGGATCTCAGCCCCACTCGGCCGCTTGGCCGGTCGCAGGATCGCGCTGACGAACCGTCCCGCACCATCGAACACGACGATCGGCTGGAAGCCGTACTCGTATGGTGGGCATTGAACAGGCGAAGCTGTTGGCCTCCGTGCACAGCGTCGAAGGTGTCGTCAATGTCGAGTACGATCCGCTTCGGCACTTGCCGGAACGAGGCGCAATAGAGATCGACCATCGCCCGTCCCATCGCGACCAGCTCCCGCACCTCGGGTAGGTTCTCCAGCCGGCACAGCGTCGATTGCGACGCCAGATCCCGACCCGACGGCAGCGCATCCTGGGCCATCTTGAAGACCGGATCGCGGCGCAGCCGGTTGGCGTCGTTGCCGTCCTCGTAGCCGGCGCCGATCATCTTCATGCGAAAGTCGATCATGTCCGCCAGGCTGTGGACGACCTGGTCCGGGCAGCGCGGATCGTCGATGCAACGCGCCAGACGCTCGGCCACCCGCAACCGCTTTTCCACCTCGGCCAAGGCCAGAACGCCGCTGTTGGACGACAGCATGCCGCCGTCGAAACGGGCGACGACGGACTAGCCGCCGACTGATGACAAACCGCTCAGCGGCAGCGCAAGATCGTTCATGGCGGGTGTGGTCTCCGGGAAATTTCGGATCGGCTTAAGCAACCAAATCCTACGTCATTTCAACGGGCTTGCGCCACATCCACCAACCCACATGAATTTTTCAGGCTGGCAGAGAGGGTGCTTGCGGTGCACTCACTGACACGAGATCGCAAATGGAGGCGCGTGACCACCAGAACTGGCGACACCCAAGGTGGTCCGCTGGACCCGCAGGAGGAACCACAAGGTGTCAGCGGGCAGAGCGCAAGCGAGTCCCTACTTCGATCTTTCTAGAAGCGCGCCGGCAGCCTGGGCGGGGGGCTTGGGGGTCAGACTGCCGGCGCACGCCACTCACGAAGAGCGGCCCCTTTTCCTGGTTCGAACGCCCATAGTCAACCCGGAAACGTCAGGATGCCCGCCATGTTACTTTCAGAGCGGCGCGACTTCGCCATGGTGGACGATTCAGCCTAGGAGTAGCCACTCTCGTAGGCCGAGTTGATGCTCAAGCCAGCATCGCCTTGCCGAACTAGGAAGAGTTCGCCGTTAGTCCTTCGTCGCGAGCCGATGCCGTCGTGCACGTTTCGTAGCACTCCGGGCGGCTATATCGCTTTGTTGTTCGGCGAGCTGCGCCAGAAGGCATCGCATCAATCGAATCAAGCGTCGACATCAGCCGCAAGCTTCACATCACAACAGCTAGTCCACCCATTGCAGATCATCCGACTGTTCAGGCGGCGTCCGAAATGTCCAACTCCGACTCAAGAATTCCCACAGGTATGGAAAGCGATTTCGCTATCCGATCCCGATAGCCCTTGCTGTACCTCAGACCTCGCTCGATGTTTTGGATTTCCTCAGCGGCCAGCCCGCACGCGACGGCCAGGTCGTCGATCGAATATCCAAGGTGCTCGCGATAAGCGCGGACGATGTGGGTTCCCTGGGACATAGCCGTCAAGACTGGTTCGGGAATGCGCGAATCCTTCATAAACATCTCCAAGAACTGGGAGCTCCCTCAGAGATTCCTCCCGAGGCGCACACCTAGCAAATAAAAAAAATGGTCGTCCATTCGGCCGAACCGGCCTCATGCATGGGATGGGCCGCTGAATTGGCCGGGCCGGAATATGGCGGCTCACCTGCTTCTGATCAAGTATCAAGACTGCCCGTGCTGAGAGCCTGGTCGGCGTAGCGCATGCGACCTGCGATCCTTCGTGGACCATTCTCGCCGATGGCTTTCTTGAACAGCAACTCGAACTTTCGGCACGGACACTGCTTCCTTCGGCAATCTCCACCGGCGAGGCAGCGAAGGACCCGCTCGTAACCGCTACCGAGTTTCACAATTGCAGCAAACAATGGTCATCTGGTTTCATCCGGGCTTCGGATCCAGACAAGGGGTACCGCTTTCCTGGAGGCGCATCGCCACCTGTACAGGTTCACAATCATTCGACCGTGACCGATTTTGCGAGATTGCGCGGCTGGTCTACATCCGTCCCCATGAAGAGCGCCGTGTGGTAGGCTAGAAGCTGTATCGGGAGCGAGAAGATCATTGGCGCGATAATCTCGTCGACAACCGGCAGCACGAGCGTGTGCATGGTTTCGAGTTTCGATACGGCTGCCCCTTTTTCATCGGTGATGAGGATAATCCGCCCTCCACGGGCAGCCACTTCCTGCATGTTGGAAACGGTCTTGTCGAAAAGACGGTCATGGGGCGCGATGACGATCACTGGCATGTTCTCGTCTATCAAGGCGATCGGCCCGTGCTTCAATTCACCCGCTGCATAGCCCTCGGCATGGATGTAGGAAATCTCCTTGAGCTTCAGCGCACCTTCCATCGCTAGCGGGAAGCTGGTGCCACGGCCGAGATACAGGACGTCACGACACTTTGACAGTTCGCGCGACAAGAACTCGATTTCCGGCTGGATGCACTCGAGTACGTGGCCCATCACGCGCGGCAATTCGGCGAGGCTCCTGACGAGCGCCTGCAGCTCGTCTTCGGGGACGGTCCCGCGGGCTCTGGCCGCGCCGATGGCGAGTGCTGCTAGAACGGCAAGCTGGCAGGTAAAAGCCTTGGTAGAGGCGACGCCGATCTCCGGTCCGGCAAGGATCGGGAAAACCGTATCGGCCTCCCGAGCGATGGTCGATTCGCAGGCATTGACGATAGCGCCAATTTTCAGCCCACGCTCCTTGCAGTACCTCAATGACGCAAGCGTATCGGCGGTTTCGCCGGACTGCGAGATGAAAAGAGCCGCCGACTGCGGCGGCAACGGGATCTCGCGGTAACGGAATTCGGACGCAACGTCGATTTCAACCGTCAGGCGCGCATAGCGCTCGAACCAGTATTTTCCGATCAGTCCGGCGAAATAGGCGGTCCCGCAGGCAGAGATCGCCAAGCTCGGGACCTTGGCGAAATCAATGCCAGGAACCATGTCGCGACTGTCTATGATGTTAATGTAATGACGGAGAGCATGGGCGATGACCTCGGGCTGCTCGTAAATCTCCTTCTCCATGAAGTGGCGATGGTTGCCCTTGTTGGCCAGATCGGCCGCGGCCGTGGAGATATGGCGCGGACGCTCGACGGGACGGCCGTCGACATCGAAGATATGGGCGCCCGAATTGCCGACAACGGCCCAGTCGCCGTCGATGAGATAGGTAATTTCATTGGTGAAGGGAGCAAGGGCGATCGCGTCGGAGCCCAGGAACATCTCGCCGTCGCCGTGACCGATCGCGAGCGGTGGTCCGTTGCGCGCCGCCGTGATGGTCGACGGTTCATCTTCGAAGAGGATGGCAAGCGCATAAGCGCCCTTGACGCGTTTCAGCATGGCACGCGTGGCCTCTTGCGGCCTCATGCCCTCTCGGCGGTATCTTGCCAAGAGATGCCCAACGACCTCGGTGTCGGTGTCGGTCTGGAACTCGGCGCCATCCGCCGCCAATTCGTCCTTCAGCTCGGTGAAATTCTCGATGATGCCGTTATGGACTACGGCGACACCGTCGCTAAAGTGCGGGTGCGCATTGCGTTCGGTCGAGGCCCCGTGGGTTGCCCAACGCGTGTGGCCGATGCCGACGTTGCCGCTCAGCGGCTCTTCCTTCAGTCGCGTCTGGAGATTGACGAGCTTGCCCTCGGCGCGCCGGCGGTGCAAGGCACCCTCGATGATCGTCGCAACGCCGGCGGAATCATAGCCGCGATATTCCAAACCCTTCAACGCGCCGATCAACCGATCCGACACCGGCTGTTGCCCAACGATGCCAACAATCCCGCACATGTTCGTCTCCGCATCTTTGCGGGCAGCACCAGCCCACGCGAGACGGATACCCGTCCGGCCGCTTTAAGTGGCGGCCTTGTAGTAGAATTCCATAATATTGGTAAAATTGATTGTTGTGATAACTACCATCCACCCGATGGATAGGTCGGCCGCTGTGGAGCCACGACCCAAACTTCTATTCGCGCCTGACGCTCTTATGAGGATCGCAAACTCACACCCGCGGCAGGATCACGGCCTCGGAAAGGCCAGGAGGCCTTAGACGGTGGACGGACGACGGGCCTGCGACCCCTTGTCAGGCAGTCGGCATCTAGGAGCATGGTGCCGCCGACTTGGGCATCGGCGATGGTCTGTCTTGGCGACAGCCTGAGTTCGCTTCAGGACCGTCGTCGTCTCGCGCGGCTGCCGGTGTCAGTTGACGATAACAAATGTCCGCCGGGGGCGAGCGCCTCGCGCACGGCACGTGCCAGCCGCGGTCGGTCCGGGACGCCGTCGAGGCGTTGGCCGTGAAGACTCGACGGGGCGTGACACCAGAGTAGCGAGTTCGTAGCGCGTAGCCGGCGACGAATTCGCAATTGGTCGCGCCGGCGCCGGTCAGCCGGCGCTGCGCGGCCTCCAGTTGGTCGGCGTAGTGCGACGACATGGCGGGCGATCGTGGCGATCGGCACAGCCGCCCCGCAACAGAGGTCGACCACCTCCATGCCCGGCTTCAGCCCGGTTGTCGCAAGCGCCATCTTCGCTGCGGTCGCGCTTGTCATGCTGCTCTTTCCTGGCCTTTGCAAGAACACGAACCTCGGCTTCGGTCGGAATGGCAATGTGGCGAAGGGCGACCCGATCTGCGTCAAGCTCATCGCCAAGGAAGAGGCGAATGATGGGCAGCCCCACTACCGCCTGATCACCACCGGCGGCCGCCGATGTTCCCAGCATTCGCGTTCCAAGGTCGGTATGTCGTGCTCCTCGCTGGCATAGCCGAGGCAGAAATAGCCGATCAGCGTCCATTCGGGCGGCGTGTCGAGAATTTCGGCCATCTCGGTCGCATCGAGGATCGACACCCAGCCCATGCCGATGCCCTCCGCCCGCGCCGCCACCCACAGTGTGTGCACTGCCATGACGGCCGAATAGTCGATGGTCGCCGCCATGGTCATGCGACCGAGCCCATGGCCTTGCCGGGTCGTGCGGTCGGCGAAGACCGCGAACTGACAGGGCGCCTCGTCGAGCCCGGCAAGCTTCAGCCGGGCATAGAGTGCGGCGCGCTCTCCCGAAAAGCGCGTGAGCGCCTCGGCATTGCAGCGCTCGAAGCAGTCTCTCACGGCAGTGCGCCGCTTGAGGCTGTCGACGACTACGAAGCGCCAGGGCTGGCTGAGGCCAACGGAGGGCGCAGTGCTGGCGAGCTCGAGCAGGCGTTCCAGCGTACCCTCCGGCAGAGCCGTCGGCTCGAAGCGCCGCACATCCCTGCGCCAGCGCAGCAGCGTGATCAGCCCGGAGCGAAAATCGTCGGTGAAATCTGGAGGTGACGGCATGGCGGTCTCGTTAGGTATGTATTGGACACTAGGGAGTACAGTGTGGACAGCCTACTGCCCATTGCCAAGCTGGCTTGTTGCGTCCGACAATCGCGTCATGCGGCCCCAACCGCAAACGATAGAAAAATGTTTCCTGGTGGGCGGCGCTATTACGATGCAATCGACCAAGCCCGTTTCGATCAGCTCGCACGGCGGTGAATCGCGTACCAGGCCGTTGATAGATGCGCCATTGACACTCAGGCGCACCCGTATCGCTCACCAGGCCTCGGAATGCGGAGAACGTCGGCCTGGAACGCGGAGACTGCGACAGGCGTCTCAGCTTGCATATACTCGTCCTGCCGCACCGCCTGCAACTCAGTTTGCTTCCGACCACGTCGGCCTCGACGTCCCCGAAGATTCCCCAGGTCATTCGGCCGATACCATCGTCTGACATCATAGCGCCGCAGCGGACAGCACCAGCTGCCCAGTTTCATTTGGGGCATCGCTGAGCTTCCAGTCGCCACCGCAATTTCGTCTTCCACCAGCGTCAGGCCTGACCCAAATTGCAGCTCATCCCTCTCACAGTCAATTCGCGCTTGAATTATCTGTTCTACTTTCGTTCACTGTTCGGACGACACATTAGAAAGAGCTGGAATGGAATCTATCATCAGCCCCTCGATAGCCGCCAAAGGTGGCCGCTGTTCAAGCCCGCCGAAAAGATTGGATGCCGTTCACAAGGAGAGAGCATCAGTGGGACCATGCCGGCACCATGGATGGGCTGGTGCCGTCATGAAGTTGGAGGGCGACTTGCCTCCTCTAGCCGTTTTCGCAACCTATTCCGTCGCCGTCTCGGTCAAGATCATAGATATCGGTGCCTACGACAGAGACCGGCCCGTGTACGTATGCGGGACCATTGCCCTTTCCGGAGGAACAGTCGACATCGCTGGCGATTGGAACACAGGCGCCTGTGTAGTTAGGGTCGCAGGATTCTTGGCCATGAGCGCTGCTGATGAAGGACGCCAGACCCAGAGCGACCGCGCCTAGACGATGAAACCGCATCAAACACCCGCCAGCTAACACCCAAGAAATCTTAGCGGGCGTTTTAGCTCCATGCAATATTAGCGCTGGCTTGGGCGCCTATATATCACCACCAAGCTCCAAAGAGATAAGTTATTGCCCCACTGCAATGATCAAGATCGCGTTGAGGGCGCACGATGGCGGGCTACTTGATTTCGGTTTGGCAGATGCGTGGCCAAAGACCGACGCGTGCTGCCAGGCATATGCATCTTCGGCGGGGTTTGACTTTTGATATTGCTAGGCAGGAAGGTCGCTAGCCGTACAGACCAGCTTATTACCGAGGTCGAGAATCCTAGTACCGATCGCTGGTAGTGCATCCACAGCAGTCTGATTTGACAGCCGTCGTCGAGCCGGAGTTCGCATCGCCCTCTGCGGTGAGGCCTCCGTAAGCGTCTGCGACGACCGACAGAGTCGACAAGCACGCGCTTCGTTCAGCGCCCCGAGGTGATCATGGCTGAAAGCGGCCCTACAAGGGCGGCCGATAGTAGCCTTCAAGGCCTACAAGAGGCAAACGCTGTGGAATCGTGTGCAGGGCGAGGTCGGCGGCCCGGTCCCGAAGGAGCATAAGAAGAACAAGGCCGAATGGCTGAAGCCGGGACTGGTCCGCCGGTCACGAGGTCGGAGGGCGAAGAGAAGCTGCGCCTCGCGAGGCTACGGATTTCTGGGAGGATAACCAAAGAGCGCGGCCAGTCTTAGGTATATTGTACGATTGTTACCCAAGCGGCGGCCGCATGGACTCTCATCATCTTGGAACTACATTGCCAGAATGGCACAGCTCTTTGAATCCGCCCCAATGAGCGCTTCATTTCAGATGATCGTGGACCACTATGAGACAGCGGTTTCACTCCAGGAGCGCATTGTAACTCGCGCTCGACAAGTCGGCTTGGCGACCAAAAGCGATGACGAATTTCTGGAGCATCTGAATGCCGCGTTAGAGCGGGTGCGCCAAAGCTTGGCTCGGGCCGATTAACGTAATTGATTAAAAAATGGGACAACCGCGGTCGGCAGGCATACAGTGTGCCATCGACGGCAACTCTAAGGGCGTCCGTCGGCTGTGAGCGATCAACATGCTTCCGCCCCAATAGGGAGAGGGAGCTATGACAGACTCCAGTTCACGAACTCACACTGCCGCGCAATGCGACACCCGCCAAAATTCCATCTATCGCAATTCGCTGCTGCTTCGAATGTGCTCGGCAGATTTGGCCTTGCTGCAACCTCATTTGGAAAGCGTCTCCCTTGGACTGAAGACGCATCTCGAAGTGGCGGGGTCTCCAATCAGAACCGTGTACTTCTTCGAGAGCGGTCTCGGGTCAGTGGTGGGCGAACTGCGGCCTGGTATTGAAGCTGAGATCGGAATCATAGGTTGTGAGGGTATGACCGGCTCAGCGCTTATCATGGGCGATGACCGGTCAACGCACGATTGTTACGTCCAATTAGAGGCCCGAGCCTTTGTTATCGATGCGGGCCTCTTCACCAAGGCGCTTTTGACAAGCCCAACCCTGCGAAGTTTTCTGCTCCGCTACGTTCACTACTTTCACCTCCAGGCAAGCTTCACCGCGCTCAGCAATGCCCGGATGAACATAGTCGACAGGCTCTCAAGATGGCTGGTGATGTGTGATGATCGCGTCGACGGGAACAGCTTTGCGATTACGCACGAGTTCTTATCAGTTATGCTCGGTGTCAGGCGGCCCGGCGTCACCATAGCGCTGCAAACCTTGGAGGGCCAAGGTCTGATACGCTCAATGCGAGGAGAGGTAGTCATTCTTGATCGCGCGCGTCTAATTGCGCTGGCAGATGGGTCATATGGCAGGGCTGAAGCCGAATACGCTCGGCTAGTCGGCAAACTGCATTGATCGCAGGCGCCGCGGCGTCCGTAGCGCCGCGACGGTGATCGCCAACGAATGTGCTCGAACAGGAGATGGTCGATCTCCTGCATTGGAGTCACGTAAGCCGCCTAGACAGAGCCTTCACCGCCGACGTTGCCGAGCATCGGGATCCACGACGAAGCTGTCATGCCGGCACCGCTGCATGCGCCGCGCGAGGAACAAACCGCCCCTCGCCTTCGTTCAGGATCCCGAAGCACGATACGGCTGTGCACCACCTTCCGGCCACTCAAAGGAGACCCGAGACGACTCGGTCCGTAAAGGAGGTTTTCGAAGAGCATCTGAGGCTTCGCGCGGCAGGCGATATCGAGGAGGATCTCTTGGGCGCACTGCCATCTAACCTCGATTAAACAGGCACTGATGCGCTGGCTGGAGCAATGGCGAGACTCATTGCACCAGCCAAGTTCAGGGCATATGCAGACAACCGCTTTTGGCCCGGAACAGATCGATTGGCGGCATAGCCTTATCTTCCCTCACAACGGGAAGGCTGTTTCGGGACTTTTCGAAATCAGCGGATCACAGGCTCGCCATGGAAGCGGCGGCGCGATGGAGGAGAAACGCCGAAGCCAACTTCCATCATCAGCCGTGGCCTGTGCGACGGCACGGTGCCCATATGGAACCCGAACGGATCCTCGACGAAACCGAAACCGGCCTTGCCGGTCAGCGTGACCGGACTCTGCTTGCCGTAGACGTCCAGAATCTCTTGCGCTGGATGGCCGACGACAAGCGTAAATTGGTGCTTGAGGGCGCGGCGATCATGGCTGCCGCGAACATAGATATGCGGGCCGGTCCCCTCGTCGACGGGCACCAGATAGAAAAAGAACTTCAGCATCCGCCAGTCGTCCAGGTCGAAGTGGTATTTGCCGAGCGAAGCCAGGTTCTTGTCCGCGTCCGACGCCTGGCCGGTCGGGAAGCTCCACCAGACGCGCGTCGTGATCAGCGTCGCCTGGCCGCCGAGATAGTGCGCCGCGATATCCATGAGCAGCGGATCGTTTTGGATGGCAACGGCCGACTTACAGCCCAGAATGCGCTCGAAATAATGGCCGCTGAGCAACGGACGGCCAAATCGCGCCTCAGCCTCCGCATGCTCCGCCGGCATGAACTCGAGTCGGCGATCGAAATTGCCGAAACAAGGTGTGCACCTGGCGAATGCGGCTACATCTTCAGCCACCATTGCAGGCAGGACAAGGCCGGGAAAAAGCCCATCCATCCGCAGCGCGTCGACAACGTCGTGGCAATTGACACCGGCAAACATCGTGTCCTGGGCTCTTTGCGGCCTTCGGACCGGCTTTGCACCGCGCCAGTGCATTCTCCGTGCCGGCATGGTGCGCGCCAACATGAACATGGGCAGCCACGCCGGGTTCTCGCGAATATCCGACAGGTAGGTCGGAATGCGTACGGCTATGCGACGCAGCATGCTGCCGTTTCGCGCGATTGTCTCAAGGCTTGCAGCGCCGGCTTTGTCGGAGTTCATAACGGTCATCGGGGTCCTCAGGTCATGAATGCACTTATCGACGAAGTTGGGTCCCGGTGTTTCGCCGAAACCCGATTCGCCGCGGAAGAACTAGGCGCTTGCCACGTTTTGTGCAACGCACCATTGCAGTGAGAAAATGGAGGTTGCGCGTTCGTATAAGACAATCGCAACCACTCCAATTACCTCAGGAACTGTCTGTAGCCGCCGCCCATCAGGTAGCGGCCGCGTTGGATGGCGCGACGTACCTGATCGCGAAGATGGCCGCCTGGATGACGCCAATCTTCTTCGACACGGCGTCTCCCGAACAAGGCAATGGCGACCTCCTGATGAGATGCTCCCGCCAGCGAGCCATCCAAAGCCTGCAGTACAATACGCAGACGCGCTCCGCGGTGTTCCGGCGGAAAGCAAGCAGCTGACACGCGGCGGCAATCATTGATGTCGTTCAGGAACTGAAGGGCAGCGACATGGAACTTGAGGTGCTGCGGCTGAAGGATCGCGTCGACATATAGCCGCAACGGGCGGAGTACGGACGCACCGGAAACGGCGATCTGCAGACTCCGGCAGTTCTCCCTCAGCAGCACGTGCTGCATGCCCGCAGCTGTCAGCAGGATGTCCTTGCAGCATGAGAGCGAAGAAAGGTGAAGCGGTTCAAAATCGTGGTCGAGCCCCAGCGGCTCCGCGGCCGCTCGTAGAATACAGGCGCAATCGCGCGGATCCCAAAAGACCCTCGCCGATGTAGCGTCCGACTGTGGCGCGTCCGCGAAAAAGGAGGCTCCATTGTCTTAGGAAAGCTGATTCTGTCGTCAACTCGATTATCTTCATGTCGGCCTGGGTTCCGACAAAGCAGGCGGACGGTGCCATTTTGGCGTGGTCGCGCTGGAATTGTGGATTGCGCCGAAGAAACTCCCAGGCCCAGCCAGTGCGTGGCAATCGTCTGGCGTAGTGGTAAGCGTCCTGGCGACGCCAGTCCGGCCAGCATACAAGGCCGACCGTCGCTTCCTTGGACAAACCAGCATCCTTCATGGCACAGGTGTCCACAATGGCGCTATGCTGACGGGCCTAGAACCGGTTGCCACAGTACCGGTCCGCTCAGACGTCCCCTGCTGCGGATGCGCAAAAGGCTCGCGTGGGAAATCTCGAGAAACCCAGCCACCGCCTCCGTTTTGCCGACGCACTTGGGTTCTCCGATGCGCGACAATGGCCACGTAGCAAGGCGGAGGATCCGCTCCATGCGCGTGTCCGTCACCGTTACGATCCGGGTCAGATCCTTGGCCAAGCCGAACTCGATCATGCCCGCGAAGAGCTCGTAGGTCGCCTGAGCCAGCCCGCCCGCTGCCTTGGGCGCCGACGGAGGAAGATCGAGCGCGAAACGACTGCTCTCCCATATGTCGGTGGTCGAGGGCACGACGTCAGCACCCAGCAGCACCGGGAAGGTGTCGCGCAACATTGTGGGTCCGGTGCTGGGCAAAAGACGCACGCAACCGCGAATTCGCCAGTCGGATCCTTTGAGGAGCAGATAGACAGGCTTGAGAGCATCAAACGGATCGGATTCCATCTGGTCTTCGGTATCAACTTCCCAATCGAGCCTTTCCTTGAACACCCGAAACCTGAGCCCGTGCATCTCTTTGAGCTCGCCTGCAAAATCACTGTAAAAGTCTGGTGCTATCAGTTGCATCATGGTCGCCTCCATGTGGGATGTGTTCCCGCCATCGAAGGGCAAAGCTGACAGCGATGCAGCCTGTAGAGGTTTACAGGTATCGTGGCTGAGAATCAGGATCTCGTCAGGCCGGAGGCAGCCATTCGTGCAACGGCTTGGTTGATCGTTCGAACGCCAAACTTTGCCTTGGCGTTTTCCAGATGAAAGGTCACGGTGCGCTTTGAGACGCCGAGAAGCTGGCTAGTATCCCAAGCCGACTTGCCGCGCGCCGCCCATTTCAGACACTCGAACTCCCGCGGGGTGAGCGTTACACCATCCACCACGCGATGATCGGCGAGCCTTCGCCGGACATGGATATGAAAGTTGATGGCCACCAGCTGCAATGCTTTTTCGTAACGTGCCAGTGACCGCAACAGAGGCGGACGGGACTCGTCGGAAGCAAAGGTCAGGGCAGCAAACCGGCCGAGATGATCATGCATGGACATCGTCAGGCCGCCGCAGATGCCAAACTCAGCCGCACTCTCTAGAATTTGTTGCTGCGAATTCGGCAGACCGTGCCGAGCGCGATCCACACCCCAATCGAATGTATCCCAGCCTTGCAGCCCGCGCAGGATGACCGGATCGAGACTGTGGTACCGCTGTTGCAGATAACGTGACGTCCAGGATGAAGGATAGTTTGAAATCAATTGGGGGGCGTCGCCGGAGGCTGACGGGTAGGTGAAATAGGCGAATAGCGGGAAGTCGAAGCCGGCTGCAGCGGAGGCCATTGCCTCACAGAGATCGGCAGCATCAACACTTGCAGACAGTTGCTCGACGAAGTTCTCAAACACGCGATGCATGTGTCCTGTGCGTAACCTCCGTAACGCTCAATGCCAGGCAGAGACCTTGTTTTAGATGATCCCGGACGAATACGGCGCGTGCCGAGAACGTGGCTAATCTGTTGAACCAATCCGAAATAGTCTGACGTTGTCTATGAGCCGTGTGCCGCCGAGCCAGGCGGCGGCAAGCAACCGTGCCGGTCGATCGAGGCTTGTTATCGGGTGCAGATCTGCCTCATCGCGAAGTTCCAGGTATTCGACCTCGCGATAGCCTGCAGCCAGAATTGCTGCGCGAGATTCTGCAAGCGTTGGCAGGATGGGTGAGCCGCGCTCAAGCCGCTCAGCCGTCTTGAGCAGGACCGATGATAGCTTGGGAGCAACAGCGCGTTCCGCTGGCGAGAGCCGCACATTGCGCGATGATAACGCAAGACCGTCGGCTTCACGGACTGTCGGACAGGCAACAATGGTGATTGGAATATCCAGATCCCGGGCCATGCGCCTGACCAGGTGAATTTGCTGAAAGTCCTTTTCGCCAAAGAAGCCGAAGTCAGCGCTGGTCTGCAGGAAGAGCTTGGCGACGACGGTCGCCACGCCGTCGAAATGCCCCGGCCGGAATGTACCGCACAGGCCTTCGCTGACACCGCAAACCGAAACGGTGGTGGCGAAGCCCGCCGGATACATCTCCTCTGCATCTGGCGCATAAAGCAGGTGCGCGCCAACCGGTGCCAGTTTGGCGGCATCCTCGTCCTCGGTGCGGGGATACGCGGCAAGATCGGCCTGGCTGTTGAATTGCTTCGGGTTGACGAAGAGCGTCACTATCACACGGTCTGCCTTCTCGAGTGCAGCGCGCACCAGGCTGAGATGGCCCTCATGCAGGACGCCCATCGTTGGCACCAGGGCTATCCTCACACCTTCGCAGCGCCATGCGGCGACGCTTTCGCGAAGCTGGTCAACGCTCCTGACGATCGGCACGCTCACGCTGCTTCTCCGCTCTTGGTGGCGTCCGTGTCGGCGGGCTTGGGCGCATCGGCAAACACGTGCTCTGCGGCGGGAAACTGGCGCTCCTTCACCTCGCGCGCATAGGAAGCGATCGCAGCCGCAGCCGCCTCCCGGAGTTCAGCATAGCGCTTGACGAACTTGGGCCGGAAGTCGCCGAAGAGGCCCAGCATGTCGTCGACGACGAGAATCTGGCCGTCACAGGCTGCCGAGGCACCGATGCCAATGGTCGGGGTCGCCACCTCCTTGGTGATCCGGCGGGCGAGCGCCTCAGGAACCTTCTCCAGGACGACCGCAAAGGCGCCCGCTTCGCCCACCGCAATTGCGTCGCGCCTGATGCGCTCGGCATCCCCGCCCCTGCCCTGTACGCGGTAGCCACCGATGGTGTTGATGGCCTGCGGCGTCAATCCGACATGGGCCATGACGGGCACGCCGCGTGCGGCGAGGAAGCCGATCGTCTCTGCCATCGCTTCGCCGCCTTCGAGCTTGACGGCCGTGCAGCCGGTCTCGGCCATGACGCGCGCGGCATTGCGGAAAGCCTGCTCTGGGCTTTCCTCGTAGGAACCGAACGGCAGGTCGACCACCATCAGCGCCTGCTTGATGCCACGGCGCACCGCCTGGCCGTGCGTGATCATCATCTCCAGCGTGACACCGAGCGTCGAGGGCAGGCCGTGGAGAACCATGCCGACGCTGTCGCCGACGAGCACCACATCACAATGGGGATCGACAAGCCGGGCGACTGGGGTGGTGTAGGCGGTAAGGCAGACGAGCGGCGTCCCACCTTTGCGCGAACGAATATCCGGCGGTGTGATCGCCCTGGTGTCACCATAAGCGCTCATGGGACCCTCCTTCCCCTACGTTACCAGCTGCGGCTGTCGCCTTTGGCACATTTTTGTGCAGGTGCGAAGAGCAAAAAAATGGCCATGCAGCTGCGGGGTGTTGACGTGCCAATTGGCACGCTTACACTAAATCGATTAAGGTGCCCCCGAGTTGGCCAAATAATGGACGATCAGGCAATAGGACTCAGGAAAGACAGAGCCGCCGGCAAGGCCGACAACGTCAAAGTGGACTTGATCGCCTTTGTGGTCGCCGTAAACGGCAGTCAACCCTGTGTCCTCACCATCGGCCAGGCGGACACCTTGCCCTCCGGTCCCTTTGCGCTTGAGCACCGATCGCTGCAATCCGGCTTGAGGGGGTGGGTCGAGCAGCAAACCGGCCATCGGCTGGGGTACATTGAGCAACTCTACACGTTCGCGGATCGGGATCGCATCGGCGCCGAGCGCCAGCAGCGCGTCATCTCCATCAGCTATCTGGCATTGACGCGCAAGGAACAGGCAGCGGGCTCGCCCAAGTGCGGATGGCAGAGTTGGTATGAATATTTTCCATGGGAGGACCACCGCTCCGGCACGCCTGCGGTCGTGCTGGACGTTCTGCGGCCGCGCCTGATCGAATGGGCAAACGGGGTTGGCGATTCGGCCACGCGACGTGAACGCTGGCAGCGGGCGACGATAGCCTTTGGCTTCGACGACCGCCTTTGGAACGAGGAACTCACGCTTCAACGCTATGAGTTAGTCTACGAAGCAGGCCTGGTCCAAGAGGCCGTAAGAGGGCGGGACGCAGGACCCCCGCCGCTGGTGCCCAGCAAGTCCATGGTCGCCGATCATCGCCGCATCGTGGCGACCGGCATTGCGCGGCTGCGCTCCAAGATCAAATACCGCCCAGTCGTCTTTGAGCTGATGCCGCCGGTCTTCACGCTTTTGCAGCTGCAGCGAACCGTGGAGGCGCTCGCCGGCAGGCTCATCCACAAGCCGAACTTTCGCCGACTGATCGAACAGCAGGAGCTGGTCGAGGAGACCGGAGAGGCCACCACTGAGACCGGCGGCCGGCCAGCGAAGCTTTTCCGTTTCCGCCACGCCGTTCTCGACGATAGGCTCATCGCCGGGACAAAATTGCCGCTGGCGCGGGGTTGACATCCCTTATACTCACAGCAAGTATATGCTGGTTATTTTCAGTTAGAGTATAAGCGGGAGGGGGTCGATGGGCGCCATGCTGCCTACGGCCGCGTTGCTCTACGAGCGCGTCCGACGAGTGATCCCGCCGATTGAATGGCCGGCTTTCGCCGAGGATATCGAGGCGATCCTTGCGCTGAAGCGCGAGCGCAACGCGATCATCCTGGCGCACAATTATCAGACGCCCGAGATCTTCCACTGCGTGGCCGACATCGTCGGCGACAGCTTGGCACTAGCCCGCACGGCTGCGACGGTCGAGGCGCAAGTCATCGTGCTGGCCGGCGTCCATTTCATGGCCGAAACGGCCAAGCTCCTCAATCCGGGCAAGACCGTGCTCATTCCGGATCTCAGCGCCGGTTGCTCGTTGGCGGACTCAATCACGGCAGAAGACGTGCGCTTGATGCGCCAGCGTTATCCCGGCGTTCCGATCATCACTTATGTAAATACGTCCGCCGAAGTGAAGGCCGAGTCGGATATCTGCTGTACATCCGGCAACGCCAAGGCGGTCGTCGAATCCCTTGGGGTTCTCCGGGTGATCATGTTGCCGGACGAATATCTGGCCCAGAATATCGCCGCTCAGACAGATGTGCAGATCATCGCCTGGAAAGGGCGTTGCGAGGTGCATGAGCGCTTTACACCGGCCGACATCCGCGAGTTGCGCGAAAGCCATCCCGGCGTGGTCGTGCTCGCCCATCCCGAATGCCCGCCCGACGTCGTGGCTGAAGCAGATTTTTCCGGCTCGACGGCTGCCATGTCCGACTATGTCGAAAGGCAAAGGCCGCCACGTGTCGTGCTGATGACGGAATGCTCAATGAGCGACAACGTCGCGTTAGCGCACCCAGAGGTCGAGTTCATCCGGCCCTGCAATTTGTGCCCGCATATGAAGCGGATCACGCTTGCCAACATCCGCACGGCGCTCGAGCAGAACCACCATGTCGTAACCGTCGAACCCGGGATCGCCGGGCGCGCGCGGCTAGCGGTCGAACGGATGCTGGCAGTTTGAGCGCCGACCTCCGCAGCTTCTTCGGGCGGCCCATCATCATCGGCGGCGGCATCGCCGGACTGATGACCGCGCTTCAACTGTCGCCGGAGCCGGTGCTTCTTCTGTCAAGGTCGCTGCTGGGAGCTGACAACTCGAGCACCTGGGCCCAGGGGGGCCTGGCTGCAAGTTTCGGCGAAGACGACGATCCGGCAATGCACCTGGCCGATACGGTTGCCGCCGGGGATGGTCTCTGCGACAGAGACGTGGCGAGCCGCATCCTCCAAGCCGCGCCCAAGGCCATAGAGGGGCTTGCGGGCTTTGGGGTTCGCTTTGACCGCACGCCGGAAGGATCACTGTGCCTCGGATTGGAGGCCGCACACAGCCGACGTCGCATCGTTCATGCGCATGGGGACGGCACCGGGCGTGAGATCATGCGTGCGCTGATCGCGGCTGTGCGTTCCACTCCGTCGATAGTTGTCGTGGAGGGCGTGGAAGCGCGCCGGCTCGCAGTGCGAGAGAATGCGATCCGAGGCGTCTGGGCGAGCTGTTCGATCGCACCTTTCTTCTTCGGCTCACGGCGGGTGGTTCTCGCCACCGGTGGCATCGGGGGACTGTTTCTCGACACCACGAACCCTTGGGGCAGTTGCGGACAAGGCCTTGCGCTTGCGGCCCGCGCTGGAGCTGTCCTAGCCGACCTCGAATTCATTCAGTTCCACCCGACCGCGCTTGACGGCCCAGAACGCCCTATGGCGCTGGTCAGCGAGGCTGTGCGAGGCGAAGGTGCTGCCCTGATCGATGAAACCGGCCAGGCTTTTCTCCAGAGCGTGCCCGGGGCGGAACTTGCGCCTCGCGATGTCTTGGCCCGCGCCGTGTGGAACCATCTTGCGGACGGCCACCATGTTTTTCTCGATGCCCGACAACGGCCAGGCCCGGCATTCGCTCGACATTTCCCGACAATCGCATCAGCCTGCCTTGGAGCCGGCATCAATCCCGCGCGCGATCTCATCCCCATTCGTCCGGCCCAACACTACCACATGGGTGGCGTTGCCGTGGACAGCTCGGGCAGGACCTCCGTCAAGGGGCTGTGGGCCTGCGGCGAAGTCGCTTCGACAGGACTGCATGGCGCCAACAGGCTCGCCAGCAATTCCTTGACGGAGGCAATCGTGTGCGCCCGCTGGGTCGCTGAAAGCGTCGCCGGAACGCCTGCGCGCAGAACAAGGCCTGCGTTTGCGAACGTTTACCCACCGCCCGCTCCGATAGCCGTGCGCGTTTTTCTGTCGCGCGCACTCGGCATCGTCCGGGATGGTCAAGCGTTGAAAGCAGCCGCGCGTGCCTTATTGCCGCTCGCCGAAAGCAAGGATGCGGTCTCGGATCCGGCGGCTGTCGGGCTAATGATTGCTGTTGCCGCCTTGTTGCGCGAAGAAAGCCGCGGCGCTCATTACCGGACAGATTTTCCTCATCATGCGACTGCCGCCCGACGGTCCGAAATCACGCTCGAAGCCGCCTTGGCGGCTGCGCGGGAACTCGGACACTCGCCAAGCTCCGAAGGTGCAAAGTGATGATGCTCTCACCGCTCCCCACGGTCCTGCTTGAGCCGCTTGTACGGGCATCTCTTCTTGAAGACCTTGGCAGAGCCGGCGACTTGACCACGGACGCCATCGTCCCGAAGGAATACCAAGCGGGAACCGTGTTGGTGGCGCGACAGTCCGGAGTTGTCGCCGGCATCGATCTGGCGATGCTCGCTTTCGGCTTGATTGATCCTGGTGTCGAAATCTCCGTGGAGCGGGCAGACGGCTGCAATGTCGTGGATGGAGAGGTCATTGCATCAGTGGTTGGCCCGGCCCGGGCCATTCTCACAGCCGAAAGGACGGCACTCAATTTTTTGTGCCATCTGAGCGGCATCGCCACAGCAACGGCATCGATCGTCGCTGCGGTTCGTGGATATGGCGCGAAGATCGTCTGCACCCGCAAGACGACGCCCGGATTGCGGGCAGTCGAAAAGTATGCCGTGCGCGCAGGTGGCGGGTCCAATCACCGCTTCGGCCTGGACGATGCAATTTTGATCAAGGACAACCACATCGCCATCGCAGGCGGCGTCCGGCCAGCGCTCGAGCGAGCACGAAGAGCGGCCGGTCATCTCGTCAAGATCGAAGTCGAGGTCGATACTCTGGCCCAGTTGGAGGAGGTACTTGGCTTCGCTCCCGATGCGGTTCTGCTCGACAACATGTCCCTCCCCGATCTTCGCCGCGCCGTCGCAATGGTCGGTGGCCGCGCTATCACCGAGGCTTCTGGCGGGATCACGTCGCATACAGCGCGAGCGGTTGCCGCGACCGGCGTTGATCTGATTTCGGTCGGCCGACTCATCCACAGCGCGCCGATCCTGGATATCGGCCTCGACCATCGGGGCTCATGATTGTCTGAGTAACGAACAGGATTGGGTCAACTGTCCTTTCCGATCACTAGTCAGATAGCAAAGACCCGCAAGTCATACCGGAGGAACTATGCAAACGGCAAGTTCAACGCAGACATCGCCACAAGCTCAATCCCCTGACCCCCCTGACCTTGGGGCGTGGACCTTGGAGAAGGCTCAGGCACTTTACCATGCCCCCTTCAACAATCTCCTCTTCCTGGCGCAAACGGTGCACCGCCAGAATTTCGATCCAAACAAGGTCCAGCTCAGCCGGCTGCTCAGCATCAAGACCGGAGGATGCCCGGAGGATTGTGGCTATTGCAGCCAGTCGGCGCGTCACGAAACCGGGTTGGAGGCGTCCAAGCTGATGGATGTCAGGCGCGTCATCGCCGAAGCGACCAAGGCGCGTCATGCCGGCGCCACCCGTTATTGCATGGGCGCGGCCTGGCGAAACCCCAAGGCGCGCGACATGGATGCGGTGGTGGCGATGGTCGAAGGCGTCAAGGCGCTGCGCCTGGAGACCTGCATGACACTCGGCATGCTCGATCTTGAGCAAGCCGCTCGACTGAAGCAGGCGGGTCTCGACTACTACAACCACAACATCGATACGTCAAAACGCTACTATAGCCAGATCATCGGTACGCGGAGCTTTGCCGAGCGGCTCGAGACGCTCGAGCACGTTCGCAAATCCGGCATCAAGGTCTGCTGTGGAGGCATTGTCGGCATGGGCGAGGAGCCGGTGGACCGGATCGACATGCTGGTGACGCTGGCCAATCTGCCGGAACATCCGCAAAGCGTTCCGATCAACATGCTGATCCCGATCGCCGGTACGCCGCTTGCAGACGCCAAGCCCATTGAGCCGATCGAATTCGTGCGCGTGATCGCGCTGGCGCGCATCATGATGCCGAAATCGCATGTCCGTCTGTCCGCCGGCCGCACCGCGATGACTGACGAGATGCAGGCGCTGTGCTTTTTTGCCGGCGCCAACTCGATCTTCTTCGGCGACACGCTGCTGACGGCGGACAATCCCGGTGAGGACAAGGATACCCTGCTGTTCCGGCGCCTTGGCATCGATCCGATGGAACTCGAGGCGCAATGAACGGGGCGCCGCTTGCCCGTTATGATGCGACCTTGCAGGGGCTAGCGCGCAAGGACCGGCTGCGGACGCTTTCGCCCCGCGCCGGGCTGGACTTCTCGTCGAACGACTATCTCGGGCTGGCCGCGTCCAGAAGACTTGGCGATGCGGTTGTGGCGGCGATTGCGCGGGGCACGCCGGTTGGCGCCACCGGGTCGCGGCTGTTGCGCGGCAATGCACCGGAACACGAGCAGCTCGAGGCAGACGCGGCGGCATTCTTTGGAGCCGACCGCGCGCTGTTCTTCGGCAGCGGCTACATCGCCAACTTCGCTCTGCTGAGCGCCCTGCCGCAGAAGGGCGATCTTTTGGTTGTCGATGAGCTCGCCCATGCCAGCATGCATGAGGGTGCGCAGGCCGGGCGCGCACAGTTCGTGCTGGCCGCGCACAACGACGCCACCGCTGTCGAGGATGCGATTACACGTTGGCGCGTCGCAGGCGGCATGGGATGCGTCTGGATCGCGGTGGAAAGCCTTTACAGCATGGATGGCGACTGCGCGCCTTTGGAGAGCCTGGTCGCACTTGCCGATCGGCACGGCGCATTCATCGTCATTGATGAGGCGCATGCCACCGGCGTCTGGGGACCGGATGGCCGGGGGCTTGCCGCCGCTTTCGAGGGCCGCGACAACATCATAGCGCTCCACACCTGCGGCAAGGCGCTCGGCGCATCTGGTGGGCTCGTCACCGGGCCGAGGGCACTGTGCGAATATCTGATCAACCGTTGCCGGCCATTCATCTACGCAACCGCGCCATCGCCACTGATGGCGGTCGTGGCGCGCGAGGCACTCGCAATGCTCGCCGACGAGCCTATGCGGCGTGTTCAGCTGCATGAACGCGTCGCCAGCGCCGGCCGGTTGGTCAATCGCTGGGGTGTGACACCAAGTGGCTCTCAGATCCAGCCCTTAGTAATCGGCGATGTAAGGCGCACCATGGCAGTGGCGGCGCGCCTGCAGGCCCGCGGCTTCGACATACGCGGCGTTCGTCCTCCGACCGTGCCCGAGGGCACGTCGCGGCTGCGCATCTCACTGACACTCAATATTGGCGAAGCCGACATTTCCGCCATGGTCGAGGCGCTGGTCGAGGTGTTGGCCGAAACATCACCGGAGGCGATATGACCCAACGCATCGTCATCACCGGAACGGATACCGGAGTTGGCAAGACCGTGTTTGCGGCTGGGCTCGCCGGTTTGCTGGACGGCTTTTACTGGAAACCGGTGCAATCGGGCCTCGACGGCGAGACCGACAGCGAGGTTGTCGCGCGGCTTGCCGGCTTGCCCTCAGAGCGCGTGCTGCCGGAAGCCTACCGCTTGCGGAGCCCGCTGTCGCCGCATCGTTCGGCCGAGATCGACGGCGTGGCGATCAAGGCTGCCGATCTTGCTTTTCCCGTCCTACCGACGCCGCTCGTCATCGAAGGCTCCGGCGGCCTAATGGTGCCGCTCAACCGGCGCACAAGGTTAATCGACATCTTCGCTGAATGGCGGCTGCCCGTTATTCTGTGCGCCCGCACCACACTCGGCACCATCAACCACACCTTGCTATCGGTCGAGGCGCTCCGCGCCCGCTCCATCCCGTTGGCGGGCATCGCTTTCATCGGCGATGAGATGGCCGATACGCAACGGACCATCGTGGAATTCAGCGGTGCCCCGCAGCTCGGCAGGCTGCCGCACCTCGATGTGCTGACGGGCAAAACACTGAGGGACGCAATGGTTGCCGGCTTCGCCTTCGCCTCGATTACTGGAGGTGACTGATGTCGCAGTCTCATGTGTGGCATCCCTTCACCCAGCACGCACTCGAGCCTGCGATCCCAGAAATCGTCCTGACTGAGGGCGCCTATCTCCACAGGGCCGACGGCGCCCGCATCCTGGACGCCATCTCCTCCTGGTGGGTCGTCACACATGGCCACCGCCATCCCCGCATCATGAAGGCAATCGAGACAACCGCGTCGAGCCTCGACCAGATTATCTTTGCGGGCTTCACGCACGAGCCGGCAGAGCGCTTGGCCAAGGCGCTTGTCGGCCTCGCTCCCGCTGGACTCGACTGGGTGTTCTATTCCGACAGTGGCTCGACCTCAGTCGAAGTCGCGCTGAAGATGGCGCTCGGTTATTTCCGCAACATCGGCGCGCCGCGCTCGCGCATCGTCGTCATGGAGCACAGCTATCATGGTGACACGATTGGAACGATGAGCGTCGGTGCGCGTGGCGTGTTCAACGCCGCCTATGAACCCTTGCTGTTCGAGGTCGACATCATCCCCTTTCCGGCCGCGGGGCACGAGCAGGAGACGCTGGATCGTTTCGAGGCTGTGACCCGCGATCGACGAGCCGCAGCCTTGATCGTCGAGCCGCTGGTGCTGGGCGCCGGCGGCATGCTGATGTATCCAGCATCGGTTCTGGCCGAATTGAAGAAGATCACTGAGGCCTCCGGCTCGCTGCTGATCGCCGACGAGGTGATGACCGGCTGGGGACGCACCGGAACCATGTTCGCCTGCGAGCAGGCATCGATTTCTCCAGATATCCTGTGCACCTCCAAAGGCTTGACTGGCGGCACCATCCCGCTGGCCGTAACGCTTGTCACCGATGCCATCTTCCGGGCGCACTATTCCGAGGACCGGAAGAAGACGTTTTTCCATTCGAGCTCCTACACCGCCAATCCGATTGCCTGTGCGGCAGCACTCGCCAATGTCGAGATCTGGCGCGACGAGCCAGTGGCCGGGCGGATCACGGCCTTGAGCGTGATGCAGGCCGTCGGGCTGCAACGCTTTCGGGACAATCCATATTTTGCCGACTGTCGAGCCACGGGAACGATCGCGGCGCTCGACCTGCGAACCGGTTCAGCAGGTTATCTCGCCGAGATTGGTCCGAAGCTGCGCGCTTTCTTCCTCGAGCGCGGCCTGCTTGTGCGCCCGCTCGGCAATGTCCTCTACCTTCTGCCACCCTATTGCATCGCAGGCGACGAGCTCGAACGACTCTATGACGCCATCGAGGAGGCCGGGGAACGCTTCGGGTCAAGGCCATGAGCAAGTCGTCGCGCATTCTCGGACTTGGCCATCACGTGCCTGGGCGCAAGGTGGCCAATGCCGAGATCGAGAGCAATCTCGGCCTCGAGCCGGGCTGGATCGAAAGGCGTACCGGAATCCGTTCGCGCTTCTGGGCAACGGACGAAGACACGCTGTCGGGTCTTGCCACCCGGGCTGGCGACATGGCGCTGGTGAACGCCGGTATTGCGCGCCACGACATCGGTCTGCTGTTGCTTGCCACCTCGACGCCCGACCATCTTCTGCCGCCAAGCGCGCCGCTGGTCGCACACAAGCTTGGCCTTGGCCGCGCAGGCGCGGTCGATCTGACCGGCGCCTGCGCCGGCTTCATCTATGCGCTCATGTTTGCGGACGGGTTCACCCGCCTGCATGGCAAACCAGCGCTGGTCATCGCCGCCAACATCCTCAGCCGCCGCATCAATCCAGCCGAGCGCGCGAGCTCAGTCTTGTTCGCCGATGCCGCCGGCGCCCTGGTGATCGGTCAGTGCGATGATGCTGATCGGGGCATTCTCGGTGCCTCGGTGGCTTCGGACGGCTCGCGCTACGGGCTGATCCAGATTCCCGCAGGAGGAAGCAACACGCCGTTCCATGGCGACCTCGACCTCGGGCAGACCCGGATGACGATGACCGACGGGCCCGAAGTGTTCGCAAAAGCCGTCGAGATGATGACCGATTGCTCGACAGCCGCGCTAGCCACTGCGGGAGTGCGGCCACACAATGTCGGCCGGTTTGTGCCGCATCAGGCCAATACTCGGATTTTCGGCGCGGTCGGAAGAAACCTCGGCATTGCGGACCAAGCAATTGTCAAGACGATTGCCGAATACGGCAACTCTTCGGCCGCGACGGTCCCGCTGTCGCTCTCGCTCGCCAACCAGATGAAGCCATTCCAGCCAGGAGAGAAAATCCTTCTGGCGGCGGCGGGTGCGGGTCTCAGCGGCGGCGCTCTCGTGGTTGGAATCTAGCCGGCCGGCTCACGCGCGCAGGATTGGTCATGAACGGCAATAGGAGCAACAGAACCAATGCCAAAAAATGGCCTTCTGAAGCTCGACATGACCAAGCTGACGCAGCACGACCCGTGCGAGCCTCTGGATGAGTTCAAATGCAACACCCGTTGCACCAATCGTACCATCTGAATAAAGCTCAATTACAAAGGGTGAGCCGCCCCATATATGTCGGATACCCGACATTGTTCACATAAAAGGCTCGATGCTTACACGCTCTTTGCTGCCTGCTCTTTGCTGTCTTCTCTTTTCTCTTTGCTCTTTGCTCTTCCGTCTTGACTAGCAGGAGCCTGCGGCTTATCTCATTGCCGCGTTAGCACTCGCTTCGGCTGAGTGCTAGGCATGCTCCGGCAACGGAGCACCGTTCAACATCCGCACCAAGGAAATCCAAAAATGGCAAAGTCGAATTTCCGGCCGCTGCATGACCGCGTGGTCGTACGCCGGGTCGAATCCGAATCCAAGACCGCCGGCGGGATCATCATCCCGGATACGGCGAAGGAAAAGCCGCAGGAAGGCGAGATCATCGCCGTCGGCTCCGGCGCTCGCGACGAAGCCGGCAAGCTGGTCCCGCTGGACGTCAAGGCCGGCGATCGCATCCTGTTCGGCAAGTGGTCGGGCACCGAAGTCAAGCTCAATGGCGAAGACCTTCTGATCATGAAGGAATCCGACATTATGGGCATCATCGGCTGATTATCGGCCTCACCGTCAACTGAATTTCGGGCTTGATCGCAAGCCCCTGCCAGGAGCTAAAAAATGGCTGCCAAAGACGTAAAATTCTCCCGCGACGCCCGCGAGCGCATGCTTCACGGCATCAACATCCTCGCCGACGCGGTGAAGGTGACCCTCGGTCCCAAGGGCCGCAACGTCGTCATCGACAAGTCGTTCGGCGCACCGCGCATCACCAAGGACGGCGTCACCGTCGCCAAGGAAATCGAACTTTCCGACAAGTTCGAAAACATGGGCGCGCAGATGATCCGCGAAGTTGCTTCGAAGACCAACGACATCGCCGGTGATGGCACCACGACCGCGACCGTCCTGGCGCAGTCGATCGTCCAGGAAGGTAACAAGGCCGTTGCCGCCGGCATGAACCCGATGGACCTGAAGCGCGGCATCGACCTGGCCGTGACCGAAGTGGTCGCGGCTCTCGGCAACGCTGCCAAGAAGATCAAGACCTCCGAGGAAGTTGCCCAGGTCGGCACGATCGCCGGCAATGGCGACGAGTCGGTCGGCAAGATGATCGCCGAAGCGATGCAGAAGGTCGGCAATGAAGGCGTCATCACGGTTGAAGAAGCCAAGACCGCCGAGACCGAGCTGGAAGTCGTCGAAGGCATGCAGTTCGACCGCGGCTATCTCTCGCCCTACTTCGTCACCAACGCCGACAAGATGGTTGCCGAGCTCGAGGACGTCTACATCCTCCTGCACGAGAAGAAGCTGTCCAACCTCCAGGCCATGCTGCCGGTTCTCGAAGCCGTCGTGCAGACCTCCAAGCCGCTGCTCATCATCTCGGAAGACGTCGAAGGCGAGGCTCTGGCCACGCTGGTCGTCAACAAGCTGCGCGGTGGCCTGAAGATCGCCGCCGTCAAGGCGCCGGGCTTCGGTGATCGCCGCAAGGCCATGCTGGAAGACATCGCCATCCTCACCGGTGGCCAGGTCATTTCGGAAGACCTCGGCATCAAGCTCGAGAATGTCGGCCTCAACATGCTCGGCCGCGCCAAGAAGGTGTCGATCTCCAAGGAGAACACCACCATTGTCGACGGCGCCGGCAAGAAGGACGAGATCCAGGGCCGCGTTGCCCAGATCAAGCAGCAGATCGAAGAGACCACGTCGGACTACGACAAGGAGAAGCTGCAGGAACGTCTGGCGAAGCTCGCGGGCGGCGTCGCGGTGATCCGCGTCGGCGGCGCGACGGAAGTCGAAGTCAAGGAAAAGAAGGACCGCGTCGACGACGCCCTCAACGCGACCCGTGCGGCCGTGGAAGAAGGCATCGTTGCAGGCGGCGGCGTCGCTCTCCTGCGCGCTTCGGCCAACATCAAGGTCACCGGCGTCAATGCCGACCAGGCTGCCGGAATCAACATCGTTCGCCGTGCACTGCAGGCTCCGGCCCGTCAGATCGCTTCGAACGCAGGTGCTGAAGCTTCGATCGTTGCCGGCAAGATCCTCGACAACAAGGGCGCGACCTACGGCTACAACGCCCAGACCGGCGAGTATGGCGACATGATCGCCATGGGCATCGTCGACCCGGTCAAGGTCGTTCGCACCGCTCTCCAGGACGCGGCCTCGGTCGCCGGCCTGCTCGTCACCACCGAAGCCATGATCGCGGAGGCTCCCAAGAAGGAGTCGGCCGGCGGCGGCATGCCTGGCGGCATGGGCGGCGGCGGCATGGGCGGCATGGGCGGCATGGGCGGTATGGATTTTTAATCCAGCCCCTATCAACTTACAGCGGACAGGGCGGCAGCAATGCCGCCCTTTCCTTGTGTGCCGAACATGATCGAAACCTTGGAGTGCGTCCCGAGGATCTCGTTCGAGCCTCACCGCATGGTCGAGAATTAGGATCTTGTCTGATCGAGCAATTCGCGGGCTCAACCTGGTCAAACCGGCGCCCCCTACGAACTGCCCGATCCTTGAGGATTCCGCTGCGCGACAATCACGATGATTCATTCAGTTGGTAGCTATAGGCGGTGAATCATGAGGGGCATTGAGGAGCGTGGCAAGGCGCCCATCTCGGCATTTAACTCCATCGAGCGTGATATCAGGGACAATTCTCTCATCGGAACCGGCGGCTGGCGTTGAAGGACCCGGTGAATCATCCTGATCTATAGTGGAGCAGACGCGCTCTGAGCCTCAAGAGCGTTTCCTCCTCTGAGTATCCTTGATCTGCCGCTGGACATTCTCGTTGATATTGCTGAGCGGCTCAGCCCGATGGATCTGCTGAGGATTTCGCACACAAATCAAGAGCTGCGTGTCGCCGCGATGATAGTCGCAACGCCTCAAGAAAGGCGGATTCAGGTTCAGGCCATCTGTGGCAGCCCTTGCACCGGGCTCCAGCAACGTCTCGTCGTCGTGGCCGAGGGGCCTCGTGACCCCGACGACTGCGCTTCGGCCTTGTGGGGCCTCGGAGCGGGCGTGGCAGCGCTTGCACCCGAGCTCCAGCGGCGTCTCATCCTCCTCGCCGAAGACCATTGCCCTGGAGGGCCTCGGAGCAGGCGTGGGTGGCGGACATAGCAGCCTGTCCCATACCTATGAATACGTTTGGCTGAAGCAGACCGATGGCTGCGCGTCGAAGCCGAAGCCGTCGAGTTCGCGGACAAACGGGAACTGCGCGATCTTGCTCGACATGAGCGTGTCGAGCTGGTCGCGGATCGCCGTCAACTTCAGCCGATCCAGGATTGCGATCAGCAGGTCATGATCTAGGGTCGTCATCACCAGCTCCCTCCGGCCACCGCTCCGTACTCGGCGAGTGGCCGCGGCAAGGTGGCCGGGGGTGATCTTGATCCGCTCGGCGCGCACCGGCCCTTCGAAGCCGGCAACGCCGACAAAAGGCTCTGTCGCAAACCTGGAAATGGGGTTGTGAACGGCCATTTCGGCCTGTCCGTCAGGCAGCGAGGAGATCGAAACAGCGATCGACAGACTTGTAGGCATACCTCGCCTGTCGCTTGCCCATCATGTGGATCATCTCGATGCCGGAGAGGATAACCACGTCGTTCGCATGCGACTTGAAGCCGAGCATGGATCGAATGCGGCTTGATACGCCGGTGATCCTGTTCGATCCGATTGTTGAGATGCCGGCTATTGCGGAGCGGATCGGCTTCAGCGGTCGCCGCGATCGCTGCCGCAGCCGGCTTTCAGCGTCGCAGGAAAGGATTGCTTCGTAATTGGTCTGGCTGCCGTCGATGACGATGCGCTCCGGCCGGCCATGGCGCGTCAGCGCCTTGCGGAGGAAGCGTTGGGCCGCCACCTGGTTACGGTTTTCGCTAAAGAAGAACTCGACCGTATCGCGGAGGATGTCGATAGCGCGGTAGAGATACCGCCGCGGACCTTGATGTACGTCTCGTTTGCTGCCGACCACACGCTTGCGCCGGTTGAAGCGCTCCAGCAGCTGCGGCGAGAAGTGGGCGACCCAGCGATGCACAGTGGAGTGGTCGACCTCCAACGCGTTCGGCCATCATCTCTTCCAGATCGCGCAGGCTCAGAGTGTAGGCCAGGTACCAGCGCACGCACAGCAGGATCACCGACTGGTCGAAATGGCGGCCCTTGAACATCACGTGCTCCTCCACAGCTGAGGCGTTTTTCTTGCCATGCTCGCTTACAAAAAGGTTTGCGACAGAGCCGTTCGAACCGCATGCCGACACCATCGTCAAGGGCGGCCGCGGTGTCCATTATGGCCACAAGCTCAACCTGACGACGGCAGGCAGTCTGTTCTTTCAATTTAGACCAACTATGCGGATGCCGCCTCAGTCAATTCAAGAATGTAACCAATGCCGCGCATGGTCGTGATACGTGGCGTTGCACCTGACCTACTCAGGTGTCCACGTAAGCGATAGATTCCGACTTCAAGCGCGTTGGCAGATACCTCGTCGTTGAACGAATAGAGGTGATCTTCCAACTGCGCACGAGGCACGATGCGGCCTGCACGGATAAGCAGATGCTCTAAAATACATAGTTCGCGGCGTGCGATCTTCAGAGGATGACCCGAGACGGAAACCTGTCGGCCGATCGGATCGAAATTGAGATTGCCAAATACAACGATGGGGTCGGTCACCTGTGTCGACCGGCGCAGAATGGCTCTCATTCTGGCGATGAGCTCATCGAAAGAGACGGGCTTGAGCAGAAAGTCGTCCGCGCCACCGTTGAAAATTGCAATCCGCTTCTCGAGATCGTTGATGCTACTCATAATGAGGGTTGGAACTGAATGCCCGTTGCTCCTTAGCTGTCTCAGCCAGCCCAAGCCATCGCCATCTGGCAGAGCCAACTCCAGCAGGAGAATTTCATAGGTTGCGCAACAAAATGCCCTCGACGCCTGTTCCAGGTTGCCAACTACATCAACGGCAAAACCGCTATCCCCGAGCGCAACTCGCACAGCGCGCGTAAGATCCACATGATGATCAATGAGCAGCGTTCGCATTTCACGTCCTATCAAGGTCGGACAGGTCACCGTCCGCTGTAAGACCGGGGCGACAGCGGAAGTCGCGCAACTCTTCGTAGTGTTCGTAACGCTCTTTCCGATGGGTGATCGCGGGAGCATGCAAGCCGCACGCCTGCAATAGTCGGGGATGGAACACGTGAAGACCTGTTGACGGGCTGAAACCGTCGGTCGGCCAGCCCACAATGCCACCGACTCTGCCTGCGATTTCTCTGCGCATCGATCCTCCTATGGGTTGCGTCGCAAACTCCAGCTGAGGTCGCAAGGGCAGGTTGCGGCTTTGTTCATTGAGAGGACCCCCTGGAGGCAATACCAGGAGGATTCCTATATGGCACTTCCCGATTTACCACCGGTCATTCCGAACCACGTTCGGCGTCTTTGAAGACATTCATTGAGCGCGGCTAGGTAAATCAAGGGTACGACCTGCCGGGTGTCGGTGCCGCTTTTGAAGCAGGCATCGGCACCAGCTCGGTGAGCGTCGCCCGCGCAATTCAGCGGACGCGCTCGATACACCCAGTCGAATCGTGCCGCGACTTGCCGCGCCGACAGGGCGCCCGAAGACTTCAGACTTGTGACCGAAGGTCTACGCCCAGTCCTCCTCCCATTATCCACCTCCCTCAAATCAAAGTGGAGGTTCAATCTGAACAAATTACGCCATCGTATCACAAACGACTTACCGTTCCCCGACGTGCTCTAGCCTTAGTGCTTGTTAAGAAGGTCGGCTACTGTCTCTCCGCGTCGCCGGGCATCGGCGGCGAGCCACACCTCCCCCACCTCATACACGTCGCCGTGGGTACTGAACGGCACAATGACGTCAATGGCAGCCGACAGCAGGTCAAGAAGCGTGTGGTCTTCCACAGCAGCTCCTTGCGGGCTGCTCTTGACGAGTGAAAAGAGCTTTTTAAAGCCTTGGACCGGATCCGCCCCATGAATCGTTGATATTGATCCCGCATGGCCGGAGACGACTTCGCTAAGGTAGGCCCAAGCAGCATCATCGCGCATCTCGCCAAGCAATATTCGATCAGGGCGCATGCGCAAGCTGGCTTGCAACAGTTGCTCGGCTGTCACCGCACCTACGCTTGCTCGGTCCTTCGGATAGAGTAATCGGACATGGTTCTCGTGCGGGATTGCAAGTTCGAGCGTGTCCTCGATACTTATCAGCCTCTCTTGCGGGGGTATAGCGTTGATCAAAGTCTTGCTCATTGTCGTTTTGCCGCTTCCAGTAGGTCCGCAAAGCAGCATCGTGAGCCGCCCGCAAACGCATGCTCGCAAAAATTGCTCCAAGTCACCATGGTCGTAGTGCTGAAGAATCGTTTCGTCCTGCCGCTCTTGGCGCTCCTTTCGTGACCGCCATTGATTCCAACGCGAGTATTCGTAGCGAGAAGAAACTTCCTTGAGTTCGGTCACACGACTTGAGGGACGCCGTATCGTCAGGCTTATTGTTCCTGAGGGAACAGCGGGCGGCAAACAGATCTGCAGCCGCTCTCCGTTCGGCAGCTCAGTCGCACAGAGGGGGCTTTGCGGTCCGACATCTTGCTTGCGCAGCGCTCCAGCGAGGATCGCGATGTCCTCCAGATCGTCATAAGATAGCGGTAGCGGATGTTTCGTGAAAACGCCGGCCTGTCGGACAAAGGCTTCCCCAGGCCGGTTGATAGCGACCTCTTCGGTCCTTGGCTCCTCAAGCCATTTCAAGACAGGGTTGAGAAGCAAACGCAATTGAGGGTCAGCCTCCGGTCGCATTGTTGTCTCTCCGGCGTTGGCGATGTTGGGGGGCTGGCGCCACGGCGATCGGTCTAAGATCGTATACATCTGAGAAATCGAGGTCCCGAGCCACAAAGATCGATACAGCATCTCCCTGGTTTTTCTTCAGAGTTGGCGGAACGTTGATCGTTGCTCTAAGGGTCGTGTCAACGGCTTGTCCGGCGTTGCTCTGGAAGCTGTTGATGCCGCTTCCTCCACCTGAGCTGCCAGCGTATTGACCGGCGGCCTGAAACGCGCCTTGAATGACGCTCATGAGCATTGCTCCACCAAAGCGCTGCCAGAAGTGATTATCCACCGTGCCAGGCATTCCGGAGCGGCCGAGCTCGTCAGCGCCCGGCGACGCTAGCGAAACGAGGGCATGGTCAGGCGTTTCGATGCGCGTCCACAGCACGAAGACACGCGCATCCCCCTGTTGGAGACCACGCTGGATCTCGCCAATCACGGTCGTCCCGCGATCCAAAAGCACCACGTTGTTGGTGGCGCCGCGGACGTCTTTAGGTAAGACGCACTTCACATAACCCGGTAAATTTGTGTCGACTGCCGTTTGCAAAATGCAGGGTATTATCGTTCCTTGGGTAATCACGAGATCAGGGTGCGGCAAAAGTGTGGCCCGGCTTGGCTCCTGTATATCTGGCTTCAATCGCCTCGTCAGATCGCCAGCCTCTGAAATCTCATGCGAGGTCGCGGGAGCATCCCTATGGTTGTCTTCGCTCCGCTGACCGTCGTTGGGCATTTGACCGCTGCCACTGTAGGCGAAAATTGGTGTTTCCTCCGGCGGCGGATCAGCTGGCGCCGGAGGCGGCATGGATGGCGCAGGATCTCCTGCCTGCGCCGCCTGTACGGGTGCTGGAGCTTCGGGAGCAATCTCAATCGGCACGGGGCGGAATGGCTCGGCGTCGGCGACAATTGCAGGTTTTGGCTGAGTTGGCTCGTCTTGTGTGCTGGGACGACCGCCGAGCCAGATGAGCGATAGAGATGAGATGAGAACAAGTGCAGCGATGGCCAACTTCTGCAATCCCGAAACATGCCGGCGGGCCGGCTCCGAGACCATCGATCCTGAGGCATGGACATCATGTCCCGACTGTGGGCCGGTTTCATTCATCGGCCGGGCCTTTCAAAACGCGCCACACGTCGGGTGTCACTGTACCGGTCCCTGGCGCTCGTCCCACAGGGTCATAAGCCCTGTTGAAAATGGACAAGACCGTATTGCCATCTCTCAGACGCCATTCCCGGGCGACTGCGGATACTTCAACATAGTCTCCTTTGACCGTGTAATTGGCAGCGGCTTCCTTGCCGTCGGGATTGATAATGTAGAGGGAGGGTATGCGGGAATTGCTTGCGAAGCCAAATACGGTGGTAAAGCCATTATCGAAAACTTCCAGCGGCGCCAGCGATCGATCGCCCTTTGCGACGTAGTGAAAATTGCTTTCGTCCGGACTGGTAGTTGCGGCGGGCCGATTCAACAAATCCTGAACTCTCTCGTCGCGCAGCACTTTCGCCCGGGCCTGACCAAGAATCGAGCGCCTTTCTGCGTCCTTTCTCTGAGCAGCAGCGTCATCAGCAGGATAGGTGAACTGCACACTGTAGTATAGGTCAGGTTGCTTCTCATCGAGTTTTGGCATCGCTTTCGTTGAAATACTGAAGACGTATCTCCGTGTACCGGACTCACTCTCGGCCAGCACAATGACGGGCTGCGGCGGGAGCATCCGGCTAGCCTTAAAAAAGAGATAGTTGGCGCGCGGGAGCGCAGCCAGGTCTTTGCTATTGGAAACGGCCACGGCTGCGACTGTCTCGTTGGCCGCGAATGTGACAACCAGCGTTGCCCCCACTGCGGTAGACAGGCGCACCACTTCGTCAGGACGGTAAGCCAGGTAGCGCATGCGCGCATCATGCTTGCCGGCAAGTGGTGTGTCTTCCGCGGACGCTTCCATCGTTAAGAAGAGTGAACAGACCAGCGCGAGAAACGCTCTTTTTGTCATGGCTGCACATAGCCCAGGTTCGATACGCTATCTTCCGAGCTTTGATAGGAAGCGACGAGTAGACCTCCCGGATTGGTGAGCCTCGATTGCCCAGGCAGACCCGTCAAGCGCTCGTAGCGGATGGTAGCTGTCCAGGTGGTCACTATCGGCATCTGCCCATCGACAACAAGCGTACGTTTGTAACGGATCTGTTGAACGTCCGGACTGATGTCGTTTGAAGAAATATGCCCGACCTCGAGCTTGCCGCGTTTGCCGACCGTGACTTGCGGCGAGGTGGGATTCGGATAGTTGAAGAAATCTTGATATTGCTGTCGCACAGCCGGCGCGCTGAAACTGGATACGAGGTCATAGGCGTATTGGGCTGTATCTGCTGTGTACCCCTCGCGCAGGCGTACATATTCCCACAGCGAAGCATTTATGACGGCTCGGTCTTGGGTTGCCGGCAGTCGAGAGACTGACACTTCGCTGTCGACGGTCCCATCCGGCCGGACCCAGAGGAACACAGGTACGAGCTTGGCCAACGGGACCATGGCAGCAATGGTAAATGCCTGTGCAACATTTCCTAGGACCGCCGCTGCGGCAAAGGCTATCAGGGCCTTTGACAGGCGCCGCGCAGACTTCGCTCGTGAAGTTTGAAACGCTTCCACCTTCTTATAGTGGGCGGCTAGCGTTTCTCTCTCCACCAGAAGGGCATGTTCAGGAACTTTCACTTTGGCTCTTCCGCGCATTCGACCCGAAGATCCTCAGGGGTGGTTTCCCATTGTCCCACGTTCAGTTGGAATGGGGCACCCGCGCATGTCGCAAGCCCATGGCTCGTCTTGCAGGCGGCCAAAGCGAGGATTGACAGAAGTAGGCAATATTTCATGTTTTTGGCACCGAGCTTGTCGATTGATTAAGCACCCGCCGTTTTGGCAAAGTGGCGATTGAGGCTGTTAAGAGGTCGGTTCGCACCTCCCCAAGAGCCGCCGGCGATGCTGCTGGCGATCGTCGGAAGCGCGACGATCAGAGCGTCACCAGCTAGGAAAAGCATGTCGAGCTCGTAAAGCCCGATGATCTTGGCTGCTGTCGTGCCCGAGAATTTGATCATCAAAAGCATGGCTGCCAGCGAGACTGCTTCGGCAGCGATTACTATCGTTGCAACGATGTTGAGGAGGAGAAGCAGCAGCCCGTACGAGAGCAGTTGGCCGATCCATCTGGTGGCTATGTCTCGAGTGTGATCAAAAAGGTAGCCTACAAGGACCAGGGGGCCGATCGTCAAGAGCACCTTCGTCAGAATTCCAACGGCATCGTAGATCTCGAACGCTGTCCACAGCGCGCCGTAGAAAATCCATTGCGCTCCCTCGAAAGCAAGTATGTCCTGGCCGTTCATAGGCCCAATTTCGGAAGCAATCAGCTGAAAGACATACTGGCTTGAAGCAAACATGAGATCGAGCTTCTGGGGGATTCCGATGAAGGGCAAGTCGCTGCCACTGATGTCGTGAGCCAACCTCGGAATCGTGTCGTCGAAGAGCGCTTCAATGTACTGCTGATAGTTGGCCTGCCCTAAGATAAGGGCGACGACAATCGACACCATGATTACGCGCGAGATACCCCCGCGCGCATCGACTTGACCACGCATGACCAGACAGCCTTGGATTATTATCCAGAGCGTGACACACGCAACCAGAGGCGCACTGACCGCCGCTTGGACGTTTTCAAGCACTTTGTGCAGCCCGGACGTGAAGGCCCCATGAAAGATCGTGTGTATAGTCGTGAATGGCGCGGGAATTTTGAAATTCATGGCGTGAGCCTGATGTGTCCCTGATCAGCGCAGCTGAGCCTGATGAACTCTGTGTGGGTTTACGGGAGGATGCTAAACATATTAGCGGTGTCCTGATGTTCGCGACGCTGCGTGGCGGCCTCCTCCACGGCGTGAAGGCTCCCTTGTGCAGTGGCCATTGTCAGCAGACTCGTGGCCTGGACATTTTGGATCATCGCATCGTGAATCTGCTTGAGGACCAGACCGTTGGTCACGGTGGCCTGCATAATATTTCCCGAGCGGGAAAGCTGACCAAGCGTGCCGGCGTTATCCTTAAGGCGCTTGTCCATCATGCCCAAAGTGTCGGCTGCAATAGCTGCGGCATTGGCGGCCCCGGCGATTTGTCCCTGTAACAGTTTCGCTTCTGAATCGGTGCCGTTGACTATCCGATTTGGGTCCTTCGCAATGTTACGGGCCATAATCGAAGCTGGCGCCCGAGCATCAAACATCTGCTCCTCCAGCTTATTGCTCGACGGGTAGTGATTTCCTTGGTTAAGTGAGCTTAGCAGTCCCGTGACAGCGAATGACGACGTTAGAATTGTCACCATTTCAATCGTGGTAGCGAGCGTCTCGATTGACCTCTCAAGGATCGCCGCATTGGAAAGCGCTGTTAAGGTCGCTTGTGTTTCTGTTACAGGGTCGCTGACGATAAATTGCGAACGGGCCTGTCCGTGAAGCAGAAGGGAAGCAGCAAGGGTCGTTACTGCAAGTTTGGCAAATTTCATGAATATTCCTCCGTCAGTCTTGAACTTCGTGGTACCGGGCCATGAACTTGTCGAGCCACCCACTTGGGGCGTCTCCGTGCTGGTTACGAAGCTGGTCGGCAAAGCGCACTGTGTTGGCCCGCCCCGAGAGTACGGCTACGTACTCGCGCATCTGCCCAAGATCGAATTCGCAAACAATACTCCCGCTATCGCGCTTGAGCAAAAACTTGCGGCTGCCGATTGCCATTCCCTGGCGGATTGCCTCGAACTCCTGCGCAGTGCACTTCAAGCCATCGACATACGCAGAGCGGTCCGCCGTCGGTGATGGGTAGAAAATTTTCGTCATACATTGCGCAACGAGACTAGCTCCGAGAGGCGATTCCAGAACGTGTTCAGGCTGCTGCGTTGCGAGTATCAACATGCCGTTGTTTTTGCGGACCGTGAGCAAGAACTTGTCGATAACGGCCGAGAATTGGGGGTTGAGTAGATAGAATCGAAATTCGTCGCAGCTCATGACGAACCGACGACCATCGACGATAGCGCCCACTCGATGCAGAAGGTATGCGGCGGCCGGTGCACAGACCTCCTCATATTCCAGGAGCTGCGTCATGTCGAAGCCCGTAATGGAGGCATCCAGCCTTACTTCGTCCACGTCGCCGTCAAAGGCCCATCCAAGCGCCCCCCCTCTACACCACCGCTGCAGCCGTGCTCCTGCGCCCTCGGAGGGGCTGTGCAATAGGAACTCGCGCAGGCCCGCAAGTGAGCGCATAGGGGGTTCGAACGAAAGCTGACGAACAATGCCGCGTTCCAGCCGACGGCTTTCCTCCGGCGAGATCGGACCACGGCCGTCACTCTCGATCAGGGCCATCAACCACTCGCGCAGAAAGTCCCGGGAGGCGGAGGTGTTGTCCAGTCCACGCAGAGGGGCCAAGCCGCTCGGAGCGCCTCTGCGCAACGCAAGATATGTCCCTCCCGTGGCTCGCACCAGCAGTTCACCACCCCGATCCTTGTCGAAGAAGACGATCGCACCATTGCGATCGACCAAGCTTTGCTCAAGCATCGCGAGGACAAAGGTCATCAGCGTCGTCTTGCCTTTGCCAACGGGCCCGAATATTGCCGTCATGCCGACGTCATTCTCATGGGGGATGTAGTCGAAAGAAGTTCCACCGTTTGTGCGAAAGCGCGCAACAGCATTGCCCCAGTGGCCGGAACTGGAACCGCTTGGGAAGTTCTCAAATGAGACGAGCCCGGCAAAATTGTGTGAGGTGATCGCCCCCGGGCGCGTGCGCCACCTGTTGTTCCCCGGAAGTTGGGACCAATATGCGGCCTCCATGCCGATGCCCTCTTGGACGATAACGGCGCCCGCGTCGGCCAGCCGTGCGCGGGCACTTGCTGCGCGATCTGCAAGGCTATTGAGGCTGTCGGCATAGACGCACAGGCTCAGATGATGCGAACCCATCACGAATTCGTTGCTTGCCAGTGCGTCCTCTGCCTCGGCAAGTTCATTGATCTGGGTGAGAGCCTTGTCGCCGGCACTCGTCATCTGGCTGGACTTAAGGCTTAGTTTGGCATGAGCTTGTGGGCGAGTGAGGAAGGAAAAGCTCTGGCTCAGGACAAGCGGGAAGTTGGCGGACAGCAAGGAATTTAGCATGCCCGGCCGCGTCGTCGCCGGATATTCACGGAACGAAAACAATGATCCGACGGAGCTATCCCCGGGCCTTCGAATCTCAAGCGCCCGCTTCCCGCAGATGACCTGGTCAGTGTAGATCGAGGCGCCAAGTGAGCCGGTAACCATCGGAACCGGAAGAAACCGGCAAGTCATCATGAGCCGAAGCGCCTCGCCGATTTCCGTGAAGAGCACGTTGCCTTTCTCACGAATGCCCAACCGGCGCAGACCGTAACCGCCGAGTGCGCCAGCAGTGATGTGCCAGAGGTCTTCCAGGCTCCGCATTTGGGTGGCTAGATCGTGCTCATTCCGTCTGCGGGACTTGGCAATCCGCAAGCCGATCTTGCCGATTGCGGTGCGGGGGGACACGATCAAAGTGAGGAAGTGATCGTTGCGAAAGAGCTTTCCCGACAGCACACGACGCTCGTAGGCCTCGCTCAGACTGCCAGCGAATGCACTTTGAAACTGGCGCGGCGCCGGCGCCGGCACATCGTTGTGTCTCACAAGATGAGCGTATATCGAGACATTGTCATCGGCGATGTTGCGCAAGAGAGTGTTGAACGCGCGGCAGCGCGAGTTGCGCATCTCAGCGTCTTCCAAATCAAAGGGCACACCGTTCACATGTGCCATGGCCATGATCGATCCGTCTTCCAGAAGGACAACCTGATCGCTTACGTGACCAACATACGGAAGGTAGATCTCGCCAGACCTCTCGGTCCGGCCGCTGGCGCCGAACATTACACCATTCCTCTTCCGCGTTTCGGCACTCTGATCGGATTGGCGCTGACGCTTGCGCCTCCCCAGACCGGCCCGTCCACGCTTCTGCCGGCCGTCTGCAAATAGAGCAGCACGACGCTTGCCGCGTTATAGTCACGCTCAACAACCAGCCGTGCTCCGAACCAGAGTGGCACGAGAACGATTTCGTAGAGCGGGTTCTGAAGGATAATGATAACAAGCCCAGCCAACATCATGAGCAATCCGGCCAGCGTCAGCGGCACCCCCAGAAACAGTGCGGGGCGCGTCGCCGCCACATAGAGGGTGCTCACTTCCAACCGGTCGCTCATCAGCCGCCGCCTATGAGCGCCTTGCCCAGGAAGCTGGCCCCGAACATGATGACGATCCCTCCAACGACACCCGCAACCAGGCCAAGTGAAGCACGACCGAACATCCAAGAGATACCGATGGCTACGAGCCCGAGCACGGCCAGTGATTGTCCAAAGGGGCCAAGTATGAACGTGCAGATATTCTGGACCATCTTGGCAGGATCCGTCCCTCCGGTCACCTGAGCCGCGGCTGGCCCGCTGTAGAAGACCGTCCACGCCGCGCCTGCAGCAGCGGCCGGTACATATTCAGCCGCCATGCGCAGCATGGAAAAAGGCGAAGGAACACGCGTTTTAAGCGCACGAAGTATCTTGAGTGGCGTCATCATTGCATCTCCATGTTTCAGTCGAATACGAGTTTGTTCGGGTTCGAGGGTTCCCGTGCTTTCGCAGCCTGGCTGCCTGTCGGATCGGAGGGATCGGCCCCGGAGCGGTCTGGCTGATACGAGCCCCAGATGTCCCAAGAATCTTGGTTGGGCTGCTTCTTTCTATTGGCCTGTTGGCTCTGCTGGAGCAGAGGCGGCACGGCTTTCCGACCGGGTGCCTCAAGGTGCGGCACATCTCGAGCAGTCGGCTCCAGCGTTCTCTCAAGGAGACTTGAGATGTCCTTTGCGGCCGACTCGACCTTGCGTACATAACCGTTGGCGAAGCCATGCGTGACGTCGCCCGTGTTATAGGCCGAGATGGCACGGCGAAGCGCCAGTTGCTGTGCCACAGCAGTGGTGCCGCCGGCATACCGGCTTTCAAGCAGGTGGGCGGCAGCCGAAAGCGAGGCGCAGGGCTCGAAAGCCCTTTCCGGCGTGAGATTGAGCATGGCAAAGTTCTTGCTGTTTATCTGCATCAATCCAACATCGACAGAATGTTGTGCTTCGAGGCGTTCCTTGATGCCCCGCGTGGCTTCCAGGTGGTCTATCCAGCGAAGCTGCTCACCTGTGGTGTTGTCATGAGCCACCAGCGTTTCAAAGCCACTTTCAATCTTGGCAATCGCGGCCAGGGTGGACGGCGCAACCCAGGGGGCGCATTTGCGCGACAGGCTGCGGAACTCACGCGGAGAAAGTGGCGCGGGCTCGGCTGGGAGTGACATGGATGTCATCAGGACGATGGCCAGCGGCCAAGCTGCAATAAACATTCCCTATCACCTACCTTTCCAAGCCGCCGGACGGGTTCTGGCCCTGTCCGGCACGCGCTTATCGGGGAGGTTTGTTACTGTGTGATGTTCAAGTTCAGCTTTTCGGTTTCAATTGAAGCAAAGACCGTGTTCGTATCAGCGTGGGTGAGCATCTTGCGCATGCGTGGGTGGCGCGGGCCCGATCAGCCAGCGACATCCGGAGCATCTTGGTACAATGACTCCTTTACAGGATTGCTCGTCCCGGCCGTCCGTTGCTCCTGGAGTGTGGGCCGCGACTTTGGCGTCATGGACGGTACTTCTGTCAGCGCCAAGCCAAGGACAAAATGGGGAGCTTGGCGGGCTTGTTCAGGCTCGGGATCACCGTGGGGAATCGACTAAGGCGATAAAGCGGCCCAACTTTGCCGGTATGCTGCCGGTCCTTAAAGAGCAGCCATGCGCGGCCCTGCATACTCAGATCATTGCTTGAGACGCGAGCTCGTCCGCGAAGCTGGCTCGAAGGCGCAAATCCGCGGCGGCGAGGGTCAACTGGGAAGACGTGGCGGCGCAGCCCATCCTGGTGCGAGCCTCGTTCAGCTGTTCGGCCGCCGCCGCCAAAGGGTGGATCATGCACAGTCCCATCGGCAGATAACCGCACGTCATTGACGCAGTCCGACGGCGCAATGGACAAGCATAGTGACACGCTCAAGATGGAGGAGTTGCAGTAACTGAGAAATGTTAGCCCGGACGTTCACCGCAACCGGCGACCTGCCGGTCGCCGAACAGCATTTGAGGCCGCCGGCCACCTTGGACGAAGCCGGCTTGGCAGGAGACACACTATTTTGCACAAGGCCGCTGCAGCGAATCACGGTCTTCTTCCGCCGACCGCCTCTCCGATCAAGCCAAACGCCGCGCTGCTCAACCATGTCCGAGCTGGATCCACGAGCCGGATGATATCGAGATGATCCAGGTCCGCAAACTCCAGGATGACCAGGATGCAAGGGCATAGCAGGAAACTTGGCATCCATGAGGTCGAACTTGAGTGATATTGGCAGGCCTGCACCAACGGGGGAGCTCGAAGCGAAAAAGCGAAGGACCACACGGCAGGGTCATGTCGGCGCTGGGACCTGTCTGGTGGCCACGGGCTGCCTTGGTGCGGTCAATTCGCTGGGGATGAAAAGAACAGGACGAGCACGGCCTCACATTGGCCGCACGCAACGGCGAGTGGTATCAAGGAGCAGCTGTTCTGGGTCGGTGCCCCAGGGTTGCTCGGCAACAGGTTTAGACAAGGGGATTCAAGATTGAAGGTGTGCCGTTGAAACATGTTCTTGTCATTGACGATGATGCCGCAATGCGGCGCCTCATCGCCGAGTATCTCACGATGCATGCCCTGAAGGTAACCGCAGTCCACGATAGCAAGCAGTTTGACTATGTTCTTTCACGTGAGCCAGTCGATCTCGTGGTTGTTGACCTTAACCTAGGCCGGGAGGATGGACTTGCGATCGTCCGCAATCTGGCGACAAAATCAGATGTTCCTATCATAGTGATCAGCGGCGACCGGCTTGATGAGGCGGAAAAAGTGGTTGCACTGGAGCTCGGCGCAACCGATTTCATTCCCAAGCCTTTCGGGA